>SCMV01000068.1 GCA_005502875.1 Comamonadaceae bacterium 2PF | reverse complement strand
GTTCATGGGCAAGCCTTCCTGAGGGTGGGGCGGGGCCGGTGGTCTTGCCCTTCATTGCAAACGCGGTGCCACGTCTGCGTCGTGTGTGCCCGACGTCGGTTTCTCCTGGGGAAGGCGCCTCATCGACCGGCGGCATCGCCGTGTGGGCGGTGTCGGCCGTGTGGGGTTTGTCGGGTTTGTTGTCGTGTTGTGGGGCCCTTGTCTCGCCATCGTGGCCAGGGGCTGCTCATCTGGAGGGTGGATGTGAGAGCGTGGATTCGACGTGGTTTGAGCGTCTCGGTGCTGGGCCTGCTGGTTGGCCTGGCGGGCGCGGCCGAGCCCTGGCCTGTCTTGCAGGCATCGGCTCAGGCGCTGGCGCGTCACCCCGTGGTGGATGAGGCGCGCTTTGGCGGCCAGGGTTGGGCAGACATCGAGCAGGCCAACGCGGCGCTGGCATCGGTGCAGGTGGACCACTTCGAGGGTGTGCCCACGGGTTGGTTGGGCCGATCGGTGCGCATCCACCACCGTGCGTACGTGTTGCCGTCAGACCGGGAGCGGGGCGCCGTGGTCATCGTGCCTGGCTTCACCGAGGGCCTGGTCATTTACCAGGAGGTCATCCACGACCTGCTCAACAACGGGTGGTCGGTCTACGTTCACGACCACCGCAACCAGGGTTTTTCGACGCGGCTCATCGAGGGTGAAGATGGCCGCGACAAGGGCCATGTCGATCGCTTCGACAACCTGGTCGCTGACCTGGAGCGTTTCGTCGCCGAGGTGCAACGCTCGCGCGCCGACCCGCAGCGGGCCCCAAAGCCCTGGGTGCTGCTGGCGCATTCGATGGGCGGGGCGGTGTCGGCCCTGCACCTGGCACGCCTGGGTGATCAGACGCCCTTTCGGGCGGCGGCGCTGGTCACCCCCATGATGGAGCCCACGGTGGCGCCGGCCAATTCCAGCCGATGGGGCGACCAGGCCTTGCGGCGCTGGTGCCATGCCGGCTCCATGCCTTTCTTCTTTGACTGGCCCGTGCTGTCGGGCACGCGGGTGCAGGGCGGCACGTTCGAGCAGGAGTGGCGTCGCTACCGCGAGATGCTCGATCGCGCGAGCCATCCGCAGACCCACAGCGTGGTGCGCCACGACGTGCGCTGGCTCAACCGGGCTTCACGTTGTGAAGGCGAGCACTGCGGCCACGACGACGCCCGCGTGGCGGGGGCCACGCTGGGCTGGGTGGACGAGGCCTGCGCCGGGGCGGCCCAAGCGCGTGGTGCGGGTGCCTCGCGCATTGCCGTGCCCGTGCTGGTGCTGCAAGGTGGCGAAGACGTGGTGGTCGAGCCCGCAGCCCAGCAGGAGTTTTGCGACAACGTCAACGCCGGCAAAACGGAGGCAGACCCGGGGCGCTGCACGGGTTGGCGCCTGCCCGAGGCCCGCCATGGCCTGCTGGTGGAAGTCGATCGCCTCAGGCGCCCCGCCCTGGTTCAGATCCTGAACTTCTGGGACGAGGCGATCGCCCCACGTCCTTGAACTTGCGCCAGGTGCTTGGCCGCGCCATGCAGTCGGCGATGCAGGCAGGCCGCTGCTCAGCGTTGCCAGAGCACCAGGTGCCCGTGCAGGGGCTGGTCCTTGTCGCGACGGATGACCGTGGGTTCGTGAGCGAGCACCTGGAAGCCATGTTGTTGAGCCAGCTTGCGCAGGTGGGCTTCGGCGTGCGAGTAACGGCCTGAGCGCTCCAGGCGATGGCCGCGTTCGAGGTCGGCTGGCGTTGGCGCCAGGCGCGACGCCGCCATGTCTTCCACGGTGAACGCGAACAAGCCACCGGGGCTGAGCAGTCGATGGGCCTGCGCCACGACCTCGTCGATCTTGCCCACGTAAATGAAAACGTCTGTCGCGATGACGGTGTCGGCGCTGCCGCCTTCGGCCTGTTGCAGGTGTTGCAGCACGTCGGCGCAAACCAGCTGGGTGTAGTCCCCGCGAGCGTGCGCCTGGCGCAGCATCTTCTCGGAGAGGTCGACACCCACCAGCGATTGCGCCCGACCAGCCAGGGCCTCGGCCACCAGGCCCGTGCCGCAACCCAGGTCGACCACGCGCCAGGCGTGCTGCTCAGGGGCGTGCTGTTCCAGCAGTTTGACGATGTCTGCGGGCGCGCGGTAGCCCAGTTCATGCTGGAGGTGGTGGTCGAACTGTTCGGCGTAGTGGTCGAACAGGCGCACGACGTAGGCGCTGGGCGCCGCATCCGTCTGGTTGCTCTCGAGCATGTCGACCTGGTGCCGCACATAGTCGTCGTTGGGCGCGGCCTTGAGCTTGCGCTTGAGCAGGGGCAGCAACTCCTGCGGGCGGTCCTGTTTTTCGACCAGGCGGATCAGGTTGTCCAGCGCCGCTTCGAAGCTGGCGTTGACTTCGCTGGCATGCTGGTAGCAAGACTGCGCCAGGTCCAGGCGATGGAATTCTTCAAAGAGGGCACCCAGGTTGTTGAAGGCCTCGGCGTCTTGGGGCATCAGCTTGCAGGCCTGCTGCATCGGCTGCAGCGCCTCCTCCTTGCGGCCTTGCCGACTGAGGATCAGGCCCAGGGCCTTCCAGGCGAAACCGTGCTTGGGGGCGCGCTCGGAGAGCGACCGCGCGGCGCGCTCTGCCTCGGGCATGCGACCCTGCTGGAACAAGGACAGGATGAGCTTTTGCTCCAGCTCCAGGTTGACGGGTGGAGGCGTCAGGGGGCGGCTGAAGATGTTGGGTGTCTGAGGCTGGGACATGGGTGCAGGCTGGCAAGAGGCTGCCGATACTGCACCAAAAATCCACCCCTGTGTATCAGGACGCACGGCAGCCCTCCCGCGCTCCGGGGGGCGCCGTGCCGAGCCTGAGGTCAGGCTGCGTCGAAACGATCCAGGTTCATCACTTTGACCCAGGCGGCCACGAAGTCATCGATGAACTTGACCTGCGCGTCGCCGCTGGCGTAGACCTCGGCGAGCGCCCGCAGTTGCGAGTTCGAACCGAAGACCAGGTCGACCACCGTGGCCGTCCACTTCACCGCTCCCGTTTTGCGGTCGCGCCCTTCGAGCACGCTCGCGTCGGTGCCTGAGCGCTGCCAGGTCGTGCCCATGTCCAGCACGTTGACGAAAAAGTCGTTGCTGAGTGTTCCTGGGCGTTGCGTGAAAACGCCGTGCTTGGCGCCGCCTGTGTTGGCGCCCAGGGCGCGCAGGCCGCCGACGAGCACCGTCATTTCGGGCGCGCTCAGCGTCAGCAACTGGGCCTTGTCGATCAGCAGCTCGGCGGCCGCGCCTTCCCAGCCCTTCTTGGCGAAGTTGCGAAAGCCATCGGCGCGAGGCTCCAGAACGGCGAAGGACTCGACGTCGGTTTGCGCTTGCGAGGCATCCATGCGGCCCGGCGTGAAGGGCACGTGCACGGCGTGGCCCGCCTGCTTGGCGGCGGCCTCGACGGCGGCGTTGCCGGCCAACACGATCAGGTCGGCCAGCGACACCTGCTTGCCACCGCCCCCCTGGGCGTTGAAGGCCTGCTGGATGGCTTCGAGCTTGGCCAGCACCTTGGCGAGCTGGGCCGGCTGGTTGGCTTCCCAGTCTTTCTGCGGCGCCAGTCGGATGCGCGCACCGTTGGCCCCACCGCGCTTGTCGCTGCCACGGAAGGTCGAGGCCGAGGCCCAGGCGGTGCCCACCAGCTCGGCCGTGCTCAGGCCCGAAGCCAGCACATCGGCCTTGAGCTTGGCGATGTCGGCGCTGTCGACCAGTTTGTGGTTGACGGCGGGGATGGGGTCTTGCCAGATCAGCTCTTCCTGGGGCACCAACTTGCCCAGGTAGCGGGCGCGCGGGCCCATGTCGCGGTGGGTCAGCTTGAACCAGGCGCGCGCGAAGGCGTCGGCGAACTCGGCCGGGTTCTGGTGGAAGCGCCGCGAGATCTTTTCGTAGGCCGGATCGAACCGCAGCGACAGGTCGGCCGTGGTCATCATCGGCGCATGCTTTTTGGACGGGTCATGCGCGTCGGGGATCATGTGCTCGGGCTTGACGTTTTTCGCCACCCACTGGTGCGCGCCGGCCGGGCTCTTGGTCAGCTCCCACTCGTAGCCGAACAGCATGTCGAAGTAGCCGTTGTCCCAGGTCGTGGGGTTGGGCTTCCAGGCGCCTTCGATGCCGCTGGTGGTGGTGTGCACGCCCTTGCCCGAGCCCAGCTGGTTGATCCAGCCCAGGCCCATGGCTTCGATGGGAGCGGCTTCGGGTTCGGGGCCGACCAGGGCCGGGTCGCCCGCACCGTGGGCCTTGCCGAAGGTGTGGCCGCCGGCCACCAGGGCCACGGTTTCTTCGTCGTTCATGGCCATGCGGGCGAAGGTCTCGCGCACGTCGCGGCCAGAGGCCACCGGGTCGGGGTTGCCGTCCGGTCCTTCCGGGTTCACGTAGATCAGGCCCATCTGCACGGCGGCCAGCGGGTTGGCCAGATCGCGCTCACCCGAGTAGCGGCTGTTGGCCTCCTTGCTGCTGGCCAGCCACTTGGCTTCGGGGCCCCAGTCGATGTCGATCTCGGGCTCCCAGATGTCGGGGCGGCCACCGGCGAAGCCGAAGGTCTTGAAGCCCATGGATTCCAGGGCCACGTTGCCGGTCAGGATGAACAGGTCGGCCCAGGACAGGTTGCGGCCGTATTTCTGCTTGATGGGCCACAGCAGGCGGCGGGCCTTGTCGAGGTTGCCGTTGTCGGGCCAGCTGTTGAGGGGTGCGAAACGCTGGTTGCCGGTGCCCGCGCCGCCGCGTCCGTCCTGGATGCGGTAGGTGCCGGCGGCGTGCCAGGCCATGCGGATGAACAGGCCGCCATAGTGACCCCAGTCGGCGGGCCACCAGTCCTGCGAGTCGGTCATCAGGGCCTTGAGGTCGGCCACCACGGCGTCCAGGTCAAGCTTTTTGAAAGCCTCGGAGTAATCGAAGTCCTCGCCCAGCGGGTTGGACTGGGGACCTTGCTGGTGCAGGATGGCCAGGTTGAGCTGGTTGGGCCACCAGTCGCGGTTGCCGCGAACGGCCTGGGTGGCGGGCTTGTGGGCGCCAGAGAAAGGGCACTTGGCTTCTTGGGTCATGTTCTTCTCCTGTGAGGGGCCTGGATTCAGGAGCTGAGTCTAGGCAGGTGCACCCTGGACGGCAAACCAAGGATTTCAATCACCGCGATAGCCGCTGTCCTTTGCCCGAGATGCCCCCGGACGATCCTGCTCCTCGGGCCCGCCGCCCTCCATCAGGAGCAGGGCCTGCTTGCGCGCCACGCCCCAACGGTAACCTGACAGCGAGCCGTCGGTGCGCACCACCCGGTGACAGGGGATCGCGACCGCGATGAGGTTGGCGGCGCAGGCCTGGGCCACCGCCCGCACGGCCTTGGGCGCGCCAATGCGCTGAGCGATCTCGGCGTAGCTCGCGGTCTGGCCGGCGGGGACCTCGCGCAGCGCCTGCCAAACCCGTTGCTGAAACGCCGTGCCGCGGATGTCCAGCGGCAGGTCCAGGCCGATGCGAGGCGCTTCGACGAAGCCCACGACCAACGCGACCTGTTTGGCGAAGCTGGGGTCATCGCCGCGCAGGCTGGCGCGCGGGAAGCGGTCCTGCAGCTCGCGTGTGAGCGCGTCGGGGTCGTCGCCCAGCAACACCGCGCACACGCCTTTGGCGCTGCAGGCCACCAGGATGGCGCCCAGGCTGCAGGCCGCCACGGCGAAATCGATGGCCTCGCCCTGGCCGCCTCGGCGGTAGTTGCTGGCCGTCATGCCCAGCGTC
The DNA here is from genome assembly GCA_005502875.1 of Comamonadaceae bacterium 2PF. Classification (GTDB taxonomy): domain Bacteria; phylum Pseudomonadota; class Gammaproteobacteria; order Burkholderiales; family Burkholderiaceae_C; genus Aquabacterium. The sequence continues at coordinate 11,317 of SCMV01000068.1, read as the reverse complement.
TTGGCCGACTTCTCATAAAAGCGGCTGTTCGAGTTGTAGCCGGCGCCGTAGATCGCCTGGGTGATCGTGCTGCCGGGCTCTGCCAGCGACTGGCGCAAGGCACGCTCGCGGTGGCCCATGGCGTAGGCCTTGGGCGTCAGCCCCGTGACGGCCTTGAACTGCCGGTGGAAATGCGAAGGGCTCAGTCCGACGGCCGCCGCCAGCTCTGGCAGAGAGGGCGGCTGCGCCGAGGCTTCGATCAGGCGGCAGGCCTGGGCGATGGCCGCCGAGCTCCGGTGGGCGCTCTGCGGGGCGTGATTGGCCGTCGAGGGGGGAGGGGGGCGGCGAGACTGGGACATCGGTTCTGGAAACGTTTTTCAACACGCCGATCGATCCTGGTGCGGGGTCGGCTTGGGGCCCTTTTTAAACCGCGGCGCCCCGGTCTGGCGATCCGTTTCTTGCTTGGCCCCGCTTTCATGTGGCCGATCTCGCACAAGGCAAGAAACAGGGTGTCCACCTGCCGCCTGCTGCCTAGATTGCCGCCATCAACCGTTGAAAGGGTGAACATGGACAAAACCGATTTGACCGGCAAGGTGGCCATCGTGACGGGGGCCTCCCGGCGACTGGTCGATGCAGCGGTGCAGGGGTTTGGCGGCTTCGACATCGCCATCAACAACGCTGGCGTGCTCGGGCCGATCGGACCGCTCAGGCGCATCGCCCGCCCTGAAGAGATCGCCGCTGCCGCGCTTTTCCTGGTCAGCTCGATGGCGAGTTTCGTGGCCGGAGCCGCGCTGTTTGCAGATGGTGGGAATTCGGCGGTGAAATGAAGGCATCGACGCCCCCTTGAAACCGCGAGGCATGTCCATATAATCATTAGCACTCGAGATCGGTGAGTGCTAACATGCCTGCCGAACCACCCCGCAAGTGCGCTCCAGCAGCCGACTTTCGAGGTGGACGAGACCCCAAAAATCAGCTTCGATGTGAGTGTTTGCTCACACGAAAGCGCTTGCCAACCCACAAGTTGTCTTTCAGACAGGAGAACCCATGAAACTGCGTCCTCTGCACGATCGCGTGATCGTCAAGCGCCTCGAAAGCGAAACCAAGACGGCCTCCGGCATCTTCATCCCCGACGCCGCCACCGAGAAGCCCGACCAAGGTGAAGTCCTGGCCGTCGGCCCCGGCAAGCGCAACGACAAGGGCGACTTCGTGGCCCTGAACGTCGCCGTCGGCGACCGCGTCCTGTTCGGCAAGTACTCCGGCCAGACCGTCAAGGTCGATGGCGACGAGCTGCTGGTCATGCGCGAAGAAGACCTCTTCGCCGTCATCGCCAAGTAAGCCCCCCTACACACTGAATTCTTCGGAGAACAAACATGGCAGCTAAAGACGTCGTCTTCGGTTCTGACGCCCGCGCCCGCATGGTCGAAGGCGTGAACATCCTGGCCAACGCAGTCAAGACCACCCTGGGCCCCAAGGGCCGCAACGTGGTGCTCGAGCGCTCCTTCGGCGCCCCCACCGTGACCAAGGACGGTGTGTCCGTGGCCAAGGAAATCGAGCTCAAAGACAAGCTCATGAACATGGGCGCCCAGATGGTCAAGGAAGTCGCTTCCAAGACCTCTGACAACGCTGGCGACGGCACCACCACCGCCACCGTGCTGGCCCAGGCCATCGTGCGCGAAGGCATGAAGTACGTGGCCGCCGGCATGAACCCGATGGACCTGAAGCGCGGCATCGACAAAGCGGTTGCCGCCCTGGTCGTCGAGCTGAAGAAGGCCTCGAAGGCCACCACCACCTCCAAGGAAATCGCTCAAGTCGGCACCATCTCGGCCAACAGCGACTCCGACGTCGGCGGCATCATCGCTGAAGCGATGGACAAGGTCGGCAAGGAAGGCGTCATCACCGTTGAAGACGGCAAGTCGCTGCAAAACGAACTCGACGTCGTCGAAGGCATGCAGTTCGACCGCGGCTACCTGTCGCCCTACTTCATCAACAACCCTGAGAAGCAGGCCGCCATCCTCGACAACCCCTTCGTGCTGCTGTTCGACAAGAAGATCAGCAACATCCGTGACCTGCTGCCCACGCTGGAGCAAGTCGCCAAGGCCGGTCGTCCGCTGCTGATCATCGCCGAAGAAGTCGACGGTGAAGCCCTGGCCACCCTGGTGGTCAACACCATCCGCGGCATCCTCAAGGTCGTGGCTGTCAAGGCCCCTGGCTTCGGTGACCGCCGCAAGGCCATGCTGGAAGACATCGCCATCCTGACCGGCGGCAAGGTCATCGCCGAAGAAGTCGGCATGGCCCTGGACAAGGTCACCCTGGCTGACCTGGGCCAAGCCAAGCGCGTCGAAGTGGGCAAGGAAAACACCACCATCATCGATGGCGCTGGTGAAGCTGCCGACATCGAAGCCCGCGTCAAGCAGATCCGCATCCTGATCGAAGAAGCCACCAGCGACTACGACCGCGAAAAGATGCAAGAGCGCGTGGCCAAGCTGGCCGGCGGTGTGGCCGTCATCAAGGTCGGTGCCGCCACCGAAGTCGAGATGAAGGAAAAGAAGGCCCGCGTGGAAGACGCCCTGCATGCCACCCGCGCTGCCGTGGAAGAAGGCATCGTGGCTGGTGGTGGCGTGGCCCTGCTGCGCGCCCGCCAAGCTGCTGGCGCCATCAAGGGTGACAACGCTGACCAGGACGCCGGCATCAAGCTGATCCTCAAGGCCATCGAAGCCCCCCTGCGCGAAATCGTGGGCAACGCCGGTGGCGAGCCTTCGGTCGTGATCAACAAGGTCCTGGAAGGCGCTGGCAACTTCGGTTTCAACGCCGCCAACGACACCTACGGCGACATGATCGAAATGGGCATCCTGGACCCGACCAAGGTGACCCGCACCGCCCTGCAGAACGCCGCTTCCGTGGCTTCGCTGATGCTGACGACCGAGTGCATGGTCGCCGAAGCACCGAAGGACGATGCCCCCGCTGGTGGCATGCCCGACATGGGTGGCATGGGCGGCATGGGTGGCATGGGCATGTAATTGCCTGAGCCAGGTGCCTCGCTTCGGTGAGGCGCCTGCCCTGCTGCAAAGCACAAAGGCCGCTGGAAAGCGGCCTTTTTCTTTTGGGGCGCCCGTGCCTCGACCGTGCCCCGGCAGGGCAGGGCCGACCGCAGCGCGCTCAGAGCTTGCCGGCTTCGCGCAGCAGCTTGTCGTGGCGCTCGGTGTCTTCCTTGACGTGCTTGCTGACGTAATACAGGAAGTAGCCCAGGCCGCACAGCATCGCGGCGATGGACAGCAGGCTCAGGATGCCGTAGTCGGTGGTCAAGAAGTCGATCCAGGCTTGCATGGTGTTTTCTCCTCTGCGGGGCGTTTCTGACAGGCTCCATCTGACGCCTGTTCGACCTTTTGCGCCCTGATGCAGATCAAGTCCCAAACGGGCGCGCGCCAACGCATTCGCCGGATTTGATGCGGCACAATCGTTTGCAACGCTCGTCATTGCCCCGATGAAACACCCTGTCTCGTCCGCTCGCCTGCTTCGTCCATGCACCTTGTTTGGCAGCCTGGCGTTGGCGTTCGCCGCGCAGGTGGCGTGGGCCCAGGCAACGGCGCCGACAAACGCTCAGGCAAAGGCCCTCGCGACTGCCTCGGCCCCCTACACCGAGGATGCGCTCCTGCGGGATGCCACCCGCGCCCGCGTCGGCCTGGTGTTGTCCGGCGGCGGCGCGCGCGGCCTGGCCCACGTCGGGGTGCTCAAGGTGCTTGAGCGAGAGCGCATCCCGGTCGACCTCATCGCCGGCACCTCCATGGGCGCCATCGTGGGCGGTCTCTACGCCACAGGCCTGACCGCCACCCAGATCGAAGAAGAGGTCAAGCGCCTGGACTGGATCGGCGCGTTCGCTTTGCGCGTCAACCGCCAAGACCTCTCTCAGCGCCGCAAGGAGCAGGACTTCGAGGTCTCGCCGCTGCTGGAGTTCGGCATCCGCTCGGACGGCCTGACCGCGCCGCTGGGCGCCGTTTCCAGCCGGGTGCTGGAGTCGCACCTGCGCCGCATGACCCTGGGCGCCACCCAGGTGCAGGACTTCGACGACCTGCCCACGCCTTTTCGGGCCATCGCCACCGACATGGAAACCGGCCAGGCCGTGGTGATGGAGTCGGGGGACCTGGCCCGCGCGTTGCGCAGCAGCATGTCGGTGCCGGGCGTGTTCGCGCCCACCGAGGTCGACGGCCGCATCCTGGGCGACGGCGGCCTGGTCAACAACCTGCCGGTCGATGTGGTGCGCAAGATGGGGGCCGAGCGCGTCATCGCCGTCAACATCGGCACGCCGCTGTCCGGCCGCGACACCCTGGCTTCGATCATGGGCGTGACGGCCCAGATGATCAACATCCTGACGGAGCAGAACGTGCAGCGCAGCCTGCAGTCGCTGGGGCCGCAGGACGTGCTGATCGCACCGACCCTGGAGGGGCTGACCTCGGGCGACTTCGATCGCGCCATCGACCTGATGCGACTGGGTGAGCTGCAGGCCGAGGCCCTGGTGCTGCGCATGCAGGACCTCAAGCTCTCACCCGAGGCCTATGCGCGCTGGCAGGCCCAGCGGCGTCAGAAAGGCCTGCAATCGACCAAGCTGGATTTCGTGCGCTTCGAGGGCTCGGACATCACCCACCCCGAGAACCGACCGGACCTGCTGAAGTCGCAGCCTGGCGAGGACTTCAGCGTGGCCCACGCCGAGCGCGACCTCATCAGCCTGGCGGCCTCGGGCGACTACCTGCGCACCGACTACCGCCTGGTGCGCACACCCGATGGCGAGCGCGGCCTGGTCTTCGATCTGCAGGACAAGCCCTGGGGCCCCAACTACCTGCAGGTGGGCATGGACTTCAGCGCAGACAACCGCGGCCGCAGCATCTTCAACCTCAAGCTGGTGCACAACCGCCACTGGCTCGATGCTTCGGGCAGCGAGTGGCGCAACTTCGTGCGCATCGGCACCAGCCCGGCCATCCGCTCGGAGTGGTACCGGCCCATGAACCTGCGCCTGCCCGATGGCCTGGAGGGCTTCGTGGCGGTGCAGGGCAGGGTGGAGCGCCACCAGCTCGACTACCACCTCGTGCCCGAAGAGAACCCCGACGCCACGGTCAACCGCCGCATCATCGGCGCCAACCTGGACCTGGGCATGAACTGGCGCGAGCTGGGCGAAATCCGCTTTGGCGTGGTCGATGAGGCCTGGCACGACGACCCCACGCTGGTGAGCAGCCGCCTGGAGTCGTTGCGCGGGGTGCGCCCCACGCAAACGGAGCGCTGGTACGAGCGCGGCCTGCGCCTGAAGGTGATCTTCGACCAGCTCGACCACGCCTTCTTCCCGATGCGGGGCTGGCGCGTTGAAGGGCAGTGGATGCAGGGACACCGAGAAAGCCGCGACCCGCAGTTCCAGGACGGATTCATCCGCCGGGTGGACCTGCAGGGCCAGTGGGCGACGTCATGGGGCGTGCACACGTTCAGCGCCCTGGGCCGCTTCAACCTGTCCGATGGCGTTGAGTCGCTGGTTCCGCGCAATGGATTGGGGGGCTTTCAGCAGCTCTCGGGCTACGGACCCTTCCAGGTCAGCGGCCAGCAGGTGGCGCTGGCGCGCATCGGCTACCAGTTCAAGCTCGTGCCCTCGCCGCTGACCAGTGGCACCTTCATGGGCGTGAGCCTCGAGAGTGGCCGAGCTTGGGACCGCCGCGATGCGTACAAATCGGGCGTGCACCGACAGGGCATGAGCCTGTACCTGGGGGCCGACACGGCGATCGGGCCGATCTACGCGGCGCTGCTGCACAGCCCGCGCATCGGCCCAACGGTGATGCTGTTTGTCGGTCGGCCCTGACGGGCTTTGGCAGACGCTGGCGACGCCTCAGACCCGGCTGAGTGCCTGGCCCACGGTGGCGCGCAAGTGGTCGAGCACGTGGCTCGAGATCTTGCCCAGGGGCAACACCTCCTGCACGGCGCCAGCGTTGATGGCCTCGCGGGGCATGCCGAAGACCACGCAGCTGGCCTCGTCCTGGGCCACGCAGTAGGCGCCGGCGTCCTTCATCTCGCGCATGGCCTTGGCACCGTCGGCGCCCATGCCCGTGAGCATGATGCCGATGGCGTTGGGCCCCACCACGCGGGCGGCCGACTTGAACAGCACCTCGACGCTGGGCTTGTGTCGGTTGACCGGGTCACCGTCCTGCACGCGCGCGATGTAGTTGGCGCCCGAGCGCTCGACGCTCAGGTGCATGCCGCCCGGCGCGATGTAGGCGTGCCCAGGCAGGATGCGCTCGCCGTCGCTGGCTTCCTTGACGCTGATCTTGCACAAGCCGTCCAGCCGCGCGGCGTAGTTCTTGGTGAAGCCCGGCGGCATGTGCTGGGTGATGACCACGGCGGGGGCGTCTGCGGGCAAGCCGATGAGCACCTCTTTGGTGGCTTCGGTGCCGCCGGTGGAGGCGCCAATGAAGATGAGTTTTTCGGTGGACAGTCGGCCCAGCGAAGGTGTGGCCGCAGCGGGCTTGGGCGCGCTGGCGGCCGCGGGCGAGCCCGGCGTGCGCGTGCCCGGGGCCGCAGGGGCGCTGGCCCCTGGCGCCGGAGCCAGGCGATGGATGCGCGCCTTCGACGCCACGCGGATCTTGTCGGTGATGTCGTCCGACAGCTGGCGCAGGCCATCGGCCACGCCGATCTTGGGCTTGGCCACGAAATCGATGGCGCCGAGCTCCAGCGCCTTGAGCGTGACCTCGGCGCCGCGTTCGGTCAGCGTCGAGACCATCACCACCGGCATCGGGCGCAGGCGCATCAGCTTGGACAGGAAGTCGATGCCGTCCATGCGCGGCATCTCCACGTCCAGCGTGATGACGTCGGGGTTGAGGTTGCGGATCATCTCGCGTGCCACCAGGGGGTCGGCTGCGGCGCCGATGCACTCCATGTCGGGCTGCCGGTTGATGATCTCGGTGAGCATGCTGCGCACCAGGGCGGAATCGTCCACCACCACCACACGTGTTTTGGGCATTTTTCTTGTCTCCGTGTCTCAGAACAGGTCGATCGAGCCGCCGCTGGACGCAACCGGCACGACCTTCTGAGCGGCGGCGCGTTCCTGCTGGACGATCGCGTCCGGGTTGGTGGGAGCCAGGCGCTTGACCATGGCTTTGCCGCTGTGCGGCAGGAAGCAGACCTTGCGTGGGTAGATCTCCAGCACGTCCTTGGACACGACGGGGATGCGTTCGGTCTTGAGGTAGTCCATCACGAAGGCGGTGTTGCGCTCGCCGACGTTGATGGTGTTCATGCCGCTGATCACCGCGCCACCGCCAAACACCTTGGCCTCCAGCGTCAGCCGCGATGCGCCGAGCTTGAGCATTTCGTTGATCAGCAGTTCCATGGCGAACGAGCCATAGCGGCCCGAATCGCTGGCGCCGCCGCCGTTGTCGGGCAGCATGAAGTGGTTCATGCCGCCCACCTTGGCCTGGCGGTCCCACAGGCACACGGCGATGCACGAGCCCAGCGTGGTCATGATGAGCACGTCCTCGTTGAACACGAAGTACTCACCTGGCAGCACCTTCACGGCCTCGGATTGGAAGTGCGCGTCGTAGAAAAAGAAGGACGCCTCGCCCGGCTTGGCGATGCGCGACTTCAGGCGTGTCAGGCGCTCTGTTCGGTTGGCCTGCAAACCCATGGCGGGTGGGGGAGAAGATCCTGCGCGCGAGGCGCCAACGGACGGGGTGCTGATCATCTGGATGTCCTGGCTGGCGATGCTTGTCAAACCCGGTCGTAGACCGTCTTGCCTCGCAGGAGGAAGAGGTCCTTCGACTCGGTGAAGTTTTCGGAGTGGCCCACGTACAGCATGCCGCCGGGCTTCATCACGGCGTGGATGCGCTCGAGCACCTTGCGTTGCGTCGGGCCATCGAAATAGATCATCACGTTGCGGCAGAACACGACGTCGAAGGGCTCGCCCAATTGCCAGCTCGGCTGCATCAGGTTGAAGGGGCGGAATTCGATGAAACGCGCCAGCTCAGGCTTGATGCGGATGCTGCCTTCGTGCGCCCCCTTGCCCTTGAGGAAGTGGCTGCGCAGGCGCTGAGGCGACAGGCCGCGCGAGCCGGCGTCGTACACGCCCCGTGACGCGGTCGTCAGCACGTTGGTGTCGATGTCGCTGCACAGGATCTTCACGGGCGCGTGCAGCCCCAGCGTTTCGGCCACGGTCATGGCCAGGGAGTAGGGTTCTTCGCCCGTTGAGGCCGCGCAGCACCAGATGCGGGTGGGCTTGCTGCCACGCGCCTTGAGCCACTCGGTCAGCATGTGGAAATGGTGTTCCTCGCGGAAGAACGAAGTCAGGTTGGTCGTGAGGCAGTTCACGAATTCCTGCCATTCCGGCTGACTCGGGCTCTGCTCCAGCCACTGCAGGTAGGACTCGAAGGACGAGTAACCGGTGTCGCGCAGGCGGCGCGACAGGCGGCTGTAGACCATGGCCTGCTTGCCGTCGTGCAGGCTGATGCCCGCGCGGTCGTAAATCAGCGTGCGCACGCGAGCGAAATCGCGCGTGGTGAAAGTGAACTCTCGGTCCACAGGCATGCTCGGGGCTTCGGCGGTGGAGATCATCGTGGCTTCAAGAGGTCGCGAGCCGAAGTTGGCTCATTCCTGCTTATCGGACAGCACTGAAGGAACCTTGAGCTTGCCGCGCCAGGGGCGGGCGCACCGCGAGATATGTGGCACAAAGCCGGCTTTCATCGGGCTTTGGCACCGTGGCCCGCTGCTAGACTGGACGGCGTTCCCCCGTTGTTCCCTGGAGAACCACCATCGCCCTCATCGACCTCGCCGCCACGGGCGTGGCAGCCGGCCCTGCTGAAGCACCGTCCGACCTGCGCCTCGAGACCGCCCTGAGCCTGCTGGCCCAGGCGGGCTGGCAGCCGCCCTCCGGTTTGTTGCCAGGGTCAACGGCCTGGTTGCAGGCGGTCATCGATGGCCTCTGCGAGGTCTCCAGCCGCGATGCCCTCACGGGCTTGAGCAACCGCCGCCAGTTCGAGGCCGCCATCGCCCGCGAGGTCGACCGCGTCGCCCGCATCGGCGAGCCGGCCTTGCTGTTGCTGGCCGACATCGATCACTTCAAGAAGGTCAACGACACCCACGGCCATGCGGCGGGTGACGTCGTCATCCAGACGGTGGCCGACTGCCTGCAGGACTGCGTTCGCCCCATGGACCTGGTGGCCCGCGTGGGGGGCGAAGAATTCGCCATCATCCTGCCCAACTGCCCCCCCGCTTTTGGCCAGACCGTCGCCGAGCGCATCCGCCAGAAGGTGGCCATGCGCCCCTCGGTCATCATCGGTGGCCAGGCCCTGCACGTGACGGTCAGCATCGGTGGGGCGTTTGCGCCGCCCTGGGTTCGCTCTTCGGCCAGCCTGTGGTCCGAGCGCGCCGATCAGCAGCTCTACCGCGCCAAGGCCGAGGGCCGCAACCGAACCTGCCTCGACATGCCGCCCCTGACGGTGGTCAGCGCCGAGGAAAAAGGCATGCTCTTTGCCGGTCTGACTTCGCCTGACGCCAATGAGGCCTCAGGAATGGCGCTCGACCTGCCGAAAACACCGGAATGATGGAGCTCATGACCGCCCCCGAAACCACCCCCAGTGCGACGACGACTCGCCTTGCCCGCACGGTGGCCATCACCAGCGGCAAGGGCGGCGTGGGCAAGACCTTCTTCAGCGCCAACCTGGCCGCCGCCTTGAGCCGGCAGGGCATGAAGGTGCTGGTGCTGGACGCCGACCTGGGCCTGGCGAACCTCGACGTGGTGCTCAACCTGTACCCCAAGATCACGTTGCACGACGTGTTCACGGGCAAGGCCGAGCTCGAAGAGGCCATCCTGCCTGCGCCCGGCGGTTTCCATGTGCTGCTGGCCGGCTCCGGCCTCGTGGAATATTCACGCCTGACGCCCGAGGTGCGCGACCAGCTCATGCGCATCTTCGAGGCGGTCAAGCCTCGTTTTGACGTGGTGCTGATCGACACCGGCGCCGGCATCTCCGATGTCGTGCTGTACGCGGTCTCCATGGCCCACGAGGTCATCGTGGTCGCCACGCCTGAGCCGACCTCCATGACCGACGCCTACGCCACCATCAAGGTGCTGTCGGCCCAGCAGGGGCGCGAACAGCTGCACCTGGTGGTCAACCAGGTGACCCGCTCCGGCGACGGCCGCACCATCTGCAACCAGCTCCAGCAGGTGGTCGAGCGCTTTGTGCAGGGCCCCAACGGCACCTCGCCCAAGCTTTCCTTCCTGGGCGACATCCCGCTCGACAGCAGCGTGCGCGAGGCGGTGCAAAAGCGCCAGCTCCTGCTCGAGCTGCACCCCGGCAGCGCTGCGGCGCAAGGCGTGGTGCAGGTGGCGACGCGGCTGCAAGCGCGCGGCTGAGCTCGAGGCCTCCGCCCGAGGACGGTCATGACCGTCCCTGGTGCTCAGCTCGCTTCACGCTTGACGAGGCCAGACCGGCCAGGCTGCTAGAGTGCCGCCCATGTCAGACCTGCAAGACCCATCTCCCACTTCTGAAAACGCGACCGAGCGGCCTGCCTCGGCCTACGAATGGCTCGGCGGCGAAGCGCGCGTGCGCGGCCTCGTGGACCGCTTCTACGACCTGATGGACCTGGAGCCGGGCTACACCGAGCTGCGCGCCGCGCACGGGCCGTCGCTCGATGATGCCCGCGACAAGCTGTTCTGGTTCCTCAGCGGCTGGCTGGGTGGGCCCAACCTGTACATCGAACGCTTCGGGCACCCACGCCTGCGCGCGCGGCACATGCCGTTTCGCATCGGCATCAAAGAGCGCGATCAGTGGGTGGCGTGCATGGCCCAGGCCATGTCGGAAGAAAACGTCGATGCTGAACTCGCCACCCGCCTGCGCGAGTCCTTCATGCAAACCGCCGACTGGATGCGCAACCAGGGCGTCTGAGCCCGCCGGATGCCCGGGGTCAGGCTGGCCCGGTGGCCGACTGCAGCAGCACCACCAGGGCCCCGGCGCCACCCTCGTCGGCCCGGGCCTGCACAAACGCCAGCACGCGGTCGCTTTGCACCAGCCAGCGTTTGGCCTTGTCCTTGAGCACCGGTTGCTTGCCTGGCGAGCCCAGGCCCTTGCCGTGCACCACGCGCACGCAGCGCCAGCCCTTGAGGTGCGCCTCGCGCAGGAATTGAGACAAGCGCTCACGGGCCTCGTCCGTGCGCAGGCCGTGCAGGTCCAACTCGCCTTGCAGGGCCCAGACACCACGGCGCAGTTTGCGCACCACGTCGAGGTTCGCCAGGCCCAGGTCGGCGTCCAGCACCAGCACCTTCATGCCCTGCCGGCTCAAGGCGGCGGCCAGGTTGGCGCTGAAGAAGGTCTTGCCCACGCCG
>SCMV01000067.1 GCA_005502875.1 Comamonadaceae bacterium 2PF | reverse complement strand
CTCGCCAGCTCAGTCGCTGACGACGGTCAATCTCATCAACGCGTCAACGATCGAGATGAAGGGATAGGCGAGCAGCAAAGCGCATTCGATGCCGGTGAATACCCTATGCGCGTTTTCTTGTAAAACGGAAGGCAGCATACGAGCTCCTGAGATGTCACTTGGGCTCGGGGATGTCGATAAGAGACCAGGAGAAGCACCATGCCCCTCAAGATCATCGCCTCCACCTGCACGGGCTGTTCGGCCTGCGAGCCCGAATGCCCGAACGTCGCCATCAGTGAAAAGGGCGGCACCTTCAAGATCGATCCCAACAAGTGCACCGAGTGCGAAGGCCAGTTCGATTCGCCGCAGTGCGTGGCGGTCTGCCCGGTCGACGGTTGCATCGTCAAGGTCTGAAGGAGCGAACATGTCCATCGAGATGACGGTGACCCCCGCGGCCGAGCGCTTCATGAAGCGCATGGTCCGTTTCTCCGGCCTGCCCGAGGGCTCGGGCTTTCGGCTGGTGGTGAGCGCGGGCGGTTGCTCGGGCTACAACAGCGAGTTCTCGGTCGAGGCCCAGCCGCAAGCGGGGGACCAGACGGTGCTGGTGCAGGGCCTGAAGGTCTTTCTGCCGGCCGAATCCCGCCTGATGCTGCAAGGCGTGACGGTCGACTTTGCCGACACGCCCACGCAGTCGGGCTTGACCTTCTTCAACCCCAACGCCGGCCCTTGCGGTTGCAGCACGAGCGACGCCGGCGCGGCCAAGCCGCCTGGTGTGGCGTCGGTGTCGCTGGGTTCGATCAAGGTCGGCGGGCGCCCCCACGCCCACTGACGCACGGAAGGCCAACGGCTCATGCCTCGCTCCGCCGACCCTCCCCGCACCGACGACCCTTGGGGTGGCTTTGATGCCGCCGTGCTGGGTGGCGGTTTGACGCCCGAGGTGCAGGACCTCATCGCCCGCGCGGGGGCCTGTCGGCAGCAGGTGGCGCAGGCCATCGCCTGGCTGGACCAGGCCGAGGCCTTGGCGCCTGGGCACCCGGCGGTGCTGATCGCGCGTTACCGCTTTCACTTCTACGGCCACCGCTTGCACGAGGCCCGCGAGGTGGCCCGGCAGGCGCTCAAGTTGGCGCGGCAGGCCTTGCAGCGCAAGGTGGTTGGCCAGGTCGACGTCTCGCCCCGGCTCACCGACGAGCAGGTTCGCTTCGATGCGGCGGTGCGCTTCTACCTCTTCAGCCTGAAGGGGCACGCCTACCTGTGCCTGCGCCTGGGTGACCTCACCGAAGGCCGCCTGGCACTCGAAGAGCTGCGTCGCCTGGACCCTCAGGACCGGCTCGGCGGCAGCGTGCTGGCGGAGGTCTTGCGTCGCGCCGACGCGCCCGCCGTGGAAGGTGGCGATGAGGGCGACGAACCCACAGACGCGGCCTCCGAGCCCCCACCCCACCGAGGCTGGAGGGCCGCATGATCGATCCGCAAGACATCGACATCCCGCCCTTGAGCTGGCAGGGCACGGCGCTCGACTGCGACAGCTGCGTGCACCGTGGTCTGCGCGCGCGTGACGGCTGTGAGCTGGGGCACGCCTGTGTCGAAGATGCCTATGCGCGACGCATCGATCGCTTCATGCGCTGGCACCCGGAGTTGGCCAACGAACTGACGCGGCACCCGCATTTCGAGGTGCGGGCCATCGCCGCGCGCCACGCCGACGTGTTCATCGTGCAGCGCCTGGCGTGCGACCCGGACGAGACCGTTCGCCTGCAGGTGGCCATGCGCCTGCCGCCTCATCGCCTGCAACCCCTGATGCACGACCCCCACCGGGAGGTCCGCCTGCGCGTGGCCCAGCGTGTGCCGCTGGAGAGCCTGCCCGAGCTGATGAACGATGCGGACTACGGCGTGCGCCGCGTGGTCGCCCGGCGGCTGTCCTTGCCGCTTTTGACCGCGATGGTCGACGACCCGGATCCGGAGGTGCGGGTGGCGGTGGCCGAGCGCCTGGAGATGCCACCTTTGTGGCGCCTGGCCAGTGACACGTCGGAATCCGTGCGCCGCGTGGTGGCCCAGCGCGCCCCGGTGGGACTGCTGGGGGCTTTGGTGCAAGACCCGGACCTGCTGGTGCGTTGGGAGGTCGCTCAGCGCGCGCCCGCCGATGTGTTGCACCGGCTCTCACGCGACCCGGCGGCCGAGATCCGCGAGCTGGCCCTGAGCCGCCTGCTCGATGGAGAAGGCGATGGCGGCTCTGGTGATCCATCGGCCGGCACCGACAGGGAGGCCCGACATGGCTGACATCAACCGCGACGACGACGTCATCGAGATCGCCCACCCGCCGCGCTTTCACTTCGGTGAGCGCGTGGTCAGCCGCAGCGTGGTGCGCAACGACGGCACCTTCAACGGCAAGGACATCGGCGACGTGCTGGTGAGCAAAGGCGACATCGGCTACGTGGTCTCGATCGGCACCTTCTTGCAGCAGTTCTACATCTACGCGGTCGAGTTCACCGAACACGGCTACCGCGTGGGCATGCGCGCCAAGGAGCTGATGACCCTCGACCACCTGCCCGAGGACATCCTCGCGCAGCTTGGCGAGAAGGCCTCCCACCTGCAAGAGCTGCGCTGAAAGGAGTGGACATGAACCCCGAGACCCTGATAGACCCCACGCCCATCGACATCCCTGCGGGCATGGCGCCGGCCGAGGGCCCCGCCTACCAGTGGGGCCAGCGCGTCGTGGCCCTTGCCGACCTGCTCAACGACGGCAGCCACCCCGATGTGCCCGCAGGCGAGGTGCTCGTGGAGTGGGGCAGCGAGGGCGAGGTGGTGCAGGTCGGGCTGCACGAGGACACCCAGCTGCCCGTGTACATGGTCGATTTCGATGGCCGGGTGGTGGGGTGCGAAGAGCCCGAGGTCATGCTGGCCATGGAGCTGCAGGACCTCGCGCGCCTGTCTCGGGAGCCACGTCCGTGATGGCGTTGTCGACATCGCCTGGCCTGCCCGTAGCGGCGCGCCTGCACGACCTCACGGCGCGGCGCATCGAGCGGGCGCTCGCCAGGCGTCAGCGCTACCGCTATGTGCAGCCGGTGGTCAGCGCGGACGAGGGCGGCTGGGTTGTCTCCAGCCCTTGCTGCTCGCGCAACGTCGACCCGCAGGGCGGCGAGATCCCGATCGCCCGATTCGAGCCCGTGGGGGGCGGCTGGGTGCTGCACGCCCGCGTCCACGCGCAAGGCTGCTGGGTCCCGCACAGCACGGCCGAGCAGCTCGCCGAGCTGCTGGACCTGGTCTGCCGCGACGAGGCCCGCCTTTTCTGGCCTTGAGTCACGCCATGCTCTACCTCGACCACAACGCCACCACGCCCCCGTTGCCAGCGGTGGTTTCGGCCGTGGCCGAGGTGCTGTCGCGACACTGGGCGAACCCCTCTTCGCCACACGAGGCCGGTCAGGCTGCCAGGGCGGTGTTGACGCAGGCGCGCGAGCAGGTGGCGCGCTTCCTGGGCTGCCAGCCGGTCGAGCTCGTGTTCACCAGCGGGGCCACCGAGGCCAATCACCTGGCGCTGCGCGGCGCGGTGGGCCACGGCGGGCGCAGCGGCCTGGTGATCAGCGCGGGTGAACACGCGGGCGTGCACAAGCTGGTGTCAGCTTTGGGACGCGAAGGCGTGCCGGTGGGTGTCATCGGCCTGCACGCCGACGGTGGCCTCCAGCTCGACGAGGCCGAGGAGTTGATCGGCGAGGGCACGTCGCTGGTGTCCGTGATGGCCGCGCAGAACGAGACCGGGGTGCTCATGCCCACGGCCGAGCTGGCCCGCCTGGCCCACGCCAAGGGCGCCCTGCTGCACGTCGACGCCACGCAACTGGTGGGCAAGCTGCCCTTTGATTTTTCGCGCAGCGGGGCCGACCTGGTGTCGGTGTCGGCGCACAAGTTCGGTGGCCCCAAGGGGGTGGGCGCCCTCATCGTGCGCAAGGGCTTGAACTGGCCCGCCTTGTTCCAGGGTTCGCAGGAGCGCGGGCGCCGAGGTGGCACCGAGAACCTGCCCGGCATCGTGGGCATGGCGGCGGCGGTCCAACACAGCACCTGGACCGCGAGCAACTGGCACGAGCGCAGCGCCCAACTGGCGCAACTGCGCGATCGATTTGAAGCGCGCCTGCGCGCCTGCTGCCCGGAGGTCGTGGTGCATGGCGCCGGTCGCCCGCGCTTGCCGCAAACCAGTTTCCTGCGCCTGGGCCATGTGCACGCCGACCTCGCCCTGCAGCGACTGGCCGAGCTGGGGGCCTGCGCGTCTTCCGGGTCCGCTTGTTCGTCCGGCGGGCAGGCACCGTCTGCCGTGCTCACCGCCATGGGCGTGCCCCGCGACGAGGCCCTGTGCGCGGTGCGCCTGTCCTTCTCGATCGACACCCCACCAGCCGATCTGCTGGCCCTGGCCGAATCCTGGCCCCGCAGCCTCGCCGATGCGCTCGACAGCGCAGGCACGCATCCCCATCGCATCCCCACAGGAGCCATCGCATGAAGGTCATGATCCGCAAGAACGCCGCCGGCGTGCTGTCTGCCTACGTTCCCAAGAAGGACCTCGAAGAGCCCATCGTCTCGATGGAGCGACCCGGTCTGTGGGGCGGCAGCGTCACCCTGGCCAATGGTTGGGAGCTGCAGCTGCCTGACATGGCCGCCGAGACCACCCTGCCCATCACGGTCGAAGCCCGGCGCACCTCGCTGGGCGAAGCCTGAGGAGTGCACCATGGCCTTGACCCCGCAACAGCTGCAGGACATCGCCGGCATCCTGTCTCAGGCCGAAAGCGTGCGAGCGGCGGCGGCGCACATCCGGCAACAGCTGGCGCCCTTGCAGACGCTGGTGATGGACGCCTTCGACATGCGCCGCGAAACCCCGGTGCTCGAGGTCACAGGGCGATCCGCCTACCTGATGGCCACCGATGGCCATTGCTGGACCGTGACCCCGGACCTGTCTCAGGCGCGGGCCTTGGTGCTCACGCAAACCTGATCCAGGAAGGAAGGCCCCATGTCCCAGAAAGACGAAGACTGGCTGGCGCTGTCGGACCCCGACATCGGCACCGATGAAATGGAGCAGGCCCTGCTGACGCTGCGCAGCCCGCAGCTGTCGATGGGGCCGAGCGTGGCCGCTTTCGAGCAAGCGCTGGCCGCCTGGGTGGGCGTGGGTCATGGCGTGGCCGCGAGCAGTGGCACCCTGGGCGCTTGCCTGCTGCTCAAGGCCTGGGGCGTGGGGCAGGGCGACGAGGTGATCACCACCGGCTACGCCTGGCACCAGGTGGCGCACGCCATCACCCTGGTGGGCGCCACGCCGGTGCTGGTCGACATCGACTACTGGTCGGGCTGCATCGACCCGGCGGCGGCCGAACGCGCCATCGGGCCGCGCACACGGGCGCTCATCGCCACCAACGTCAATGGGCACCCCGCTGACTGGTCTGCCTTGCGCGCACTGGCCGACCGCCACGGCATCCGCCTGCTCGAAGACAGCACCGAGGCCATCGGCTCCCGCTTTCGTGGGCAGCGCGTCGGCACGTTCGGCGATGCCGCGGTCTTTGACTTCTCTCAGCCCTCGGCCTTGTGCGTGGGGCAGGGCGGCATGGTGCTGTGCCGCGACGCGGGACTGGCCGACGAGTTGCGTTACCTGCGCGAGCGCCGCATCGACGACCGCCGCTCTGTCTCGGTGGGCAGCCGCGTGCCCTGGCAAGCCGGCATGGGCGAGTTGCAGGCGGCGGTGGGCCTGGCGCAGCTCGGTCGCATCGACGACATCCTGATGCGGCGCAAGCAGGTCGAGGCCTGGTACCACGCCGAGATGCAGAGCTTCGAGGGCATCAAGCCGCCTTACCTGGCCGACCACGTCGACGAGGTGCACTGGATGCTCTACCAGGTTCACCTTGGCAAGCGCTTCACCGCCAGCGCGCGCCAGCAACTCATCGAAGACCTGGACGCCAACAACGTGGCCTCGGCTGCCTTCTGTCAGCCCCTGCACCAGCAGTTCTTCTACCAGCAGCAGGGCTGGAAGCGCGGGGCCTTACCCAACACCGAACGCATCGGGGACCGCTCCCTGGTGCTGCCTTTCCATGGCCACCTCGACGCCGACCACATCCGCTTCATCGTCAAGACCCTCAAGGACGCGTCGGTGAACGTGGGGGCCGGCGCGGCCATCTACCTTTGAAGGAAACCGACATGTCCGCCGTGCTCGATGCCGACACCCCCCTGACCCCGGTCACCGCCGCCGATCCTCGCGTCGCTTTGCTCGAAGCGAGGGGCGCCTTGCTGGCAGGAACGGCCGTGCCTTACCTTGGGCCTCAGCTGTTGGCATTGAGCCAAGCCGATGCGGCGCCACCTGCCGTGCCCCACACCCCCCAGGACCTGGTCCAACGCCTGGTGGCCCAGGCCACGGTGCCGCACAAGGTGCGCAACCGCCTGACCCAGGCGGCCCAGTACATCGAGAACTTCAAGCATCGCAAGACCGTGGTCAAGCTGATGAACGAAGCGTTCTCGCCCCACGCCGATCCGCAGGCCTTCCAGCGCTGGCTGGCCGCCTTGTCACTGCCCTTGATCGTCGAGAGCTGGTACGACGACACCATGGCCGAGGCGATGCGCCAGGTCAACGGCCTGTCGGGCTGGGGCGAGGCACAGGGCCTGTCGCAGTCCGAGCACTTCGGCACCTGGCACGCTTACTACGACCCCATGGGCGTGCGCATCCGACAAGGCGCGAGCGAATGGCCCACGCTGCTGTACCGACCGATCGGCGGCCACGCGCCGGCGGGCAACTACCTGGTCTCGGACGCCGATTATGTCGAGGTGCTCACGGAGATCGACATCCAGACGCCCATCCCGCCCGAGGTGCAGGCGCGCCGAAGCGGCCGCTCCTTCGTGTTCATCGGCTGCCGCTTCGACGACCAGCTCACGCGCAGCTTCGCGCGCCAGATCATGAAGCGATCGAGCGATCACCACTGGGCGATCCTGCCCGAGTCGCCCACCCGCATGGAAGCGCGCTTCCTGGCGGAACAAGGCATCACGCGCATCCCGATGTCGCTGCAGGAGGCCGTTCAGGTGCTCATGAGTGCCTGATCGTCGCGGCCTGCTGCCAACGACCCTTCAACCTTGTTTGACCGGAGACCCACCATGACCACGCTCACCATCCTGCCTGCCAACACCACCTTCGAGACCTCGGCCGGGGTCACGCTGTTTGCCGCACTGAAAGCCGCCGGCGCCGCCATCCTGAGCAAATGCGAAGGCAAGGGGCAGTGCGGGGCTTGCCACGTCTTCATCCATGAAGGGCGCAAGGGGGTCTCCAAGATCCAGCGCGCCGAAAACGAGAAGCTCGACACCATGGTCGGTGTGGGCTCGAAGTCGCGGCTGGCCTGCCAGGTCGTGCTCGGCGAAGACCCGGTCACGGTCGAGGTGCTGAGCTTCGTGTGACGACGGGCGTCCCCCCAGCGCGCTCACGCGGGTGGGGGGACGTGCGATGGCCTCAGACCTTGGGGCGCTCCGATGGCGCGCAGTGGCTGAGGTGACCCTCCCTGGCCGCTTGCGCCCTGAAGCGCTGCAACATGGCCTTGGACTTGCCCGGTGCCGTGGGCGCGGTCACGCACTTGTCCAGCGCGGTGGCGCCGCAGTGCGGGCAAGTGGGCAGCGTGCTGCTGCGAACGAGCAACTCGAAGTGCTCGCCGCAGCCTTGGCAACGGTAGGCGTAGATCGGCATGGTCAGACCGGCCGGTTTTCGTTGGGGTTGCGAACCGGGCCCATGGTGGCCACGCCTTCGGCGTAGGTCATGGTGTCGAAGGTCACGTCGTACTTCAGCGCGGCCTCGGCGATGGCGTCGAGCTTGCCTGCGGTGTCGAGCTTCTTGAGGTCGCCTTTTTCAAGGTAGAGCAGCTCCAGCAGCTCGTTGTAGACCGTGGCTTCGTCGATCGGCAGCACATAGAACATCGCGCCCTGGTAGGGCACCTGGTACTTGCGACTGAGGTCGATGTTGTTGCAAAACAGGAAGTACTTGCCACCGGCGGTCAGCGCATCGCCCAGCACCTCGGCGACGTCCTTGAGGTGCTCGAAGGACAGCAGGTAGCCGGCGAAGAAAGGGATGGTCTTTTGGCCTGCCGTGGCGATCGCCATCACCTGGTCACAGGTCAGCTCCGGCGGGCGGGCCTCATCGGCCAGCTGGGCAGAAAAGCGCAGCGCCAGCTCGCCGCGGAAGCCGAAGCGGCCGTCCACGTGGGTGGGGCCTTTGAGCACCGGGTTCTGCAGGCGCTTTTGCGCGTTCAGTGGCCCGAAGGCGGTCTGGTCGATGGTCACGGGGGAGAGGATGGCGGACATGGTGTTCCTTGTGGCGTGGTTGTTCAGAGGAAAAGGGTGTGGCTGGCGCCACCGTGGGGGTGCGGGGTGTCGTTGCGCACGGCCTGCGCCGTGCGCGTGAAGGCGGCCATGAGCTCGTCGCGCAGCGTGCGGTCGCTCACCACCTCGTCGAGCGCGTGCTGCATGCAGCTCAGCCAGGCCTGGACTTCGTTGGCGCCGATGGCAAAGGGCAGGTGCTTGCGGCGCAGGGCCGGCCGGCCGCGTGTTTCCGTGTAGCGCCGGGGGCCACCGAGCCATTCGTTGAGGTACAGGGTGAGCACCGAGCGGGTGTGGCTCAGATCGGCTTCGTGCATCGCGCGGATGCCAGCGGCTTCGGGCAGGGTGTCCATCCAGCGATAAAAGGCGTCGACCAGTCGCGACACCACCGCTTCACCGCCAATGCGCGCGAAGTGGGGATTGATGGCCGCCGGGGCGACCGGGGGCAGGGGTGTGGTCGAAGTCATGAGGCACGCAGCGCAAAGCGCATGCCAGCCCGATCTTGGCTTGACTTGCCTCATGCCGCAGGCCGCTGTGCCTGGGAACTGCGCTTGCGCAGCACGGCTCAGCGCTTGGCGCTTGCCGCCAACGATGGGGCCGAGCCCTGTGCCCTTCGCGACGCGTGTCGATGCTTTTGTCGGCTTTCAGACAGCGCCTTCGCGGTGTGTGTCGGCGTCAATCCGTGCAACGGAGGGAGACCGGCGGACCCCGATGCCATCGGTGTTCCCAGGGGAAGGAGGTTGAAAACGAGGGCGCATCGACCTGTTTGGGGTGCGGCCGCGTGAGCTGGCACGCCAGTTGCGGAAAAGGGCCTGCGCAGACCATGTCTGGCCAGAGCGTGGCGACAAGAAGAAGACCGACACGGCACCGAAGGCTCTCCAGGGTCGCGACTTCGCAACCTGCTTTCAAACCTCAACGTTCATCGGAGAACTGCTATGTCCCTCAGACAGATCGCCTTCTACGGCAAGGGTGGTATCGGCAAGTCCACCACCTCGCAAAACACCCTGGCTGCCCTGGCAGAAATGGGCCAGAAGATCCTCATCGTCGGCTGCGACCCCAAGGCCGACTCGACCCGCCTGATCCTGCATGCGAAGGCCCAGGACACCATCCTGTCGCTGGCCGCCGAAGCCGGCTCGGTCGAAGACCTCGAGCTCGAAGACGTCATGAAGATCGGCTACCGCGACATCCGTTGCGTGGAGTCCGGCGGCCCGGAACCGGGGGTCGGCTGCGCTGGCCGCGGCGTGATCACCTCGATCAACTTCCTGGAAGAAAACGGCGCCTACGACGGCGTGGACTATGTGTCCTACGACGTGCTGGGTGACGTGGTCTGCGGTGGCTTCGCCATGCCCATCCGCGAGAACAAGGCCCAGGAGATCTACATCGTGATGTCGGGCGAGATGATGGCCATGTACGCGGCCAACAACATCTCCAAGGGCATCCTGAAGTACGCCAACAGCGGTGGCGTTCGCCTGGGTGGCCTGGTCTGCAACGAGCGCCAGACCGACAAGGAACTCGAACTCGCCGAGTCGCTGGCCAAGATGCTGGGCTCCAAGCTCATCCACTTCGTGCCGCGCGACAACATCGTGCAGCACGCCGAGCTGCGTCGCATGACGGTGCTGGAGTACGCGCCCGACTCCAAGCAGGCGGGCGAGTACCGCACGCTGGCCCAGAAGGTCCATGCCAATGCGGGCAACGGCACCATCCCCACCCCCATCACGATGGACGAGCTCGAAGACCTGCTGATGGAGCACGGGATCATGAAGACCATCGACGAAAGCCAGGTGGGCAAGACCGCCGCCGAGCTGGTCGCCTGACCCGCGCCGGTTGACAGGGGGAGGGCTCGGCGCCCTCCCTGAGACGCAAACGCCGAAACCATCCCCCCTCTGACAAGCCCCTCACCGTGGAGTCCCACCATGAGCATGACCGTAGAAGAACGCAAGGCCGCGAACAAGGCCCTGATCGATGAAGTGCTGAAGGCCTATCCCGAAAAGATGGCCAAGCGGCGCGCCAAGCACCTGGGCACGTACGAAGCCGGCAAGCCCGACTGCGGCGTCAAGTCCAACATCAAGTCCCTGCCTGGTGTGATGACCATCCGCGGTTGCGCCTACGCCGGCTCCAAGGGCGTGGTCTGGGGGCCGATCAAGGACATGATCCACATCTCGCACGGCCCGGTGGGTTGCGGCCAGTACAGCTGGGCCGCCCGTCGCAACTACTACATCGGCGTGACCGGCGTGGACACCTTCGTGACCATGCAGTTCACCTCCGACTTCCAGGAAAAGGACATCGTCTTCGGCGGCGACAAGAAGCTCGAGAAGATCGTCGACGAGATCCAGGAACTCTTCCCGCTCAACAAAGGCATCTCGGTGCAGTCCGAGTGCCCGATCGGTCTGATCGGCGACGACATCGAAGCCGTCTCCAAGAAGAAGTCCAAAGAGCACAACAACCACACCATCGTGCCGGTGCGTTGCGAAGGCTTCCGAGGCGTGTCGCAGTCGCTGGGCCACCACATCGCCAACGACGCCATCCGCGACTGGGTGTTCGATGGCAAGACCAAGAAAGAGCACGAGTTCGAGGCCACGCCCTACGACGTGGCCATCATCGGCGACTACAACATCGGTGGCGACGCCTGGTCCAGCCGCATCCTGCTCGAGGAGATCGGCCTGCGCGTGATCGCGCAGTGGTCGGGCGACGGCACCATCGCCGAGCTGGAGAACACGCCCAAGGCCAAGCTCAACGTGCTGCACTGCTATCGCTCGATGAACTACATCAGCCGGCACATGGAAGAAAAGTACGGCATCCCATGGGTGGAGTACAACTTCTTCGGCCCCACGCAGATCGAGAAGTCGCTGCGCGAGATCGCCTCGCACTTCGACGCCACCATCCAGGCCAAGGCCGAAGAGGTGATCGCCAAGTACAAGCCGCTGATGCAGGCCGTGGTCGACAAGTACAAGCCGCGCCTGCAAGGCAAGCGCGTGATGCTCTACGTCGGTGGCCTGCGCCCGCGCCACGTCATCGGCGCCTACGAGGACTTGGGCATGGAAGTGGTCGGCACTGGCTACGAGTTCGGCCACAACGACGACTACCAGCGCACCACCCACTACATCAAGGACTCCACGCTGATCTACGACGACGTGACCGGCTACGAGTTCGAGCAGTTCGTCGACAAGGTCAAGCCTGACCTGATCGGCTCGGGCATCAAGGAAAAGTACGTCTTCCAGAAGATGGGCGTGCCCTTCCGCCAGATGCACAGCTGGGACTACTCCGGCCCCTACCACGGCTACGACGGCTTCGCCATCTTCGCGCGTGACATGGACATGGCCATCAGCAGCCCGATCTGGGGCCTGACCAAGGCCCCCTGGAAGAACTGAAGAACCTTGCCACCTGGAGAAGACCATGCCCCAAAGTGCAGAAAAAATCCTCGACCACGAGTTCCTGTTCCGTGAGCCGGAATACGTGGACATGCTTGAAGGCAAGAAGGCCTTCGAGTTCAACCACCCCGACGAGAAGATCAAGCAGATCGTCGAGTGGACCAAGACCGAAGACTACAAAGAAAAGAACTTCAAGCGTGACTCGCTGGTGGTCAACCCCGCCAAGGCCTGCCAGCCACTGGGTGCCGTCTACGTCGCCAATGGCTTTGCCAAGACCATGAGTTTCGTGCACGGCTCGCAAGGCTGCGTGGCCTACTACCGCTCGCACTTCTCGCGCCACTTCAAGGAGCCGACGTCCTGCGTGTCGTCGTCCATGACGGAAGACGCGGCGGTGTTCGGCGGCCTCAACAACATGATCGACGGCCTGGCCAACACCTACAACCTCTACAAGCCCGACATGATCGCCGTGTCGACGACTTGCATGGCCGAGGTGATCGGTGACGACCTCAACGCCTTCATCAAGACCAGCAAGGAAAAGGGCAGCGTTCCGGCCGAGTTCGATGTGCCTTACGCCCACACGCCGGCCTTCGTGGGCAGCCACGTGACCGGCTACGACAACGCCCTGCTGGGCATCCTGCAGCACTTCTGGGACGGCAAGTCCGGCACGGCCGAGGCGCTCAAGCGCGTGCCCAACGAGTCGATCAACTTCATCGGTGGCTTCGACGGTTTCGTCGTGGGCAACATGAAGGAAATCCGCCGCATCTTCGAACTCTTCGGCGTCGACCACACCATCATCTGCGACCCATCTGAAGTGTGGAACACGCCCACCGACGGCGAGTTCCGCATGTACGAAGGTGGCACGACCAAGGAAGAGGTCGAGCGCGCCCTGCACGCCAAGGCCACCATCGTCTTCCAGGAGTACTGCTGCGAGAAGACCACCAAGTACATCAAGGACAAGGGCCAGGAGGTGGTGGTGCTCAACAGCCCCACCGGCGTGGCCGGCACCGATGCCTTCGTGATGGCCCTCTCGCGCCTGACCGGCAAGCCGGTGCCCGCGGTGCTCGAAAAAGAGCGCGGCCAACTGGTCGATGCCATGGCCGACAGCCAGGCCCACCTGCACGGCAAGCGCTACGCCCTGTACGGCGACCCCGACCAGATGCTGGGGCTGACCCAGTTCCTGCTCGAACTCGGTGCCGAGCCGGCCCACGTGCTGGCCACCAACGGCGACAGCGGCTGGGAAGCCAAGGTGCAGGCCCTGTTCGACGCCTCGCCTTATGGCAAGGGCTGCAAGGCCTACGCCAAGCGGGATCTGTGGCACATGCGTTCGCTGCTGCACACCGAGCCGGTGGACTTCCTGATCGGCAACACCTACGGCAAGTACCTGGAGCGCGACACCAAGACGCCGCTGATCCGCATGGTCTTCCCGATCTTCGATCGCCACCACTACCACCGTTACCCCACCTGGGGCTACGAGGGCGCGCTGCGCGTGCTGGTGATGCTGCTCGACGAGTTCTTCGAAACGCTGGACGCCAACACCATCGTGCCCGGCAAGACCGACTACTCGTACGACATCATCCGCTGAAGCTGGAGGCCACCATGGCAGAGCCTGTTTTCGTCAAGACAACCCACGACGGCCGCCAGGTCGAGGTCATCGAGGGCTGGCTCTGCCTGGCCGGGGCGCGCGAGGCCGACACCCTCGTGCCCCTGATCGAGCACCCCAACCGCCAGGCCATCGCGAAAGCGGTGCCCGGCGCCACGCACATGGCCGGCCGCATCCCCTTGCGGCACGACGAGGCCGCGATCGCACAGGGCGCGATGGACGCCGCGCGCCGACAGTTCGAGAACGACCCCGTTGCGCTGGGCGAGCGCTTTCGCAAGCTCATGTGGGCCAAGGCCGCGCTGGAAGGGGTGGAGTGATGATCTTCGTCGTCGAGGTGCCGCACCAGGGTGAGCCACGTGCCTGGTTCGCCTACGACGAGGAAGACCTGCTCATCAAGGTGGCCGAGGGTGACCCCCTGCAGCCTTGGGAGATCCACGACGTGGCCACCCCTCGGGAGTGGCTGCAGCTGCTGGGTGAAGACGCCTCGGACCCCACCGTGGCAGAGCGCCTGCCGGGCGTCTGGTCGATGGCGCAGGCGCACGGCCTGGACACCCCGCTGTACCGCGCCGATCACGTGCTGGGCACGGCTTACCTGCAAGTCGAACCCGTGAGCTTGCAACAGGCCTGTGAGGCCGCGCTGATGGCGCGCCTCCAGCCCGCCGATGCTGCGATCGCCGACCCTTCAGCGCTGCGCGAGTTGGGCATCTGGTGGTCTGAGCAGGCCGCCGTGCTGGCATCGGAGGACACGCAAGAGCCCCTGTTCGCCGGTGCTGGTGGCTGGCGCGCCTGGCATGCGCTGCGCGAACAGTTGCTGGCCTTGGACGTGGTCGCTGAAAGCTGACCTTGCCTTGGCGGCTTCCCGACACCCATCCGCCACTGATGTTGGATTTGTCGAACACCTGATCGACAAAACAAGACCGACCCCAAGCCCTTCCCAGGGAAGGCGAGCCCGCAGCGGGTTGGCACCGATTCTGCAAAGTGCTTCACACCCACCGACCGGAGAACCCCATGTCCGCCTCGCTCAAGCAAAAGATCGCCGAAGTCTTCGACGAGCCCGGTTGCGACAAGAACCAGGCCAAGGGCGAGAAGGAACGCAAGAAGGGTTGCACCAAACAGCTCAGCCCGGGCGCTGCAGCCGGCGGGTGCGCCTTCGACGGTGCCAAGATCGCCTTGCAGCCCATCGTTGACGTGGCCCACCTCGTGCACGGCCCCATCGCCTGCGAGGGCAACTCCTGGGACAACCGACACAGCGCCTCGTCGGGCAGCACGCTCTACCGCACGGGATTGACCACGGATATCAACGAACTCGACGTGATCTACGGTGGCGAGAAGCGCCTGTTCAAGGCCATCCGCGAAGTCATCGACCGCCAGCACCCGCCGGCCGTCTTCGTCTACCAAACCTGCGTGACGGCCCTCATCGGCGACGACATCGAAGCCGTCTGCCAGCGCGCCAGCGAGAAGTTCGGTGTGCCGGTCATCCCCGTCAACAGCCCGGGCTTCGCGGGCCCCAAGAACCTGGGCAACAAGCTCGGTGGCGAAGCCTTGCTCGACCACGTCATCGGCACGCGCGAGCCCACGCACACCACGCCTTACGACATCAACATCATCGGCGAGTACAACCTCTCGGGCGAGCTCTGGCAGATCAAGCCCTTGCTCGATGCGCTGGGCGTGCGCATCCTCAGTTGCATCTCGGGCGATGGTCGCTACGACGAGGTGGCCAGCAGCCACCGCGCCCGCGTCAACATGATGGTGTGCTCCAAGTCGATGATCAACATCGCCACGCGCATGCAGCAGCGTTGGGACATCCCGTACTTCGAAGGCTCGTTCTACGGCATCTCCGACATGAGCGACACGCTGCGCCAGATCGCCCGCCTGCTGGTGGCACGTGGCGCAGGCGCCGACCTGATCGACCGCACCGAACGCCTCATCGAGGTCGAAGAGGCCCGCGCCTGGCAGCGCCTGGCGGCCTACAAGGCGCGCCTCAAGGGCAAGCGCGTGCTGCTCATCACCGGCGGCGTCAAGAGCTGGTCGGTGGTCTCGGCCTTGCAGGAGGTCGGCATGGAGATCGTCGGCACCTCGGTCAAGAAGTCCACGAAAGAGGACAAGGAAAAGATCAAGGAGATCATGGGCCTGACCGCCGAAGACAGCGCCCACATGATCGACGACATGACCCCGCGCCAGATGTACGACATGCTGCGCGAGGCGAGGGCAGACATCATGCTCTCGGGCGGACGCTCGCAGTTCATCGCGCTCAAGGCGCGCATGCCCTGGCTGGACATCAACCAGGAGCGTCACCACGCCTATGCGGGCTACGAAGGCATGGTCGAGTTGGTCGACGAGATCGACAAGGCGCTGCACAACCCGGTGTGGCAGCAGGTGCGCATCCCGGCGCCGTGGGATGAGGTCGATGCGGGGATGCTGCCGATGCAGGTGGCCACCCCGATCCCCCCCGCCACAAGCGCGGCCGCCCTGGGCGCTTGAAGGAGTCGGCATGGCCATCGTGTCCGAATCGAAGAAGGCTTGCGCGGTCAACCCGCTCAAGATGAGCCAGCCCCTGGGCGCCAGCTACGCCTTCATGGGCCTGGACCGGTGCATGCCCGTCATGCACGGATCGCAAGGGTGCACCTCGTTCGCCCTGGTGCTGCTGGTGCGCCATTTCAAGGAAGCCATCCCCCTGCAGACCACGGCCATGAACGAGGTCACGACCATCCTGGGCGGCTACGAGAACCTGGAGCAGGCGCTGCTCAACATCCACCAACGCGCCAACCCCCGAGTCATCGCCATCTGCTCGACCGGCCTGACCGAGACCAAGGGCGACGACGTGCCGGGCTACCTGCGCCTGGTTCGCCAGAAGCAGCCGGTGCTCGACGACACGGCCCTGGTCTATGTCTCCACGCCGGACTACGTCGGGGCTTTTCAGGACGGCTACGCCCGGGCCGTCACCGAGATCGTGCGCTCGCTGGTGCCGCAGCAGGAGGCCTGGCAGCGCACGCCGGTGACGAACCGCATCAACCTGCTGCCCGGCTGCCACCTCACACCCGCCGACATCGAGGAGCTGCGCGAACTGTGCGAGGCCTTCGGCTTCGAGGTCACGACCCTGCCCGATGTGTCGCGCTCGCTGGACGGGCACATCCCCGCCGACTGGCGTGGCACCACGCTCGGTGGCACGGCGCTGGACGAGGCGGCGAGCATGGGCCGTGCGGCTGCCACGCTTGCCATCGGTGAACACATGCGGGCTGCGGGTGAGCTGATGCAGCAGCTCACCGGCGTGCCCACGCATGTCTTCGATCGCCTCACCGGTCTGGCTTGCAACGACCGCCTGGTGCAGCTGTTGTCGCAACTCAGCGGTCGGGCGGTGCCGGCGCGCATCCGTCGCCAGCGCAGCCAGTTGCTCGACGCCATGCTCGATGCGCACTTCCACCTGGGCAAGCTCAAGGTCGCCATCGGCGCCGAGCCGGATTTGCTGCACGCAGCGGCCAGCACCCTGCACGAGATGGGGGCCGAGCTCGTGCGCTGCGTGACCACCACCCACTCGCCCCTGCTGGCGCAGTTGCCCAGCGAACACGTGCTGATCGGTGACCTGCAAGACCTCGAAGATGGCGCAGCCGATGCCGACCTGCTGATCACGCACTCACATGGTCGCCAGGCTGCCGAGCGCCTGAACAAGCCCTTCTTGCGGATGGGCTTTCCGATCTTTGACCGCATCGGCAACGCCCATCGCCTGATGGTGGGCTACCGAGGCACCAGGGGCTTCCTGTTCGAGGTGGCCAACCTGATGCTGGGCCACCTGCCCCACGCCACCCCCGATCACTGGCCGCTGTCCGACGCCGCGCTGCGCGTGGCCCGCCCCGGTCAGGCCCAACCGAAGTGGGCGTCGACGCGTTGGCGGTCC
>SCMV01000066.1 GCA_005502875.1 Comamonadaceae bacterium 2PF | reverse complement strand
GGTCGGGTCGGTCAGGCCTTGCAGCGCAGGGGTCTGCGCCAAGGCGGGAAGGCACAAGCCGCCCAGGGCCAACAAGCCGGTGACGCTCAAAACAGAAAGGGGAAGCCGGCTCATGGGGCAATCTCCAGGGGATCGCGGTCCGGGCTGTAGGTCTGCACCTGCAGCGTCAGCGTGGGCGGCGCGCCATCGACCACGCTCAGGCTCATGCCACTCCACAACAGTCGGCGAGGCAGTTGTTCGACGCTGCGCAACCAGCCCACCAGGTCCAGGTAAGGCCCGGACACGCTGATCTCCAGGCCATGGCTGTAGAGCACCGGGGCGGCGCCCACCGGGGCCGACGCACCTTGGGCACCATTGAACTGAACCTCGACCGGCGGCTGGGTGCGCATCGCCTTGAGGCGCAACTGCCCGTGTTGCGCCAGCAGCCCCTCCAGCAGGTTCTGCATGTCACGCGCGGGCGCCATCATCGACTGTTGGCGCGCCAGCTCCTGCTCGCCATCGGCCAGTCGCTTGCGCAACTCGGCCTGCTCCTTCTGAGCGGCCATGAGCCGAGAAGCCAGCTCCACCCGCTTGCGGTTGAGCTCGGTCTGCATGGCATCTCGGGCCATGGTGGCGACCTGCTCGCGTTGACGCGCGGCCTTGAGGGCCTCGAACGCCGGGGTGATGAGCGTCAGGTCACACAGGTAGGCGATCAGGGCGATCAGGGCCCCGATCAACAGCCGACGCTCGTTGAGCAAACGCCCATCGAACTGGCGCCGCAGCTGTCGCCAACGCAACAGCGCCTGAGGCGCCCACTTGTCCAGGCCCGGGATGTTCAACGACGCACGGACGGCAGGGGCAGCGGGGGCGTTCCCCTGCGCACCCGCCGTCGCACCCGCGAAGCGCCCCAGCCCCGGCAGCGAGAGCTTCGGCAAAGACAAGGCAGGGAGTTTGAGGCCCTTCATGGGGTCTCCTTTTGGGTCGCCACGCGCTCGGCCGCCTCACGGCCACGCAGCGTGAACTCGGTGATGCCAGAGGGGGCTGCCCCCTCATCAGACACCGTGTCGCGCACCTCGATCTGCGCAAAGCGCCTGCTGCGGAACCGGTCTTCCTTCTCCAGCCGACGCAAGTAAGCGGGCAGCAGCCCCGGGTTGGTCATGCGACCACGCAGCTCGAGGTCACGGCCATCGCCGCGCACCTTCAGCCCCGTGATCCACAAGCCAGGCTGGGTCTGACGGCCCAGCGAAATCAACAGGTCCGAGTAACCCATCGACGTGGCGCTCACGTTGCCCTGCAACACCTGACGCAGCTGTGTCTGCACCGCCTCTTTGCGCTGCAGCTCCTCGAGCTCCCGGGTGACGTTGCTCGCTTGGGGTTCGGTCACCGAGCGCTGCAGCTGGGCCAGCTCGGCCTCGACCTGCTGGGCCCGGGTGGTCGCGTGGCTGGCCCACAGGCTCAGGCCCACCCCCACCGACACCCCGACCGCCGCCACGATGCCGGCCAGGCGCAAGCCCATCTGGGCGCTCCAGGGTCCACCAGACCCTGCGGCCTCGTTTTCATCCACGAAACGCAGTTGCTGTCGCCCTGCCGCTTCGGCCATGGGCCGCAAGGCGCCGCCCAAGGCACACAGGTCGGCCAGGTTGACCCCACTGGTCAGCCAGGGGTGCGCCTCGCCCAGCGGCGACAGGTCGATCCAGTCGCTCAGGCGGAAAGCTTGCACCGGCACGTAGATCAGGTCCGAGAGCATGGGCAAGACTTCCTCGCCGCTGCCCGGAGGCAAGACCACCGACAGGCCTTGCAGCGAGACCTCGCTGTGCATGCGCTCGAAGGTGTCGATGGTGCGCAGCACCTCCAGCGAAGCCCGGCTGAGTGCACCCTCGCGTGACTCGCTCGAGCTGGCCATCGCCGAGCCCTGCACCTCGATGTGGCGGGCCATGACCAGCTCGCCCTGGTAGGTGATGACCAGCAAGGAGCTGGTTTCCCCGAAGGCCAGCAGCGCGTGGGCCTTGCCTTGCTCTTCACCCAGGGCGCTGATGTTGCGCAAGGCGGTTTCAGGCACATCCAGCGCGGTCCAGTGCAGGCCCGCGTCGTCGACATCGGTCTGAACCTGCACGAATCGCTCGCGCGGCAGCACCACGGTCAGCGTCGGGCGACTCTGGCGCAGCTGGGTGGCCTCGGGCACCTCCAGCACGTCGATGAGCGCGTCATCGACCTCGAAATCCACGTGATCGCGCAGCGACCAGCGCAGCGCATCGGCCCATTCGGAGCGGGGCACGTCGGGCGCGGGGATGGCCACCAGGCGGGCCGCGTCGTTGGACAGCAGCCCGACCAGCTTGGACGAACCCAGCCGGCGCTGCCGGTTCAGGGCCTGCAGGCCGTTGCTCAGGCTGGAGGCGTCCACCCGGCCCACCCACTGCACCGACGGGCGGTCGGCGCCATGCGCCACTTCCACGGCGAGCAACACGGCGCCATCCTGGGCAAGGCCCACCCAGGGCGATGAGGTGTTGGACGGTCGACGAAAGGCCATGCGGGACTCCGAGAAGCTTGTCGGAGATGCTGCCAGAGCCCTTTTTACGAAGTGGAAGGAATAAACGCGCCTTCGTGCGTTATTTCTCGCAGCCCGCCCAGATGTCACGGACGGCCGGAACCGCGCTCCCGGCGGGTGTCACTGCAGCAGGCGCGCGGGGTCGGCGTCGAGCTTGGCCAGGGCCTCGCGCGTGGCGCGCGTGGTCAAAGACTCCTCTTCCAGCGGCACCATCAGGCCAGCTTGCAGGAAGGCACCCAGGCGGTGCAGCTGGAACAGCACGCCACGGCCACCCGGGGTCACGAACAGGCTGAGCTGCTTGTGCAAGCCCTGCCAGCCCAGCTGCACGTGTTCGTGGCGGCCACGGTAGTCGAGGTTGAACCAGGCGCCAATTTGCAACTCGCGCGCCCAGGCCTGCATGGCCGGGGTCGGCATCGAGCCGCCTTCGGCCACGATCTCCAGGTCTTCGGTTTCGTGTCCCGACAGGTCACGCAGGGTGTCCACGTCCAGCTCGACCCCCGTGAGGTCGGGCAGCAACTCATCGAGGGCTTCGAGGCGCTGGGTCAGCTCGCGCAGCACGGTGGACGACAGGGGCGCCGAGCGGGCCGAGAAGGCCGCCGCCAGCGCCGTGTTGAGCGACTGGATGTGGCGGTCCTGGGCGTCGCTGGGCAGGCCGGCGCGCATCATGCCTTCGCGCACCATCTTGAGCAGCGGCGGCAGGCGGCGCAGCACCTCGGCGCGCTCCTCGCGCGAGGTCTTGGCGCTGGCCGACCAGATCAGGTCGGCGGCGGCGTGCTTGAGCGCGCGCGTGGCGTCGCTGGCCTGGCCATGCTGCACGGCGCTGTGCGCCAGCACGTCGGCCCAGACGCGAAAGAGGAAGTCGCGCACGCCCTCGTGCACCGGCACCGACTCCAGCATCTTGCGCAACTCGATCGTGAACTGGATGGCCCAGGTCTCGCGCTGCTCGACCTGCTGGGCCAGCGAGATGCCCTTGCGCCCGGCGGCGTGCTCGTCGCGGAAATAGGTCTCCAGGAAGCGCTCGAACTCGGTCAGCACGGTCTGAAAGACCTTGCGCCCGGTGTCGGGGTAGGCCTCGACCACCTGCACGACGCGGCGGATCTCGCGGTGCAGGGCGTCCTCGCCCTCCTGCGCACCCGCCACGAAGCCCATCACGCACGAGCCCATGCGGTCGATCAGGCGGCGCGCAGGGTGGCTGGTCGACGCGAAGAAATCGGGCTCGCTGACGGCCACGCGCAAAACGGGCATCTGCAGGCGGGCGAACCAGACGCGGATGCTCGCCGGCAGGCGCTCTTCCATGAGGATGGCCTGGAACAGCAGGGCCACCACCTCGATGGTGGCGCGCTCGGAGGGGCTGGTGGCGGCCTTCTTGAGGGCCGCGCGGTCGTTGTCGAGGTCGCGCAGGGCCGCTTCGGGGGTGGTCGGCGCGCTGCCATCCACCGGCTCGGCGCGGCGCCGCACCGCCTCGCCCACCTGCCGGATGGCCAGGCCCAGCGAGGTCGACACCGGACCGGGGGCCCGCAAGGCCGCGTCGGGTTTGGTGGGCACGAAACCCGGCACGTGGCGGGCCACGAACTGATTGAGCTGTCCAAGCAGGGCCTGCGACTGCACCGCCACGCGCCCCAGGCCTGGCACCTGCGTGAGCATGCGGGTCTCGTCGTAGGCCTGCCCCAGGGGCTGCAAGCCACTGTTGCCACCCGTGACAGGCCCCATGGACACGCCGGGGCCGCTGGGGCCGCCCACGCCGCCGGAGCCAGACGGGCTCCAGCCGCCCGCCACGCCCACACCACCGCCACCGCGAAGGCTGGCGATCGTGTCCAGCCCCATCGGTCGGCTGGGCATGACCCCCGGTGCCGCCCGGCGGATGAACGGACGCAGGTCGATCTCGGGGCGAACACCCTGGTCCAGCAAGGCCTCGTTGGCCGCGTGATAGGCCTCCTGCACCCAGCTGGAGACCTCCTGGTGCAGCACGTTCTGCAGCGTCTGCCAATGCTGCATCGACAACTCTGCCGCCAGCCAGGCGTCGAGCACCTGCTTGGCGATCCAGGGTGCCGCCAGCACATCCTGCTGACCCTGGGCGGCATCGACGGCCCCTCCCACCGACTGCAGGCGCGCATTGAGGTCGGTGTACTCCTGCCCCGACAGGTCGGCGATGGCCTGGGCCAGGCGAGACGCCGTCAGCCCCTGCTCGACCTCACTGTCCTCCACCAGGCTCAAAGGGATGTCCACCGGCACACCGGACGACGCCCCCGATGCGCCCGCGCTGCGCACGGACAAAGGGCGCCCCAACCGCACATCGGACAGCGCCTGACTCAGTTGCGTGGTGAGCACCTGGTGCCAGCCCCTGACGGCGCGCGGCAGGTCGAGCACCAGGTCACGGCGGCGGGCATGCAGCGCCGGCTCGGCCGACTGCGTGGCCAGCGTGCGGGCGCCGTCCAGGCACGCCTGAACAAGACCCCGGGCGCCGTGGATCAGCGCCTCGAGGTGCGTGACGCGCGCACCCTGGGCCAGGGCTCGGTGAGAGGCCAATGTCATGAGAAAAGCCGGCCGGCACCCCTGAGGGGGCGCTCCAACCGGCCTGGATGAGTGTTCCGGTTATCGCCCGACTCTACACCACCGCCCCGGCGTGCGGATCGTTGGGGTCGACGTCCGGCTTCGAGGCCTTGACAAGGTCTTCGCGCTTGACACCCAGCCACATCGCGATGGCTGCGGCCACGAACACCGAAGAGTAAATGCCGAACACGATGCCGATGGTCAGGGCCAGGGCGAAGTAGTGCAGCGTCGGGCCGCCGAAGATCAGCATGGCCAGCACCATCGCCTCGGTCGAGCCGTGGGTGATGATGGTGCGGCTCATCGTCGAGGTGATGGCGTGGTCGATGATCTCGGGCGTCGACATCTTGCGGAACTTGCGGAAAGCCTCGCGGATGCGGTCGAAGATCACGACCGATTCGTTGACCGAGTACCCCAGCACCGCCAGGATCGCCGCCAGCACCGACAGCGAGAACTCCCACTGGAAGAAGGCGAAGAAGCCCAGGATGATGATGACGTCGTGCAGGTTGGCGATGATGCCGGCCACGGCGAACTTCCACTCGAAGCGGATCGCCAAGTAGATCATGATGCCGACCACGGTGACCAGCAGGGCCAGGGCGCCATCGCGGGCGAGTTCATCGCCCACCTGCGGGCCGACGAATTCGGAGCGCTGCAGGGTCACGGGCTCGGTGCTGGCGCTGCCAGCAGCCGCGTTGGCACCTGTCAGGCAGACCTGGCGATCGCCCTTCTCGGAAGCCTGCGTGCTGACCTGGCCAGACTCGGCCGAGCACAGCGCGCCGAACACCTTGCCCACCAGCTCGCCCTGCTTCATCTCGCCGCGCAGCGGGATGCGGATCAGCACGTCGCGCGAGGTGCCGAAGTTCTGCACCTGGACTTCACCCAGGTTCAGGGTTTCGACCGCCTCGCGGGTCTTGGCCAGGTTGGCCGCCTGGGCGTACTGCACCTCGATGAGCGAGCCACCGGTGAACTCGATGGAGAAGTGCAGCCCCCGGGTGACCAGGAAGAAAACGGCGGCGGCGAAGGTCAGGAACGAAATCAGGTTGAAGACCAGCGCATGCCGCATGAACGGGATGTCGCGCTTGATGCGGAAAAATTCCATGGTGTCGTGCTCCGCTGCGGTTTATTCCTGGGGCTTCCAGACCTGTCCGATGGACACGCCCTTGAGCTTCTTCTGACGGCCATACCAGAGGTTGACCAGGCCACGCGAGAAGAACACGGCCGAGAACATCGAGGTCAGGATGCCCAGGCAGTGCACGACGGCGAAGCCACGCACCGGGCCCGAGCCGAAGGCCAGCAGGGACAGGCCGGCGATCAGCGTGGTGACGTTGGAGTCCAGGATGGTGGCCCAGGCGCTTTCGTAGCCGGCGTGGATGGCTGTCTGCGGCGCAGAGCCACCGCGCAGCTCTTCGCGCACCCGCTCGTTGATCAGCACGTTCGAGTCGATCGCCATGCCCAGCGTCAGGGCGATGGCGGCGATGCCCGGCAGCGTCAGCGTGGCCTGCAGCATGGACAGCACCGCCACCAGCAGCAGCAGGTTGACCGACAGCGCAACCGTCGAGAACACGCCGAACAGCATGTAATAGATCACCATGAAGACGGCGATGGCCGCGAAACCGTAGACCAGGGAGTTGAAGCCCTGGGCGATGTTCTCGGCGCCCAGGCTGGGGCCGACGGTGCGCTCTTCGATGATCTCCATCGGTGCGGCCAGCGAGCCCGCGCGCAGCAGCAGCGCGGTGTCGGCCGACTCTTCGGGCGACATGCGACCGGAGATCTGCACGCGACCACCCGAGATCTCGCCACGGATGACCGGCGCGGTGACGACCTCGCCCTTGCCCTTTTCGAACAGGATGATCGCCATGCGCTTGCCCACGTTCTCGCGGGTGACGTCACGGAAGATGCGCGCGCCGCGCGAATCCAGCGTCAGGTGCACGGCGGGCTCGTGGTTCTCGTCGAAGCCGGACTGGGCGTCGTTGAGGTTGTCACCCGTGAGCACCACCTGGCGCTTGACGATGACGGGCACGCCGCTGCGCTCGAGGTAACGCTCGGAGCCAAAAGGCACCATGCCGCCGGCCAGCGCGGCCTGGGCCTCGGTGCTCTCGTCGACCATGCGCACCTCCAGGGTGGCGGTGCGGCCGATGATGTCCTTGGCCTTGGCTGTGTCCTGCACGCCGGGCAGCTGCACGACGATGCGGTCGGCGCCCTGCTGCTGGATCACGGGCTCGGCCACACCGAGTTCGTTGATCCGGTTGTGCAGCGTGGTGATGTTCTGCTTGAGGGCCTGGTCCTGGATGGCGCGCTCGGACGTGGGCTTGAGCTTGCCGACCAGGGTGACGTCGCCCGA
This sequence comes from Comamonadaceae bacterium 2PF, assembly GCA_005502875.1. GTDB lineage: Bacteria > Pseudomonadota > Gammaproteobacteria > Burkholderiales > Burkholderiaceae_C > Aquabacterium. Next base: position 10,439 of record SCMV01000066.1, on the reverse strand, counting down.
GGCGTCGGTGCCATCGGTCCAGGTCATGTCGAGGATGCTGTCGGACAGCAGGCCGCGAGCCGCGTCGCGCGTGGCCGCATCGCGGAAACGCACGCTCACGTCGTTGCCATCACGGCGGATGCCGCTGTGGCGGATGTCCTTGTCGCGCAGCAGGGTGCGGATGTCGCCCGAGATGCTCTCGGCCTTTTGCGTCAGCGCCGCCTTCATGTCGACCTGCATCAGGAAGTGCACGCCGCCGCGCAGGTCCAGGCCCAGGAACATCGGGTGGGCGCCCATGCTGCGCAGCCAGTGTGGCGAGCGCGAGACCAGGTTCAGCGCCACGATGTAGCGTGGGTCGGCCGCATCGGGGTTGTAGGCGCGCGCGATGGCATCGCGGGCCTTGATCTGGGTGTCGGTGTCCTTGAAACGCGCGCGCACCGAGGTGCCGTCGAGCTCGACGAAGTCGGACGTGACACCGGCTTCCTTGAGCACGGTCTCGACGCGGGCGACGTCATCTGCCGACAGCTTGATCGTGGCCTTGCCACTGGAGAGCTGCACCGCCGGTGCCTCGCCAAAGAAGTTGGGCAGGGTGTAGACCAGGCCGACCAACAGGGCGACGGCGATGATCAGGTACTTCCACCAGGGGTAGCGGTTCATGCGGTCCTCGGCTGCGCTTTTTCGGCGCGCTTTTTTTGTTTACTTGCTGACGGTGCCCTTGGGCAGCACCTGGACGATGGCCACGCGCTGGACTTGCAGCTCAACGCCGCTGGCCACTTCGATGTGCGCGTAGGTGTCACCCAGCTTGCTGATCTTGCCGATCACGCCGCCTTGGGTGACCACCTCGTCGCCCTTGGAGAGCGCTTCGAGCATGGCCTTGACTTCCTTTTGCCGCTTCATCTGCGGGCGGATCATCACGAAGTACAGCACGACGAACATCAGCAGCAGGGGCAGCATGCTCATCAGGCCACCGGAGGCGCTGGCGGCGGGGGCGGCGGCTTGGGCGTAGGCGTCGGAAATCAACACGGTTCAGGGTCCTTCTCGAACAAAGGGCCGAGGCGCCGGAGCCCCGGGGCGAAATGCCCAGGCGCCCGGCACACCGGCCGAAAGTGGCTCAGATTGTATGCGGCGGATGTGAAGGCCCGTTCACACGGGCCCGCCTCCGCCCAAGGGGGGCGTCGAACGCGTCAGAGCACGTACTTGACCTGCGGCAGGCTGGTCATGGCGCGGTAGATGTTGTCGAGCTGCTCGCGGCTGGTGGCGGTGACCACCACCGTCAGGCCGACGTAGGTGCCGCTGCTGCTGGGGCGGCGCTCCAGCGTGGCGGCGTCAAAGCCCGGGTCATGCTGCACGGCCACGGCCACGACCGAAGCCACGAATTCCTCGTGGTGCGGGCCCATGACCTTGATCGGGAAGCGGCTCGGGTACTCGATGAGCGACTCTTCAGGGGGGATCGGCGGGTTGGCGGGTTGGTGCGTGCTCATGTCAGGGGCCTCACTGAATGCTCAGGCGCATGGCGTCCCAGGCTCGGCCCAGCCAGCCTGCGGCCGGCACGTCGTCGAGCGACTGCAGGGGCAGGGTCTGCCAGGGCTGACCGTTCAAGGTGACCTGCAGGCGGCCAACGGCCTGGCCCTTGCTCAAGGGGGCCAGCAGCGGGTCATTGCGCGTCACCACCGTCTTGACGGCGGCAGCCTGCCCACGCGGCACCACCACGACGATGGGCTGCAAGCGCCCCAGCCGCGCCGAGTTGGCCGCGCCCTTCCAGACCTGGGCGGTGCTGACCGCCTGGTTGCCGTCAAACAGCTTGACCACGTCGAAGGCGCTGTGGCCCCAGTTCAGCAGCTTCTGGCTTTCGTTGGCGCGGGCCTCGGCCGAGGCCGCGCCCAGCACGACGCTCAGCAGGCGGCGCTCGCCACCGGCCGTGGGGCGCCTGGAGGTCGAGATCAGGCAGTAGCCGGCGTTGTCGGTGTAGCCCGTCTTCAGCCCGTCGACCGTCGGGTCGCGGAACAGCAGCAGGTTGCGGTTGCCCTGCTTGATGCCGTTGAAGGTGAACTCCTTCATGGAGTAGTACGGCAGCGAGTTCGGGAAGTCGGTGATCAGGCGCGTGGCGATGATGGACAGCTCGCGCGCGGTGCTCAGGTGCCCCGGCGCCGTCAGGCCTTCGGGGTTGGCGAACTTCGTTTGCTTGAGGCCGAAGGCCTGGGCCTGGCGGTTCATCATCTCGACGAAGACCTCGACCGTGCCGCCCACGCCCTCGGCCAGGGCCACGGTGGCGTCGTTGCCGCTTTGCACGATCATGCCCTTGATCAGGTCATCGACCTTGACGCGGCTGTTGATGTTGATGAAAGAGCGCGAGGCGCCGGTCATGCCGGTGCGCCAGGCGCGCTCGGAAACGGGCAGCTCCTGGTTCAACGAGAGCTTGCCATCCTTGAGCGCCTGGAAAACCAGGTAGGCGGTCATCAACTTGGTCAGCGATGCCGGCTCGACGGCCTGGTCGGCGTTGCGCGCGCCCAGGGTCTGGCGTGAAGACAGGTCTTGCAGGATGAACGCGCGGGCGGCCACCTCGGGCGGCTGCGGCATGGCCTGCGTGGGCTCGGCGAACAGGGGGGCAGCGCCCGACGGGGATTGGGCGGCGGCGCCCAGCGAGGACAGGGACAGCGCCACGGCCACCAGGGCCGAAGTGGTCGCGCCCATGAAGTGGCGGCGGGAAGGGAAAGCAGTCATGCCGGCAATATGGAGGGAAGGAAGGGTGAACACAAGGAAGAGGATGCAAAGTTTTGCAAGCGCATGGTGCGCTCGCTGGCTGCGAACGAAACGGATCGGACGCGAAGCGCGGCGTTCAGCCCCCGGCCTCGCGGGCGGCTTCGGCCCTCAGGTGTCGCAGCACGATCTCGCGCAAGCCGCCAAGCTGCCCGTGGAAGAAGTGGCCGGCCCCCGGCACCACCGTCACCGGCAGCTGCTGCGGCCGAGCCCAGTCGAGGATGGCGGACAGGGGCACGACGTCATCGGACTCGCCCTGAACCACCAGGGTGCGAGGGGGCACGGTGGGCACCTCGAAGCGCGACGCGGCCGGGCTGACCAGCACCACCGTGGACGGCGCGCGCACCGCAGGTTGGTCGGCAGCCGCTTGCAGCAAGCGACTGCTGGCCTGGGCCGCCACGTGCCCGCCGAACGAGAACCCGGCCAGGGCCAGCGGCTTGCCCGCGAGCGCCGGGTCACTCTGGTGATGGGCCGCCACGGCGAGCAGGTCGGCGGTTTCGCCCCGGCCCTCGTCGTACTGGCCTTCGGACTGGCCCACGCCACGGAAGTTGAAACGCACCGCCCGCCATCCCGCCAGCACGAAGGCGCGCACCAGGGTGTGCACCACCTTGTTGTCCATCGTGCCGCCCATGAGCGGGTGCGGATGGGCGATGACCGCCAGGCCGCGCGGCGCGGCGGGGCCCGACGGGTCCTCGACCACGACCTCGATGTGACCGGCCGGGCCGTCGATGAGCAAGGATGCTGGGCGCCCAAGCATGGTGTTGCGAAGCGGTGGAGCGCCTCAGCGGCCCACGTCGTCCGGCAGCTCCAGGCGCTCGACGACCTCGCCGCCAATCAGGTGGCGATCAACGATCTCGTCGATGTCACCCTGGTCGACGAAGGTGTACCAGGTGCCCTCGGGGTAGACCACGGCGACCGGGCCACCGGCACAGCGGTCCAGGCAACCCGCCTTGTTGACCCGCACGCCACCCTTGCCGTTTCGACCGGCTGCGGCCACGCGGGCCTTGCAATGGTCGAACCCGGCCTTGGCGGCATGGTCGGCGCATGAGGCTTCGTCGTTGACGCGCTGGTTCAGGCAAAAAAAGATGTGACGCTCGTAATAGGCCATGCCGGGATTCTAGTGGCTGGGCCCCGTGCGGGTGGGCGAAGGGGCATCGCGGCCCAGCAGCCGACCCAGCAGCCACAACAGGGCCAGGAATGGCCACAACAGACCGAACCAGCGCGACAGGCCGTGAAACCGGATGAAGCGCCCGCTCTCCCAGGCCAACAGGGTCTCGGCGTAATACGGGTCGCTCGGCACCTGGTGCACCAGCACCAGCAGGCCGACCAGGGCCAGCACCCCGAGCATCGCGCAGGTGGCTCGCCCCCGGTTGACCAGCAAAACCGCCGCCGAGGCGCCCAGCAGCATGCCCGAGGCGGCCGGCAGCGTGACCCAGCTGAGCGCGTGAACCGGCCCGAAGTTCAACGCCGAAGCCAGGGCCGTGAACGCCACACCGGCCAACACCAGCAGCGCCATCAACACGATGCGCAAGCTGCGCTGACTGGCCAGGGCGCCGGCCACACACAAAGGAGACAACAGGCCCAGGGCCACGGTCAGGGCCTCCACCTCAGGCGCCCACGCGCTGCTCTGCCATGCACCGGGCAGCACGGCCCAAAGCGTCAAGGGGTCATCTGGCAGGAACCAGGACTGCCAGGGCGTGTCCTGCGTGAACTCCACCAACAACAGCCTGAGTTGCGGCCAGATCTGCCCCTGTCCCAGAGGCAGGGGAGGCGGAAACAGCAGGCCCAGCGGCCACAGGCACAACAGGGCCAGGCCGTGCCCCGCCTGGGGAATGAACCACCGCTCACGCAGCCGATGCCAGGCATCGACCAGGCCCAAGGCGTGCAAGGTGAGCGCGCCCAACACCCCCCAGGCCGCACCCAAGGTGTTGAGGATCCAGTCGGTCACCGAGGGCACCCGGCCCGGCAGCAGGTGCTGCAGCAACTCCAGCCCATACGACAAGGCCGAAGCGGTGAGCAAGGTCCGCCAGGCGGCCCCGAAAGTGCCCCGGCCGGAACGCAACCAGGCCAGGCACAGCACCAGGCCAAAGGGCAGGTAACCCAGCAGGTTGGCCGTCACGTCGGACATGACCTCGTAGGACTGCTTGGGCAACAACCAGCGGATCGCCTCCCAGCCTGGCCAATGCCATCCAGAAAGCGGGTGCAGGGTCGCGTAAGCGATCAGCCCGCCCGCCACCCACGACAGGGGCCAGGCCGAGCTGCGATGCGCCGACATCTCGGTCTCAACCGATGGTGGGCTTGATCACCACCAGGCAGACGATGGCCGCGAACAGCAGCACCGACACCTCGTTGAAGACACGGAACCACTTGTGGCTGCGGCGGTTTTGCAGCGCCTCGAAGTCTCGCAACAAACGTCGGCAGACGTGGTGGTAGCCGATGACCCCGATGACCAGGGTCAGCTTGACGTGCAGCCAGATTTGCCCAGGGCCCTTGCCCACGCCAAAGTAAAGCCAAAGCAGCAGCCCCAGCACCAGCGCCGGGATCATCAACAGGGTGCTGAAACGGTGGAGCTTGCGCGCCATCAGCAACAGGCGCTCACGCTCTGCATGGCTGTCAGGCGGCACCGTGGCCAGGTTGACGTACAGCCTGGGCAGGTAAAACAGACCTGCGAACCAGCTGGCCACAAAAATGATGTGCAGGGCTTTGACCCAGAGGTAAGCGGAGCTCATGGGGGATTATGAGCACAGAAAAAAAAGAGCCCCGGCAAAAGCCGGGGCTGTGAAGCCTTGACGCTGTCATCACGTAAGGCACCTGCTCAGGGAGGAAAAGCAGGGAATGAGGCCTTGCGGCGTATCATTCACTTCCCATTATAGGGAGCTTGCTCAAGCTTGGCTGCCCCCCTTGTCCGAAATAACCCTGCGGGGGGTGTTTTTTTTATCAACTTTGCCATCCTTCACACAAACGCCACGGGCCCGGTGTGGGGGGTGAATCGCCCCCGGATGACGCTCCTGCACTTCCCCCAGCACCGCTTGCGCCGCCTGCGCCGCGACGAGTTTTCCCGCCGCCTGGTGAGGGAACATGCCCTGACTTCGGCCGACCTGATCTACCCGGTTTTCGTGCTCGATCAGGACGAGGGCGAGCAGGCCGTGGGTTCGATGCCGGGGGTCAGCCGCCTGGGCCGCAGCGCGCTGTACGCGGCTGCCGAGCGCTGCCTGGAGCTGGGCGTGCCGGTGCTGGCGCTGTTCCCGGTCATCGCCGCCGCGCTCAAGACGCCTGACGGCCGCGAAGCGCTCAACCCGGAAGGCCTGGTGCCGCGCACGGTGCGCGAACTCAAGCGGCGCTTCCCCGAGCTGGGCGTGATGACCGACGTGGCGCTCGACCCCTTCACCAGCCACGGCCAGGACGGCCTGCTCGACGACACCGGCTACATCGTCAACGACACCACGGTGGCCGTGCTCACGCAGCAGGCCCTGGTGCAGGCCGATGCAGGCGTGGACATCGTTGCGCCCTCGGACATGATGGATGGGCGCATCGGCGCCATCCGCCACGCGCTCGAGTCGCAGGGCCTGGTGCACACCCGCATCATGGCCTACAGCGCCAAGTACGCCAGCGCCTTTTACGGCCCCTTCCGCGACGCGGTGGGCTCGGCCGGCAACCTGGGCAAGGCCAACAAGAAGGTCTACCAGATGGACCCGGCCAACAGCGACGAGGCCCTGCGCGAGGTCGCCATGGACATCGCCGAAGGCGCCGACATGGTCATGGTCAAGCCCGGCATGCCGTACCTGGACATCGTGCGGCGCGTGAAGGACGAGTTCAAGGTGCCGACGTTTGCCTACCAGGTCAGCGGCGAGTACGCGATGATCAAGGCGGCCGCGCAGAACGGCTGGCTCGACCACGACGCCACCATGATGGAATCGCTGCTGGCCTTCAAGCGCGCGGGCGCCGATGGCGTGCTGACCTACTTCGCGCTGGACGCCGCCGAGCGCCTGCGCGGCTGAGTCCTCCCAAGCCCAACCCAGCCCTGACGGAGCCCGTCGCGCGTGCGCCTCTTTCACATCCACGATCAGTTCACCGAGCTCCAGGAATGGCCCGCTGCGTTGCCGGCACAAGGCTTCCTGTGGGTGACGACCAGCCGGCGCGTCTTCGAGGTGCGCCTGGCCGAGATCCAGCAGCAGCTGCACAAGCTCGCAGGCGGCGGGCTGATGGACCTGCACGTCACCGACCTGCTCAACGCGCAACTGCCCTCGCAGTACGACTACACCTCCTGGTACGACCTGCTGGTGTTTCGGCGCCTGGCAGCCGGCCCGGGCACACAACGGCTGTTCCTGGACGAGGCCCATGGCACGGCCACCTCGGCGCGCCAGGCCATGGCGGCCATCGACACCAGCCCGGTGGGCTTCGCGGTGTTTGACCGCGTGCTGCTGACGGTGCACCCGGCCGACTGCTCGGTGCGGGACTTCTTTGAAGCGCGGCTGAGCCAGATGATCCCGCCGGCCGGGCGCCTGCAAGAAGCGGCTGAAGCCTGCCAGAGCGACGCTGGCGCCGACTTGGCCGAGCCGTCTCCTCTGGTCGACGCGACCGTGGACGTGCCTGCAGACCTGCTGCAACCCGAGCGGCTGCCTCACAGCGTGAGCGAACCTGCAGCGCACGGCAGCGACGCGCTGGCGCCGCGGTTTCACGAGACGCGCGGCAGCACCTCGCGCCTGCCACCGAGCCCGCCCGACCTGATGCTGCGCATCGTCAACCACATGGTCGACAGCTACCTGGACCTGCGCCGGCTGCTGACGCGCCAGTTCGCCTACCTGCAGCAGGAGTTGCTGAGCAACCGCCAGCAGTTCAAGCACTGGCAGGCCCTGCTGGAGGCGCGCAACACCCTGCACATGCTCGAAGACACCTGCGAAGACCAGAGCAGCGCGGTGCAGGAATGGATCGACGCGCTGGAAGACTGGCCCCCGCCCTCCGACACCCTGGCGGTGCGAGAGCGCGAGGTGCTGCGCGTGCGTTCGCGCGACGTGCACGAACACATCGCCCGCGTGTTGGCCCATGTGCGTCGCCTGGAAAGCTCGGCCGAGAGCGCGGTGCAGATCCACTTTTCGGCACAGGGCAGCCGCACCAACGACATCATGCGCACGCTGACCGTGCTGACGGCCATCTTCCTGCCGCTGAACCTGATCACCGGCATCTTCGGCATGAACTTCGATGATTTGCCCCTGATCCACAACCAGATCGGCTTCTGGGTTGCGTTGGGCCTGATGCTGCTGGTGGCCGTGGGCCTGGTGTGGTGGTTCCGGCGCCGCCGCTACCTCGACGCGAACGAGCCAGGCAACTGAGCCCCGGACAAGGGCTCCGAGCCGGGCCGCTCAGGCCCCCTGCGAGCGCCGCGCCTGCACCTGGGCCTGCACCTCGCGAGCCAGGCACAGGTCGTCCCAGACCAGGCCTTTGTCGGCCGGGTTGCGCAGCAGGTAGGCCGGGTGGTAGGTGACCACCACCGGCACGCCCGCCACCTCGTGCACTCGCCCGCGCAGCTTGCCGATGGGTTCGCTCGTCTTGAGCAGGGACTGCACGGCAAAGCGGCCCATGGCAACCACGATGTCGGGCTTCACCAGCGCCATCTGACGCAACAGGAAGGGCTCGCATTGCGCGACCTCCTGCGGCAGGGGGTTGCGGTTGGCGGGCGGACGGCACTTGAGCACGTTGGCGATGAAGACCTGGCGATCGGGGCCGGCCTCGCTGCGCGTGAGGTCGATGGCCGCGAGCATGCGGTCGAGCAACTGACCTGCGCGGCCGACGAAGGGCTCGCCCTGGCGGTCTTCCTGCTCACCCGGGGCTTCCCCGACGATCATCCAGCGAGCTTGTTCGTGCCCCGTGCCGAAAACGGTCTGGCGGCGGCCCTGGCTCAGCCCGCAGGCCTGGCAACCGGCCACCGCCTCGCGCAGGGCAGGCCATTCCATGGTCTCGACGCCGACCGGACGGGGGCCCAGTTGCGCTTCGGGTGCACCGGAGGACACGGTCCCGCTCGCGTTCGCCGCGATGGGCGCGGGCTTGGCCAGGCGAGCAGGCGGGCGCGCGGCAGGGGGCGCAACGCGTGCGGGTGACTCGCCTGGCGTGGGGCTGGCGCCGGCGGGCTCAAAGCGGCTGTTGCGCTCGGCCCGGGCGATCGCCTCGGCGGCCAGGACGTGCGCCTCGGCCGGCTGGGCACCCGCCTGGCGGAACTCGGCGGGCGGTGCATCGGGCGCCGACGCGGCGGTCGCAGGGGGCGGCCGATGCGGCCAGAACGCCGCCACCCCCATCTCCTTGAGCATGGCAAGTTGGCGTTCAGTCCAACGCATGCGCGGCCTCCAGCTGGATCTCGCGGCGCATGACGAGCGCGTCTTCGCGCCCACCCTCGGCCGGGTAGTAGTGCTTGCGCACCCCGATGTCCACGAAACCTTCGCGCTGGTAGAGCGCCCGCGCCCGGGTGTTGCTGGGGCGCACCTCCAGCCACAAGGCTTGGGCGCGCTGCTGCACGCAACGCTCGCACAGGGCGTGCAGGAGCACCTGCGCCAGCCCCCTGCCCTGCCAGTCGCGGGCGACCGCGATGTTGAGCAGGTGGGTCTCGTCGACACCGTCCATCGCCACGCAGACGGCGACGACGCGATCGCCCTCGCACAGCACGCGGCTCCAGTAGCCGGCACGCAGCGAAGAGCGGTAGTTCTCTGGCGTCCAGGCGTGCAAGGGGTGCAGGCAGGCCTGCCGCTCCTGCTCCACCCAGGCGTCGACGTCCTCGTCGGCGAGCGCGCGCGCGTTCAGTCCGACGGCGGCCTGATCAGGCGTCGGGGCAGCTGTGTCGCGCAGGACCTGGCGGTTCATCTCGGGTATCGGGCGCAGTCGGCAGGCAGGTTGGATCAGGCGGGCATCATGCCTGAGCCGCTGCGCGTTCGGCGGTGGTCTGGGCGACTTTGTCTCGCACATAACGAGGCAGAGCCAGGGCGGGGTCCAGCTGCTGCCCGCTGGCCCAGGCCTGACGGGCCAGCTCGGCCAGGGCGCCACCGCGCGGCATGGCGTCAGGGGCCAGCACCCGGGCGTCATCGGGTGAGAGCCCTTCCCACGCGCTGGGGCAGGCGCTCAAGGCATTGCCGCACACACGCACGCCTTCAGCGCGACCGGCCCAGCGCGCACGCGGCTCACCAAGCGACCACAAAGCAGCTTGCGTGTGAACCGCCCAGCGCAGGCCGTCCCAGCTGAAAGCGCCCACGTAAAGCTCGCCCATGCGCGCGTCTTGCAGCACCCAGACGACCTTGCCTGCGGGCAAGGGCTCGCAAGCGCGTTGGCGGGCGTCTTCGGCCACGGCCATGAGGGTGTCCAGCGCGATGACCGGCACGCCCAGGCCCAGCGCCAACCCCTGGGTGACGGAGCAGGCGGTGCGCAAGCCGGTGAAGGCCCCCGGCCCCGCGCCGAATGCGATGGCGCTCACATCGGACCAGGCCAGGCGCGCGTCGCTCAACAGGGCCTGCAGGGCGGGCAGCAGGCCGGCCGACGCCTGGGCGCCTCCGGGCAGCTCTTGTGCGACCACAACGGCCTGGCTCGCCGCAGGCGCTGTCGCAGCGGCCGGCGCAGAGAGGGCAACGTGCAGGCGTTCGGTGGCGGTGTCCAGGGCCAGCAGGATGGGTGCCGGATCGGGTTGCGACATGGGGGAGGCGGGCATGGGCGGAGTTTAGCCGGGG
>SCMV01000065.1 GCA_005502875.1 Comamonadaceae bacterium 2PF | reverse complement strand
CCCCCACCCCACCCGCGCTCAGCATCGCCATCGTCGGCGCTGGCCCAGCCGGCCTGAGCCTGGCCTTGCAGGCAGCACGCGCCTTGCCCGAAGCCCGGGTGACCGTGTTCGACGCCCGCCCCGCCGACCTCGACATCGCCAAAGACGCCCGCACCCTGGCCTTGTCCCTGGGCACCGTGCAAGAGCTTGGGCGCATCGGGGTGTGGGATGCCATCGCGCGCTCGGGCCTGCAGGCCCCCATCCTGGAGGTGCACGTCTCACAGCAGCAACCCACCGTGCTGTGGCCGGGCAACGGTCAACCCGAAGTGAACATCACCGCACGCGAACAAGGCGTGCCGCAACTGGGCGCCGTGGTCAGCTACGGCACCCTGGTGGCTCCGCTGCAGGCCGCCTGGCTCGAAGCCGTCGAGCGAGATGAACAGCGCCTGGCCATGCGCTTTGGCACGCCCGTGCGCGGGCTCAAGCGCGTGGAGGCCGCACTGGGCCAAGGCGTCGAGGTCGATGCCGACATCGCGGAGGTGTTCGACCTGGTGGTGGTGGCCGAAGGGGGCGTTTTCGCCGACCAGCCCAAGTTGCAGTGGCCGCAAGGCGTGAGCCGCGACTACGAGCAGACCGCGTGGGTCGGGCAGGTGCGACTGGATTCCTCGTCCCAGGACGGCGTCGCCTACGAGCGCTTCACCCCATCGGGGCCCGCTGCCCTGCTGCCCTTGCCACCCGGGCCCGTGCGCGCAGGTGGTGAATGCGGGCGGCGCGCGGCCCTGGTGTGGTGCGTGCAGCGTTCAGACGACCCGGTGGCTGGCCTGGACGAGGCCCAGCGCCTGACGGTGCTGGGCAGCATCTTCCCCGACCGCGTGGGCAGGATCCTGGAGGTCTCGCCGCTCAAGGCCTTCCCCCTGGGGCTCAACGCACACGCTCGGCTGGTCAGCGACGAAGCCGTGGTGCGCATCGGCAACGCGGCGCAGACGCTGCACCCCGTGGCCGGCCAAGGCTTCAACCTGGCCATGCGCGACGTGCACGAACTGCTGGAGGCCCTCAAGGCGCAGGGCTGGGCGGACCCAATCGATGCCGGCACGCGCGAGTTGAAGGTGCGCCGAGCCTTGCGACAGTTTGAGCGACGGCGTCAGCCCGACCGGCTGGCGCTCATGGGCGCGACCGACTTCCTGGCGCGCAGCTTCACCTGGCCGGCGCCGATCCTGGCCACGATGCGAGGCCTCGGGCTGGGCGCGGTGCAGCAGTTGCCGCCCATCAAGCGCTTGCTGGCGCGCAGCTTCATGTTCGGTTGGCGCTGAGGGCCGGCAAAGCCCAGCTCAGCGCAGCGCCAACAAGGCGATGCTGGGGGGCTCGGCGCGCGCGCCCAGCGGCGCGTCACCCATCACGCCCTGGGTCAGGTACAGGCCCCATGCAGCGATGGCGGCGAACAGCAGGTGTTGCAGCAGTTTCTGGCGCATGGCGGTCTCCTGTGGGTGATGCGGACCCAAGCAGGGTCGATGAAGGCATCGTAGGCAGCCAGGCCCGGGTGCAGCGCCCGGAGTAGCCGGGCTGCACGGGCTCATTTCTGGCGAGGTGCTGCGGCCTCGGCCCCTGCGCGCACGGCCCGGTCCTCTCGTGTGCCCCCCACTTCGATGCTCGCATCGCAACCACTGCCCGCCGAGATCAGACGGCGCGCCCAAGCCTGCCACAGCCGGTGCCACAGCGGGCCGGAACGCCCGGCTGCATCGTTCTCGGCGCCATTGGCCAGCAAACCGCACACATAGCGCCCCTGCACATCGGACCAGCGCAGCACATCGCAGGCGCCCCTCCGCTTGCGGCTCACCAGCATGCCGACCGGGCAGGGTTCGGCCAGGCAGCAAACCCCGCAGCCATTGCAGGGCGCGCCCTCGGGCGGCTTGGGGGGCGCCTCGGGGTGGATGTGGATGACCTGATGTTGCTTGAGCATGAGGGAGCGCCTCGTCCGCAAATCAGCCCGGGCTCTGGGCTCAGCGGACGGCAAGGCAGCCCCCGCAGCATAGCGGGTGCAGGGTGTCGGCAGGTTTGAGACAATCGAGGCATGAACACCGCTGCCAACGCCTCGTCCACATCCGTCGCCTCCGCCGTCACCTGGTCCGAAGGCCTGGGCGTGCCCGACTACATGAACGCCGTCGGCCAGGCCGCCCGCGCGGCCGCCACGCTCATGGCCGCCGCCAGCACGGGTGGCAAGAACGCCGCCCTGCTCGCCCTGGCCCGCCAGATCCGCGCCCACGCCGGCGAGCTCAAGGCCCGCAACGCCTCCGACATCGCCAACGCCGAGAAGAACGGCCTGGCCGAGCCCATGGTCGACCGCCTGCGCCTGACCGACAAGGTCATCGAGACCATGGCCGAGAGCTGTGAGCAGGTCGCTGCCCTGCCCGACCCGGTCGGAGAGATCACCAACGTGCGCCGCCGCCCCACCGGCATCAGCGTGGGCCAGATGCGCGTGCCCATCGGCGTGTTCGGCATGATCTACGAGTCGCGCCCGAACGTGACCATCGAGGCCGCGTCGCTGGCCATCAAGAGCGGCAACGCCTGCGTGCTGCGCGGCGGCTCCGAGGCCATCCACTCCAACCTGGCGCTGTGGAAGCTGGTGCAGGCCGCGCTGGCCGAATCCAACCTGCCCACCAACGCCGTGCAACTGGTGCAGACCACCGACCGCGCCGCCGTGGGCCAGCTGATTGCCATGCCGCAGTTCGTGGACGTGATCATCCCGCGCGGGGGCAAGGGCCTGATCGAGCGCATCAGCGCCGAAGCGAAGGTGCCCGTGATCAAGCACCTCGACGGCAACTGCCACACCTACGTCGATGAGGTGGTGGACCTGGCCCTGGCCGTGAAGGTCACCGACAACGCCAAGACGCAGAAGTACAGCCCCTGCAACGCCACCGAGTCGCTGCTGGTGCACGCGGCGCAGGCCGCCGCCTTCCTGCCGCTGATCGGCAAGGTGTTTGCCGACAAGGGTGTGGAAATGCGCGCCGATGCCCGCGCCAAGGCCATCCTGGCCGACGTGCCCGGCGCCAAGGTGGTCGACGCCACCGAGCAGGACTGGTACGAGGAGTACCTGGCGCCCGTCATCGCCGTGAAGGTGGTCGACTCGCTCGACGAAGCCATCGCCCACATCAACCAATACGGCTCGCACCACACCGACTCGATCCTGACCACGAACCAGCCCAACAGCATGCGCTTCATCCGCGAGGTCGATTCGGCCAGCGTGATGATCAACGCCTCGACGCGTTTCGCCGACGGCTTCGAGTACGGCCTGGGCGCCGAGATCGGCATCAGCACCGACAAGTTCCACGCGCGCGGCCCGGTGGGCCTCGAAGGCCTGACCTCGATGAAGTTCGTGGTGCTGGGTCAGGGCGAGGTCCGCACCTGATCGCAGGCATGACCCGCCCGTCACAGCCCGGCCTGACGCCGGGCTTTTTCTTGCACGCACGCCCATCACATGCTTGAACTCGATGCCGCCAACATCGGCCTGATGCTGCTGGCCTCAGCCGGCGCCGGGCTGGTCGATGCCATCGTGGGCGGTGGCGGGCTGATCATCGTGCCCTCGCTGTTCGCGCTGTTCCCGCAGGCGGTGCCGGCCACGCTGCTGGGCACGAACAAGGCCGCTTCCATCTGGGGCACAGGGTGGTCGGCCTGGCAGTTCGCCAAGCGGGTCAAGCTGCCTTCGCGGCGGCTGCTGGGCGCCATCGTGGCGGCCATGGTGGGCGGCTTGATCGGGGCGTGGCTGGCCACGCGCGTGCCGGCCGATCGGTTCAGGCTGGCCTTGCCGCTGGTGCTCACCGCCGTGTGGGCCTACACCCTGTGGCGCAAGGACCTGGGCCACACCCACGCGCCGCACCTGTCACCCAGCGCCGAGGCGCTGACGGCCACCGGCCTGGGCGGCCTCATCGGCTTTTACGACGGCGTGTTTGGCCCGGGCACGGGCAGCTTCTTCGTGTTCGCGCTGGTGCGCTGCCTGGGCTGGGACTTCCTGCACGCCAGCGCGGCGGCCAAGCGCCTGAACTTCGCCACCAACGTGGCAGCCCTGGCCTGGTTCATCCCGGCCGGGCACGTGGTGTGGGCGCTGGCCCTGCCCATGGCGGCAGCCAATGTGTTGGGCAGCAGCGTGGGCACGAAGCTGGCGCTGCGGCACGGCGCGGGTTTCGTGCGCGGGGTGTTCCTGGTCGTGGTGGCGGCCCTGATCTGCAAGACGGGCTGGGACGCTTGGCGCCTGCTGGCGATTTGAAGCACGTGGCATCGGCGGGCGGGGTTCCTGCGCCGAACCCACCCGCACTCAGGGCTGGGCCGGCATCCACCCGATCTCGTGCGCGTGCAGGCTCTGCACGAACCACTTGCCATCGGCCTCGGTGATGGCAGTGGTCTCGGGGTAGGCACCGCTGGGGTCTTGCAAGTCAACCACGATGCGACCCGTGTCGTCGAACGCGATCACGTGGCCATAGGCCTTGGGCACGGGCCACAGGGCCCTCGGCAGGCGCAGCGTGATCGAGCGCAGGATGGGGTGCGGGGCTGCGGCATCGATCACCGGGCTGCGCGGTTTGGTCAGGCCCACCCAGATGCGCCCACCCTCGCCCCGAGTCAGGTTGTCGGGGTAACCGGGCAGGTTGTCGATCAGCACCCTGGCGGCGCCTTGTTGCATGGCCTGCTGGATGGTGGGCACGCCGACGTGGCCGTCAAAGGTGCGCACCAGGGAGAGCTTGGCCATGTCGATGGCGAGCACGCGGTAGGTGGCGGTTTCCGACAGGAAGAGCTGCTTGCCGTCGGCCGAGAAGGCGATGCCGTTGGGGAAACACAGGCCGGTCAGGGCCACACGGGCCTGCAGGGTGCCCGGGTCCTGCGCGATCAGGCGGCCGGTGCAACTGTGCTCGAGGATGTCGAGCACGCTGGCTTCGAAAGTGCCACCGCTGTCCTGAGCCCCGAAGCGCCGCGAAGCGTCCGTCAGCCACAGCGTGCCGCCCGGGCCGACCTTGACGGCGTCGGCATAGCGGATCGGGTCATCGGGCACGGGGTGCGACACCTTCGTGAGGATGGGCTCAACTTTTGCCTGAGCGCCCTGGCCGCTCACACGCAACAGGCCCTTGTGGGCGTCGGCGATCAGCAGGCGCCCCTGCTCGTCCACATCCAGTCCCAGCGGTCGCCCGCCCGTGTTGAGCACGGTCTCACGTTTGCCAGTGGCGGCGGTGTCGACCCGGATGACCTCGCCATTGCTCAGGCCGGTGTAGAGCCAGCCCTGGTGGGCCACCATGTGCTCCGGCCCGATCTGCCCCTCGCCGAGGGCGATGCGCTGCAGGCCCTTGAGCCGCTCGTTGGGCTGATGGGCCCCGGTGTGGCCCGCGTCCTTGGGGGCGTCCCAGAGCACCGGCGAGACCGGGATGGGCCAGAACAGCAGGTAGGCAGCGGCGGCCACCAGGGGCGTGGCCCAGGAAGCGATCCAGGCCATGCGGCCGCGCTGGCGAGAAATGGGAGAAGTCGGGCGGGACAGGGTCATGGTCGGGCTCCAGGCAATCCGTGCAGTATTCAACAAAGCCCGGGGTGCGCCGAGCGGGGCTGCCCTGGGGCGCCTCGCGTTGTGGCCTGCGCGCCCCACTCATCCACAAAAACTATCGATGTAATTCGATCAATTGCCTGGACCTTTTGAGCATCGCACCGAACAATGAGAACCATTCTCAAAAACACCCCAGCGTTTCAGAAAAGGAGCTCACCATGGCCAAGACCGCAACATTCGGCGTGATGCACGTGATCACGGCCTTCAGCGTGACCTACGCCATGACCGGCAGCGTCACGGTGGCCGGTGTCGTCACCTTCGTTGAACCGCTGGTGAACACCGTGATGCACTACTTCTTCGACAAGCACTGGGATCATCCGCGTGTGAAGGCCTTGCGGGACCACATCGCCCATGCCATGCCTCGCCTCATGCCCGAGTTGGGCCGGCGCCAGGTGGATGCAGGTTGAGCCAGCATGGGCAACAAAAAAAGGCAGCCACCGGGGCTGCCTTTTCTCGCAAGCCGGCGGCCCATCGCCACCGGCAGGTCACCGACCGATCACTTCTCGACGAAGGCGCGCTCGATCACGTAATCACCCGGCTCGCCCTGCGACGGCGAGATCTTGAAACCACGGTCATCGAGGATCTTGCACAGGTCGGTCAGCATGGACGGGCTGCCGCACATCATGGCGCGATCGGTGTGCGGGTTGATGGGCTGCATGCCGAGGTCGGCGGCCATCTTGCCGTTGACGATCAGGTCGGTCAGGCGGCCCTGGTTGCGGAAGGCCTCGCGGGTGACCAGTGGGTAGTAGAGCAGCTTGTCGCGCACCAGCTCACCCAGCAGCTCGTGGTTGGGCAGCTCTTCGGAGATGAAGTCGTGGTACGCCAGCTCGGAGACGGTGCGCACGCCGTGGACCAGCACCACCTTGTCGAACTTCTCGTAGGTGTACGGGTCCTGGATGATGCTCATGAAGGGCGCCAGGCCGGTGCCGGTGCCGAACAGGTACAGGTTGGGGGCGGGCTTGAGGTCGTCGACCACCAGCGTGCCCACGGCCTTGCGGCTGACCAGGATCTTGTCGCCAACCTTGAGGTGCTGCAGGCGCGAGGTCAGGGGGCCGTCCTGCACCTTGATGGACAGGAACTCGAGGTGCTCTTCGTAGTTGGCGCTGGCGATGGAGTAGGCGCGCATCAGCGGCTTGCCATTGACCTCCAGGCCGATCATCACGAAGTGGCCGCTGGCAAAACGCAGGGCCGGGTCGCGCGTGGTCTTGAAGCTGAAGAGCGTGTCGTTCCAGTGGTGAACGTGGGTGACGGTTTCTTGGTTGAACGCGGCCATGGTGTGGTTGCCTGTCGGTGCCAGTGAAAAGCCTGGGTCGGAAACCCTCTATTGTCGCCCAGATCGAACGCCCCTGCCTGACGCTGGAACATCGGACAAGGTGGCTCCTGCGTCGGCCAGGCGGTGATCGTCTATGCTCACAGGCCCCGAGCCGATCCGCATTTCGCCCCTCGCACGCCTGCGCCATGCTCTCCGACATCGCCCTCATCCACCACGACCCGCGCACCGCTTTGGTGGTGTTTTCGGGTGGCCAGGACTCGACCGCCTGCCTGGCCTGGGCCCTGGCCCGCTACGCCCGCGTCGAGACCATCGGCTTCGACTACGGCCAGCGCCACAAGGTGGAGCTCGACTGCCGGCTGCGTGTGCGCGAGGAGATCCGACAGCGCTTCCCGGACTGGGGCGCCAGGCTGGGCGACGACCACCTGCTCGACCTGGGCCTGCTCGGTCAGATCTCCGACACCGCGCTGACCGAGTCGCGCGCCATCGAGATGCAGGCCAATGGCCTGCCCAACACCTTCGTGCCCGGGCGCAACCTGCTGTTCCTGACCTTTGCAGCCGCCCTGGCCTACCGCCGTGGCGCCACCGTGCTGGTCGGCGGCATGTGCGAGACCGACTTCTCGGGCTACCCCGACTGCCGCGACAACACGCTCAAGGCCCTGCAGGTGGCCATCAGCCTGGGCCTGGACGGCCCGATGGTGATCGAAACCCCGCTGATGTGGCTGACCAAGGCACAGACCTGGGCGCTCAGCCATGAACTGGGCGGCGACGCACTCAACGAACTCATCGTCGAACACACCCACACCTGCTACCTGGGCGACCGCAGCCAGCGGCATGACTGGGGCCACGGCTGCGGCCAGTGCCCTGCGTGCGAGCTGCGCCGCTCAGGCTGGCTGACCTGGCAAAAAACACAACACCCAGAACAAACCAAGGAAGGGGCCTGACCGTGAACGTGAGCAGCCTGGTGATCATTGCCGTCGGTGTGCTGGTCTTTTTGTGGGGCGTGGGCGCCTTCAACCGCCTGGTGCGGCTGCGCAACGAGATCACCAACGCCTTCGCCATGATCGACGTGCAACTCAAGCGCCGCCACGACCTCATCCCCAACCTGGTCGAGGTGGCCCGCAAGTACCTGGAACACGAGCGCGAGACGCTCGAGCGCGTCACCGCCGCGCGCGCGCAGGCCATGGCCGCCTGTGATCTGGTGCGCAGCAAGCCCAACGACGCAGGGCGCCTGCAGAGCCTGTCGATGGCCGAGTCCTCGCTGGCCGGTGCGCTGGCGCGCTTTCAGGCCGTGGTCGAGGCTTACCCGGACCTCAAGGCCGACGGTCAGCTCAACGAGCTCAACGAAGAGCTGCGCCACACCGAGAACAAGGTCGCCTTCGCGCGGCAGTTTTTCAACGACGTCACGCTGAACTACAACAACGCCGTGCAGCAGTTCCCCACCAACGCCGTGGCAGGCGTGTTCGGGTTCGTTCCTGGCGCCATGCTGGCCTCGACCTCGTCGCAAGCCGAACGGGACCCCGTTCGCGTGCAGTTCTGAGCCCAGGCTGAAGGCCCTGCGCTCGCTCCGTTATTAACGCCATGCAGTTCCGGCAATTCCAGCTCGAATCGCACCGCCGCACGGCCTGGCTGCTGCTGTGCTTTTTCGGGCTGCTGCTGTCGCTGGCCGGCTTCGTGAACCTGGTGCTGGCGCTGGGATGGCGATTGCTGATGCCCTTCACGCAGGGCTTTCCAGCGCTGTTCTTCGAGACCAACACGGCCCTGGTGATGTTCTTCGTCATCGGCGGTGCGCTGGTCGAGCTCGATCGGCTGCGCAGCGGCGGGGGCGTGCGCGTGGCGCACTGGCTGGGGGGCGTCGAGGTCAGCGACAACGGCGATGGCCTGCACCGACGCCTGCTCAACGTGGTCGACGAGATGGCGATCGCCAGTGGTCAGCCGGTGCCCCGCGTCTTCGTGTTGCCGCGCGAGGACGCCATCAACGCCTTCGTGGCCGGCTGGGGCGCGCAGGACCTGGCCCTGTGCGTCACACGTGGCGCGCTGGAGCGGCTCAACCGGGCCGAGCTTCAGGGCCTGGTGGCGCACGAGTTCGGGCACATCGAGAAAGACGACCTGCCGCTGACCATGCGCCTGCTGGCCCTGGTCTGGGGCCTCTCACTGGTGCACGGTTATGGTCGCAACCTCATGGCCAGTGACGACGACGGCCGCGTCAACCCGCTGGCCTGGCTGCTGGGGGTGGTGTTTGCCATCGTCGGCTGGATGGGCTGGCTGGCCGGGCGCGTGCTGCAGGCGGCCGTTTCGCGCGAACGCGAGCACCTGGCCGACGCCTGCGCCATCCAGTACACCCGCACGCGCGACGGCCTGGGCAACGTGCTGCGCAAGATCTGGCACGACCAGCAGGTGCTGGCCGGCCGCATGCGCCACCCGGCCTCCGACATGATCGCCTCGCTGCTGCTGCAGGAGTCAGGTCACGTGAGCTGGCTGGCGTCACACCCGCCCATCGAATCGCGCATCCTGCGCATCTGTGGCTCGGTGTTGGCGCCCTTGCCGGCGCCCCTGCTGCGCCTGGATGCGGTGGAGCCACGCCACACCCCGACCTCGCCAGGCGCCTTGCTGGCGGCCGGTGCCACGCGGCCGATGGGCGCGGGCTCGGCCCGGGCGGACCACCTCGCTGGCAGCGGCACCGCCCAGGCCGGGCGCCAGGAACAACAGGCCAGGCTGGAGCGCCAACAAGCCGACCGCGAGGCTCGGCAACGGCTGCAAGGTCGTGTCGGCCCGACCGAAGAGCGCTTGATCGTGCTGGCCTTGATGATGAACGTCGAGAACCCCCGCGAGGTCAAGCTGTGGCGCAAGGTGGGTGAAGGCGTGCACCAGCCGGAGCTGATCCTTCAGGACGTGGCAAAGCTGCTGCCCAAGCGACGCGTGGTCGAGTTTGAACGCCTGACGTCCTCCATCGCGCAGTCGCCCCTGCCGCAACGCAGGGCGCTGGTCGAGCAGGCTCGAGACCTGCTGCGTGCCGATGGCCGTGTCAGCCCGCGAGATCGCCTGTGGTGGCTGGCCCTGCGCCACCGCATGGGCATGCACCAGCGCAGTGGTCAGGCCTTCATGCGCCCGCTCACGGGCCAGGGCCAGGACCTGGGTGCGCTGAGTCCCTCGGACCTCCACCATGTGCGAACGATGTCCGCCTACCTGGCCCGCCTCATCCCTGCGGAGCAAACGACATCAGGCTTGCCGAGCGCCAACCGCGCCTGGCTGGAGGCCGTCAACCGCCGGCTGAACGCCGACTGGAGCAGCCAAACAGCAGACCCGGCCATCGGCACCGATGCCGACGCCCTGGCACACGCGCTGGCCGGCCTGCAGGAGCTGTCGTGGGTGCTGCGCCCACAGCTGATCAAAGCCTGGGTGGAAGAAGCGATGAACCACAGCCCGCAAGGCCTGATGAGCCACGAAACCGCCGACGCGCTGCGGCTGATGGCCGGCTTGCTCGACGCGCCCATGCCACCGATGCTCGAAGCCCATTACAAGGGCGATTGAGCCAAGTCGGCGCAGGCCAGAAAGAACAAACCCCGCTCGAGGCGGGGCTTGGGCGAGCGCCGGGCAAGCTCAATCGGGCACCCGGTTCAGCTTGGTCAGCCCCAACAGGCCATTGCGCAGCTCCTCAGGCGCGGCAGGGCCGATGTACATGCGCAGGTAGATCTGGAACGCCAGCTCGTCGTTGATGGCCAGCGACTGCCCGCCATCGATGGACAGCTGCTTGCCGTTGTGCGTGGCCATCCAACCCATGCCGGGCACCCAGTCCAGGTTGACCACGTCGCCCTTGACCACGCGCTTGACGTTGGAGTACGCCATGCCGATCTGACCGATGGGGCCGATCAGCTTCTTGAACTCTTCTTCGGTGGCCGACTGCTTGAAGTCGGACAGGAAGATGCGCGAGATGGTGGAGGAGGTGAACTCGCGCAGGATGTTGAGCTGGATGCGACGGATGCCGTCGAGCTTGTAGATGGCCTCGGCCGTGGTGCGCTTTTCCGGCAGGTACAGGGCCGTGACGTCGGCCTTGAAGTAGCCGCGCTTGCGCACCCCCGCACCGTTGAGGATCAGCTTCTTGCCGTATGCCGTGACGGTCTCGGGCAGGTCAACGCCTTCGATCTCGACCGCGGCATGGGCGGGCGCCGCAAACGGCAGCAAGGCCGAAGCGGCCGCAGCGATCAGCATGGCGCGACGCCGCTCGTCGGGCGTCGGCAAACCATCGATGAACGCTCGCAAGGATTGATCCTTCATCACGACTGCTCCTGCTCAGGTTGACGATCAGGCCGCGATCACAGCGGCTTGGAGATCGACAACCAGAAGGCAGAGCCTTCGGTGCGGTTGCGCGCGCCAAATTCCTGCAGGAACTTGCCTTCGACCAGGGCTTCGCCACCGTTGACGACCCAGCCCACGGCGGGACCCACGGCCGTGACGCTGGAGCGGTTGCCGTTGATGATTTCCTTTTGCAGGTTCTTGTCGGCGATCTCCTGGGCGGAGAACTTGCTCAGGTCCTGCGTGTCCTTGGTGAGCTGGCGCACGAAGTAGCCTTGCAGGCCCACGCGCACGTCGTCGCTGACAAAGCGCATGAGCTGCCAGTCGACGTTGAACATGTTGCCGGAGTAGTAGCCGTTGTCCTTGTTGCGGGTGTTGAACGAGAACACGGTGCGCGCGCCAAAGTCCCAGCCGTCGCCGATGTAGCTGTACTGGATGGAGGGGCGGAAGGTGTAGAACTTGCCGTAGCCCGGGTTCACGCGCTGCTTGACGTCGTACTTGCCGGTGGGCAGCACGATGGTCGGGGCGATGTTCAGGGCCTGGTTGTCACCGATCTCCCAGTGGAAGACGGGCGAGAGTTCCATGTCGCCCAGGCCGGTTTCGTTGCCGTCCTGGCTGGCCGAGACGCGGCCGTTGATGCTCGCTGTGTAACTCGATTGCAGCGCGGTGTACGGGAAGTTCGCCAAGACGGTGCCGTCATAAATGGGCGAAGCGGAGAAGCTGGCCTTGCGCTTGACCAGGGGCAGCATCACGGTGAAGCCCAGGTTGGCACCGAACACGCGCGTGGTGCTCAGGTAGGTCAGGCGGGGCAGCGCTGCGTAGGTGTCGGCGTTGATGCCGATCTTCGAGCGCAAGCCCGGGATCGCGGGCACTGGGCCCAGCACCGGCACCGTCTGTGCAGCCGCCGGCGTGGCCGACGTCGCCTGATCATGATCCCCGCCCTTGAGCTTGCGCGCGTGGTAGTGAACCAGCGGCATCTGAAAGTACAAGCCTGGCGTCAGCGGCGCCGTCATGTCGCTGCCCCCGATGCCGGGCGAATAGCGCTGCAAGCCGTTCTCGGCGGCCACCGCGGTTTGACCCACGCAGGCCAGGGCGGCGAAAGAAACGGCAGACAGCCAGACCGACTGGCGGGGTGAGCGGACCATGGGGACTCCTTGAATGCTGGAAACGACGGCCGCTTGTTTCATCGACCGGACAGGACTGGCGCCATTCGAAACGAGCGCCGACCCAGATGCAACAGACTGTGCCGTGACGGCCCGCCTGCGGGGGCATGAGTGTGGTGGCGTGACGACAAAATCTGTCACACCGTGGGCCGAAATCACGGGTTTACCGCCCGATCACCGGTCAGTGAAACCCCGAGGTCACTCGCCTTCGCCGAACTTGTCGTTGATCAGGTTGACGAGGGCTTGCAGGGCTTCTTCTTCGCGCTCACCTTCGCACTCGACCTCGACCGAGGTGCCGATGCCGGCGGCCAGCATCATCACGCCCATGATGCTCTTGGCGTTGACGCGGCGGTCGTTGCGGCTCATGTGCACGTTGCACGGGTAGGCGCTGGCCAGTTTGGTGAGCTTGGCCGAGGCGCGGGCGTGCAAGCCCAGCTTATTGCTGATGGTGACGGTGGTCTTGATCATGGCTGCTGGGTGGGGTGGCCTGGTTCTGCGGGCGGCTGGTGGCGATCTGCATGATGCCTTGCGAGCCGCCAGCCACCGCGCGGGTGATCAGCGTGTCCAGGCTCTCGCGTGAATAGTTCAGGGCGCGCCAGAGCATCGGCAGGTTGACACCGGTGATGACTTTCACGCGTTGGCCGTCTGCCAGGCGCTGCACGGTGTTGCAAGGGGTGGCGCCGAAGACGTCGGTGAGGATGAGGACCTCGCCTCGCTCGTCGCCGTCTTGTGCCATTTGCAGGAGGATGCGTGCCTGGGCTTCGATTTCCTCTGGCGTCTGGCGGGCGCTGACGTCCAGGGCCTGCAGGCTGGAGCTCGCTTCCGGAAAGCAGTGCTGCGCCGCGCACTTCAGTGCGGACGCCAACGGCTCGTGCGCGATGAGGAAAAGTCCAGGCATACCAGGGTGATTATCGACCCTCACCCGGGAAAGTGGAGCGAGCTGCGGAAGACCTCCACGGCATCCTCACCGTTTTCGAGCGGCAAGGGGCGCTCGCCCCGCCAGATCGCTGCCTGGAACACCATCAATCCGTGGGAAAAATGCCACGCGTCCACGGTCAGGGGCACCGCCCCCGAGCTGCCTTCGGGTTTGAGACCCTGGGTGCGCCAGCCCCGGGCATCGGGGTTGGGCGTCATGCCTGGAACCTGCACCTCACCCGTGTCGGTGTGCTGCCAAATGAGCGAGAGCGCGGTCGAGGGCGAGGCAGGCGCCGGTGCCTGCCGGCGTGCCTGCTTGTCCGCCCAGGCCAGGTTGCCAGCCGTGGCCGCAGACAAGGCCCGCAGCGCAGGCGAGACATCGACGGCGCTGCCCAATCGGGCCGCGCTCAGCACCCACTTGGCACCCGCGGCCTCGCAGGACCACATCACCATGCGCAGGGGGGCATCCAGGCCCCCCAGGCCCCCCAGGCGCAACGAGCGCTCGATGCGGTCGGGCTTGCAGGGCCAACGCATGCGCAGGCCATCGGCGTCGGCCAGGTCCATCTGCCGCCAGTTCAGGGCCGGCGCGCAAGCCATCAACGGCAAGGTGGCCAGCAGCGAAGCCAAGGCCTTGCCGAGGTGACGCGGCCGCCCTGCGCGCCACGCCGTCAAGGAAGCACTGCGCGTCATGCTGGCGCTGGCCCTGCTGCTGACACGTCAGGCCGCCGGCTGAGCCAGCAACCGGGCCAACAGGTCATCCAGCGCCGCAAAGTCGGGCTCGCCGATGTAGCGCTTGACGACCTGGCCCCGTTTGTCGATGACCAGGGTGGTGGGGGTCAGCTGGACGTCGCCAAAAGCCTGGGCCAGGCTGCCGTCGTGGTCCATCACCACGCGAAACGGTAGCTTGCGAGACTCGGCGAACTGCATGACGTAGGCGGGCGGGTCGTAGGACATGGCCACGGCGAGCGTCTCCAGGCCCTGGGCCTTGAAACGGTTGTGGGTCTCGATCAGGCGAGGCATTTCCTTGACGCAGGTCGAGCAACTGGTGGCCCAGAAGTTGATCACCACCACCTTGCCTTGCAGTTGGCCGAGTTGGCTCGCCTGGCCATTGATCTCGGTGTAGGGCAAATCGGGCATGCGGGTGACCGCATCGCCTGAGCATCCGCAAATCAGGCCCGTGAGGACCGGCAGGCTCAGCAGCATCGAACGGCGGGACAGGCTCATGTCTTCTCGGCAAGCGTCAGGGAAGCGGGCATTGTGCGCGAAGGCGTTGCGCGCACTTTGTATCTGTCGGCAAGACCCGCCTCACTTCGCGGCGTTGCCGGGGCCCGCATTCGGGACAGCCGGGGCTGCGGCTTCGGCCCGAGGCGGCAGGCCCTTTTCCACCAGCGGGTCGGCCCAGGTGCCACCGATGCGAAACACGGTGGTGGCGGCTTCCGAGACCTGCTTGCGCAGCAACATCTGAGCAACGAAGGTGCCCAGGCCGATGACCGGGTTGATGGCCGCATACGCCAGAGAGGCCGTGCCGGCGTTGATCTCAGGCACGACGTAGACGGTGAGGTCCTGGGTTTCGCGCAGCAGGTCGGCCTGCCCCTCGATCAGCACCACGGCCTGCACACCGCGCATGCGCAGGTTGCGCGTGGTCGCCAGACCCTGGCTGACCTTGACGTCGCCTTCCACGCTGTCGAAGGCGAAGCCCTGCTGAAAGATGTCGCGGAAGTCGAGCAGAAAGCGCCGCGGCAAGGCCTGCAGGCTGAGCACGCCCAGCAGCCGCGCCATGCCGGCATCGGCCTTGAGGAACTGTCCCTCGCTGAGCGCAACCTTCAAGTCGCCATTCAAGCTGGGCACGTCGAGGTCAAGCGGCGAGCCCAGCCAGCTGACCTGGCCCGTCAGCTTGCCTTTGCCCCCTTTGATGGCTGGCGGCAGGCCCAGTCGGCTCATGAGGGCGCCGCTGTTGCGCAAATCGAGTGTGAAGCTGAAGGCAGAGCGGGGACGCACCCGGCCATCGCCCGGGCGACGCACGGTGTTTTGCGCCCCCAGGGCCGTCCAGTTGCCCACCGCGTCGAGCTCGGCATCGGCGTTGGCCAGTTTCATGCGGGTGACGCGCCACTCCGGCAGCCCCGGCCCACCCGCCACCGGGATGAGGCGGTTGACCGCCTCGACCTCGAAACGGCCAATGTCCAGGCCTCGCCACTGAAAGCGGTCGATGACGATGTCCAGCGCTGGCAGGCTGGCCGTGGGTTCCGATGCGACCAGGCGGTCGGAGGCCTGATCGGAGATGGCTTTCGCCTCGGCTTCGGGCACGAGCAGGCGTGACAAACGGGCCACCACCCGGCCATGGCTGCCACCCGCTGCGGGGATGCGCTCAGGCAGCCAGTCGACCTGCCCGGCCGCCTGCGTCGAATCGAGCTGCACCTTCCAGACGTTTGGCGCGGGGTGCTGGACGGTGGCATTGACGTTGCGAAGGGTTCGCTGCTGCCAGCTGAGGGCCGCCGCCTGGACCTGGATGACTTCGGGGATGAGGCTCTCGTCCGCCGACTGGGACTCGGCCGTGACCGGGCGCGCCGGCACGCTGGGTGCGGTCAAGGCGTCGAGCACACCCTGCCAGGCCTTGAGGTCCAGAGACGGGGCGTTGACCTGCGCCGCAACACCCTTGGTCGGCAGCGGCATCGGGGTGACGCCCGGCCCCTGGGCAGGCAAGCTCAGTTGCATCAGACCACGCTGCACGCGCGCCCACTCGCCGCGCACGTCGCGCCGCAAGTCCACGCGCAACCAGGGCATCGTCGACGAAGTCATCTGCGCCTGCGCTGGGTTGCCCAACTCGACCTGGATGGCGTCGTGGTGGCCCGCTTCGTCTTCGATCCGGTAGCTGACCTTCAGCGGCCAGGCTTGGCTGGCCGCCTTGTCCAGGGGGGCTGGCAAGCTGCTGGCGATGCCCTTGAGGCCACTGGTGACCACGACCTCGGGCAATGCGGGCGGCCCATCGTGTCCGGCTCGCGCTGGCATGCTGACCTGCACCAACACGGGTGCGTCACCACTCAAACGCGGCGCCAGTCGCATCAGGAAGGGGTACTCCTCGGCCTGGCGCAGGGCATCGGCCGAGACCTGGCCGTGGGCGGTGAATTTCAAGGCCCCGTCGGCACCCCGCTGGCCTTCGACCACCATCTCCTGCCCCCAGACCTTGGTTCGCGCCTGCACCTGCAGCTGCGATTCGGTGAAGGCGATGCGCCCGCGCACCTGGGTCATCGCGGGCGCCAGGGCGCCCAGTCGGATGCCGGCGCGGTCCTTGTCCTTGAGCGTGACCTCGCCCTTGAGCTGGGTGTCGATGCTGCGGTTGAGCGGGATGGTCAGGTCGATGCGCAAGCTGCTTTGCCCCTGGCCCTGGGCGCGTGTGAGCACCGTGCCCAGGTGAGCAGACAAAGGCGAGGCGGCCAGGAAGGCCAGGGCGTCGTTGAGCGGGCCATCGCCCTGACCGCCGATGCGCAGCACCGGGTCGTCCGCAGCCAGGTCGTCGATGCGGCCCTCCACTTTGCTGAGCATGAAGGTGCCCTGCCCGATGCCACCCAGGCGACCACTGGCCTCGCGGATGGCCATGGCCTGGCCTTCAAAAGCCAGCTCGCCGGCCATGTCGGTGAAAGGGGTCCAGCGCACATCGGGCGCATCACCCGTGATGGCGGCCGGCGCATAGTCGAGCGATGCCTCGCGGATCGGCACTTTGACCCGAAAACGCCCACCCTGGTCGTTCGGGAAGGGGAAGCCCTCGAGCTGCCCCTTGACCTCGAAGGTGACGTCCTGACCAACGCCGCCTCGGATGGCGTGCCGCACGTACTGCCGCGCGGCGTCACCGACGGTCAGCGGCAGGTAGCGCCACACGGCCGTGGCCTGCGCCCGGCTCAAGGTGCCGCTCAAATCCAGGTGACCGGGCAGGCGGTCCTGGGCCGTCTCGCCCGTGCGCCAGGTTCCCTCCAACTGCCCCGCAGCTTCGGCGTTGGCGAATCGGGCTTGGCGAACGTCGACCTGCCACCCCGCAGGCGCCCCTTCGGCCGCAGGCGGCTTGAGCGACCACAACACCTGGGCGTTGAGGCTGTCCAGCTCGATGCGCGGCTCCTCAAACACCCCCGGGAAACCCAACCACCCTTTGCGCAAGGCCAGGGTGGCGCTGCCACCTGCCTCGGTGGCCTCAACCATGACATCGGCGCCCGCCAGGCCCGGCCGCCCCTGTCCGGGCTCGCGGGACTCGGACAGACCCAGGCCGCGCACACGGGCCTTGAGTTGGTAACGCTGCGGGTCGATGGCGCCGCCCTCCCAGCGCCAGGACAGTCCCTCGATGACGCCCTTGGGCGCCAGGTCCGACAAGGCATGGCGCGCGCGCGCAGGCAGGGGCAGGCGATCGGCGAGCAAAGCCAGTTGCGCCAGGTCCAGCCGGTCGGCCTCGGCTTCCCCGCCCAGGCTCTCTCCCCATCCGGTCGAAGGCCAGCCGTTTGGCCAAGGTGCATGCTGCCAGGCCAGTCGTCCTGAACTGGCGGGCCAGTTCAACCCATCGTCCAACGTGAAGGCCAGGTCGCGGTAGACCATCGATGCGCTCGAGAGGTCGTTGCCGAACATGACCTCGCCACTCAGGCGCTTGAAGGCCAGACGAGGCAAATCCGGCGCCAGTCGCACTTGGACGTCGCGCACATCGGCTTGCAGGCTGAACCGGCTCAGGCGCCCCCGAGTCAAACCCACCGTCGCAGACACGCCGCCCTGCCCGCTGGCCACCTCGATCGGCAGCCGCACGTGTTGGCGCAGTCGGCGCACATCGACGTGCTCGAAACGGGACTTGACCTCGCCCGACCAGGTTCGCCAGTCCGCCGGGCGGGTCGTCTCGATGTCCAGCTTCGGTGACCAGCCCGCCTGCCCGACCAACCAGATCGGCTGGCTCATGTGCGCCTCGATGCGCAAACGCTGGCCGAACTCCGCGGGCGGCGTCGCCGAAAGGCTGAGTTCGTGCACCCGCCCTCGCCAGGACGGCCGATTCTTCAGCGTCAGGTCCACCTGCTGCAAGGCCAGCTCGGGGGCACCGAGGTAATCGTCGCGCCAACGCACCGTGCCTTGGCGGATCTGGATGCGCGACTGCGACAACACCCAGTCACCTGCTGCGCTGCCCTGCCCCGAAGACGCCGACCCGCCGGGCAGGCTCAAGCCAGCCACGTGCAGCAGGCCATCCCGGTCGCGGCGCACATCCAATTCGGGCGCCACGATCACCAGGCGATCCAGGCGCAGTTCCCGATCGAGCAAAGCCGTGGGGGCCAAGGACGCCATCGACAGCCGGGCTTCGACCTCCGGCAGGCGCAAAGCCGTTTGCCCCTGGGCGTCCAGGATGCGCACGTCGCGAAGCGACAGCACCGGCCAGATGCCCTCGGCGCGCCCCACGACCTCGCCCACCCGCACGGGCGCCCCCACGGCCTGAGTGGCTTGTTGCGCGAGCTCATCACGCCATTCGTTGACCCTTGGCAGAATCTGGATCAGCACAAAGGCCCAAGCCGCCACCGCGACGCATGCCAGCCCCAACAGCCC
>SCMV01000064.1 GCA_005502875.1 Comamonadaceae bacterium 2PF | reverse complement strand
GGCTTGCCCATGAACTTCCCCCCGCCCCCGCACCCCCGTCCGGTTTACCTGGACTACGCCGCCACCACGCCTGTGGACCCGCGTGTGGCAAACAAGATGATGCCCTACCTCACAGAGCGTTTTGGCAACCCGGCCAGCCGCTCTCATGCCTATGGGTGGGCGGCGGAAGAGGCGGTCGAGATCGCCCGCGAGCAAGTGGCCTACCTGATTGGAGCCGATCCCCGCGAGATCGTCTGGACGTCCGGTGCCACAGAGAGCAACAACCTGGCCATCAAAGGGGCGGCCACGTTCTACCAACAAAAGGGACGCCACCTTGTGACGCTGGCCACCGAGCACAAGGCGGTGCTCGACACCATGCGCGAGATGGAGCGGCTGGGCTGGGAGGTCACCGTTGTGCCGGTCGAGGCCGATGGCCTGGTCGACATGGAGCGCTTTTCCGATGCGCTGCGGCCCGACACCGTGCTGGCCTCGGTCATGTTCGTCAACAACGAGACCGGTGTCATCCAGGACATCGCGCGACTCGGTGCCCTGTGCCGTAGCAAAGGGGTGCTGTTCCATGTGGATGCCGCCCAGGCCACCGGCAAAGTCGCCATCGACCTCGACAGCCTGCCCATCGACCTGATGTCGATGTCGGCCCACAAGACCTACGGCCCCAAGGGCATCGGTGCGCTGTACGTGCGACGCAAACCACGCGTGCGCCTCGAAGCGCAAACACACGGCGGGGGTCACGAGCGCGGCATGCGTTCGGGCACGCTGCCCACGCACCAGATCGTCGGCATGGGCGAGGCCTTCTACATCGCCGCCCGCGAAATGAACACCGAAGTCGAGCGACTCGTCAGCCTGCGTGAACGCCTGTGGCGCGGCCTGCAAGGCATCGATGCGGTGGCGCTCAACGGCCACACCGAGCGCCGCGCACCGGGCCACCTCAACGTCAGCTTCAACTACGTCGAGGGCGAGTCGCTGCTGATGGGCATGAAGGACATCGCCGTGTCGTCAGGCTCGGCCTGCACCTCGGCCAGCCTGGAGCCCAGCTATGTGCTGCGTGCGATGGGCCGCAGCGACGAGCTTGCCCACAGCTCGGTGCGCTTTTCCATTGGCCGCTTCACCACGGTCGAGGAGATCGACTTCACCATCGGCCGCGTGCGCGAGGTGGTGAACAAGTTGCGCGACATGAGCCCGCTGTGGGACATGGTGCGCGCCGGCATCGACCTTGACGCCATCCAGTGGGCCGCGCACTGACCCCTGCACCGCACCACCCCACGAACCTCGAACCACCGGAGCCCCGACATGGCCTACAGCGACAAAGTCATCGATCACTACGAGAACCCACGCAACGTCGGCTCCTTCTCGGCCGACGAAGAGGGCGTGGCCACCGGCATGGTGGGCGCCCCGGCATGCGGCGACGTCATGAAGCTGCAGATCAAGGTCAACCCCGCCACGGGCGTGATCGAGGACGCTCGCTTCAAGACCTACGGCTGCGGCTCGGCGATTGCCTCGAGCTCGCTGGTGACCGAGTGGGTGCGAGGCAAGACGCTCAACGAAGCACTGGCCATCCAGAACACGCAGATCGCCGAAGAGCTGGCCCTGCCGCCCGTGAAGATCCACTGCTCCATCCTGGCCGAAGACGCGATCAAGGCCGCCGTGGCCGATTACCGATCACGCCTGGCAGACCGGTCATCGATGGGTGCCGACAGCGTGACGCTGCCCGAACAAACCGCCTGTCAACCGTCCTGACAACCGACTTCCACCCCACCGTCCCACCGATCTTCCACGAAGGAGCCGCCATGGACACCACCACCCTCACCCCGATCACGCCTGCACCGCCGCCGGCCACGCCCATCCAGTTCAGCAGTGCCGCGGCCGCGAAGGTGGCCGAGCTCATTGCCGACGAAGGCAACCCCCAACTCAAGCTTCGCCTGTACGTGACGGGCGGAGGTTGCTCGGGCTTCTCATACGGCTTCGCCTTCGACGACCAGGTCAACGAAGACGACACCCGCATCGACAAGGACGGCGTGAGCATGGTGGTTGACATGATGAGCATGCAGTACCTGCTGGGCGCCGACATCGATTACGAAGATGGCCTGGAGGGTTCGCGCTTCGTCATCCACAACCCGAACGCGCAGACCACCTGTGGCTGCGGCAGCTCGTTCTCGATGTGAGGAGCCCGCCATGGCCGTCACCCTGACCGACAACGCCGCCCGCCACATCGAACGCTCGCTGAGCAAACGCGGCAAAGGCGTGGGCCTGCGCCTGGCCGTCAAGACCAGTGGCTGCTCCGGCCTGGCCTACGCCATCGAGTTCGCCGACGAGGCCCTGCCCGAGGACCAGGTGTTCGACAGCCACGGCCTGAAGCTGCTGGTGGACGCGCGCAGCCTGCCCTTCATCGATGGCACCGAGCTTGACTTCGTTCGCGAAGGACTCAACGAGGGATTCAAGTTCCACAACCCGAACGCCAAGGCCAATTGCGGCTGCGGCGAAAGCTTCGCAGTCTGATTTCAAACAGGGGGGCACGCCATGGCGCTGCTGCAGATCGCCGAACCCGGCCAGAGCGCCGCCCCGCACCAGCACCGGCTTGCCGCCGGCATCGACCTGGGCACCACCCACTCGCTGGTGGCCAGCGTGAGCAGCGCGCTGCCTCGTGCCCTGCCCGATGAGCAAGGCAGGGTGCTGCTGCCTTCGGTGGTGCACTACCGTTCACCAGACGAGCCGCCCATCGTCGGGGCCGACGCCGTGGCCCGGCAGGCGCAGGACCCCCTCAACACCATCGCATCCATCAAGCGCTTGATGGGGCGCAGCCACGCCGACGTGGTCCGCGCCGGCAGGCCGCCTTATGCCATCGTCGAGCAACCTGGCATGGTGGGCGTGCAGACGGCGGCCGGCCTGCGCTCACCGGTGGAGGTGTCCGCGGACATCCTGCGCAGCCTGCGAGCCAGGGCGGAAGGGTCGTTGGGAGGTGAACTCACCGGCGTGGTCATCACCGTGCCAGCCTACTTCGACGACGCCCAGCGCCAGGCCACGAAAGACGCCGCCAGGCTCGCTGGCCTGCAGGTGCTGCGCCTGCTCAACGAACCCACTGCCGCGGCCATCGCCTATGGCCTGGACAAAGGCGCCCAAGGCATCTTCCTGGTCTACGACCTGGGCGGTGGCACCTTCGACGTGTCGGTGTTGCGCTTGAGCCAAGGGGTCTTCGAGGTGTGCTCGACGGGCGGGGATTCGGCCTTGGGCGGCGATGATTTCGACCGCACCGTCGCGCTTTGGCTGGCCGACCAGCAGGGCATGGAATGGCCCGCGCTGGACGCCATCACGCAACAGCACCTGCTCATCAGTGCCCGAGCGGCCAAGGAGGCGCTGTCGTCGTTCGACGCCGTGGACGTGTGCGGCCAGACCCTGACGGGCGAGGCCTTCGGCGAACTGGTCAAGCCGCTGGTGCAGCGCACGCTCAGCGCCACCAAACGGGCGATCAAGGACGCGCAGATCGCGCTCGAGGACATCGATGGCATCGTGCTGGTGGGCGGCTCGACCCGCATGCCGGTGGTGCGACAGGCGGTGACCGACCTCTTCGGTCGCGAGCCGCTGACCGACCTCAACCCCGACGAGGTCGTGGCCCTGGGCGCCGCCATGCAGGCCAACGCCCTGGTGGGCAATGGAGCCGATGGCCAATGGCTCCTGCTCGATGTGTGCCCGCTCTCGCTGGGCCTGGAGACCATGGGCGGCCTGGTCGAAAAGATCATCCCCCGCAACACCACGCTGCCCGCCGCGCGCGCACAGGACTTCACCACCTTCAAGGACGGCCAGACCGCGATGAGCCTGCACGTGCTGCAAGGCGAGCGCGAGTCGGTCAAGGACTGCCGCTCGCTGGCGCGCTTCGAGTTGCGGGGCATCCCGCCCATGGTGGCCGGCGCGGCACGCATCCGCGTCAGCTTTCAGATCGACGCAGATGGCCTGCTGTCGGTCACCGCGCGCGAGCAGAGCACCGGCGTGCAAGCGCAAGTCGAGGTCAAACCTGCCTACGGTCTCAACGACGATCAGATCACCCGCATGCTCGCGGACAGCGTGGGCCGCGCCAGCGAAGACATGGCGCTGCGCATGCTGCGCGAGGCCCAGGTGGACGCACGCCGCCTGATCGATGCCACCGAAGCCGCGCTCAAGGAAGACGGCGACGCCCTGCTCTCGCCTCCGGAGCGCCAGCACATCGTCGACGCCATGAGCCACTTGGCCGATCAGCTCGAGACCCATGCCAGCACCGATGCGGTCAAAGGGGCCTGCCAGTTGCTCAACCACGTCACCACCGCATTCGCTGCGCGCCGCATGGACGCCTCCGTCAGGCAGGCGCTGTCCGGGCGGGCGCTGGACACCATCACCTGAACCACGGAGCCCGCCCATGCCACAGCTCACCATCCTCCCCCACCCCGAGCTGTGCCCCCAGGGCCTGAGCTTCGAGGTGCGACCCGGCCGATCGCTGTGCGAGAGCCTGTTGCAGCATGGCGTGGCCATCGAGCACGCCTGCGACATGGTCGCCGCCTGCGCCACCTGCCACGTGCTCGTTCGCCAAGGTGGCGAGAGCCTGGCCGAACCCGACGAGGAAGAAGAAGACCAGCTCGACAAGGCCTGGGGCCTGGAGCCGTGCTCCAGGCTGGCCTGTGCTGCGCGCATGGGCGCTGCCGACCTGACCATCGAGTTGCCTCGGCACACGCGCAACCACGCTCGTGAAAGGGCATGAAGGCAATTCGCAGGCGTGGCATGTGCGCTGTGTTGAAAACGACCACAAACACGACAAGGTCGACGCGCCGAAAGGCCGATCGCAACAGCGGATCAGCGGCCTCCCCTGGTGAACGCCAGGCTCCCCTGTGTGGCACAGCGATTGCAGAAAGAGCCTCGTCCCCCGACCAACCAACGGCCTGACATGCTCCACCCCGTCATCAACGACACCACCCTGCGCGACGGCGAACAAACCGCCGGCGTGGCCTTCACACTCGATGAGAAGGTGGCCATCGCCCGTGCGCTGTCAGACGCCGGTGTGCCCGAGATGGAGGTGGGCATCCCGGTGATGGGCGAGTCCGAAGTGCAAGCGATCAACACCATCGCTGCCTTGGGGCTGAGCAGCCGGCTGATGGTGTGGGGCCGCATGCGCAACGAGGACGTGCTGGCCGCGCTCGAATGCGATGTCGACGTCATCCACCTGTCGATCCCGGTGTCGGACATCCACCTGCAACACAAGCTGCAACGAGACCGCATCTGGGCGATGGAACAGGTCGAGCGCTTCGTCAGCACCCTGCACGCGGCGGGCAGAGAAGTCTCGGTGGGCGCCGAAGACGCCTCGCGCGCCCACCCCGTCTTCCTGGGCGAGCTGGCCCGACTGGCACAGCGCTGCGGTGCTTCGCGCATCCGCTATGCCGACACCCTGGGTGTGCTCGACCCGTTCGCCACCTTCGATGCCATCAGCCTGCTGCGCCACGCGGTGGACATCGACATCGAGGTCCACGCGCACAACGACCTCGGCCTGGCCACGGCCAACACCCTGGCGGCCCTGCGCGCGGGCGCCACCCACGCCAACACCACCGTCAACGGCCTGGGTGAGCGCGCCGGCAACGCGGCCATGGAGGAAGTGGTGATGGGGCTCAGGCACATCCACGGCGTGAACTGCGGCATCCGCACGAGCGAGCTGGTGCGCATCTCCAAACTGGTCGAGCAGGCATCGGGTCGCCCCGTGTCGGCCAACAAGAGCATCGTGGGAGACGCCATCTTCACGCACGAGTCCGGCATCCATGTGGACGGCCTGGCCAAGCACCCGACCACCTACGAAGGGTTCGATCCGGCCGAACTGGGGCGCGCACGCCAGACCGTGCTGGGCAAGCACTCAGGCACGCGTGCGGTGAGG
This sequence comes from Comamonadaceae bacterium 2PF, assembly GCA_005502875.1. Lineage (GTDB taxonomy): Bacteria > Pseudomonadota > Gammaproteobacteria > Burkholderiales > Burkholderiaceae_C > Aquabacterium. Next base: position 12,919 of record SCMV01000064.1, on the reverse strand, counting down.
CTGGCTTACCAGGCGCTGGGCCTGTCTCTGGAGGAGCCCCAGGTGCCACAGCTGCTCGAACGCGTTCGCGGTCACGCGGTGCGCAACAAGCGCTCGCCCACGACCGCCGAGCTGCGGCAGTTCTACCTGGAGTCATCGGCCCTGGAAGGACAGCCCTCATGAGCCCGACCAAAACCGCTCCGCTGGACGAAGGCCCCATGACCGAGGGCGCGAGCCAACCATTGCCGCCAAGCTGGTGGAGCCTGGTCTGCGAAGACGTGGCCTGCGTGGCCCAGCGCGACCCCGCGGCCCGATCCCGCTTCGAGGTCTGGACGATCTACCCTGGCGTGCACGCCGTGGCCCTGCACCGACTGGCGCACGCGCTGTGGATCGGTGGCTGGCGTTACCTGCCGCGCTGGATGTCGTACCTGGCGCGTTGGTGGACCCACATCGACATCCACCCGGGCGCGCGCATCGGCCGGCGCTTTTTCATCGACCACGGCACCGGCGTCGTCATCGGCGAGACAGCCGAAGTGGGGGACGACTGCACGCTCTACCACGGGGTCACGCTGGGCGGCACCACCTGGCAGGCCGGCAAGCGCCACCCGACGCTGGGCAACGGCGTGGTGGTGGGAGCAGGCGCCAAGGTGCTCGGCCCCATCGTGGTGGGACACGGCGTGCGCGTGGCGGCCAACTCCGTGGTCATCGACCCCGTGCCCGAAGGCGCCACCGTGGTCGGCATCCCCGGTCGAGTGGTGGTGCGCGAGGCCTCGCGCCCACGCCGCACGGCCGAAGGCTTCATGCCGGTGGACCTCAACCACCACCTCATCCCGGACCCGGTCGGTCGGGCCATGGCCTGCATGCTCGCTCGCATCCAGGAGCTCGAAGACCGCATCGACCCACCCGACGACCACGACAACGGAGCGCAGCCATGATGGACAACCTCACCCAGCAGCTCAAGCTGCTCTCATCGGCCGAAGATTTCCTGGGCTTCTTCGGCGTGCCCTACGAGCCCTCTGTGGTGCACGTCAGCCGGCTGCACATCCTCAAGCGCTTCTACCAGTACATCCGGCAAGCACCCGACCTGCCCGAGGACAACGAACAGGCGCTGTACGCCGTCTACCGAGACCTGCTGGTGCGCGCCTACAGCGACTTCGTGCGCTCGACACCGGCCCAGGAGAAGGTCTTCAAGGTGTTCCAGGAGGTCAACGGCGAACAACACGTGTCGCTGCAGAGCCTCAAGGCCTCGCTGCCCGGGCGCATGCCACCGTCCAACACCCCGGCGCCCGAAGCGTCGGCCCTCTCCCACCGCTGAGCCCAGGAGCGCACCATGCACATCGTCGTTTGCATCAAGCAGGTGCCGGACTCGGCCCAGATCCGCGTCCACCCGGTCACCAACACCATCATGCGCCAGGGTGTGCCGGCCATCGTCAACCCGTATGACCTGTTCTCCCTGGAAGAGGCGCTGCGCCTGAAAGACCAGTTCGGCGGCCGCGTGACCGTGCTTTGCATGGGCCCGCCTCAGGCCGAAGAGGCCCTGCGCAAGTGCGTGTCCTTCGGTGCCGACGACGCCGTTCTCGTCACCGACCGGGCCTTCGCCGGCGCCGACACCCTGGCCACGTCCTACGCCCTGGCAGCGGCCATCCGCAAGCTGGGCACCGAACAGAAGGTGGACATGGTCTTCACCGGCAAGCAGACCATCGACGGCGACACCGCCCAGGTGGGCCCCGGCATCGCCAAGCGGCTGGGCCTGCAACTGCTGACCTACGTCTCGCGCATCGTGCAAACCGACCTGGAGGCCGGCACCATCACCGTCGAGCGACGCGGCGAAGGCGGCGTGCAAGTGCTGCAAACCCAGCTGCCCTGCCTGATCACGATGCTGGAGAACACCAACGAGATGCGCTTCGCCTCGCTGCCGGCCATGATCCACGCCGCCGCCTACCCGGTGCGCAAGTGGAACAAGGACGACGCCGGCATCGAGGACCCCAGCAAGATCGGGCTCAAAGGCTCACCCACGGTGGTCAGCCGCGTCTTCGGGCCCACGCCCCGCTCCGAGAAAGCCGAGATGCAAAGCGTGGAGACCTCCTCGCTGCGCGACGTCTCGCTCAACCTGATCCAGTCCATCTTCACGCGCCACACGACGCTGGAAGAAGACCTGGTTGAAAAGCTCAGCGCCTGATCGATTCGCCCCCCCAACCGACGCTGTCATCACCCGGGAGCCACACCATGAGTGAAGCCAAACCTGCGCTCAAGCCCGCCGGCCGCGGCCGCAACCTCGAACTCTCCGATGAACTCAAGGCCTACAAAGGCGTGTGGGTCTTCATCGAGCACGAACGCGGCCACGCGCACAGCGTTTCGTGGGAGCTGCTGGGCGAAGGCCGCAAGCTCGCCGACCAGTTGGGCTCGCCCCTGTGCGGGGTGCTGCTCGGCGGCCCCGACGAAGACCTCGACCGCTTCGCCAAAGAGGCCTTCACCTTCGGCGCCGACCACGTCTACTTCGTGCGCGACCCGGTGCTCAAGGGCTACCGCAACGAGCCCTTCACCAAGGGCCTGACCGACCTGGTCAACAAGCACAAACCAGAGATCGTGCTGCTGGGCGCCACCAGCCAGGGCCGCGACCTGGCCGGCTCGGTGGCCACCACCTTGCTCACCGGCCTGACGGCCGATTGCACCGAGCTGGCCATCGACCCCAACACCCGCGCCCTGGCCGCCACGCGCCCCACCTTCGGCGGATCGCTGCTGTGCACGATCATGACGCTGGCGTATCGCCCGCAGATGGCCACCATCCGCCCCCGCGTGATGGCCATGCCGCGCGCCGACAGCGAGCGCACCGGCACCACCTCGGAAGACACCCTGGGCCTGATCGAGACGAACATCGTCACCAAGCTGCTGGACTTCATCGCCGATGCAAGCTCCAACAAGATCAACCTGCCCTATGCCGACGTGATCGTCAGCGGCGGCAAGGGCCTGAAGACCCCCGAGAACTTCAAACTCGTGTTCGACCTGGCGCGCGTGCTGGGCGGCGAGGTGGGCGCCACGCGCCCCTGCGTGCAGGCCGGCTGGGTCGAGGCCGACCGCCAGGTGGGCCAGACCGGCAAGACCGTGCGGCCCAAGCTCTACATCGCCGCCGGCATCAGCGGCGCCATCCAGCACCGCGTGGGCATGGAGTCGTCGGACGTCATCGTGGCCATCAACACCGACCCCAACGCGCCCATCTTCGACTTCGCGCACCACGGCATCGTCGGCAACGCCATGCAGGTGCTGCCCGCGCTGACCCAGGCCTTCCAGGCCCACCTCGACCAGCGCATCCGCAAGGTCGCCTGACCCCGCCCACGCATCAGGAGAGACTCCATGAAAGCCAACCAGAAGTTCGACGCCATCGTCGTGGGCGCCGGCCCCTCGGGCAACGCCGCGGCCTACACCATGGCCAAGGCCGGCCTGAAGGTGCTGCAGATCGAGCGTGGCGAGTACCCCGGCTCGAAGAACGTGCAGGGCGCCATCCTCTACGCCGACGCGCTCGAGCGCATCATCCCGGACTTCCGCGAAGACGCCCCGCTGGAGCGTCACATCATCGAGCAGCGCATGTGGGTGCTCGACGACGCCAGCTTCGTGGGCAGCCACTTTCGCAGCGAGGACTACAACAAACCGCCCTACAACCGCTACACCATCATCCGCGCGCAGTTCGACAAGTGGTTCAGCTCGAAGGTGCGCGAAGCCGGCGCCCTGCTGATCTGCGAGACAACGGTGCAGAACCTCATCATGGACGGCGACAAGGTGGTGGGCGTGCGCTGCGACCGCGAGGCCGGTGACGTGTTCGCCGACGTGGTGGTGCTGGCCGACGGCGTCAACAGCACGCTGGCGCGCAAGGCGGGCTTTCACCCCGAGATCAAGGCGGGCAACGTGGCCCTGGCCGTCAAGGAAATCCTCTTCATGCCCGAAGAGCTAATCCAGCAGCGCTTCAACATCAAGGAAGAAGAAGGCGTGGTCATCGAGATGGTCGGCAAGATCACCGACGGCATGATGGGCACGGGCTTCCTCTACACCAACAAGGATTCGCTGACGATTGGCATCGGCTGCATGCTCTCGGACTTCAAGAAGAACGAGAACAAGACCTCGCCCTACCAGCTGCTGGAGAACCTCAAGCGCCACCCCAGCGTCGCGCCGCTGATCGAAGGCGGCGAAATGAAGGAGTACTGCGCCCACCTGATCCCCGAAGGCGGCTTCTTCGCCGTGCCGAAGGTGCATGGCAACGGCTGGATGATCGTGGGCGACTCAGGCGGCTTCGTCAACGCCGTGCACCGCGAGGGCTCCAACCTGGCGATGACCACGGGCCGCCTGGCCGCCGAAACCGTGATCAACGCCAAGGCCGCCGGCAAGACGCTCAACGAGGCCACGCTCAAGGCCTACCAAAAGGCACTGGACGAGTCCTTCGTCATGAAGGACCTCAAGAAGTACCGCGACATGCCCAAGGTCTTCCACGAGAACCCGCAGTTCTTCACCACCTACCCCGAGCTGCTCAACAAGGCGGCGCGCACCATGGTCACGGTCGACAACGTTGACAAGAAGACCAAGGAGCGCGAGGTGCTCTCGAGCTTCCGGGCGGCGCGCAGCTTCACCGGCCTGGTGGGCGACGCCTTCAAGCTCTGGCGCGCCTTCCGCTGAGCCGACTTTGACGCCAAGACAGGAGCAAACGACATGACCCCCATCTCCGTCAACGTGGAAGACAAGCTCTTCCAGAACCGCTACAAGGTCGATGCCGGCCGCCCTCACATCCAGATCAAGGACGCGGAGGTCTGCCGCAGCACCTGCCAGGACCGCAGCTGCACTTTCGTCTGCCCGGCCAGTTGCTACAAGGCCGAAGGCAATGGCGCCGTCACCCTCATCACCGATGGCTGCCTGGAATGCGGCAGCTGCCGGATCATCTGTTCCGAGCATGCCAACGTCGCCTGGGAGTACCCGCGCGGCGGCCACGGCATCCTCTTCAAGTTCGGCTGAGCGCCACCGGAGCCCCACCCATGTCCCGACCCGAACGCAGCGTCTTCGTCTGCTCTCAGCAGCGCCCCCCCGGGCACCCACGCGGCTGCTGTGCCGCACAAGGCAGCCAGGCCGTTTTGCAGGCCTTCTGGCAGCAGTTGCAGGCCCGCCAGGCCTACGACCAGGTGGGCGTGACCTACTCGGGTTGCCTGGGGCCTTGCGACGGCGGCGTCAACGTCGTCGTCTTCCCCGACAGCGTCCTCTACAGCCGCGTCAAGCCCGAAGACGTGCCGGAGATCTTCGAAAAGCACCTGCTCGGTGGCGAGGTCGTGACACGGCTGGCCGCGTCGGCCGGGGCCTGGTGAGCGGGGCCGCCACGTGAACCTGTTCACCGGCGAATCGTCCAGCGAGTTCTTCGGCGGCGAGGTGCCACCGCAGGTGCGCCACCTCGTCGACGAAGCCAGGCAGGAGCCCAACCCTCAGCGCGCCCTCGCCCTGCTGTGGACGGCCCAGGTCTGTGCGCCCGACTGCCCTTCGTTGTACTACCTGCTCTACAAGTTCCACGCCCGCCATGGCGACACGGCCCAGGCCGAGTTCGCTGCGCTCAAGGGCCTGGACGTGGCCGCGCTGCAAGCTGGCCTGCCCGACACCTGGGAGCAGGTGCATGCTGGCATGGCCGACTTCCAGTCACCCGGGCCGGCGCGCTTTTGGTTGTTCACCCTCAAAGCCCTGGCCTTCATCCGCCTGCGCAGGCGCGATGCCTTTGGTGCGCGCGCCTACCTGCGCAAGGTGCAGGAGCTCGACCCCACGGGCGGCACCGGTGCCAGCGTGATCGACGCGCTGCTCAAGGGTTCGGCCTGAGCTGCGCCGCGCGCCGGGCAGGCCAGTGGCGCAGCAGCATCGCGCCGATCAACAAGGCCAGCGGCAAGGCGTACACCGGCTCGCCCCCCACCCGCTTCACGCACGACAACACGAAAACCAGCCAGATCACGTGGGCGCACACGCGGTGCAAGAGCTGCCATCGCTGTCGCCCCAGCCAGCGCACCGCCAGGTCGAACGATGTCATCGTCATCAGCACGAGCGCCACGTAACCCGCCCCACCGATCCAGCGGCTGACCTGCGGCGTGAGCTCGGCCCACAAGGCGGGGTCGGCCCAGGCGGCCAGGCAGGCGATGCCCACCGCGTGGCAGGCGTGCGAGGCGGCGAACAACAGCCCCACCTGACGCCGGTGCCCCATCAGTGCCGCGCTCCAAGGTCCCGGCCAACGGCGCCACCATGCCGATGCCACGAACGCCAGCAGGAACAGTGGCAAGGACAATCTCGCGGTCACCCGGATCAGCCGCCGCGCCCCCTCGGCATCGGGCTGGGCCAGCAACATCGCTGCGGTCAGCAGCACCAGGCCGGCCGATCCCCAGACCCAGGCTCGCCAAGGTGCGGCAGAAGCGGCTGCGGGCCGCCGGGGTGGAGGGATCGAGGGTGATTCGGGCATGGCGATGTCGGTTCGGGTTGCAATGGCCACCATGTTGATCGAGCTGACGGCCAGGTGGAAACCAGAGTGCACACTGCTTACATTGCAACGGAGCCACGCACCATGCCACGCGACACCCCCAGGCCTTATCACCACGGCAACCTGCGCCAGGCGGTCATCGACACCGCGCTGGCGTTGGCGGAAGAAACCGGCGACGAAAGGGTGAGCCTGCGCGAGGTGGCCCGCCGCATCGGCGTGTCATCGGGCGCGCCCTTTCGGCACTTCGCCGACCACACCGCCCTGATGACCGCCATCGCCGAAGAGGCCACGGTGCGCCTGCGGCTGATGGTCGATCGCGATCAGCACCGCTCGCCCCCGGCGGCCATCGAGCGCCTGCGAACCATGGGCCACAGCTTCCTGGCCTGGGCGCTGCAACACCCGACCTCGTTCAGGCTGGTGTCGGCGCGGCGGCTCTATGACTTCGACGCCTCACCCGTCCTGGCGGCGCACTTTCATGCGGTTCGTGAACGCACGGTGGCCCTGGTGCAGCAAGCCCAATCCGAAGGGGACCTGCAGCGCGGCGTGCCGGCACCACGCTTGGCGTTGATGCTGCGCAGCGCCGTCTACGGCATGGCGCGCATGCACGTGGACGGGCAACTGGCTCAGTGGGGCGTGGCCCCGCGCTCGGCAAGGCGAGAACTGCAGGCCACGCTCGACGCGCTGATCGACGGGTTCAGGCGGTGAGGGGCCCAGCCCATTCAAGCACAACGCCACGGCAGGCATGAAAAAAGGCCAGCACGCTCATGCGTGCCGGCCTTTGACCGGGTGCTCAGCCAGGGATCAGGGCTTGTAGACGATCGGTGCCAGCGAGTTGCCCGCAGCGATGCTCGAGCAGTTCTGCGGCGCAGCCTTGCCAGCGAAGCGATCGTCGATCCAGGCGGTGGCCCAAGGCAGCCAGCTGACCATGGTCACGAAGTGGCTGCTGCCCCATTCCTTGTGCTGCACGGGCACGCCCTTGGCGCAGTACTGGCGAGCCAGGGTGCGCACGTCACCAGCCAGCATCACGCCGTCGCCAGCACCCCAGACGGGCGAGGGCTTGGTCAACTCCCAGATGCCGCCCGTGCCTTGCCCGATCTGCAGCGGGATCTCGGGCGTGCCGCCGGTGCCCATGATGACCTTGTTGACGGCCTCGACGTATTCCTTGATCTTGGCGCGATCCTGGTACTCGGGCTTGACCAGGTCTTTCCAGGTCACCTTGGTGTACTGGCCCAACACGTAGGCGATCGAGGCCTTCTTCATCTTTTCGAACACTTCCAGGCCACGCGGGGTCAGGTACTTCTGGATGTCGATGTCATACGCGCGCGACACGCCCAGCACGGCCATGGGCATCACACCGCCCCAGATGGGCGTGCCTTCGACGTAAGGCAGGTTGTGCTCGGGGCTGACCAGGGTGCCACCGAAGGCCGCGCCGATCAGGTTGGGCTTGAGGTCGGGAGCGTAGGTCGGGGCCAGCTCGGCCGCCCACTCGGTGGCGATGGCGCCGCCCGAGTAACCCATCATCACGACCTTGGCGTCGGGCGACAGACCGAGCTGGGGGGCGTTGAAGGTGGCGCGGATCGCGTCCAGCGTGTTGTAGCCGTACTCGGGGCCGGCCGCGAAGTTGGCCTTCTGGCCTTCGGTGTCGGAGATGACAACGGTGTAGCCCTGCTTGACGTACTTGCCGAACAGGATGGTCTCGACCGCGGGCAGCAGGTCAGGCAGGCGCTTGCCGCCGGCGTAGGCACGCGAGGGGCCGTCTTCGGGGTTCAGCGAGTCGTAGAACGACTGGTACGAGATGACCTTGTTCTTGTTGGCGCAGCTGGCCTTGGCGCAGTCGGGCGTGAAGATCGTGGTGACGTTGGATGCCGGGCGCAACTGGGCATCGGTCGAGCGGTACACCAGCTGGGTGGCCTGCATCTGGGTCTTGATGCCGGCGATGTAGACCGAGATGGTCCGGCTCTTGAGGATGGTGCCGGGAGCGATGTCGGCCAGCGGGGTGCTGTCGGTGTACTCGAAGAACGGATCGGTTGCCGCGTTCGCCATCGAGGGCAGCATGAGGGCGGTCACGGCGACTTGGGCGGCGCTCAACAGCAGGCCTTGTTTGCTCAGGCGGAATTTCATCGGTGTCTCCTGGTTGCTCGTTTGAATCACGATGCGATGAAGTTTCTGCCCGCGCCTGCGAGGCTGGATTTGCCCAAACGGCCACGCATTGGCCGCAACGATCACCCCCCAGGGTTTGACCGAATGGGGTCGCACCGGAGGCTCGACCGGATAAACCCGCGATGATCGCGAAATGCTCCGCGACTTGTCAGGCCCTCTTCAGGCCCGCAACAGGGCCGCGCCTTTGATCTGGGCATGCACGGCCAGCCCGGGGCCCAGCCCCAGTGCGCAGACCGATCGCCGGGTCAGGCGCGCCAGCAAGGCACTGCCATCGGCCAGGCTCAGGCGCAGCATCACGCTGGCCGCGTCTTCGTCGTGCAGGGCCACCACCGTGGCCGGCAGGATGTTGAGGATGCTGCTGTCAGCGGGCCGGCTGAGCGCCACGCTCACGTCACGCGCCAGCACCCTCACCCGCACGCGTGCACCGATGGGCGCGCTGCAGCCTCCCACCCAGAGTGCCGAGCCTTCGTCATGGCCCAGGCGCAGGCGAGCCAGACCGGGCTCAGGTTCGCGCTCTACCAGCGTTGCGTGCAGGATGGCGCAAGCATCGTCGAAGCGCGCCAGCGGGCTGTCGGGGCGGGCCATGACCTCGTCGGCCGGGCCGCACAGCTCGACCCGTCCCTCGCGCATCAGCACCAGGTGATCGGCCAGGCGGGCGGCCTCGTCGAGCGAGTGGGTCACGTAGACGATGGGCACACCGCTGTCGCTCAGGGCCGCGAGGTAGGGCAGCACCTCGGTCTTGCGCGCCACGTCGAGCGCCGACAGGGGCTCGTCCATCAGCAGCAGCGCCGGGCTGGTCAGCAGCGCTCGGGCGATGGCCACGCGCTGGCGCTCGCCTCCTGAGAGCCCACCGGGCTCGCGCGCCATGAGGTGGCCGATGCCCAGCAGGCCGATGGCCTGATCGGGCTGGATGCGCCGTTGCTCGGCCGGGATGCGGCGAAAGCCGTACAGCAGGTTGTCCCGGACCGACAGGTGCGCGAACAGGCTCGCTTCCTGAAAGACCATGCCCAGGGCCCGCTGGTGCGTGGGCACGTGCAGCCTGCAACCGTCGTCCTGCCAGGTCTGCCCGGCCACGCGCACGCGACCTTGTGCCCGCTCCAGGCCAGCCAGACAGCGCAGCACCGTGGTCTTGCCGCAGCCCGAAGGCCCCAGCAGCACGGTGACGCCCTGGCCCGGCAGGTTCAGGCTCACGTCCAGGGCAAAGCCCGGTCGGCTCAGGCGCAGCTGGGCTTCGATGGCGACGGCGGGCATCGGGACCGCGGGGCTCATGTCGGTGCCCCGCTCAGGCCGCGCAAGGCCCGTGCGCCACGGCGGTTCACGGCGTAGAGCAGCCACATCACGCCAAAGCCGAAGGCCACCATGCCACCGGCCAGCCAATGCGCCAGCGCCCACTCTTGCGCTTCGACATGGCCATACAGCGCCACCGACAGCACTTGCGTGCGCCCGGGGATGTTGCCGCCGATCATCAGCACCACGCCGAACTCGCCCACGGTGTGCGCGAAACCCAGCACCGCCGCAGTGAGAAAGCCCGGGCGGGCCAGCGGCAAGGCCACGGTGAGGAAGCGGTCCCATGGCGAGGCGCGCAGCGTGGCCGCCACCTCCAGCGGGCGCGCCCCGATGGCCTCGAAGGCCTGCTGCAGGGGTTGCACGACGAACGGCATGGAGTGCAAGACAGACGCCACCACCAGCCCCGTGAAAGTGAAAGGCAGCAGGCCCAGCCCCAAGGACTGCATGGCCTGGCCCACCGCGCCGTGCGGCCCGAGCAACAGCAGCAGGTAAAAGCCGATGACGGTGGGCGGCAGCACCAGCGGCAGGGCCACCACGGCGCCCACCGCGCCCTTCAAGCGCGAGCGGGTGTGCGCCAGCCACCAGGCGATGGGCGTGCCCACCAACAGCAGCAGCACGGTCGTCAGGCCCGCGAGCTGCGCCGTCAGCCGCAATGCCGGCATCAAGGCCTGCCAGTCGGCTGCACTCACAAGCCGTAGCCCCAGGACTGGATCACCGCCTTGGCGGCATCGGACTGCAGGTACTTCAGCAGGGCCTGCGCCGCGGCCTGGTTGGCACCCGTGGTGAGCAGCACCGCGTTCTGGCGGATGGAGGTGTGCAACTGCGGCGGCACCAGCCACCACGAGCCCACCGGCGGCTTGCCTGGCATCGCCACCTGCGACCAGGCCACGAAGCCCAGCTCGGCGTTGCCGGTGGCCACGAACTGGTGGGCCTGAGCGATGTTCTCGGCTTGCACGATCTTGGGCGCCAGCGCCTCGTGCACGCCGAGCTTCTTGAGCACCTCCAGGCCGGCCGCCCCATAGGGCGCGAGCTTGGGGTTGGCGATGGCCAAGTGCTCGAACTGGCCCTTCTTGAGCACGTCACCCTGGGCATCAACGAAGCCTGGCTTGGCACTCCAGAGCACCAGCTTGCCCACCGCATAAGTGAAAGAGCTGCCTTTGACGGCCAGCCCTTCGTCGATGAGCTTGGCGGGGGTTTCGTCATCGGCGGCGATCAGCACCGAGAAGGGCGCGCCATGGCGGATCTGCGCATGAAACTTGCCTGTCGAGCCCGTCGACACGACGACCTGGTGGCCGGTGGCCGAGGCGAACCCCGCCGCGATCTGCTGGAACGGACCCGCGAAGTTGGCCGCCACGGCCACTTGCACTTCGTCGGCCTGCGCCAGCGCGGGCAAGGCCAAAGACAGCACCAGGGCCCACCGGCGTGCGGCTCGACCCAGCAGATCGGACGGGGATGGCGGCAAGGGATCGGACATCGACAAAGACCTCTGACGGGATCCGATTATGGGCCGAGAAAACCAGGCCGCCGAGCTTCTCAAGCGCTGGCCGGAGCGTGCGTGTAGCACTTCTTCGGGCAGATGCGCGAGCAGGCGGTGCAGCCGATGCACATCTCCTGGTGGGCGATGGTCATGACCTTTTTCTCGTACTCGTCGTCCTCGTCGTCTTCACCGGCCAGCGCGACGTGGTCGCCGTCCTCGTTGAGGCCCACGAGTTCGAGCACGCCGCGCGGACAGACCTTGAAGCAGCGCCCGCAGCCGATGCAGGTGTCCTCGTTGATCTGCTGCACGAAGCGCGGCTCCCAGTTCTCGCCGCTGGGCAGGGTCACCGTGAAATGGCTCATGGTGACCTCCTCAACCCGCGGTGGCCGCAGCCGCTGCGGCCTGGCGCGCAGCCATCAGGGCCGCGTGGGTGTCGTGGCATCGCTGCGCCACCTCCAGGATTTTCTCCCAGTTGGTGGGCAGCTCTTCGGACAGGTCGTGCAGGTCCATCTTGGCCTGCGTGGCCTGGGCGTTCAGCTTCTTGAGCTGCGCCTTGCGTTCATCGGCGTCCATGGTGGGGTCTCCGTGCGAGGTGAGCTCAGGCGCCGTACTGGGCCACGGCCGGGAAGTCGCGGATCATGGTGATGCCGTCCGACACGAACTTGCCGCCCTGCTCCGCCAGCTTGGCCAGCGAGGCAAAGCCGAAGCGGTGCACGTCACGCAGTTGCTTGTTGACGACCACCAGGCGACCGGCCAGCAAGACGATGCGGCCAAAGCCCTCGTGGCTCATCTTCATCATGGGCGTGACCATCTGCCCGGTTTCGCGCTCGATGGCCACGCCGATGGCGTTGTAGAACAGCTCCAGGCGCCACAGGGTCTCCGGGTCGGGGTCGCCGATGATCGGCACCTCGCGCCGCTGCTCGGCCGTCAGGATGTACGGGTCCAGCAACTTGCGGTCGGACTTGCCATCCCAGGTGCCATGGGTGTCTTGCGCGCGCAGCATCTTCACGAGCTCGCGCACGAACGGGGTGGTCATCAACGCGCCTTCGGCGTCGTCGGATGGGGTGGTGGCAGTCGCCACGGCTTCAACGGTCATGGTGAGCCTCGTCTTCGTCTTCAAAAGAGGGTGCGGCTGCCTGGTCCTTGAGCAGGGCCTTGCGCAGCCAGGGTGGGGGCGTGCCTTTGAGCACCTCCTGGAGCTTGTCCAGGATGTCCAGGATGGGTTCGGGCTGGGCCACCTTGATGGGGTGGATCTTCACGGCGACCACGCGCGCCGCGGCAGAGCCACCGATGGCCGCCACGTACAGGATGGCGCAGTCGTGGATGGCGGCCAGCTTGGGCGCGAGCTTGTCTTCGTCACCGTCTTCTTCGAGCTTGCCGCCGAACTCGAAGTTCTCGACGAAGTGGTAGCGCTCGGGGGTGACGTCGTAGACCGAGATGTTCTTGGCCCAACCGAAGTGGGCGTCGACGCGTTGGCGGTCCTGGGTGCTGAAGGCCACTTTCATGGGGCAACTCCGGTGGGGGTGGGTTGGGCC
>SCMV01000063.1 GCA_005502875.1 Comamonadaceae bacterium 2PF | reverse complement strand
CACAGCAGGGTGTTGCCCGAGGCGATCTTGAGAACTTGAGCGGGCGACAGGGAGGCCAGGCGGTCGGCGGCTTCCTCGGAGATGCCAAGGCGAAACAGGGCCTGTTCGCGGTCTGAGCGGATGAGGCTTTGAGCCAGCATCAGGTAGGACAGGTTGACTTCGCGGATTTCGGCGAGGATTTGGTCGGCGTTCATGGCGGGCTCCTTTGGAAGTTCGGCAGTTCGGTTGAAACGATCTGGAAGGCTGGCTTGTCGCCTCTGTTTCGCTGGTCAGCGCGTTTTGTCGCTGGCATGGGTTGAATTCTGTGGATCGCCCCTGTTTTTCTGAATAGGCACCCCGCTGTAAGGCATGTCGGCCCCCCGCTGAGCGTCGTGTCAGAAAAAATCCGACAAACGCTTTTTTGTGCGGGCAGGAATGGGGCAAAACACACCCAGAAAAAAGCCCGGTCGAACCGGGCCAGTCTCACTTTGCGCAATGGGCTTGGGGCCCTGAGCTTCAGGTTCGTGACGGATGTCGCGCCTCCTGGCCGGGCAGGGCGCTCAGCAGGTGTTCGCCGCCCGGGAAGCTGTGGCGCACGATGCGCCTGGCCACCGTCAGGAACTGGGCGAACAACGAGCCCGTGTTGTAGGGCACGCCGTGCCGGCGGCAGGCCTCGCGCACGGCAGGCGCCACCTCGGCGTAGCGGCGCGCGGGCAGGTCCGGAAAGAGGTGGTGCTCGATCTGGTGGCTCAGGTTGCCGGTCATCAGGTGAAAGAAGCGGCCACCGCTGAGGTTGCTCGAGCCCAGCACCTGGCGCAGGTACCAGTGCCCACGTGCTTCACCGGCCACGGCGTCGGCCGGGAACAGGTGGACCCCGTCGGTGAAGTGCCCGCAGAAGATCACGACAAAGGTCCAGAGGTTGCGGATGACGCCAGCCAGGGCGTTGCCAGCGAGGACGGTTGCGCCAGCCAACCAGGCTCCTGTCCATGCCGACCACCAAGCCTCACCGCCTGACAGCCCGATCGCGCCAGCCACCGCGCCCAGCACGGCAGCCATCATCGGCCACCACAGCGCGTCCTTGCGCAACTGCGCCCCCATCTTGGCCCGCGCGCGCGGCCACAGCCGCTGCATGCGCGCCTTCGTCGCCTCGCGGTCGGTGCGCAGCCGTTCGAACTCCAGGTTGTGGATGGCGATCGCCCACTCGAACAGCAGCGCCACGATCACGGCATAAGGCGCCTGCATCAGGTGACGGGGCTCCCACTTCATCTCGGCCGACAGGCGCAGCATGCCGTAGCCGAAGTCCCGATCGATGCCATCCACGTTCGTGTAGTGGTGGTGCATGTGGTTGTGAAAGTCCCGCCAGTCTTCCTTGCTGCAGGCGCTGTCCCACTCGTGGGCCTTGCCTTCGAAGCGCGGGTCGTTCATCCACTCGTACTGCCCGTGCATCACGTTGTGGCCGAACTCCATGTTCTGCAGGCACTTGGACAGCCCCAGGCTGATCAGCGAGGCCAGCGCAACCCAGCCCCAGGGCGCCATCGCGAAGGCGCCCACCATGGCCAGGCCCAGGCCTGCGGCGAGCAAGCCCACGCGGCCAGCCGCCTCCATGCCGCGGATCGTCCACAGCAGGCGCACGATGTAGCGCGCGTCCACTTCACCCACCAGGGCGCGCGCGCGGTCGCGGATGGCGTCGAGTTCGGATGCGAAAGCCGCCAGGCCCTCGGGCGTTGAGGGGCCGGGCGCCCGCGCGGCGGGGCCCGTCGATGAGGCAGCGGACATCAAAGCGCTTTCTGCGAGACGACTTGCCTCAGACCTGGCGCTGCATCACTGGCGCGACTTCCAGGTGCACCGCTTTTTGCGTGCCGCCCGGCAGGCTGTAGCGCGCGATGCGCTTGAACACCGTCCACAGCTGCGGGATGAAAGCGCCGGTGTTGTAAGGCACCTCGTACTTGCTGCAGACGGCCCGAACCTTGGGCGCCATCTCGATGTAGCGGTTGGCCGGGATGTCCGGGAAGAGGTGGTGCTCGACCTGGTGCGACAGGTTGCCGCTCATCAGGTGCAGCAGCTTGCTGCCGCTGATGTTGCTCGAGCCCAGGATCTGGCGCAGGTACCACTGACCCTTGGTCTCGCCTTCGATCGACTCGCGGCTGAAGGTGTAGATCTCTTCGGTGAAGTGACCGCAGAAGATGATGGCCCACGCCCAGATGTTGCGGATCAGGTTGCCCACGGCGTTGCCGGCCAGCACGGCCAGCGCCATGTCCACGGAGGCGCCAAAGGGCAGGCCCACCAGCGCGGCCACCAACGGCCAGACCACGTAGTCGCGCTTGACGATCTTCCACATCTTGGCGCGCACCAGCAGCCACTGCGGGCGCACGTCAGACCACTTGCGGCGGCCGATCACCACCTTGTCCATCTGCATGTCGTGGATGGCCACGAACCACTGGAAGTAGGCCGCCAGCAGCATCGTCAGCAGCAGCTGGAAGGGGTGCAGCCAGCTCCAGCGCAGGTCGTTCGAGAGGCGCAGCATGCCGTAGCCAAAGTCGCGGTCCTTGCCGATGACGTTGGTGAAGGTGTGGTGCACGTAGTTGTGCGAGTGACGCCACTCTTCCTTCGGGCAGGTGTTGTCCCAGTCGAAGGTGTCGCCGTGGAACTGCGGGTCGTTCATGAAGTTGAACTGCCCGTGCATCACGTTGTGGCCCAGCTCCATGTTGTCGATGATCTTGCTGACGCCCAGCAGGCCGGCGCCCAGGATCCACGTTGGCGGGAACCAGCCGAACATCAGCAGCGCACGGCCCAGCACCTCGGTCACGCGCACGATGCGCTGGATGCGACGGATGTAGCGGGCGTCTTTTTCGCCCAGGGTGCGACGGGTCTCTTCGCCGATGGCTTCGAGTTCGCGCTCGAAGGCTTTGAGTTCTTCGGCGGTGCGCGGGCCGATGTGGATGCGGGTGGACATGGTCGGGCTCACTTCAAACTTCAATTCAGGGATTCGAGGTCGACGTCGCTCAAGGCGGCGCTCACGCACAGGCGGATGGGCTGGCCTTCGCCGTCGATGCGTTGTCCGGTGCTGAGGTCCTGGACCGAGCCCCGATGCAGTCGACACGTGCATTCGTGGCAGATGCCCTGGCGGCAGCCGTGCTTGATTTGCAGACCGGCCTGCTCACCTGCTGCCAGCAGGGTCAGGTTGCCGGCGGCTTCGAAGCTGGCGGTTTGGCGATCACGGCGCAGCGCGACGGCGTGGCGGGCGTTGGGGTCGCCGCTGGCTTGCGGGGGCGCGAAGGCCTCCAGGCGCAGGCGATCAGAGGCGCCAGCGTCCTGCCAGAGTTGGCGCGCAGCGTCCATCAGCGGGGCGGGGCCGCAGCACCAGGTGGGCCGTTGCGACCAGCCTGGGGCGACTTCGTCGAGCAAGGCGGTGTCCAGCACCCGGGCGCTGGCCTTGGCGGCGTCGCGGCCAGGCTCGTGGCCGGAAGGGGTGTGGGCGCTGCTGTCCAGCGGCACGTAGCGCAGCAGGCTCCAGCGCTTGGCCAGGTCGTTGAGCTTGTCCGCGAAGATGCGATCACGCTCGCTTCGAGCGAAGTAAATCAGCGTCACGCGGGTTTGGGGCGCGGTTTCGTGCAGGTGGCGCAGCATGGCCATGCCCGGCGTGATGCCCGAGCCACCAGCGATCAGCAACAGTTCCGCAGGCAAAGGCGAAGGCAGCACGAAGTCGCCAGCCGGCGTTTCGATGTCGAACACATCGCCCACCTGGGCGTGCTCATTGAGGTGCTGTGACACCAGCCCGCCAGGCTGGCGTTGCACCGTGATGGCGATGTGACCCGGCTTGCCCGGCACGGCGCGCGGCGAGTAGGCGCGGCGGTGGCGCACGCCCCGGATGGTCACGCCGATGATCACGTACTGACCTGGGCGCAGGGCCGGGAAGGCCGAGCCGGTTTGCAGGTACAGCGAGGTGGCGCTGGGCGTTTCGACGCGGCGCTCGACCAGGCGCGCCTGCAGGCTGTGCACGCGCAGCAGCGGGCTGAGCAGGCCCACGGTGTCGTCGAATGCATCCCGGCTGACACCCAGGTGGGTCAGCCAGCCCGACAGGCGCCGTGCGGCGACAGCGGGCAAGGGCAGGGCGGGGGATGCGGACATGTGGGACTCCAGGAACTCGGGTGCGACAGCAGATGCCCTGGAGGGTAAGGACCGGGCCGATGGGCTCACAACGGGGGAACTCCCCGCCAGACCGTGCATTCCCCTCAAACGGGGGGCGTTAAAGCATGCTCGGAATCGAACGGGCGTCTGAATGAGGCAACGCTGGTGCCCAGATCGGCCGATGGGGCACCGGGAAGCGTGCGAGGTGATAATGGGGACAGATCACCCCGCCTGATCCCCAGGCACCGCCCCATGGCCCGACTCCCCCGACTCGGCGTGGCCGGCTGGCCCCACTTGCTGACCCAGCAGGTGCACGAAGGCCAATTGCTCGCCCGCGATGACACCGACCGACAGGACCTGCTCGATGCCCTGCGGGAGGCCGCGCGACAGCATGGGGTGGCCGTGCATGCCTATCAAATCGGGACTTCGGCCCTGGTTTTGCTCGTGACCCCCGAGCGCGCCGACTCGGCCAGCCTGTTCATGCAGGCGGTGGGGCGCCGCTACGTGGCCAACCACAACCGCCGCCACGGCCGCCAGGGTGGGCTGTGGTCGGGTCGCTACCGTGGCACCGTGCTCGACCCGGCACGTTACCTGCTTGATGCCATGGTGTTCACCGAGGCGCGCGAGGGCGGTCTGGATGTGTCGTCGGGCGGGTTGGTGTGGTCTGAATGGTCCAGCGCCCCCCACCACCTGGGCCTGCGCACCGACCCGCTGGTGACCGACGCGCCTGGCTTCTGGGCCCTGGGCAACACCCCTTTCGAGCGGCAAGCGGCCTGGCGCCAGCGCCTGCAAGAGGGCCTGGGTGACGCCCGCCGCCGCGAGTTGGCCGAGGCCATGCACAAAGGTTGGGCGCTGATGCCCCCTGAGCAGCAGCGAGCGATGGAGGCGTCCATCGGCAGGCCGTTGTCACCTCGCCCCCGCGGCCGCCCTCGTAAATCCATCTGACCCCAATTTCATGTTGGTGCGCCGTGTTGTGTCGTCATAAATTGCTCTGACCCCATTTAGTTCTGCTTGTGTCCGCCCTATGACAGCAGTATCCTCGGTGGTTCCCCGCGTTGTTTTTCCACACCTCACTCTGGAGCGCCCCTCATGACCCAGGCGACTTCGGGAACCACGTTCCCCATCACCCCCGTGTCCGACGCCGCCACCCCTTCCGTGGCCACCCGCCAGGAAATCAAGGCGGCAGCCGAGCTCGGCATGTACGTCAACGCCGAGCACGATGCGTGCGGCGTGGGCTTCGTCGCTCACATCAAGGGCCAGAAGGCGTACAGCATCGTGCGCCAGGGCCTGCAGATCCTGGAAAACATCGACCACCGGGGCGCCGTCGGTGCCGACCCGCTGATGGGTGACGGTGCGGGCCTGCTGATCCAGATCCCCGACGAGTTCTACCGCGCCGAAATGGCCAAGCAGGGCGTCGTCCTGCCCCCGCCCGGCGAGTACGGCGTCGGCATGATCTTCCTGCCCAAGGAAAGCGCTTCGCGCCAAGCCTGCGAGCAGGAGATGGAGCGCGCCATCAAGGCCGAAGGCCAGGTGCTGCTGGGCTGGCGTGACGTGCCCGTGGACCGCGACATGCCCATGTCGCCCCTGGTGCGCGAGAAGGAACCCATCATCCGCCAGGTCTTCGTCGGCCGCGGCACCGACATCCTCGTGCCCGATGCCCTGGAGCGCAAGCTCTACGTCATCCGCAAGACGGCGTCCTCCAAGATCCAGAGCCTGAACCTGACCCACGGCAGCGAGTACTACGTGCCCAGCATGTCGTGCCGCACCATCATCTACAAGGGCCTGCTGCTGGCCGACCAGGTCGGCAAGTACTACCTCGACCTGGCCGACGAGCGCGTGACCTCGGCCCTGGCCCTGGTGCACCAGCGCTTCTCGACCAACACCTTCCCCGAGTGGCCGCTGGCCCACCCGTACCGCATGGTCGCCCACAACGGTGAAATCAACACCGTCAAGGGCAACTTCAACTGGATGCGCGCCCGCGAAGGCGTGATGAAGTCGCCCGTGCTCGGCGACGACCTGAAGAAGCTGTACCCCATCAGCCTGGACGGCCAGTCCGACACCGCCACGTTCGACAACGCGCTCGAGCTGCTGACGATGTCCGGCTACCCGCTGGCCCACGCCGCCATGATGATGATCCCGGAAGCCTGGGAACAGCACGCCACCATGGACGAGCGCCGCCGCGCCTTCTACGAGTACCACGCCGCCATGATGGAGCCGTGGGACGGCCCCGCCGCCATGGTCTTCACCGATGGCCGCCAGATCGGCGCCACGCTGGACCGCAACGGCCTGCGCCCCGCCCGCTTCATCATCACCGACGACGACCTCGTGGTGCTGGCCTCGGAATCGGGCGTGCTGCCCATCCCCGAGAACAAGATCATCAAGAAGTGGCGCCTGCAGCCCGGCAAGATGCTGCTGATCGACTTCGAGCAAGGTCGCATCATCGACGACGAAGAGCTCAAGGCCCAGTACGCCTCGGCCAAGCCCTACCGTCAGTGGATCGAGAACGTCCGCATCAAGCTCGACAGCATCGATGCCAAGGGCAGCGCCGGTGAGTTTGGCGAATCGCTGCTCGACCGCCAGCAGGCCTTCGGCTTCACCCAGGAAGACGTCAAGTTCCTGATGGCCCCGATGGCCACCAACGGCGAAGAAGCCACCGGCTCCATGGGCAACGACTCGCCCCTGGCCGTGCTGTCTGACAAGAACAAGCCGCTGTACAACTACTTCAAGCAGCTGTTCGCCCAGGTCACGAACCCGCCCATCGACCCCATCCGCGAAGCGGTGGTGATGTCGCTGGTCTCGTTCATCGGCCCCAAGCCCAACCTGCTCGACATCAACGCAGTCAACCCGCCGATGCGCCTCGAAGTCTCCCAGCCCGTGCTGGACTTCGACGACATGGCCCGCCTGCGCAACATCGAAAAGCACACCGGCGGCAAGTTCAAGCCTTACGAGGTGGACATCACCTACCCGGCGGCCTGGGGCCACGAAGGCGTCGAAGCGCGCCTGGCCTCGCTGTGCGCCGAAGCCGTGGAAGCCATCCAGAGCGGCCACAACATCCTGATCATCACCGATCGCAAGATGGACCGCGCCAACATCGCCATCCCGGCGCTGCTGGCCCTGTCGGCCATCCACCACCACCTGGTCCGCAAGGGCCTGCGCACCTCCACCGGCCTGGTCGTTGAAACCGGCACCGCCCGCGAAGTGCACCACTTCGCCGTGCTGGCGGGTTACGGCGCTGAAGCCGTGCACCCCTACCTGGCGATGGAAAGCCTGGCCGCCATGGCCAAGGACCTGCCGGGTGAGCTGTCGGCCGACAAGGCCATCTACAACTACATCAAGGCGATCGGCAAGGGCCTGTCCAAGATCATGTCCAAGATGGGCGTGAGCACGTACATGTCCTACTGCGGCGCGCAGCTGTTCGAGGCCATCGGCCTGGAAAAGCCGCTGATCGAGAAGTACTTCCGTGGCACGCCCACGCAAGTCGGTGGCATCGGCGTGTTCCAGGTGGCCGAAGAGGCCATCCGCAACCACACCAGCGCGTTCGGCACCGACCCGGTGCTGGCCAACGCCCTGGACGCTGGCGGCGAGTACGCCTGGCGCACCCGTGGCGAAGAGCACATGTGGACGCCGGACGCCATCGCCAAGCTGCAGCACAGCACGCGTTCGGGCAAGTTCGACACCTACAAGGAATACGCCCAGATCATCAACGACCAGAGCAAGCGCCACCTGACGCTGCGTGGCCTGTTCGAGTTCAAGGTCGATCCGGCCAAGGCCATCCCGGTTGAAGAGGTCGAATCGGCCGCCGAGATCGTCAAGCGCTTCGCCACCGGCGCCATGTCGCTGGGCTCGATCTCCACCGAAGCCCACAGCACGCTGGCCCTGGCCATGAACCGCATCGGCGGCAAGTCCAACACCGGCGAAGGCGGTGAAGACGAGCGCCGTTATCGTCAAGAGCTCAAGGGCATCCCGATCAAGCAGGGCACCAAGGTGTCCGACGTGATCGGCAAGGAAGTCGTCGAAGTCGACTACGAGATGAAGGAAGGCGACAGCCTGCGCTCGAAGATCAAGCAGGTGGCGTCCGGCCGCTTTGGCGTGACCACCGAGTACCTGACGTCTGCCGACCAGATCCAGATCAAGATGGCCCAGGGCGCCAAGCCCGGTGAAGGCGGTCAGCTGCCTGGCGGCAAGGTCTCGCAATACATCGGCAAGCTGCGTCACTCCGTGCCGGGTGTGGGCCTGATCTCGCCCCCGCCGCACCACGACATCTACTCGATCGAAGACCTGGCCCAGCTCATCCACGACCTCAAGAACGTCAACCCCAAGGCCGACATCTCGGTCAAGCTGGTGTCTGAAGTCGGTGTGGGCACCGTGGCCGCTGGCGTGGCCAAGGCCAAGGCCGACCACATCGTGATCGCCGGTCACGACGGCGGCACGGGCGCCTCGCCCTGGTCGTCCATCAAGCACTGCGGCACGCCCTGGGAGCTGGGCCTGGCTGAAACCCAGCAGACCCTGGTGCTCAACCGCCTGCGCGGCCGCGTGCGCGTGCAGACCGACGGTCAGATCAAGACCGGCCGCGACGTGATCGTGGGCGCCCTGCTGGGTGCCGACGAGTTCGGCTTCGCCACCGCACCGCTGGTGGTCGAGGGCTGCATCATGATGCGCAAGTGCCACCTCAACACCTGCCCGGTGGGCGTGGCCACGCAAGACCCGGTGCTGCGCCAGAAGTTCTCCGGCAAGCCCGAGCACGTCGTGAACTACTTCTTCTTCGTCGCCGAAGAAGCCCGTCAGATCATGGCCCAGCTGGGCATCCGCAAGTTCGACGACCTGATCGGTCGCGCCGACCTGCTGGACATGAAGAAGGGCATCGAGCACTGGAAGGCCCAAGGCCTGGACTTCAGCCGCGTCTTCGCGCTGCCCCCGGTGCCCGCCGACGTGCCCCGCCTGCACGTCGACACGCAAGACCACGGCCTGGACAAGGCCCTGGACGTGCGCCTGATCGAGAAGTCCAAGCCCGCCATCGAGCGTGGCGAGTCGGTCAAGTTCATGGAAGTGGCCAAGAACGTCAACCGCACGGTTGGCGCCATGCTGTCGGGCGAGCTGATCAAGCACCACCCCGATGGCCTGCCCGACGACACCGTGTTCATCCAGATGGAAGGCACGGGCGGCCAGTCCTTCGGCGCCTTCCTGGCCAAGGGCATCACGCTGTACATGATCGGTGAAGCCAACGACTACACCGGCAAGGGCATGTCGGGTGGCCGCATCGTCGTGCGCCCCAGCATCGACTTCCGTGGCAACGCCTCGGACAACATCATCGTCGGCAACACCGTCCTGTACGGTGCCACCAGCGGTGAGGCCTTCTTCCGCGGTGTGGGCGGCGAGCGCTTCGGCGTGCGCCTGTCCGGCGCCACCGCGGTGGTCGAGGGCACGGGTGACCACGGCTGCGAATACATGACCGGCGGCACCGTCGTTGTCCTGGGTCGCACCGGTCGCAACTTCGCGGCCGGCATGTCCGGTGGCGTGGCTTACGTCTTCGACGAAGACGGCCAGTTCGGCAAGCGCGTCAACACCGCCCAGGTCTCCCTGGAGAAGGTGCTGCCGGCTGCCGAGCAAGCCGACGCCGGCATCCCGATGCACAAGGGCCTGGCCGACGAGGCCCTGCTCAAGAAGCTGGTCGAAGACCACCACCGCTGGACCGGCTCTCTGCGTGCCCGCGAGATCCTGGACAACTGGTCGACCTCGGTCACCAAGTTCGTCAAGGTCTTCCCGCACGAATACCGTCGCGCCCTGACCGAGATGGGTGCCAAGCAAGAAGCCACGGCCGCTGTCGCCAAGGCCAAGTCCGCCACCAAGGCCAAGGCCTGAGATAGCGCGTTAGGAGTTTGAAATGGGAAAAGTCACTGGCTTTCTGGAATTTGAGCGCCTGGAAGAGGGCTACGAGCCCGTCGAGAAGCGCGTCAAGAACTACAAAGAGTTCGTCATCGGTCTGACGCCCGAGCAGGCCAAGCAACAAGGTGCGCGCTGCATGGACTGCGGCACGCCCTTTTGCAACAACGGCTGCCCGGTCAACAACATCATCCCCGACTTCAACGACCTGGTTTACCAACAGGACTGGAAGGCGGCGATCGAGGTCCTGCACAGCACGAACAACTTCCCCGACTTCACCGGCCGCGTCTGCCCGGCGCCCTGTGAAGCCGCTTGCGTGCTGAACATCAACAACGACCCCATCGGCATCAAGTCCATCGAGCACGCGATCATCGACCGCGCTTGGGCCGAAGGCTGGGTCAAGCCGCAGCCTGCCAAGGTCAAGACCGGCAAGAAGGTCGCCGTCGTGGGCTCCGGCCCTGCCGGCATGGCCGCTGCCCAGCAGCTCGCCCGCGTTGGCCACGACGTGACCGTCTTCGAGAAGAACGACACCATCGGTGGCCTGCTGCGTTTCGGCATCCCCGACTTCAAGTTCGACAAGTCGCACATCGACCGCCGCGTCCAGCAGATGCAAGCCGAAGGCGTTGTCTTCAAGACCAACACCATCGTCGGCGACATGCCCAAGGGTTCCAAGGTCACCAACTGGGCCAAGGACACCATCACGCCCGAGCAACTCAACAAGGAGTTCGACGCCGTGATCCTGGCCGGTGGCTCCGAGCAGTCGCGTGACCTGCCCGTGCCCGGTCGCGACCTGGCCGGCATCCACTTCGCCATGGAGTTCCTGCCCATGCAGAACCGCGTCAACGCGGGCGGCAAGGTCAAGGACCAGATCATGGCCACGGGCAAGGACGTCATCGTCATCGGCGGCGGCGACACCGGCTCCGACTGCGTGGGCACCTCGAACCGCCACGGTGCCAAGAGCGTGACCCAGTTCGAAGTGATGCCCATGCCGCCCGAGCAGGAGAACAAGGAGCTGACCTGGCCGTACTGGCCGATCAAGCTGCGCACTTCTTCGAGCCACGACGAAGGCTGCGTGCGGGAGTTCGCGGTCGCCACCAAGGAATTCTTCGGCGAAAACGGCAAGGTCACCGGTCTGAAGACCGTGCAGGTCGAGTTCAAGGACGGCAAGTTCAGCGAAGTGGCTGGCACCGAGAAGACCCACAAGGCCGACCTGGTGTTGCTGGCCATGGGCTTCACCAACCCGGTCACCACCTTGCTCGAAGGCTTCGGTGTCGAGAAGGACGCTCGCGGCAACGCCAAGGCCTCGACCGACGTCGGCGGCTACAAGACCAACGCCGCCAAGGTGTTCGCCGCTGGCGACGTGCGCCGTGGCCAGTCGCTGGTGGTGTGGGCCATCCGCGAAGGCCGCCAGGCCGCCCGCGAGGTCGATGCCTTCCTGATGGGCTCGAGCACGCTGCCGCGCTGAAGTGGCACGTTGACATCGTTGAACCCCCGGAGAAACGGGGGGGAAACGGGGTTTTACTCCCCGTGTTGTGTGCAGGTCGCGCCCCGGCCTGCACGGGGACGGTGAATCCCCTATGATCAATGAGCCGGTGAAGTGTCACCGGCTCTTTTTTCTTGGCCCATGACCCCACCCGTGTCCCCCACCTCCGATGCCGCAGCGAACGGCGAGGCCCTGGCGCCCGCCATGATCGAGCTGCGCAACGTCACCTGCGGCTACGGCGATCGGATCATCCTCTCCGACATCAACCTGGTGGTGCCTCGCGGCAAGGTGGTGGCGCTCATGGGCACCTCCGGCGGTGGCAAGACCACCGTGCTGCGCCTGATCGGCCGCCAGATCCAGCCCATGAAGGGCGAGGTGCTGATCGCTGGGCAGGACATCTCCCGGCTGCAGGGCGATGAACTCATGGCCCTGCGCCGTCGCATGGGCATGCTCTTTCAGCAAGGCGCGCTGTTCACCGACCTGACGGTGTTCGAGAACGTCGCCTTCCCGCTGCGCGAGCACACCCGCCTGCCCGAGTCCATCCTGCGCGACCTGGTGCTCATGAAGCTCAATGCGGTGGGTTTGCGCGGCTCGCGCGACCTGCTGCCCAGCGAGATCTCCGGCGGCATGGCCCGCCGTGTGGCTCTGGCCCGGGCCATGGCGCTCGACCCGGAGCTCATGCTTTATGACGAGCCCTTCGCGGGCCTCGACCCCATCTCCATGGGCGTGGCCGCGCGGCTCATCCGCGAGCTCAACGACACCATGGGGCTGACCTCCGTGGTGGTCTCCCATGACGTGCACGAGACCTTCATGATCGCCGACCACGTCGTGCTGGTGGCCAATGGCCGCATCGTGGCCCAGGGCTCGCCCGCCGAGATGTCCGCCAGCGAAGACCCGCTGGTCAAGCAGTTCGTTCACGCCGAGGCCGATGGCCCGGTGCGGTTCCACCAGCCGGCCGTTGACGCCGGCATCGACTTCGGGGTGCGCGGATGATGCGCTGGCTGTCTCCCGCGCGCGTGGGCATGTCCGTGCGCAGCAAGCTGGCCGACATGGGCTATGGCGCGCGCCTGTTCCTGACCCTGCTGAGCATGCTGGGCGACACCCTGCGGCGGCCCCGCCTGCTGGTCGAACAGGTGTTCTTCCTGGGCAACTATTCACTCGCGATCATCGTGGTTTCCGGCCTGTTCGTCGGATTCGTGCTGGGGCTGCAGGGCTACTATGTGCTGCAACGCTACGGCTCGAGCGAGGCACTGGGCATGATGGTGGCCCTGTCGCTGGTGCGCGAGTTGGGGCCGGTGGTTTCGGCGCTGCTGTTCGCCGGACGGGCCGGCACCGCGCTGACCGCCGGCATCGGCCTGATGAAGGCGGGCGAGCAGCTCGCCGCCATGGAGATGATGGGCGTTGATCCGATCCGCCGGGTGCTGGCGCCGCGTTTCTGGGGTGGCGTCATCGCCATGCCCTTGCTGGCGGCGGTGTTTTCGGCTGTTGGTGTGCTGGGCGGCTGGGTCGTGGGCGTGGTGATGATCGGGGTCGACCCGGGCGCCTTCTGGTCGCAGATGCAGGGCGGTGTCGAGGTGTTCGCCGACGTCGGCAACGGCATGCTCAAGAGCCTGGTGTTCGGGCTGACCGTCACCTTCGTGGCCCTGCTGCAAGGTTTCGAGTGCCAGCCCACGCCGGAAGGTGTGTCGCGGGCCACGACCCGCACGGTGGTGATGGCCTCGCTGGCTGTGCTGGGGCTGGATTTCGTGCTGACGGCCATGATGTTCTCGATCTGATCGAGGCAGGCAGACAAGAAGGAAGAACAAGATGCAGAAGTGGAAACATGACGTCTGGGTGGGGCTGTTCGTGCTGTTGGGCGCTGGCGCCATCCTGTTTTTGGCGCTGCAGGCCGGTAACTTGCTGACCTTGAATTTCGAGCAGGGCTACACCGTCAACGCGCGCTTTGACAACATCGGCGGGCTCAAGCCCAAGGCCGCAGTGCGCAGCGCTGGCGTGGTGGTCGGTCGTGTCGGCAAGATCACCTTCGACACACAGGGCTACCAGGCCGTGGTCGAGCTCAAGCTCAACAAGGACGTGGTCTTCCCGAAGGACTCGTCGGCCAAGATCCTGACCTCGGGCCTGCTGGGTGAGCAGTACATCGGCCTGGAGCCAGGCTTCGAAGAAACCAACCTGGCCCAGGGCGACGCCATCAAGGCCACCCAGTCGGCCATCGTGCTGGAAAACCTGATCTCGCAGTTCCTCTTCAGCAAGGCCGCCGACGGCGACACCGAAAAGGGAGGCAGCAAGTGAACAACCGCTTCGCCATGCGCCGATCGGCCGTCGTGGTGGCCCTGGCGTGCGCCAGCTTCCTCCAGGGGTGTGCCACGCGCCAGCAGCCCGATCCATTCGAGAACCTCAATCGCGAGGTTTTCGCTTTCAATGAAACCGTCGACGAGAACGTCCTGCAGCCGGTGGCGCGGGGTTACGTGAACGTCACGCCGGAGCCTGTGCGCATCGGCGTGCGCAACTTCTTCAACAACCTGCGCGACGTCTGGTCCACCGTCAACCTGTTCCTGCAAGGCCGCTTCGGTGAAGGCGCCACGGCCATCATGCGCGTGAGCATGAACACGACCTTCGGCCTGGCGGGCTTGATCGACATCGCCACGCCGATGCGGCTGGAGCGTCCCAACGAAGACCTGGGCCAGACCCTGGGCGTGTGGGGCATGGGCCCCGGTGCCTACATCGTCTGGCCTCTGTTGGGCCCTTCGACGGCGCGTGATTCGTTCGACATCCCGCCCACCTTCGCGTTCGGCGGCAGCATGCTGGCCGAGGGCTGGAAGGCCGAGACCGCGTTCACCGGGCTGAACTTGATCAGCATTCGCGCCGATCTGCTGGCTGCGGGCAACCTGGTCAACGACATCGCGCTCGACAAATATGCCTTCGTCCGTGATGCGTACTTGCAGCGCCGTCAGAACCTGATCTACAACGGCGAGCCACCTGACGCCGATGACGACGCCGAAGAGCCTTTCGTTGATGAGTCCAAGGAGCCCGAGGCGCCTGCAGCCGGCTCGCCTGGCGCGAACGCCTTGCCCGTCGGGCTGCCCGAGTCGGCCCTGGCCGCAGTGGTGGCCGGGCCGGTGCCCACCGCCCCTGCTCAAGCTTCGGTGCGCCGGGCGGTGCTGTCGGTGGCCGACCCGGAGTGGGCTTTCTCGCCATCCTTTGGCGACGCCACCCCGCAAGGCACCACCACGGCAGACGCCTCGCGTGTAAACACAGGTGAAGTGCCGCGCCCGGGTCTGGCCGACCCGGTCCTCGCGCGTTGAAACAACGGTGCCACCCGCCAAGAGGTGGCCATGACATCCAGGAGCTTGCCACCATGAACGCCCATCCCTGTCAGACCACCGCCCGCTGGGTGATCGCCTCGGCCATCGGCCTGGGCTTGGGCCTGGCCTTGCCCGTGACCTCGGCGCTGGCCCAGTCCACGCCTGTCGCGGCCGCCACCGCCACCGCAGCAGCCACCGCGCAGGCCGCCACCCCCGATGCTTTCATCAAGCGCATCACCGACGAGGTCTTTGCCACCGTCAAGGCCGACAAGGGCATCCAGCAAGGCGACTTGCGCCGGGTGCAGGCCATGGTCGAGAGCAAGATCCTGCCGAACGTGAACCTGCAGCGCATGACCTCGGCCGCCGTGGGGCGCCCCTGGCGCCAGGCCACGCCCGAGCAGAAGCAGCGCCTGCAGGACGAGTTCAAGACCCTGCTGATCTACACCTACGCCGGTGCCGCCGCCCAGATCAAGGACCAGACCATCGAGTACCGCCCGATGCGCAGCCGCCCGGAAGACACCGAGGTCATCGTGCGCACCCTGGTGCGCAACAAGGGCGAGGCCATCCAGCTCGACTATCGCCTTGAAAAGGCCGATGGCGGCTGGAAGATCTACGACGTCAACGTGCTGGGCGCCTGGCTGGTGCAGACGTACCAGAGCAGCTTCGCGCAAGAGGTCAGCGCCTCGGGCATCGACGGCCTGATCGCCAAGCTGGTCGAGCGCAACAAGCAACTGGCGACGCGCAAGGTGGCGGGCTGAGATGCTGCTGCTGCCGCCCGTGATCACGCATGCGGAGGTGCCGCATGTGCTCAGCCTGTTTCGCCAGACCCTGGATCAAGCGGCCGCTCAGGGTGACACCCAGGCGGCCATGCTGACGGTCGACGGCTCTGACCTGCAGCAGTTCGACTCGAGTGCGCTGGCGGTGCTGCTGGAGTGCCAGCGCATGGCCCGCAGCAGCGGGCGGGCGTTTTCGGTGCAGGGCCTGCCGCCCAAGTTGACCGAGTTGGCTCGCTTGTACGGCGTCGACGGGTTGCTTCAGTCCGCGTGACGCGGGCAGGGCGCGGCCCTTGTTCTGTTCGATCAGGCTTCCTCAGCCCAGGCAAAGCCATCTCGCGCCACGAGCGCGCTGGCCGCAGCCGGGCCCCAGGTGCCTGCCGAGTAGGGGCGGGGCCCCACGCTGTCGTGCCGCCAGGCTTCGAGGATGGGCTCCACCCAGCGCCAGGCCTGCTCCTGCTCGTCCGAGCGCACGAACAGGTTGAGCCGGCCCGCCAGGGCGTCCAGCAGCATCCGCTCGTAGGCGCCCACGCGCTCGCTGGAAAACGCCTTGTGAAAGTCCAGGTCGAGCGACACCGGTGACAGGCTCTCCTGTCCCGAGCCTGAGCCCACGGCATCCACTTCGCCCCGAGCGGCCATCAGGCGCAGCTCCAGCCCGTCTTCTGGCTGCAGCTTGATCACCAGCTGGTTGGGCGCTTGCGCCCCGGGGAAAATGGCGTGCGGCGTCGGTCGGAAGGTCACGACGATTTCGGCGTGGTAGTGCGTCATGCGCTTGCCGGTGCGCAGGTAAAAGGGCACGCCGGCCCAGCGCCAGTTCTGCACCTCGCAGCGCAGGGCCACGAAGGTCTCGGTCTGGCTGTTGGCGGGCACCTTGGCCTCTTCGCGGTAGCCGCACACCGACTCTCCGGCGACGGTGCCGGCGCGGTACTGCCCGCGCACCACGTCGCGCGCCACCGAGGCGGCGTCAAAGGGCTTGAGCGAGCGCAGCACCTTGAGCTTTTCGTCGCGGATGGCGTCGGCGTCCGAGCTCGAGGGCGGCTCCATGGCGATCATGGTCAGCAGCTGCAGGGCGTGGTTCTGCACCATGTCGCGCAGCGCGCCGGTGCGGTCGTAGAAGTCGCCGCGCGTGCCCACCCCCAGCGACTCACCCAGCGTGATCTGGATGTGCGCGATGCTCTCGCGCCGCCACAGCGGCTCAAACAGCGCGTTGCCAAAACGCAGGGCCATGAGGTTCTGCACCGAAGGCTTGCCCAGGTAGTGGTCGATGCGCAGTGCCTGCCGCTCGGTGAAGACGGCGCCCACGGCCTGGTTGATGGCCCGGGCGCTGGCCAGGTCGTGGCCCAGGGGCTTTTCCAGCACCACCCGCACGCGCTCGTCGTTCAGGCCGATGGCGCCGAGCTGTTCGCAGATGACCGGGAACAGGTGCGGGCTGGTGGCCAAGTACATGACCACGGTGTCGGCGTGGCGGGTGCCCAGCCAGTCCTTGAGGCGCTGGTAGTCGGCGGGTTGCGACAGGTCCATGCGCAGGTAGTGCACCAGCTGCGAAAAGCGCGCGTACTCGTCTTCGGTGGGGCGCTTGGCGCTGTCGGCGGCCTGCAGGCGCTCTTGCAGCCAGAGGCGGTACTGCGCATCGTCCTGCTCGTCGCGCGCCACCGCCAGGATGCGACCGCCAGCCGGCAGCTTGCCGTGGCGCCAGGCCTGGAAGAGGGCGGGCATGAGCTTGCGCCAGGTGAGGTCACCGGTGCCACCGAAGAAGACCAGGTCGAAAGTCTGTGAAGACATGGGAATGAGGGGGCGTCTGAAGTCGCGTTTTGGCAGGATGGCACCCACTTTCGCACCGTTTTGGGATCAGAATCAAGGAAACAGGCCGATCTATTGCCAGCATGACGTCTCAACTCGACCAACTCAGGGCCCACACCACCGTGGTGGCCGACACCGGCGACTTCCGCCAACTCGCCCAGTTCGCCCCCCAGGACGCGACGACCAACCCCTCGCTGATCCTCAAGGCCGTTCAGAAACCCGAGTACGCGCCCCTGCTGGCCGAGACCGTGGCCGCGCACAAAGGCGCTGCCCGCGACGAGATCGTTGACCACGTGCTGGTGCGCTTCGGCCTTGAAATTTTGAAGGTGGTGCCGGGCCGCGTGTCGACCGAGGTCGACGCCCGCCTGAGCTTCGACACCGCCGCCACGCTGTCGCGCGCGCGCCGCATCATGGCGCTGTACGAAGCCGCTGGCGTGCTTCGCGCGCGCGTGCTCATCAAGGTCGCCGCCACCTGGGAAGGCATCCAGGCCGCGCGCGAACTTGAAGCCGAAGGCATCCACTGCAACCTGACGCTGCTGTTTGCCTTTGCCCAGGCCCGTGCCTGCGCCGACGCCAGTGTGCAGCTGATCTCGCCCTTCGTGGGCCGCATCTACGACTGGCACAAAAAGTCTGCGGGCGCACAGTGGGACGAAGCCGCGCGCGCCGGCGTGAACGACCCGGGCGTGCAGTCCGTGGCGCGCATCTGGCAGCACTACAAGCAGCATGGCGTGCGCACCGAGGTGATGGGCGCGAGCTTTCGCAACGTGGGCCAGATCCTGGCCCTGGCGGGCTGCGACCTGCTGACCATCAGCCCTGATCTGCTGGCGCAACTGCAGGCGTCCGACGCGCCCGTGGCACCGCAATTGCTTGCTCCAGCACAGGTGCTGCCGCCTGAGGCAGCGCTGACCGAAGCCGAGTTCCGCTACCAGCTCAACGAAGACGCCATGGCCACCGAAAAGCTGGCCGAGGGCATCCGACTCTTCGCGGTGGACGCGGGCAAGCTCGACGCCCTCATCGACGCGGCCCTGGCTGCCTGAGCACCTTGCGCGCCATCCCTGATTGCCGATCATGTCGCCACGAGACCCTGCCATGCCCCTGAGCGCGCCCCGCTGTGACGAGACCGTGGCCTGGTCGGCCCTGGCCGGTCACGCGCAGGTGCATGGGCGCGAGCTGGACTTGCGGCAGCTCTTTCAAGACGACCCGGACCGCGTGCAGCGCCTGAGCCTGCAGGCGCCCGAGGTCTGGGCCGACCTGTCGCGCTCGCACTGGGACGTGGCCACGCAGCGCCACCTGCTGGACCTGGCCCGCGAATGCCTGTTGGCCGATCGCCGTGACGCCTTGCTGGCGGGCGCCCCCGTCAACACCACCGAGGGGCGCGCGGTGCTGCACACGGCCTTGCGCGCACCGAAGGGGCAGGGGCCGCACGCTGAAGCGGTGCACGCCGAGCTCGACCGCATGCTGGCCTTTGCCGAGCGCATTCGCGCGCGGGCAGGCGGCGACCAGCCTGGCGACATCCACGACGTGGTGCACATCGGCATCGGTGGCTCCGACCTGGGCCCCCGCATGGTGATCGCGGCGCTGGCCCACCGGCTGCACCCGGGCCTGCGCCTGCACTCGATCTCCAACGTCGACGGCCAGGACCTGGGCGCGCTGCTGCCCAGGCTGAACCCGGCGCACACGCTGTTTGTCGTCGCCTCCAAGACCTTCACCACCCAGGAAACGCTGGCCAACGCCAACACGGCGCGGCAGTGGTTCCTCGACGCCGGTGGCACCGAGATCGACCGTCACTTCGTGGCCGTGAGCACGGCGGTCGAGCGCGTGCGCGCCTTTGGCATCTCCGAGGTCTTTGCCTTCTGGGACTGGG
>SCMV01000062.1 GCA_005502875.1 Comamonadaceae bacterium 2PF | reverse complement strand
AAATGGGCGCGAAACGCGCGCAAAACGCCTGCCGGAAGAGCGCTCAACCGCCAATCCGGTCATGTCAGTGCCCTCAACCATGGTCAGCGCTCATTTGTGCAGACCTTCCCTAGCTCACCAATCAGTGCTTGAAGTGTCATAGTGCCATTCACATTTTCTGTAGCTGCAAAGGATACTAGGTTTACCCTCCGCTTGATTCGACTCGTGTCATCAGGTCGCCGCTAGAGACCCGTTTCGAGGTCGACGTCATGCAACCGACCTCCTCAGATCACCGTCTTCGCTCCCCCGGTTCAACACTCTGGACAAATCATGGCGCTAGGTTTCTGTGCTCGATAGAAGTCGCTGCGAGATGAACGTGCAGAGCCTCAAGATCGGAGAGGTCCTCTTTATCGGTAAAAAATCAGTTGAGACATATCGCTTCCATCGTTCTAAGCGACCGGTTACGGGCAATGAGTTCAGCAAATCGAAAGACCGCTACCGCTGCGGAGCAGGCGTCCGAGCGGGCGCCCGATGCTCGCCACATGGGCTACATCATGGGAGCTCGACTATCCAGCGGTGCGCGTTTTCTCGGATGAGTTCATTGAAGGCTTGAGTCTGCGGAGCATCAAGTCGTATGCCGCGGACGGAATCGCCTCCCCCTTCACTGTGTATGGGGATAAACAAGGCCAACCATTGCGGAGTGAGCGGCATCAAGCAGACCACGTCTTCATGGACGCCGATTTCATCTCCTAGACGTGGAACGCGAGCAAGCCGGCGCTCGAGGTCGAAGCAGGGACGATCGGATGTGATGAACCCTGTGGCACTGTGGATCAGGCTCAGTCTCATCGCCATCAGCCGAGCGATGATCGTCGAGTTAAAACCTTCCTTATTGAACTCGTAGGCGTTCCGCACAGCGGCGCCAAGGCCCGGAAGAGATGTGCTCGCTGCTTGTACCTCGCGCCGCTTGGCCTCCAGCGCACCCGGCGTTCGGAAATAGAGAGTTGCCGCGAATCGGGCGAGCTGCTCACGCCGAGCCTCAAGCGCCATGAGCATGCTTGTCATGGTCTCCACCGGATCTTGTTGAAGCTGGGCGGTGTTTCCCAAAACGAAGTCCCACAGGTTCATGACGCTAGCAAATGGGCCTTCGTACTCATGAAACGCCCTCTCCAGCTCGTTGTTGCGCTCTTCGTTGGGATTCTCGTAGTACCAGCTTTGCACCATTGAATCTCGTATGCTCATCTGCTTGGAGTCCCCCGATTCTTTGTCGGTGACCAGCAGATTCGTCTTATCAGGTGCCCAGCGACCCAAGTAGACACGAGGTACATAGTGCTGTCGGCGGGTGAGTCCACTCATGAGGTGTCGGGCTGGTGGGGCGGGGTGACGATACAACGTGCATGGTCGCACGATCAGACGCTCCGAGCTTCGCCGCTGCGCTTTTGCTATCTCTGCAAGCCCGCCGCCAACGGCACCAAAAGCCCCCAAGCCACCCCGATAAGATCAGCGGTCAAACCAGGGCCCCACCATGACCGCACCCACCTCCAAACTCCGCAGCTTCCAGCTCTTCGTCCGCAAAGTGGCCACGCTGGCCCTGCCCTACTTCCGCTCCGAAGAGAAGTGGAAGGCCCGGGCCCTGCTGGCCGCCATCGTGGTGCTCAACCTGGGCGCGGTCTACATGCTGGTGCTCATCAACGACTGGAACCGCGTCTTCTACGACGCGCTGCAGAACAAGGACGCCCAGGTCTTCTGGCGCGAGCTGGGGCGCTTCACCTACCTGGCCTTCGGCTTCATCGTCATCGCGGTGTACCGCTTCTACCTGACGCAGCTGCTGCAGGTTCGCTGGCGCGCCTGGATGACGGCCCACTACCTCGACCGCTGGCTGTCGAACAAGGCCTTCTATCACTTCGAGCTGGCGCGCTTTTCGCAGCACGAAGGCGCCATCCCCGACAACCCCGACCAGCGCATCTCAGAAGACGTCAACCAGTTCACCAACTTCTCGGTGTCGCTGACCATGGGCCTGCTCAACGCGGTGGTGACGCTGGCGAGCTTCGTGGGCATCCTCTGGTCGCTCTCGGGCAGCTTCGGCTTTCACTTCGATGGGCGCGAGTACGTCATCCCTGGCTTCATGGTGTGGATGGCGGTGGCCTATGCGGTGGCGGGCAGCGTGATCGCGCACTACGTGGGGCGCGCACTGATCGCCTTGAACTTCCGCCAGCAGCGCGTCGAGGCCGACTTCCGTCACCACATGGTGCGGGTGCGCGAGTACAGCGAGTCCATCGCGCTCGACCAAGGCGAGCCCGTGGAGCGCCAACAAATCGGGCTGCGCTTTGGCGAAGTGCTGGCCAACTACCTGCAGCTGCTCAAGCGGCAAAAGGCGCTGACCTGGTTCACGGTGGGCTACGGCCAGGCGGCGGTGGTGTTCCCGTTCATCGTGGCGGCACCGCGGTTTTTCAGCGGGGCGATTCAGCTGGGTGAGCTGATGCAGGTGGCATCGGCCTTCGGGCGGGTGCAGGACTCGCTGTCCTGGTTCGTCGAGAACTACGACAGCCTGGCCGCCTGGCGCGCCACCACCGACCGCCTGACCAGCTTTGAAGAGAGCTTCGCGGTGCTGGCCCAGCACACAGGCGGCACCACCGAGCTGCGCCCCAGCCCCGATGCCGACACCCTGCTGATCGACTCCGCCGACATCCAGCTGCCCGATGGCACGCCGCTGATCCACGCTCAGGGCTTGGTGCTGCACGCAGGTCAGCACGTGCTGGTCAAGGGCCCATCGGGCTCCGGCAAGTCCACGCTGTTCCGCACGCTGGCGGGCATCTGGCCCTGGGCCCGCGCCAAGCTGGCCCGCCCGGCCGACTTCGAGCAGCGCGCCATGTTCCTGCCGCAGCGGCCCTACTTCCCCAACGGCTCGCTGCGCGAGGCCCTGGCCTACCCCGCCACGCCCGAGCAATACACCGAGGCCCAGATGCAGCAAGCCTTGCGCGACGCCCTGCTGCCGCAGCTGGCCGAGCAGCTCGACCGCGAAGACGCCTGGGGCCAGAAGCTCTCAGGCGGTGAGCAGCAGCGCCTGGCCATCGCGCGGGCCTTGCTCAAGCAGCCGCGCTGGCTGTTCGTGGACGAGGCCAGCAGCGCGCTCGACGAGGAGGCCGAGCGCGTGCTCTACCAGCGCCTGCGTGAGCTGGTGGCCGCACAGAACGGCGCGCTGATCTCGATCGCGCACCGACCGGGTGTGGCGGCCTTCCACGAGTGGCGCTGGCAGCTGAGCGGAGATGGCTCACGCGAGCGCGCCTGGGAGGTGCAGGCCACGCCCGCGACCCCGATTGGAACGGTTGGAGCGGTTGGCTAAGATGCGTGGGTCTCCCCACACCTGAGCGCACCCCATGCAACAACTGATCCTCGGCCTGGCGATCTTCCTGGGCGTTCATTCCATCCGCATCTTTGCCGAAGACTGGCGCAACGCTCGCCGCGTCGCCATGGGTGAGATGGCCTGGAAGGGCGCCTACTCCCTGCTGTCATTGATCGGGCTGGTGCTGATCGTGATGGGGTATGGCCAAGCCCGACTGTCGCCCACGTTGCTGTGGGTCAGCCCGACCTGGGCCGCGCACCTGGCCGCCCTGCTCACCCTGCTGTCCTTCGTGCTGCTGGTGGCCACCTACGTGCCAGGCAACGCGATCAAGCTGCGCCTCAAGCACCCCATGATCCTGGGCGTCAAGGTGTGGGCCCTGGCTCACCTGCTGGCCAATGGCACGTTGGCCGACGTGATCCTGTTCGGCAGCTTCCTGGCCTGGGCCGTCCTGTGCTTCCGTTCGGCCCGCCGCCGCGAACCGGCCCCCATCACGGGGAGCGCTTCGCCCCTGGCCACCGCGCTTACCGTGGCCATCGGCCTGGGTGCGTGGGCGGCGTTTGCCATGTGGGGGCACGCCGCGCTGATCGGCGTGCGGCCCTTCGGGATGATGCCCGCAGGCTGAGGCCCAGGCCGCGCGGGTGAGGCCTTCACGCTTTGAAAGCGCTCACCAGATGCGAGCGCGCCGCTCGGGCGCTCGCCACATCGGGTCGCCCTCGCGGATGCCGAAGGCCTCGTGGAAGGCGTCCAGGTTGCGCAAGGGCAGGCTCGCCCTCAGCGTGCTGATGGCGTGGTAGTCGATGGAGACCAGCGTGCGCAGGCGCTCGGGGCGGGCCTTGTAAGCCCACAGCTGGGCCCAGGCCACGAAGCAGCGCTGATCGGCGTTGAGGCCGTCGATCGGCGCCTGGGGCTTGCCTTGCAGTGAGCGCTTGAGCGCCGCGTGCGCCAGGGTGATGCCGCCCAGGTCGGCGGTGTTCTCGGTCACGGTCTGCGAGCCGTTGTGCATGAGGCCGGGCAGGATCTCGACCTCGCTGTACTGCTGCACCAGCATGTCGGCGCGCTGCTGAAAGGCCGAGGCGGCCTGTGGCGTCCACCAGTCCCTGAGGTTGCCCGCCGGGCCAAACTGGCGGCCAAAGCTGTCAAAGCCGTGGGTGATCTCGTGGCCGATCACGGCGCCCATGGTGCAGTAGTTGACGGCGGCGTCGGCACCAGGCGTGTAGAACGGCGGCTGCACGATGGCCGCGGTGATGTCGATGCCATTGGTCTGCGGGTTGTAGGCCGCGTTGACGGCGATCGGCGTGGTCTTGCCGGGCTCGGCGAAGCGGTCTTGCTTGACGGGCTGCCCCAGCTTCGCCAACTGGCGTCGCGTGCGGAATTCGTTCAGCCGCTGCAGGTTGCCGAAGTGGTCGTCCGGGCGGACCTGCACGCCGCTGAAGTCGATCCACTCGCCTTCGGCCGGGTGCCCAACGCGGATGTCGATGCGCGCGACCTTGTCCAGCGCGGCCGCGCGGGTGGCGTCGTCGAGCCAGGGGTTGTGGCGCAGGCGTTCGGTGAACTCGTCGCGGATGTGCGCGACCATCTCGCTGACCTCGCGACGGGTCTGCTCGGTGAAATGGCGCTCGACATACAGGCGCGACAAGGGGTGCGGCAGCGCGACCCCCATGAGCCGCTCGATGTCGACGTCCAGCGGCGCAGCCTGGCTCAGGCCGTTGCGCTGCAGGTTGAACGACTGGGCCAGGCCTCGCCATGGCTGACCGAGCGCCGAGGCCTGCGAGGACAACGCGTGCCAGCGCAGCAAGGTCCGGCGGTCTGCCAGCGAGCGCTGCCCCCACACGGCCTGCACGCCCTTGAGCCCACCGAGGTCGGGCGCGACCAGGGTGCTGGTGGGCGGCATGCCCAGGGCGGCCAGCAGCGCACGCAAGTCAAGCGAAGGCACCATGGCCTGGGCTTCATCCAGGCTCAGGTGGTTGTCCATGAACGCCGGGTCGCGCCCCTGCTCGGCCGTCATCTGCGCGCGCGCCAGCTCGGTCTCCATCGCGAGCACGGTGCTGGCGTGCTCCCAGGCCTGGCGCGGCGCTTCGCCCAGGGCGCGGAACACCTTCATCATGTGGCCCAGGTACAGCCGCCGGATGGCCTCGCTTTCGGGCTTGAGGTACTCGTCGCGGTTGAGCGCCTGCAGACCGGGCCCGAGGACCAAGGTGTTGACCTGGTTGTTGCGAAAGTCCGGGCCGACGTCGACGTTGGCGATCGGTGAGGCCACGAACCCCAGCTGCAGGCGGGCCGACACCCGGGCCAGCTCGGCAGGGTCGTCCAGCGGGGCGCCTTCGATGGCCTTCAAGGCGGCCTCGATGGGCTGGAGGCCCAGGGCGTCCAGGCGCTGGAGGTCGGAGGCGGCGCGGTAGAAGTCACCCACCTGCTGAACGGGTGTGCCCGCCGACGCGCGCTGCCGCGAGGCGTCGTGGATGATGCGCAGCAGTCGCTGGTCCAGCTGGTGGGCCAGCTCGCCAAAGCGACCGGCGTCACCTTCGCTGGCGGGGATGGGCGTGCGGTCCAACCAGCCCCCGCTGGCGTAGCGCACGAAATCGCGCCGGGGGTCGGCCTGGCGGTCCATGTTGCCCACCGAAAAGCCCAGGGCGGATGCGCCGGGCTTGGCTGCCGCAGGCTTCACAAAGCCCGCCTTGGCGTTCTCGGCCTTGGACTTGCGGGGGTCGCATCCCTGGGTCTCGCTGACCTGGGTGCAACCGGAGCGCTCCAGCTGTTTGGCGTAAGTGGCGTTGATGGCGTGCGCGGGCGCTTGTGCCAGCAGGCAAGCCGACACGGCGAAGGTGAGTCGGACGCTCATGAGCAGGTCTATGCGGTGAGATGAGATGAGATGAGGTGACTCTCAAGCCTGCGCTGGGTCGCGGCCGATGAACTTGTAGGCCAGCGCCCCCAGCACCGCCCCCGCGATGGGCGCCACCCAGAACACCCACAGCTGGGACATGGCCCAGCCCCCCACGTAGACGGCCACGCCGGTGCTGCGCGCTGGGTTCACCGAGGTGTTGGTCACCGGGATGCTGACCAGGTGGATGAGGGTCAGCGCCAGGCCAATGGCGATCGGGGCGAAGCCCTTGGGTGCGTGGGCCGCCGTGGCGCCCAGGATGATGATCAGGAAGAAGGCCGTCATCACGACCTCGGTGACGACGCCGGCCAGCATGCTGTAGCCACCAGGCGAGTGCGGCCCGTAGCCATTGGATGCAAAGCCCTTGGCGAGCTCGAACCCCGGCCCGCCCGACGCGATGAGGTAGAGCACGCCCCCGGCAGCCACCGCACCGAGCACCTGCGCCACCACGTAGACGGGCAGCTTGGCGGCGGGGAAGCGCCCGCCCACCCACAGGCCCACCGACACGGCCGGGTTGAAGTGCCCACCCGAGATCGGCCCCACCGCGTAAGCCATGGTCAGCACCGACAGGCCAAAGGCCAGCGACACGCCAAGCAGGCCGATGCCCACGCCCGGGAACGCAGCCGCCAGCACGGCGCTGCCGCAACCGCCCAGCACCAGCCAGAAGGTGCCCAGGAATTCAGCCAATGACGCTTTCATGGTTCGACGCCCCCATCGTTTTGATGCCACATGCTAGCAAGCGGGTGTGACGCATTCTTGGCACGCGTCACACGGGTGTCAACCCGATGGGTCAACCAGCTTGCACGGACGGCAAGCCTTCGATGATGCCCCGGAACACCCTCGACGTGGCGGCCACCAACCTGGCTCGGTCTTCGCGGTAGCCCCCCAGCAACCAGTGCGCGATCGGCTGGGTGACCGCACCGATCAGGGCGATGCCCAGCATGCGCGACTCGGTTTCATCGATGTCTTCGGTGCTGAATCGCTGGCGCGCGAACGCCACCACCAGGGCCGCGAAGCGCTCGATGTTGCGGGTGTAGACGTCGTTGACGCGGGGGCTCACGCCCAGCACCTCCAACCAGCACACCCGGGCCACGCGGGGCTCGGAGGCCATCTCGAAGACGGCGTTCAGGGCGCGCTCGACGGCCAGCATGGGTTCGCGCTGCGCGGCCTCGTCGGCCAGGGCGGCCAGCACCGCCTGCTGCAGGTGCTCGAACTCGCGCTCGTAAACGGCCACCAGCAGGTCTTCGGTGTTCTCGAAGGATTCGTAGAAGTAGCGGTCGGTCAGCTCGGCCTGGCGACACAGCTGGCGCACGGTGGCGGTTCGGTAGCCTGTGGTGCCGAACACCTGCAGGCCTGCGTCCAGGAACTGCAGTCGGCGCCGGGCGACTCGTTCAGCCTGGCTTTCGCCAGCGTAGGCACGGCCAGTAGGGGCGCCACCGGAGGCAGGCGCCCTCTCATCGGCGAGTTCGGGAAAAGATCGGGTCATCCCCTTATTTGACGACAATCGTCGTCACTTGTAAACTGACGACAGGCATATTCACTTCCGCGCCACCCGAGCGCCCTCCCCATGCAGCAGTTCACCGCGATCATCATCGGCAGCGGCTTCGGCGGTCAGGCCGCCGCCGTCAACCTCCGGCGCATCGGCATCGACGACTTCCTGATCCTGGAGCGTCGTCCCTGGATGGGTGGCACCTGGAGCCAGAACAGCTACCCGGGCGCCGCCGTGGACGTGCAGTCGCCGCTGTATTCGCTGTCCTTCGAGCCCTACCCCTGGTCGCAGATGTTCGCCGAGCAGGACGAGCTGGTCGAGTACACCAACCACGTGCTGGCCAAGTACCGCCTGCGCGAGCAGACGCGGCTCAACGCCAACGTCACGAAGGTGCAGTGGGACGAGGCCCGCCAGCTCTGGCAGGTCAGCCTCGAAGGCGGTGACACGCTGCTGACCAAGTACCTGATCAACGCCTCGGGCCCGCTGAGCACGCCGGTCATCCCCAATTTCAAGGGCCGCGACACCTTCCAGGGCAAGACGTTTCACACCAACAGCTGGGACCACGGCTACCAGCACGCCGGCAAGCGCGTGGCCATCATCGGCAGCGGCGCCAGCGCGGCGCAGGTCATCCCGGCCATCGCGCCCGATGTGAAGCAGCTGCACGTGTTCCAGCGCACGCCGCACTGGGTGCTGCCGCGCCCCGACCGCAAGTTCACGCCTTTCCAGCGCACGCTGCTCAAGTCCAAGCTGCTCTACAAGCTGCTGCGCACGGCCATCTACTGGGGGCTGGAGAGCCGCGTGATCGGCTTCAAGTACTCGCAGACCATGCTCAAGCTGGTTGCGCAGCGCGAGGCGGTGCACCACATCCACAAGCAGATCGCCGACCCGAAGATCCGCGCCGCCGTCACGCCCGACTACACGATTGGCTGCAAGCGCATCATCTTGTCGAGCACGCTGTATCCGGCGCTGTGCCGCCCCAACGTCAAGCTGCACCCCAAGGACGATGGCATCGCCGAGATCAACGAGCGCGGCATCCTGACGGCCAAGGGCGAGCAGATCGACCTCGACTGCATCGTCTACTCGACGGGCTACGACGCCACCGACGGCGTGATCTCCTACCCCGTGATCGGCAAGGGCGGCAAGTCGGTGCAGGACTTCTGGGCCGAGTACCCGCGCGCCTACCTGGGCACGACGATGCCGGGCTTTCCCAACCTGTTCGTGGTCACCGGCCCGAACACCGGCATCGGCCACACCTCGGCCATCTTCGTGATCGAGGCGCAGATGGAGTACATCCGCCGCGCCATCGCCGCCACGCAGAAGCAAGGGGCCAAGGCCATCGAGGTCAAGGCGGACGCAGAGGCCGACTACACCGGCATGATCCACCGCGAGATGAAGCAGACGGTGTGGCAGTCGGGCGGCTGCCACAGCTGGTACCAGAGCAAGAGCGGCCACGTGATCGCGATGTTCCCGGGCTTTTCATTCACCTTCCGCCAGATGGCCAAGGCCTTCAAGCCGGCGCACCACCGCTTCAGCTGAGGCCTTCGGATCGGGCAAAACACCAGAACAAGGAGACGCGCATGAAGGACTTCAAGAACAAGGTCGCGGCCATCACCGGCGCGGCATCGGGCATGGGCCGCACGCTGGCCGTCGAGTTGGCGCGCCGTGGCTGCCACCTGGCGCTCAGCGACGTCAATGAACAGGGCCTGACCGAAACGGCGCAGCTGGCGGCCAAGCTGGGTGTGAAGGTCACGACCAGGAAGCTGGACGTGGCCAACCGAGAAGCGGTCTTTGCATGGGCCGACGAGGTGGTGCGCGACCACGGCAAGGTCAACCTGATCTTCAACAACGCCGGTGTGGCGCTCGGCGCCTTCATCGAGACCGTCAAGCCCGAAGACTTCGAGTGGATCATGGGCATCAACTTCTGGGGCGTGGTGTGGGGCACGCAGGCCTTCCTGCCACACCTCAAGCGCGCCGGTGATGGCCACATCGTCAACACCTCCAGCCTGTTCGGCCTGCTGGCCTCGCCCACGCAGGGCACCTACAACAGCAGCAAGTTCGCCGTGCGCGGCTTCACCGAGGCCTTGCGCCAGGAGCTGGACATGGAGCGATGCGGCGTGAGCGCCACCTGCGTGCACCCGGGCGGCATCCGCACGAACATCGCGCGAGCCGCCAAGATGGACGACAGCATGAACAAGGCCACCGGTGGCCAGGCCGAAGCGGCACGCTCGCGCTTTGACAAGATGCTCAACGTGACCACGGCAGAGAGCGCGGCGCTGCAGATCCTCAAGGCGGTGTCGGGCAACAAGCGGCGCGTGCTGGTCGGCCCCGATGCCAAGCTGATGGACTTCTTCGTGCGCCTGCTGGGCTCGTGGTACCAGCCCGGCTCGGTGTGGCTGTCGGCCAAGCTGATGAAGGGCTGACAAGGCGCATGGCGCCTGTGCGGGTTCACGCGGTTCGAGCCGGCGCAGCGCTGTCCCCGGTGGGGCCAGCGTGGCCATCGTTGAGGCCCTCGGGCAGCACGATGTCGATCACCAGCCCCCCGCCCTCCCGCCGGCGCGCGGCGATGTCCCCACCGTGGGCACGCACCGCTCGCCGCGCGATGGCCAGGCCCAGGCCATGGCCGACGCCCTGGGTGCCGTTGTCGCCACGCACGAAGGGGTCGAACATGGCCTTGAGCAAGGCGTCGGACGCGCCAGGCCCCCGGTCGGCCACCGACACCTTCAAGCGCCGCCCACCCTCGTCGGTGAAGACGCTGGCGCTCACCTCGACGGCCGTGTCGGGCGCGGTGAACTTGATGGCGTTGCGCACGACGTTTTCAAAAGCGCGGTAGAGCAGCTCGCCATCGACCTGCGCCACAAAGCGCCCTTGCGTTTGCAGCACCAGGCGCCTGCCGGCTGAGGCGGCTTCAAAGCTCGCGTCCTCGGCGATGCCTTGCAGCAGCTCGATCAGGTCGATGTGGTCGTTGCGCTGGTGGCTGGCACCGGCCTCGAGGCGGTGCAGCGTCAGCAGCTCGTTGACCAGGCCATCCAGGCGCTCGATCTCGCGGTCGATGCGCTCGACCATGGCGCCTGCCTCGCTGGGGTCTTGGCGCAACAGGCCCATGGCTGCGCGCATGCGGCCCAGTGGCGAGCGCAGCTCGTGAGACAGGTCGTGGAACAGGCGCGTGCGCGCTTCGGTGAGCTGCTGCAGCTGCTCGGTCATGCGGTCGAATCGGTCGGCCAGGTCAACGATCTCGTCGCTTCGGCGGCCCATGAGGTGCCGGATGCGGGTGTCAAAGCGCCCAGCGGCCACGCGGTCAACGCCCCAGTGCAGCTGCCGCAGGGGCTTGGTCAGGTACCAGGCCAGGGCCAGGCTGGCCAGCAAGCTGCTGACCACGCCGGAGACAACGGGCACCAGGAAGAAGTACCGACCGCCCGGCCCCGGCGGCGGAGGGCCTGGTGGCCTGGGCCGCATGCCGGGCGCAGGCACCATGGCGCCTGGTGCCACGGAGGCGGCACTCGCGGCCTCGCTGGGTGCCTGATTGGGTGCCTGATTGAGTGCCTCGCTCGATGCCCCTCGCGGCGCGTGCATCGGGGCTGGGGGCAAGGTGCCTGGCCAGGGTGGCGACGCCATCCGGGCGCCGGGCGGGAGCACGTCGATCACACCCGATCGGTCCTTGCGCGGCGCCCCGAAGCCTGCCCAATCCATGACGAAGCGACCAGCCACAAAGGCCAGCAGCGTGGCGACCCAGAAGGTCAGGAAGAACTTGAGGAACAGCGATCGGGGCCACCAGGACATGGCTCAGTCTTTCAGCAATTGGTAGCCCAGGCCGCGAACGCTCTGGATCCAGGGTTGGCCGTCGGCACGCAGGCCCAGCTTCTGCCTGACGCTGGAGAGGTGAACGTCGATGCGGCGGTCATAAGGCGTCAAAGGCCGGCCCAGCGCCTGCAAGGAAATGTCAGCCTTGGGCATCAGCTGCCCCGCATGCCTGGCCAGCGTCAGCAAGAGCACGAACTCGGTGCCGGTCAGCGGCAGCGGCTGTCCGCGCCAGGTGGCCTCGCGCCGGCCGGGCCACATGGCCAGCAAGCCGGCTTCGATGACATCGGCGGCCAGGGGTGGCGGCTCGGCTTCGGGCGGTGGATCGGTGCGCCTGAGCA
The DNA here is from genome assembly GCA_005502875.1 of Comamonadaceae bacterium 2PF. Taxonomy (GTDB): domain Bacteria; phylum Pseudomonadota; class Gammaproteobacteria; order Burkholderiales; family Burkholderiaceae_C; genus Aquabacterium. The sequence continues at coordinate 8,290 of SCMV01000062.1, read as the reverse complement.
CGGCGCGGATGCGGGCCACCAGCTCGCCAGGCGTGCAAGGCTTGGGCACGTAGTCGTCGGCGCCCATGTCCAGGCCAACGATGCGGTCGACGTTGTCGCCACGCGCGGTCAGCATGATGACGGGTGTGCGCCGGCTGGCGCGGATGCGCCGCAAGGCTTCCATGCCCGACAGCCTGGGCATCATCACGTCGAGCACGATGAGTGCATGGCCGCCCTGCAGGGCCAGGCGAACGCCTGACTCACCGTCATGGGCCGTTTCAACCTCGAACTGCTCGCGCTTGAGGTAGCGCGCAAGCATGCCGGTCAACTCGATGTCGTCATCGACGAGCAGGATCTTTTTCATCGCGCAGCGAGTATCACCTCGGGCACCTGCGAGCGCGTCGTCAGGCGGCCGACTTTTACCCACCTTGACACACACCGCGGCCCACAACGAGAACGATTGCCTAGGATGAAAGTCGCCTTGCACCTTGAAGTCTTGCGACATGACCGCACCCCGTTGCATCCTCGTGCGGCCGGCCGCCTGCGCCACCGCTGAACCCTTTGCGCTGGTGGCGCAGCTGCCCCGGCACGGCATCGACCTGCGTTGCCTTGTCCGGGAACACGAGCTCGAGGCGGCCGTGCACGAGCACGACGTGGCCGCGGTGATCATCGCCAGCTTCGATGCCTGTGAAGCGGTGCTGCGGATGTGCCGCTGGCTGCATGAACAGGGGCAGGCCGCCATCCTGGCCTTGACCCCGACCGGGGACGACACCACCCGCATCCTCGCGCTGGAAAGCGGTGCCGACGATTGCGTGGACGAGTCATCGGACGCGCGCGAGGTGGCAGCGCGCATCCGCGCCGCCATCCGGCGCATGCGACCGCCCAGCACGACACCTCGCCAGCAAGCCCGACTCGGTCATTGGGAGTTCGACGTGCAGCGTCAGCAGTTGCACGCACCTGGCGAGCCACCGGTGCCGCTGACACGGGCCGAGTGCCGTTTGCTGCAGGCCTTGCTGAGCCAGCCCGGCCGGTTGCTCTCCCGCGCCGACCTCACGGCCGCCTTGCCCATGCGCGACCGCGCCACCGACAGCCGGGCCGTGGACCTGCTGGTCTCGCGCCTGAGACACAAGCTCCATGCCCGCAACCCCTTTGAGCCCCTGATCCAGACGGTGCGCGGCCGGGGCTATCGGCTGGACCTGTCGGCCATCGACACACAGCCGACATGAACGATCAAAGCGGGACAGGCTTGCAAGCCCGTTCAGGGCGCGATGTTCAGCGGCATGTCAGCCACCCGACCTGCCTACGATGGGCTCACACCATCTCCGAAAGGTCCACCATGAGCAACATCGGCTTCCCCAGCGCTTCGAGCAACCACGCGATCGATCGCAAGCTCTGTCAGCAAGCACCGCGCAGTCAGTTTGAAAAAAACGCAGCGGCCTTCGGCCCCGTGGCCGCATCGGTCATCGGCATCGCGGACGCGGCCACCGATGCGATCGGCGATGCCACATCGGCTGGCGGTCAGGCCCTCTCCAGCCTGGGCAGCACCGCCAAAGAGGGCGTCGAAGCGGTGAGCGACGTGGTCGATGACATCAGCCAACTCATCCAGGCTGGCGCGCGTTACGCCAACCAGGGTGCCCAGCTTGCCGACGAGGCCATCGACACGGTGGGTGATGCCCTGGGCGATGCCGCCGACAGCGTGCGATCCGGCCTCACCGCCGGCGCACAAACCATCGCCTCCTTGTTGTGAGGACAGGCCATGCGCGCACGCAGCTTGCCCCTGCCGCTCGCGTTTGGACTCAGCCAGGCGCTGAGTGGTTGTGCGCTGTTCAGCTTCGAGCCGGCGATGGAGCTGGTCAAGGCCGGCGGGTTGGCGGTCAGCCACGTGGTGTCCACCGCCCCGGGCCGCGCCAGCGACACCGTGCACCACGCGGGGCCCAAACCCAGCTCGGTCTGCATCTCGCACAACCCCATGGTGTCGTCCAGCGAAGTCGTGCCAGCCTTGCAGACGGCCCTGGCCCAAGCAGGCGTCAGCAGCCGCGTCTACGCCGCCGACACCACGCCGCTGGCCTGCCCCGTCTGGCTGCTCTACAGCGGCACCGTGACGTGGGACGCACCACCGTTTCGCAGCGAGCACCGCGCCTACCTGGCCTCTGCCCAGTTGACGCTCAAGACGATGCACGGGCAGGTGCTGGCCAGCAGCGCCTACGGCATCGACGGGCTCTTCGAGTCAAGCAAGTGGGCCACCACACAGGACAAGCTCTCGCCGGTGGTTCAGGCCCTGCTGACCGGCTTCGGTGGCTGATGCGCCAACCCATGAGGACCACGTCATGAAACCCACCTCTGCCAACCCTGCACATGACCACCCGGTCAAGCCCACGCCCACGCTGCACAGGCCAAAGCGATGGCGCGCAACCCCACCGACACCTGCACTCGCCATGCCCTTGGCCATGGCTGGCTTGCTGAGCCTGACCGGCTGCAACACCCCACCCAGCATCGTGCAAGGCCCGCTCAGCGTGCCCCCCGTCATGCCACCCACCTACCTTGAGCGCACCAACCCAGGCTCGCTGTTCCAGCCCGATGCACCCGTCGCCTCGCTGTTCTCTGGTCAGAAGCTGGCCAGGCAGGTGGGGGACAAACTCAAGGTCGACATCGCCGAGTCCTTCACCAGCCAGAGCAAGGTCGCCACCGATCACAGCCGCGAGAACGCCGTGGCCAGCAAGGGCCCCGGCCAAGGCGCGAAGTCGGTCGGTGGCTTCTTTGGCGAACTGCTCGACCTCAACGCCAGCGCCGCCGGCAGCGACAGCTTCAAGGGCGATGGCAACACCGAGCAGTCGAGCAAGTTCACGGGCCAGATCGCCGTGCAGGTCATCAACGTGCTGCCCAACGGGCACCTCGTCATCGCCGGCGAGCGTGCCGTGGCCTTCAACCGTGGCGTGACGCGCATGCGCTTTTCAGGCGTGGTCAGCCCCAGCGACATCCGCGCCGGCAACCTCGTGGCCTCGTCCGACGTGGTCAATGCACGGCTGGAGACAGCGGGCGAAGGCGACGTCTCCGACGCCGCATCGCGCTCCTGGTTGCAGCGCGTGTTGACCAAAACCTTGACCGTCTGGTGAAGCCCATGCGACACCAACCCAGCCGAAAGCCCCACCATGAGTGACTGCCTGATCATCGACCCGGAAGACCGCCTGCACGATGCCATCGCGCCCAGCCTTCAAAGGCTCTCGCTGTCGGTGGCCCGCTCCATCCGCATGCCGGCCGTGCTCGCGGGCCCTGGCGTGGACCTGGTCCTCACGCGCGTTCGCCACGCCGATCGAGAGCAGCTCCAACTCTGCGAAACCGCGCGCCAGGCCTGGAACGCCCGCGTGGTGGTGTTCATGGACCAACCAGAGCCGGTCGACCAGGTGTTGGCCCTGACCTGGGGTGCCGACGCCGTGGTCGACCCGCACCACATCAGCGAACGCGAACTCGAGGCGCGCCTGCGAGCGCTGCTCAGGCGCAAGACAGCTCAAACGCCCCATCACACCTGGGAACTCGACGAAGCCGCACAGCGGCTGCAACACGGGCCCTTGAGCGTGCCACTCTCGCGCAGCGAAGCCCAGGTGCTTCAGGCCTTGATGGCGCAACCGGGTGCGGTGATGTCGCGGGCCGAGGTGATGGCGCGCTCGAGGCTGGGGCAGCAGGGCTGCCACCTCAACGTGGTGGACCTGGCCGTCTCACGCCTGCGTCGCAAGCTGAGCGATGCCGGCGTGACACGGGTGCCCCTGCTGACGGAGCGGGGTCGCGGTTACCGCTGGGCCACGTCCGTCCCATCTGCGGGAGGCTGAGGCCACCATTGCCCTGACTCCAGAGACCACCTCATTGAGGCGAGCCACGCGGTCACGCGGACCTGGGCTGCCACCTGACGCTGATCGATCAGCTGGCGCTGCATCTGCAGCACCTCGCTGGTGGAGACCTGCCCCAGCGCCTGCCCACGTCGCAAAGCCTGCTCAGCCAACTCGGTTTGCTGGAGGGCATGCTCGGACGCCTGAGCACCCTCGCGTGAATGGGTCGCTTCGGCCCACCACCGATCCAGGTCAGCGCCCAAGCTGCGACGCAGGTCTTCCAGTTCAGCCTGTGCAGATTCGGCTTCGGCCAGTTGCGCCTGCGCCTGAGATGCGCGCACCTCCGCACCAATCGGCCAGCTCAAGCTGACCCCAAGCACCCGCTCGGCACCACTGCGCTCTCGCCCGTACTGCACGCCCACCACCGGGTCCGGTTGCCGCTCGGAAAGGGCTTGTCGTGCCTGAGCACGAAGGGCCAACACACGTCGCTCAGCAGCCACCCACTGTGGGTGTTGAGACAAGCGCGCTTGAATCGCCTCGGCTGAAGCGGGAGGCCCCGCCACAGCAGCCGCATGGAATGGCGGCGTCGGCAGCCCGGGGTACCGCGCCAACCAACGCGATTGAAGCGACCTGGCACGCTGATCGGCCAGGGTGGCTTGGGCGTCGGCCTGAGCGCGGGCAGCGTCGGCCAGGATGACGTCCTGGCGAGCGGCATCGCCCAGTTCATGGCGGCGCCGCAGCCCCTGATGCTGTGTCGCGAGGTTGTCGGCATGGGCCCGCAAAAGGCTCGCCTGTTGCTGGGACAAGGTCAGCTCACCAGCGTCGCTCAAGGCCTCACGGCACAGCAACAACCAGGCCTGGGCCAAATCGGCATCGGCCCATTCGCGCAAGCGCTGCGCCCAATCTTCTGCAGCGTTGACTTTGCTCGCCAGGCGCACGCCGCGCGACAAACCGACCGACCACTCACGCGAATTCGAAGAAGCCAGTTGCCCCGGTTCTGCGCGTTGGCTGCGCTGGGCCCAACTGGCCTGCGGTATCCAGTCGTTGGGGTTGCCGCCGCTGGCGTCTGCACGCGCCAGCGCCGCACGGTGCGCCTGCTGCGCAGCCTGCCAACGCGGCGAGCGGGCCAGGCCAGCCACCCAGTCCGGCTCTTGCACCACCGAATGCGCATGCGCCTCGGGAACGCCGCCCATCCAGCCAGCGGCACCCGTCATCAAGGCCATCACGGCCACACCCAGGGCCTGACGCCACGTCTTGCAACGCTTCATGCAATCACCTCTTGGGCAACACCCCAACGCTCATAAGCCATCGGCAACAACAGCAAGGTCAACGCGGTGGAAGTCAACAAACCGCCACTGACCACGATCGCCAGGGGTCGCTGGATCTCGGACCCTGGACCGGTGGCGAACAACAGCGGCAACAGCCCGCCTGCGGTGATGGCCGCGGTCATCAGCACCGGCCTGAGTCGACGCTGCGCCCCTTCCCAGACAGCCTGCCTTGGCGACAGCCCCGACTCGATCAACTGATTGAAGTGGCTGACCATGACCACACCGTTGAGCACCGCGATGCCCAGCAAGGCGATGAACCCGACCGACGCCGGCACCGACAGGTACTCCCCGGAAACAGCCAGGGCAGCGATGCCACCGATCAGGGCCAGGGGCACGTTCGACATCACCAGCGAAGCCTGCCTGAGCGAGCCGAACGTCGAGAACAGCAAAAAGAAGATGAGCAACAAGGCCACAGGCACCACCAGCATCAGGCGCTGTGCGGCACGTTGCTGGTTTTCGAACTGCCCGCCCCAGCTGATGCGATGGCCTTCCGGCATGGGCACCTGCGCGGCGATGATCGCCTTGGCGTCCTCGACGAAGCCCACCAGGTCACGCCCACGCACGTTCGTCTGGATGACCACGTGGCGCTGCGCCTGCTCCCGATCGACCTTCACCGGACCGTCGGTGCGCTCCAGGCGCGCCACCGCCGACAGCGGCACGGATTCACCGCTGGCCGTTTGGATGCGCAGGTCCTCGAATGCGGCAGGCGACTGTCTCAAGGCCTCACTGCCACGGATGACCAGCGGCGTTCTGCGCCCATCTTCCTGCACCACGCCGATCGGCTGCCCCTCGACCCAACGGCGCAGGTCGGCGAGGATGTCCTGCGTCTTGACCCCCAATCGCCCAGCCGCCTGCCGATCGATCTGCACCTGCAGGTAGGCCACGCCATCGTTGCGCAAGGTCATCGTGTCGGTCGCGCCGGGCACCTTCGCGACCAGGCCCTCGATGCGCTCGGCCAGCTGGTTCAGTCGCTGCAGATCAGGCCCGTAGACCTTGATGGCCACGTCACCACGCACGCCGGTCAGCATCTCCGACACGCGCATGTCGATGGGCTGGGTGAAGCCGGCATCGACCCCCGGGAACTGAGCCAGCACCGTGCGCAGCTCGTTGATGAGCCACTCCTTGTCCGGGTTGCGCCACTGCTCGTGCGGCTTGAGCACCAGGAAGGTGTCTGTCTGGTTCAGGCCCATCGGGTCAAGCCCCAACTCGTCCGAGCCACTGCGGGCCACGACACCTTGCACCTCGGGCACCTGGCGCAAGATTTCGCGCTGCACGCGCAGGTCCAGGTCCGTTGTGGCCTCCAGACCAATGGAGGGCAGTTTCTCGAGCTGCACGATCAGGTCGCCCTCGTCCAGCGTGGGCATGAAGGTCTTGCCCACCTGCGTGAACAACACCACCGCCACCAGCAAGGCAACCGCCGCTCCGCCCAACAGCGATCGCGGGTGGTCGAGGGCCCAGCGCAGCCATGGCAGGTAGGCCGCGTGCAGCTTGCGCATCAGCCAAGGCTCCTGGGCATGCCCGGCCTTGAGCAACCAGGACGCCAGCACCGGCACCACGCTCAGCGACAGCAGCAGCGACACCGCCAGCGCAAAGACGATGGTGAGCGCCACCGGGCCGAACAACTTGCCCTCCAGCCCTTCGAGGCTGAGCAAGGGCAGGAACACGATGATGATGATCGCGATGCCCGAGGTCACCGGCATGACCACCTCTCGCGCGGCACGCGCCACCACCTGCAGCATCGGATGCCGCTCGGCATCGCCCTTGGCCAGGTGCGCCTCGACGTTCTCGACCACGACCACCGCCCCGTCGACCAGCATGCCGATGGCAATGGCCAGTCCTCCCAGGCTCATGAGGTTCGCCGACAGGCCCCAGCCGCGCATCAGCACGAAGGTGCCCAGCGCCGCCAAAGGCAGCATCAACGCCACGACGACCGCCGCGCGCACATTGCCCAGGAAGGCCAGCAGGAGCAACACCACCAGCACCACCGCTTCGAGCAAGGCCTTGCCCACGGTGTGCACAGCCCGGTCCACCAGCTTGCTGCGATCGTAGAAAACGTCGATGACCGTGCCCTGCGGCAAAGAGGGCTGCAGCAAGGCCAGCCGGTCTCGCACCGCCTGCACCACCTCGCGGGCATTGGCCCCACGCAGCCCCAGCACCAGTCCCTGCACCGCCTCGCCCTGTCCATTGCGGGTCACCGCGCCGTAGCGGGTGAGCTCGCCATGCCTGACCTGCGCCACGTCGCCCACCCTGACGATGCGCCCCCGGTCGCTGACGACGACCACCTCACGCAAGTCGTCGAGCGATGTCAACGCGCCTTGGGCCCGCACGATCAAGGCCTCTTCACCCTGGGCCAGGCGCCCGGCACCATCGTTGCGGTGGCTGGCCACGATCGCCTCCTCCAGGTCGTTGAGGCTCAAGCCTCGCGCCTGCAGGGCCATGGGATCGGGCACCACCTCGAAACTGCCCACGCGCCCACCCAGGCTGTTGACGTCGGCCACACCGGGCAGGCTGCGCAAGGCCGGCCGGATCACCCAGTCGAGCAAGCGCCGCTTCTCTGCCAGCGACTGGGGTCCCTCGATGGTGAACATGAACATCTCGCCCAGCGGCGTGGTGATGGGCGCCAGCCCACCCTCCGCCCCGGGCGGCAAGTCCTTGACCACATTGCCCAAGCGTTCGCTGACCTGCTGGCGCGCCCAGTAAAGATCGGTGCCATCCTCGAAATCGATCGTGACATCGGCCAAGGCGTACTTCGAAGTCGATCGCAGCATCTTCTGCCTGGGGATGCCCAGCAGCTCCTGCTCCATCGGCACGGTGATGCGGGCCTCCACCTCTTCAGGCGTCAGACCCGGCGCCTTGATGATCACCTTCACCTGCGTGCCCGACACATCGGGGAACGCATCGATGGGCAGGCGCAGCCAGGCCACCACACCTGCGGCACACAACATCAGTGTCAACAGCACCGTCAGCAGGCGCTGACGCAAGGAAAACTCGATCAGCCAGTTCAAATCCGTCTCCTGGTGGTTGGCTTGGGCGTCATCAAGGCAGCAAGGCCTTGAGCGCGGCCGTTCCCCGCACCACCACCTTGGCCTCGTCGCTCAGGCCTGTGACCGCCACGCTGGCCTGGGCCGCTTGCCGCCCCACGACCCGAACGCCCGCCAGGCG
>SCMV01000061.1 GCA_005502875.1 Comamonadaceae bacterium 2PF | reverse complement strand
GGGGTCGTGTTCATGTGGGGGCTTGTTTGCTCGGTGCTTCAGCGAACCTGGCCGCGGTGGCGCAAGGCCAGGCGCTCGAAGCCGCTGACCACGGCCGTGAGCAGCACACCCAGCACCGCCGACATCAGCAGCGCCGACCAGATCTGCACCGTGTTGCCGTAGTACGAGCTGGTCAGCAGGCGCGCGCCCAGCCCGGCCTCGGCCCCGGTCGGCAGCTCGGCGACGATGGCGCCCACCAGCCCCGCTGCCACGGCCACGCGCAGCGCCGGAAACAGGTAGGGCAGCGCAGAAGGCAGACGCAGCAGCCACAAGGCTTGCCAGCTGGTGGCCGCGTAGGTGTGCATCAGCTCGCTTTCGATGGTCTGCGGCGCGCGCAGGCCCTGCACCATCGCCACCGTGACGGGGAAGAAGCACAGGTACATGGCGATCACCGCCTTGGGCAGCACCCCGGAAAAGCCCAGGCTGCCCAGCACCACCAGCACGATGGGCGCAATCGCCAGCACCGGCACCGTTTGCGACGCCACGATCCAGGGCATGAGCGCGCGCTCGAGCGTCTGCGAATGCACGATGCCGATGGCCAGCAAGGCGCCCAAGGTGGCCCCCAGCACGAAGCCCAGCAAGGTCGCCTGCGCCGTCACGCCCGCGTGAAAGACCAGGCTGCGCGGGTTGCCGATCGGCCAGTCGACCAGGCTGTGCCAGGTGTCCAGCGCGATCTGGTGCGGGGCGGGCAGCACCGGCCGGTCCATCGACCACGTGGTGCGGACCAGGTCTTCAGCGCTCCAGGCCGCGTTGGCGCCGCCCAGGTGGCGCTCGATGGCGCCGGGTGCGTTCAACGCAACCGCCAGCGCGTACCAAAGCAGCAGCACGCCGGTCAGCACGACCGCCACGGGCAGCAACGACTGCAGCCGGCACAGCAGCCAGGCCTTTGCGCCGAATGCGGCCGGGCTGGGGGTGGAGGCCATGGTGGCGCCAGACATCGGTCCCGCCCTCAGTGGTGGCCGTCGGCCAGGGCCTCGCGCACCTCGTGCGCCAGCGCCATGAACTCGGGCGTGTCGCGCATCGCCAGCGTGCGCTCGGGCGGCAGCGGCGAGTCGATCACCTTGACGATGCGACCCGGCCGGGGCGACATCACCACGATGCGCGTGGACAGGTACACCGCTTCGGAAATGGAGTGCGTCACGAAGATCACGGTGCGCTGCTCGCGCCGCCACAGCTGCTGCAGGTGGGCGTTGAGGTCGTCGCGGGTGATCTCGTCGAGCGCGCCGAAGGGCTCGTCCATCATCAAGAGCTTGGGCTCGAAGCCCAGTGCCCGCGCGATGGACACGCGCTGCTGCATGCCGCCCGACAGCTGCCAGGGGTGCTTGCGCTCGAACTGGGCCAGGCCCACGCGCTCGAGCTGCGCGCGCGCGATCTCGCGGGCCTCATCGGGGGCGCGGCCTTGCAGCTCCAGTGGCAGCATCACGTTCGAGAGCACCGTGCGCCAGGGCAGCAGGGCCGCAGCCTGGAAGACATAGCCATAGGCGCGGGCCAGGCGCGCGTCGTGTGGTGTGCGGCCATTGACCAGCACCTCGCCGGCGGTGATGGGCTCGAGGTCGGCGATCACGCGCAGCAGCGTCGTCTTGCCGCAGCCCGAGGGCCCGATCAGCGAGACGAACTCGCCCTGGCGGATGTCCAGGCTGACCTCTTGCAGCGCACGCACCGGTGCGTCCGGCGCGGGGTAGGTCACGCTGGCCTGGTCGATGCGCACGACGGACGGGCCGAAAGCCGGTCGGCTGACGGAGGCAGAAGGGCGGGCGGGCATCGTGGACGCGGTCATGTCGGGGCCAGAAAGTTGACCGGGCGGTCAGGTTTTCATGGCGGACAAGAAGCGAGTTCTGTGCCAGCGAGCGATGCCCGGGGTGCACCGCTTTGGTGGATGGGCCTGGGTTCAGGGCCGGGGCAGGCGCTTGGCCACGCGCTGCAAAAAACGCAGCAGCCGCGGGTCGTTGGCGTGCGCCACGTTGAAGCGAAACCAGCCGGTGGGCCGCTGGTCGAGCATGAAGTAGTCGCCCGGCGCCAGGGCGATGCCTTCGGCCAGGGCCTGCTGGGCCACCTCGCGCGCCAGCGTGGCCTGTTCGCTGCCGTCGCCCCCCGGCCAGCCGGCGCACACATACAGCCCGCTGTCGGGCATGGCCAGCGGCGCCATGCCGACGTCGAGCAGCGCCTCGACCACGCGCTCGCGCGAGGTGGCCAGGCGGTGGCGGATGCGCTCCAGGTAGCGCCGGTGCCCCGGGTCGGCGAGCACGCGCGCGGCGGCCCGCTCGTTGATCTCGGACGTCGTCAGGCCGCAGGCCATCTTCACGCGCGCCAGCGGCTGCACCAGCGCGGGCGGGCAGGCCACGTAGCCCACGCGGATGGCCGGCGCGATGGTCTTGGAAAAGCCACCCAGCGTCAGCACCCGCTGCAAGCCGTCGAGCCCCGCCAGCGACGGCGCGTGCGGGCCGTCCAGGTCACGGAAGATGTCGTCTTCGACCACCCACAGGTCGTGGCGCTCGGCCAGGGCCAGCACGCGGTGCAACTGCTGCAGCCGCAAGGTGGTCGACAGCGGGTTGTGCCCCACGGTGGTGATGAACAGGGCGCGAGGGCGGTGAGCAGTGGCCAGTCGCTCCATGGCTTCGAGGTCCAGGCCCTGGTCGGTGCGCGGCACGCCGATGGGGATCAGGCCGTGGCAACGCAGCTGCGCATGCAGGTTCCAGTAGCCCGGCTCTTCCACCAGCACGTGGTCGCCAGGCTTGAGCAAGCCCATCATCACCAGCTCGAAGCCGTGGGTGACCCCGTGGGTGAGGATGAGCTGGTCGGCGTGCACCGGGCCCAGCCTTTGGCCCAGCTCGTGCGCCAGCAACTGGCGCAGGCCCGCGTAGCCCAGCGGGTGCCCGTAGCTGGCCAGGTGCTCGCCGGCGATGCGCGTGGCCTGCCTCAGCGCGGCGTGGAAGTCGTTCTCGGCGTACCAGCTCAGCGGCAACCAGCCGCAGCCAGCGGCCAGCAGGTCGCGCCCTTGCGCGAACATGTTCAGGCTCAACCAGTCGTCGCTGACCAGGCTGGACAGCGCCAGCTCGCGCGGGCTTCGCTGCGCCGCCAGCCGGCTCGATTGCACGAAGTAGCCCGCGCCCCGCCGCGAGGCCAGCACCTGCCGCGCCACCAGCCCGGTGTAGGCCTCGGCCACGGTGAAGGTGCTCACGCCCAGCCGCGTGGCCAGCTGACGCACCGAAGGCAGGCGCGTGCCGGCGCGCAAGGTGCCGGCGTTCACGGCGCCCTCCACCGCGGCAGACAGCAGGGCGACCAGGCTGGGCTCGTTGCGCACGCTGCTGTGCGCCGAACGCTCGGCGCGCTCGCCCAGGCTGGCTTGCAGGTCGGCGAGCCAGTCGGCATCGGCGGGCACCACGCCGGCTGCGTTGGCGCCGGGTGGGAAGCTGGTGTTGGGGTGGGGGCTGCCAGGGCGAGGCGGTGTCATGGGCAAACTGTACAGGTCATGTGGCCATCACGGCAGGTTCATGCAAGCAAGCCGTTTGCCAGTTTGCTGTGGGCGCGTCATGCTGGGGCGACGCGCGGCGTGCCTACGATGGCAACCAGGCCGCTTCGTCGCCTGCACGCGCCCCAACGAGGTTCACCCGATGCCTTTCAACCCCGCCACCGAAACCGCCGACCCGGCCACCCTGGACGGCCTGGCCCAGACCTGGCTGCCCTTCACGCCCAACCGCTACTTCAAGCAGCACCCCAAGGTCGTGGTGGGTGCCAGCGGGGCGCACTACCGCACGGCGGACGGTCGTCAGCTTTTCGATGCACTCTCTGGCCTGTGGTGTTGCCCCATCGGCCACGGCCACCCGCGCGTCGTCGAGGCACTCACCCGCCAGGCCGCCGAGCTGGACTACGCCCCGGCCTTCCAGGTGGCCCACCCCGGCGCGCTCAAGCTGGCGCGCCGCATCAGCGAGCTGGCCCCCGCCGGCCTGGGCAAGGTCTTTTTCACCAACTCCGGCTCGGAGTCGGTCGACACCGCCATCAAGATGGCGATCGGCTACCACCGCCTGCGTGGCGAGGGTGGCCGCTACCGCGTGATCGGACGCGAGCGCGGCTACCACGGCGTGGGCTTTGGCGGCATCTCCGCCGGCGGCCTGGTGGCCAACCGCAAGATGTTCGGCACGGCCATGCTGCCCGGGGTCGACCACCTGCCGCACACCTGGTCGCCGCAGCACATGGCGTTTTCCAAAGGCCAGCCGACCTGGGGCGCGCACCTGGCCGACGAGCTCGAACGCCTCATCGGCCTGCACGACGCCAGCACCATCGCCGCCGTCATCGTCGAGCCGGTGCAAGGCTCGACCGGCGTCATCGTGCCGCCGGTGGGCTACCTGCAAAAGCTGCGCGAGACCTGCACCCGCCACGGCATCTTGCTGATCTTCGACGAGGTCATCACCGGCTTTGGCCGCCTGGGCACACCCTTCGGCGCCCAGCGCCTGGGCGTCACGCCCGACCTCATCACCTTCGCCAAGGGCATCACCAACGGCACGGTGCCCATGGGCGGCGTCATCGCCCGCGACGACATCTACGACACCTTCATGGGCGTGCAGGCGCCCGACTACGTCGTCGAGTTCATGCACGGCTACACCTACTCGGGCCACCCCATGGCCTCGGCCGTGGGCCACGCGGTGCTGGATGTGCTGCTGGGCGATGGCCTCATCGAGCGCGCCCGCAGCCTCGAGCCCTTGCTCGAAGAGGGCCTGCACAGCCTCAAGGGCGAGCCAGGCGTGGTGGACATCCGCAACTTCGGTTTTTGCGGCGCCGTCGACCTGCAGGCCTGGCCCGGCCAGCCCGGCTTGCGCGCCCTGCGCGTCTTCGAGGTCGCGATGACGAAAGGCGTGCTGCTGCGCTTCACCGGCGACACCATCGCCATGGGCCCGCCCTTCATCGCCACCACCGACGACTTGCAGCACATGGTCGACGTGCTGCGCGCGGCCATCCGCGAAACCGCCGACCCGCAATGACCCCCGCACCCATCCCGGAGACACGCATGTATTCAGTCCACCACCACATCGGCGGTCGCGCTCAGGCCTCCACCTCGGGCCGCCAGGCCGACATCTTCAACCCCGCGCTGGGCCGGGTGCAGGGCCGGGTCGACCTGGGCACGGTTGACGAGCTTGACCAGGCCGTGGCCGCCGCGCAGGCCGCCTTCCCCGCCTGGTCGGCTCAGCCGCCTTTGGCCCGCGCCCGCGTCATGTTCCGCTTTTTGAACCTGCTGCAGGCGCGATCGACCCAGCTCGCCGAGCTCATCGTGCAAGAGCACGGCAAGACCCTGCCCGACGCGCAGGGCGAGGTGGCGCGCGCCATCGAGGTCGTCGAGTTCGCCACCGGCATCCCGCAGCTGCTCAAGGGCGAGTACACCGACCAGGTCGCGCGCGGCATCGACGCCTGGTCCATGCGCCAACCCCTGGGCGTGGTCGCCGGCATCACGCCGTTCAACTTCCCCGCCATGGTGCCCATGTGGATGTTCCCGGTGGCCCTGGCCTGCGGCAACACCTTCGTGCTCAAGCCCTCCGAGCGAGACCCTTCGCCGTCGTTGCTGATGGCCGAGTGGCTGAAAGAAGCCGGCTTGCCCGATGGCGCCTTTAACGTGGTGCAGGGCGACAAGGCCATCGTCGATGCCATCCTCGCGCACCCTGGCATCGAGGCCGTGAGCTTCGTGGGCTCGACCCCGGTGGCCCAGCACATCTACGCCGAAGGCGCGCGCCACGGCAAGCGCGTGCAGGCTCTGGGCGGGGCCAAGAACCACCTCGTCGTCATGCCCGATGCCGACCTGGAGCAAGCCGTCGATGCCCTGATCGGTGCGGCCTATGGTTCGGCCGGAGAGCGCTGCATGGCCATCTCCGTGGCCGTGGCGGTGGGCGATGTGGCTGATGAACTGGTGGCGTCGCTGGCCACCCGCGTGCGCGCCTTGCGCGTGGGCGAAGGCCACCAGCCAGATGCCGAGATGGGCCCGGTCATCACGCGCATGGCGCAGCAGCGCATCGAAGGCCTGATTGGCCAGGGCATCGAAGAAGGCGCCGTGGCGGTGGTCGATGGACGCGGCCTTCGCGTGCCCGGTCACGAAGACGGTTTCTTCGTCGGCGGCACCCTGCTCGACGGCGTCACGCCCGAGATGAGCGTCTACCGCGAAGAGATCTTCGGCCCGGTGCTCTGTGTGGTGCGCGTGCCCGACGTCGCCGCCGCCGTGAAGCTCATCAACGACCATGAGTACGGCAACGGCGTGGCCGTCTACACCCGCGACGGCGGCATCGCGCGCGAGTTCGTGCGCCACATCCAGGTCGGCATGGTCGGCGTGAACGTGCCGCTGCCGGTGCCCATGGCCTTCAACAGCTTCGGCGGCTGGAAGCGCAGCCTGTTCGGCGACCACCACGCCTACGGCCCCGAAGGCGTGCGCTTCTACACCCGCCACAAGGCCGTGATGCAGCGCTGGCCCGACAGCATTGCGCGGGGCCCCGAGTTCGCCTTCCCGCAGCTCAAGTGAGCCTCGGGGGCGGAAGGCCTGATGACCAGGATCTCGGCCCCGCAGCTGGCCCCGGTGAGCCCCGGGTTGTGGCCCGTCACAGGGGCGTGCTACAGTGTTTCCATGCGTACCACGGTCCGTTACCACTTTTGGCACTTTCACATCCAGCACCTCACCGGCGCAGGAGTGGCCAACGCGTAAGCAGACCCACCCAACTGAAACCGCCGGCAAAACCGGCGGTTTTTTTTATTTCGCCCCTGATCAAGCACCCCAACAGGATCGCCCCATGAGCACCCACTCCAGCGCCGCCGAAGGCTGGGTTCCGCCCGCCGACAAGACCTCGCAGACCGATGACGAACGCATCAAGAACGTCACGCCGCTGCCGCCGCCCGAGCACCTGATCCGCTTCTTCCCGATCCGTGGCACGGCCATCGAGACGCTGGTCTCGCGCACGCGCAAGGCCATCCGCAAGATCGTGCACGGCAAGGACGACCGCCTGCTGGTGATCATCGGCCCCTGCTCCATCCACGACCCGGCCGCCGCCATCGAGTACGCCCGAAAGCTGCGCGCCCTGCGCGAGCAGTACGAAGGCACCCTGGAAGTGGTCATGCGCGTGTACTTCGAGAAGCCACGCACCACCGTGGGCTGGAAGGGCCTGATCAACGACCCCTACCTCGACGAGTCCTACAAGATCGACGAGGGCCTGCGCATGGCCCGCCAGCTGCTGCTGGAGATCAACCGCCTGGGCGTGCCCGCTGCCAGCGAGTTCCTCGACGCGATCTCGCCGCAGTACATCGGTGACCTCATCAGCTGGGGCGCCATCGGTGCGCGCACCACCGAAAGCCAGGTCCACCGCGAACTGGCCTCGGGCCTGAGCGCCCCCATCGGCTTCAAGAACGGCACCGACGGCAACATCAAGATCGCCACCGACGCCATCCAGGCCGCTGCCGGCGCCCACCACTTCCTGTCGGTGCACAAGAACGGCCAGGTCGCCATCGTTGGCACGGCCGGCAACCCCGACTGCCACGTCATCCTGCGCGGTGGCAAGGCGCCGAACTACGACGCCGCCAGCGTGGCCGCCGCCTGCAAGGACCTCGAGGCCGCCAAGCTGCACCCCTCGCTGATGGTCGACTTCAGCCACGCCAACAGCTCCAAGCAGCACGAGCGCCAGGTCGTGGTGGCCCAGGACATCGCCGAGCAGGTCTCGGGCGGCTCGCACCAGGTTTTTGGCGTGATGGTGGAAAGCCACCTGTGCGCCGGGGCCCAGAAGTTCACCCCGGGCAAGGACGACCCCAAGAAGCTGGCCTACGGTCAGTCGATCACCGATGCCTGCATCGGCTGGGACGACTCCGAGAAGGTGCTGCAGATCCTGTCCGAGGCGGTCAAGGCCCGTCGCGCACGCAAGGGTTGAGCGCTTGGTTGCGGCGCCCGCCTCCCCCTTATTGGGGATTTGGGACCGCAGCCAGGGGACGATGACCGGGAAACGGGTGATGGCAGCGGATACTCGTGGCTGCAGTCCCTTCACCCTTGGCAGAGCATGACGATCGCTGGCCCTCGCTTCCTCCTGGTCGATGACCACGCCCTGTTCCGCATGGGCCTTGGCCTGATGCTGGCCGAGCGCTGGCCGCAGGCCCTGCTCACCCAGGCGGGCACCTGGGCCCAGGCGCTTGAACACCTGCGTCACCAGCCGGTTGACCTGGTCATGCTGGACGTCCACTTGCCCGATGGGCATGGGCTTGCCGACCTGCCCGCGCTCAAGGCGGCGGCACCGCAGACGCGGGTGCTTTTCATGTCCGGCGAGGTCACGGCCGAGCTGATCGCCCAGGCGCGCGAGGTGGGCGCCGAGGGCTTCATCCCGAAATCGGCCCAGGCCGAGGACATCGTGGGTGCGGTGCAGACCTTGCTGCGTGGCGAAACCTCGTTTGCTGCGCTGCCCTATGCCGCGCTGTCCATGCTCCAGGTCGGGGCGGTGCACGACCCACGTGCGCCCGAGCTGGACATGCTGGCCAGCGAAGCCGGGCCCACGTTCACCGAGTTGCAGCTGCAGATCCTGGGCTACCTCGGGCGCGGCACGCCCAACAAGGCGATCGCTCGCCAGCTGGGCATGAGCGAGAGCGCGGTGCGCGCCGAGGTGTCCTGGATCACGGAATGGCTGCAGGCCACCAGCCGGCAAGAAGCCTACGAGCGGGCCGTGGCCCGTGGCCTGCTCGCGCCATGACGCAGGGTTCGATGTGGGCCAGCGCGCTGCGCTTTGATCCGCCCCGCTCGCTGTCGGACCAGGTTGAGTTGATCGACCGGGGCCTGACCACCGCGATGGTGGCCACCGCCATGGTGGCGCTCATCGCGGCGGTGGCCTACCAGTTCACGGTGGGCGACGACCGCATCTGGTGGTGGTCGGTGGGCACCGTGGGCCTGGCCTTGGCTGGCCAGGTGGTTCACCGACTCCTGCCTTCGCCCGGACGGGCCGATTTCGAGCCGGTCCGGCATGCGCAGTTTCTGCTGACCCTGGCGGCGCTCAGTGGCGCTTGCTGGGGGGCGCTGGCGCTGCTGTTCATCCGGCCGGGCGAGCCCGACTCGGCCACGCTCATCATCTGCCTGATCGCCGGCATGGGCTCGGCCGCGCTGGGCATCTTTGGCTCGGTCTGGCCGGTGGCCTTGTCTTACTGGCTTTGCTGCCTGGTGCCGCTGATCGTGGCCCTGCTGCGGGCTCAGGGAACGATCAACTGGGCGCTGGCCGCAGGTGCCACGGCCTACCTGTGGGCGATGGCCGTTTACTCGTTCCACGCCTCTCGCATGACGCTGCGCTCCATCGAGCTGCGTTTCGAAAACGAAGGCCTGGTCGACCGCTTGCGCGATCAGACCCAGCGGGCGCTGGAGGCGCGCGAGATGGTCGAGCAGGCCCTGGTCGAGGCCGAGGACGCCAACCGGGCCAAGACCGTCTTCCTGGCGTCGGCCAGCCACGACTTGCGCCAGCCCCTGCATGCCGCCGGGCTCTACCTGGGCGCGCTCTCGCGTGCCGGGCTCAACGACCGACAGGCCCACCTGGTGCGCCACGTGATGGCCTCCAACGAAGCGGCCAACGAGATGCTGGGCACCTTGCTCGACTTCTCCAAGGTCGATGCGGGCGTGGTGCAGCCTCAACTGCGCACCTTCGCGCTGCAGCCCTTGTTCCACAAGCTCGAGCGTGAACTGGCGCCGCTGGCCGAAAGCAAGGGCCTGGTCTTTCGCCTGCGTGACACGCGCCTGGTGGTGCAGGCCGACCCGGCGCTCGTGGAAATGATCATCCGCAACCTGCTGGTCAACGCCGTGCGCTACACCGAACGGGGCGCGGTGTTGCTGGGTTGCAGGCGCCGGGTCGGGCGAGCCGTCATCGAGGTCTGGGACACGGGCATCGGCATCCCCGCTTCGCAGCACCGCGAGGTCTTTCGCGAGTTCCATCAGCTGGGCAACCCCGAGCGAGACCGGCGCAAAGGCCTGGGCCTGGGCCTGTCCATCGTCGACGGGTTGGCCCGGGCCATGGGCGTGGAGGTGGGCCTGGCGTCGCGCGAGGGGCGCGGCTCGGTGTTCCGCCTGACGCTGCCGATCAGCCAGGCCGCGGTGATCGCGTCGGACCGCCTGGGCGAAGAAGGCGGCGACCTGGGTGGCCTGAACGTGCTGCTGATCGAAGACGACGAGTCGGTGCTGGCGGCCATGAGCGACCTGCTGATGAGCTGGGGCTGTGCCTGTGAAACGGCTTCGTCGGTGGACCAGGCCTTGGCTCGGCTCGATGCCTTCACGCCGCACCTGCTGCTGGTCGACTACCGCTTGCGGGACCACCGCAGCGGCCTGGAGGCGGTCTCGCTCATCCGCGAACGTTTGGGGCCGGACCTGCCGGCTTTCCTGGTCACGGGCGACACCGGTCCGCAGCGCCTGCGTGAGGCCCATGCCTCAGGTCTGGTGCTGCTGCACAAGCCGGTGCCGGCCGAGCGACTGCACGCGGCCTTGCTCAGTCAGTGGCGTCGGGCGCAGGGGCAGGCCGTCGGGCGTGCATCAGCAGCAGGCTGAGCGCCAGCACACCCAGCCAAAGGCCCTGGCCGGCCACGCCATGGTGGTCGAACACCCAGCCGCTGATGAGGGGCCCAATGGCGCCGCCCGCCGTGTAGCCGGCGATCATGGCCGAGGTGCCGGCGATGGCCGATGAATGCGCGAAGTCGTGCGCCACGCGGATCATGCTGAGCGTGTAGAGCGCCCCGCCAATGCCACCCCACAGCAGTGCGCAGCCCCAAAGCAGCTCAGGGTGCTGGCTCGAGCGCGTGAAGGCCATGGCGCTGAGCACCAGCACCACCGCGCCACCCACGAACAAGCGCCGCGCCGGCAGCCGGTCCGCCAGCCAGCCCAGCGGGTACTGCAGCACGAAGCTGCCCACGCCCAAGGCGCCGGCGATGGAGGTGGCTGCCGCCAGGCTCAGCCCGATCTCCGAGCCGTGAGCCGTGGTGATGGAGCCCAGGCCCACCTCGAAGACCCCGCCCACCACGGCCGCCCAGGCCAGCGTGGGCCGAAAGCGCCAGGCCGACAGCAGGCCCATGGGCTCGTGATCGTCGTGCATGGCCTTGAGCCGGGTGATCGAGGGCACCAGCACCAAAGACAAGCCCAGCGCGAGCCCGCCCGCCGCCAGCAAGTTGGCGCCGATGGGCCCCAGCCCCAGCAGGCCTGGCAGGAAGGGCCCCAGCGCCATGCCGGCGCCGAGTTGCGCCTGGTACAGGCCCGTGAGCCGGCCCCGGTGCGAAGGCGGCGTGTTGTGCGCGATCAGGGCCTCGGTGGCGTTCCAGGCGGCGGCGGCGCCCAGGCCCGCCATCAGCCCGAACAGGCACCACAGCCGGTAGTCGTCGGTGACGAGGTAGCCCAGGCAGGCGATGAGCTCGAGCAGCAGGCCCAGTCGGTAAGCCTGGCCCACGCCGATGCGGCCAAACAGCTTGGGCACCAGCGGCACCAGCAGCGCCACGCTCAGGAAGGGCAGCGTGGCGAACAGACCGATGGCCGTGGCGCTGGCGCCCTCGGTTTGCAGGCGCACGGCCAGCACCGGGTTGAGCAGGCTGTAGCTGAGCACCACGAAGGTGGTGCCCCACATCACCCGCCACAGGCCGGGCGGCAGCGCAGGCAGGTTCATCGCGTCAGTTCAGCCAGCCCTTGCGGCGGAAGTACCAGAAGGGCGTGATGGCCGACATGATCATCACCGCGACGGCAAACGGGTAGCCGAAGCGCCAGTTCAACTCGGGCATGGCGTTGAAGTTCATGCCGTAGATGCTGGCGATCAGCGTGGGTGGCAGGAAGGCCACCGAGGCCACCGAAAAGATCTTGATGATCTTGTTCTGGTTGATGTTGATGAAACCGACGGTGGCGTCCATCAGGAAGTTGATCTTGTCGAACAGGAAGGCCGTGTGCGAGTCCAGCGAGTCGATGTCGCGCAGGATCTGGCGGGCTTCTTCGAACTGGTCGGCGTTGAGCATGCGCGCGCGCATCATGAAGCTGACCGCGCGGCGCGTGTCCATCACGTTGCGGCGGATGCGGCCGTTCAAGTCTTCCTGGCGGGCGATGGCGGCCAGCGCTTCGGCGGCGGCTTCGTCGTTGACCTGATCCTGCAGCACGCGCTTGCTGACCTTTTCGAGCTCGTCGTAGATGTTCTCGAGTGTGTCGGCGGAGTACTCGGCGTCGGCGTCGTAGAGCTTGAGCAGCACGTCCTTGGCGTCTTCGATCAGGGCCGGGATGCGGCGCGCGCGCATGCGCAGCAGGCGGAACACCGGCAGGTCTTCCTTGTGGATCGAAAACAGGATGTTGTTGTGCAGGATGAAGGCCACGCGCACGTTGCGGGGGGCCTCGTCGTCGTCGATCAGGAAGTCCGAGCGCAGGTGGATGGCGCCTTCTTCTTCGTAGAAGCGGGCGGACTCTTCCAGGTCCTCGTCGACGATGTCGCCAGGGATGACGAGGCCGAAGCAGGCGGCGATCCAGCCCTTTTCTTCGGGCGTCGGGTCTTCCAGGTCGACCCAGACAGGGCGCGACGGCGTCAGCTCGTCGAGGCTGTCGATTTCTTCCTGGAACAGGCGGCCATTGGCCAGCGTGAAGACGTTGAGCATCGGGACTCCAGCACCTGATCACGCTCGGGTCGCGTCGCATGGGTGATGCGGGGTGCGACGGCGTGCAGGTTGTTTGACGGGTGGGGGTGTGTGGTTGCCGCCCCCTCCCGCATGGGCCCGGCCGGTTCAGCGCAAGGCTGGCCTGGCGGGCCGCAGCCGGTGCCTGCAAGGCGCCTGTCCAGCGCTGGTCAGCGCGAGGCGGTGCAGGGGGCCGGCTGGCCGGAGTGGGCGGTCACCAAGGGTGACTGTCCAAGGTGGTTGCTCCAAAGGTGCGCCGTGTCAACGGCAACGTGCCATTATGGCGTGAGCCCGCCCCGGGCCGGGCTGTGGTGGACCGCATCGGACGCAAAAAACACACGGGTGTGGGGCCCGGTGTATGGTTGCAGCCCATGTCCTTGCCGCACGCCGCCTCCCGCCTCGACCTGAACCTCTTTCGCGTCATGGACGCGGTCTACGAGCACGGCGGCATCTCGGGTGCGGCGCGGCACCTGCACCTGAGCCAGCCGGCCGTCAGCCACGCGCTGGCCCGGCTGCGCCGCCTGTGGGGCGACCCGCTGTTCGTGCGCCAGGGCAACCAGATGGTGCCCACCGAGCTGACTCGGCGCGTCATCGGCGAGGTGCAGGCGCACTTGCGCGGCCTGCAGTCCCTCATGGGCCAGGCCGACACGTTCGATCCGCTCACGCTGAACATGACCCTGCGCCTGGGCATGCGCGACGTGCTCGAGGCCATCACCTTGCCGCCCCTGATGAGCCGCCTCGCGCTGGCCGCACCACAGGTCAAGATCGCCAGCGTGCGCGTGCCGCGTGACGCGCTCGAGCGCACCCTGACCCTGGGTGAGGTCGACCTGGCCATCGACCGCCAGCGCCGGGTGACCGGGCGCATCCGGGGGGAGCACCTGGCCGACGAGCAGCTCTCGGTGCTGATGCGCCGGGGCCATCCCTTGGCCAGCCGCCAGATCAGCGTGGCCGACTACTTCGCCCAGGCCCACGTGATGGTGGCGCTGCAGCCCGACCAGCCCGACCCCCTGCAGGCGGTCTGGGCGGCCCAGGGCCTGGGCGAGCGCCAGGTCATCCTGCGTTGCCAGCATTACTTCGCGGCGGCCAACGTGGTGGCCGCGGGCGACGCCCTGCTGACCCTGCCGCGCACCTACGCCGAAGAGCTCACCCGCGCGCTGCCGCTGGTGCTGGCCGACCTGCCCCTGGCCCTGCCTCCCATCGGCATCTGGATGTACTGGCACGCCGACCGCGAGGCCGACCCCGTGCACCGCTGGATGCGCGAGAGCGTGGCCCAGGGCGCCCGCGAGGCCATGCGCCACGTGCATGACTTGGGATGAAAATTCATCATTTGATGCAAGGGTGAGGGCGGCGTAGCATCCACGGGCATCGGTCGGACACCGACCTGTTCCCCATCCCCACAAGGAGACAGCCATGGACTTCCAGCCCAGCGAACGCGCTCAGAGCTACGCCAAGCGCGTGCGCGCCTTCATCGACGAGCGCATCGCCCCGGTCGAGGCCCAGCACTGGAAGGAGATCGGCGAGGCCCGCCATGGCGGCGACTGGACCCAGTGGAAGATCCCGGCGCGTGTCGAGGAGCTCAAGGCCCAGGCCAAGGCCGAAGGCCTGTGGAACCTCTTCCTGCCGGACGCCAAGCTGGCCCCGGGCCTGAGCGTGCTCGAGTACGCCTTCAGCGCCGAGCAGACCGGCCGCTCGATGATGGCGCCCGAGATCTTCAACTGCAACGCGCCCGACACCGGCAACATGGAGGTGCTCTGGAAGTACGGCAGCGACGAGCAGAAGGCCCAGTGGCTCACGCCTCTGCTCAACGGCGAGATCCGCTCCGTCTTCTTCATGACCGAGCCCGATGTGGCCTCGTCCGACGCCACCAACATGGCGGCCACCGCCGTGGTCGAGGGCAACGAGATCGTGCTCAATGGCAAGAAGTGGTGGTCCTCCGGCGTGGGCGATCCGCGCTGCAAGATCGGCATCTTCATGGCCGCCACCCCCAATGCCGAAGCCGGCCGCCACGGTCAGCACTCGATGGTGCTGGTGCCGTTGGACGCGCCCGGCGTCGAGATCAAGCGCATGCTGCCCGTTTTCGGTGAGTACGACGAGCCGCACGGCCACGGCGAGGTGCACTTCACCAACGTGCGCCTGCCGCTGTCCAACGTGATCGCCGGGCCGGGCCGTGGCTTCGAGATCGCGCAGGGCCGCCTGGGCCCGGGCCGCATCCACCACTGCATGCGCTGCATCGGCGCGGCCGAGAAGTCGCTGGAGCTCGCGATTCAGCGAGGCCTCAAGCGCGTGGCCTTCGGCAAGCCCATCATCAACCTGGGTGGCAATCGCGAGCGCATCGCCGAGTGCCGTCTGGCCATCGACCAGGCCCGCCTGCTGACCCTGCAGGCCGCCTGGAAGATCGACAACCTGGGCGTGATGAGCGCGCTGACCGACGTCTCGGCCATCAAGGTGGTGGCGCCGTCGATGCTGCAGCAGGTGGTCGACTTCGCGATCCAGATGCACGGTGGCATGGGCGTCTCGCACGACACGCCGCTGACGGCCTTCTTCAACCAGGCCCGTTCGCTGCGCCTGGCCGATGGCCCCGATGAGGTCCACAAGGGCATGATCGCCCGCCTGGAGCTGATGAAGTACGGCTCGAAGTGATGCCGAAAGTGAAGGCCTGACAACATGGGATCGCTCTACCTCGTCCGCCACGGCCAGGCCTCGTTCGGCAGCCAGAACTACGATGCGCTCTCGGCGCTGGGACACCAGCAGGGGCACGTCGTCGGCCAGGCCTTGAAGGCGCGCGGCGTGGCGCCCGAGGTGGTGGTGGCCGGCACCATGCAGCGCCACCAGGAGACGGCGCGCGCGGCGCTGTCGGCCATGGCGCTGGACGTGCCGATGCAGGTGCTGGCCGGCGTCAACGAGTTCGACCACGAGGACGTCATCGAGGTGGCCGAGCCGCGTTTTGCCGACAAGGCCTTGATGATGGCGGAGATGGCCGCCAGCGGTGACCCGCGCCGGGCCTTTCAGGCCTTCTTCCAGGATGCGGTCTCGCGCTGGGTGGCGGGCCACCACGACGCCGAGTACCAGGAGCCCTGGTCCACCTTCAAGCTGCGCTGCGTGACGACCCTGGCCGAGCTGGTCCAGCTCACGCCGCCCAAAGGCCAGGCCGTGGTCTTTACCTCGGGGGGCTTCATCAGCGTGGTGTGCGCGCACCTGCTGGGCCTGCACGACACGCAGGCCTTCACCATCAACTGGACGCTGGCCAACGCCGGCATCACCAAGATCAACGTGGGCCGGGACGGCCTGCACCTGCTGTCGGTCAACGAGCACGGGCACCTCGAAGGCGTGGCGCCTGCGGGCGCGCCCTCGCTGCTGAGCTACCGCTGACGAGGGCAGCCGGCGCTGGCTGGTGCCGATCTGTGCTGCCTGACCTGGCGGCCATCTGTCGATGGGACGGCTGCTGTGGCTCGCGCACAATGAGGGCAGGCCGTGCGCTGGGCTCGGCCTCAATCAACAAGGGACACGAACATGAAGACGGCGCTGAAGGTCGTGGGTGGGCTGGTGCTCGCCCTGTTGTTGCTGGTGGTGGGCGGTGTGGCCGCATCCTGGGCCCCCGATCGGGACGTGGAAACGCTCAAGGCCAAGTGGGCGCCCGCGCCCTCGCAGTTCACAGAGATCCTGGGCATGCAGGCCCACTACCGCGATGAAGGCCCCCGCGACGACGCCGAGCCCATCGTGCTGCTCCACGGCACCTCGGCCAGCCTGCACACCTGGGACGGCTGGACAGAGGCCCTGAAGGGCCAGCGCCGCGTCATCCGCATGGACCTGCCTGGCTTCGGCCTCACAGGCCCCATGCCCGATGGCAATTACCGCCTGACCCGCTACGTCGAGTTTGTCGTCGCGCTGATGGACAAGCTGGGCGTGCAAAAGGCCGTGGTGGCTGGCAACTCCTTCGGCGGCAACCTGGCCTGGAAGGTGGCGGTGGACCACCCGCAGCGCGTGAGCAAGCTCGTGCTGGTGGATGCGGCCGGCTACCCCTTCGACCCGCAGTCCATGCCGATCGGCTTCAAGATCGCGCAGATCGGCGCGCTCAAGCCGCTGATGCAGAACACCCTGCCGCACAGCATGATCGAGTCCAGCGTGCGCAATGTGTATGGCGACCCGACCAAGGTCACGCCCGAGTTGATCGACCGCTACTACGAGCTGACCCTGCGCGCTGGCAACCGTGGCGCCTTGCGCGAGCGCTTCGCCCAAAGCCCCAGCGGCGAGTTCACCGCGCAAATCGCCAGCATCAAGCAGCCCACATTGATCATCTGGGGTGGGCAAGACCGCCTGATCCCGCCTGACAACGCCGACAAGTTCCAAAAGGACATCGTGGGCAGCCGCCTGGCCATGTTCGACGCCCTGGGCCACGTGCCCCACGAAGAAGACCCGGCGGCCACCGTGTCGGCGGTGCAGGCATTCCTGAAGCAGTGATTTGTTTCGTTCAACGCGAAACGTTTGATCACATCGGGCGGAAACATTGGGCGACAAAAAGCCCCTGGAATGGGGGGCGAGGCGTCAGGCGCAGCGACTACAGTCCGCGCCGGACGTTTCGTTCGTGCCGCTGCTCTGGCGGCTCATCACCCCTTTCAGGAGACACCATGAACAAGATCGCCCTGGCCGCTGCCCTGCTGGCCCTCGCCACCTCCGCCTCTGCCCAACTGGCCAACAAGGCCTACATCGGCGGTGCTTTCGGCATGTCCAACGTCGCCGTCGATTGCGGTGGCATCGCTTCGTGCGACAACGACGACACCGGCTACAAGTTCTACGCTGGCTACAAGGTCCACCCGCAAATCGCCATCGAGGGCGGCTACATCGACTTCGGCAAGTCCAACATCAACGTCGGCTCGTTCGGCGTGGGCTCCATCGCCGTCGACGGCTTCCTGATCAACGCCGCTGGCCGCCTGCCCTTCACCCGCGAGCTGACCGGTGTCGGCCGCCTGGGCCTGGCCATGGTGGACACCAAGTCCACCGGCTTCCCCTACGGCAACCGCACCGATGGCAGCACCAATGCCTACTTCGGCCTGGGCCTGGAATACAGCTTCAACAAGAACCTGCGCGGCACCGCCGCCGCCGACTTCACCACCGGTGAGATCGCTGGTGAAGAAGGCTCGGTTCGCCTGCTGAGCATCGGTCTGCAGTACGACTTCTGATTCGTCAACGCCTGAAAAGGTGGCCGCCACGCAAACAAGTGTGGTGGCCGACCCTCACCCGTTTGGCCGATCGGAGCGCCCCAGCTGTTTCAGACACGTAACGTTGTTAGATTCGCCACCGCGGCGAATGGCGCCGTGTTTTTGATCCAGGGAGTTCCCATGAAAAAGATTGCTGTGGCGGGTCTGCTGACCGCCATGATGGCCGCTGCTTCGGCGCAGGTTTATGTGGGTGGCGTTGTGGGCAAGTCCCACGTCAACCTCAGCTGCGAAGACTACAACCTGGGCTGCGACAAGTCCGACACCGGCACGAAGTTCTACGTTGGCTACAAGCTCAACCCCACCGTGGCGCTGGAAGCAGCCTACGCTGACTTCGGCAAGGGCACACGCGGTTTCACCGGCAGCTACTTCGACGGCTTCCTGCTGCGCAATGGCGACGTGACGGAAAGCTTCGAGGCGCGTGGCGTTTTGCTGGCTGCGGCCTTCCGTGTTGATGCCCACCCTCAGCTGGCACTGGTGGGGCGCCTGGGTCTGGCGGCACTGAAAACCCGCTTCACCCAATCGATGCCTGTTGCGGCCTACCGCTATTCGGAGTCCGACGACTCCGTCAAGCCGTACTTCGGTCTGGGCGTCGAGTTCGCGCTGAACAAGAACCTGCGCCTCACCGCTGATGCGGACTTCACCAACGCCGAAGTCAACGGCGACAGTGGCGCGGTCCGCCTGTTGGGCGTCGGCCTGCAATACGCCTTCTGAGCACCGGTTGGCACCTGAGCAGCGAGCCTGCTCAAGCCTTCGAGACGGCCCTCTTCGCAGGGCCGTTTTTCATGGTGTCATCGCTGCTCCAGGGCATCAAAGTGTGGCAGCCAGGCGTGCGGCCTGGTCGATCGCCTTCTTGGCATCGAGCTCACCGGCCTCAAAGGCTCCGCCAATCACGTGCACCGGCTTGCCCCGCGCTTTCAACGCTTCGGCCAACTCGCGCAACGGCACCTGCCCCGCGCACAGCACCACGTTGTCGCAGGCGATCCAGGTTGGGTTCTCGCGTTTCTCTCCGAAGCT
This sequence comes from Comamonadaceae bacterium 2PF, assembly GCA_005502875.1. Classification (GTDB taxonomy): domain Bacteria; phylum Pseudomonadota; class Gammaproteobacteria; order Burkholderiales; family Burkholderiaceae_C; genus Aquabacterium. The sequence continues at coordinate 1,838 of SCMV01000061.1, read as the reverse complement.
GATCAGCAGGCCCTCGCCGCCGATGCGCTCGTAGTTCACGCCGCCGATCATCTCCACGTTCTTCATCTTCAGCGATGCCCGGTGGATCCAGCCCGTGGTCTTGCCCAGGCCGTTGCCCAGCTTGCCCTTCTTGCGCTGAAGCAGCACGACCTCGCGCGCAGCGGGTGTGGGCTTGGGCCCCTCGGGGCGCAGCCCGCCCGGTGCGCTCGACGGGTCGGTCACGCCCCATTCCTGCATCCACGCGACCAGGTCTTGCGAGGGCGACTTGTGTTCGGCGTCGTGCACCAGGTACTCGGCCACGTCAAAGCCAATGCCGCCTGCGCCGATCACGGCCACCTTGCGGCCCACCGGCTTCTTGTGGCGCAGCACGTCGATGTAGCTCAGCACCTTGGGGTGGTCCTGACCGGGGATCTTCGGGTCGCGCGGGGTCACGCCCGTGGCGACGATGACCTCGTCGAAGCCCGTCAGCATGCTCGCGTCCACGCGGGTTTCGAGCGTCAGCTTCACGCCGGTGAGCTCGATGCGCTTGCGGAAGTGCCGCAGCATCTCGTCGAACTCTTCCTTGCCCGGCACCTGGCGCGCCATGTTGAGCTGACCGCCCACCTCAGCTGAAGCATCGAACAGCTCGACGTGGTGGCCGCGCTCGGCCAGGTGCGTGGCGGCGGTGATGCCGGCCGGGCCCGCGCCGACCACGGCGATGCGTTTTTTCTGCACCGTGGGCAGGAAGTTCAGCGTCGTCTCGTTGCAGGCGCGCGGGTTGACCAGGCAGCTCGAGAGCTGGTTCTTGAAGACGTGGTCCAGGCAAGCCTGGTTGCAGGCGATGCAGGTGTTGATCTCGTCGGCGCGGTTGGCCGCCGCCTTGGCCACGAAGTGCGAGTCGGCCAGCAGGGGCCGGGCCATGGACACCATGTCGGCGTAGCCACCGGCCAGCACCATCTCGGCCGTGGCCGGCGTGTTGATTCGGTTGGACGTCACCAGCGGGATGTCGATGCCCGCGTCGGCGAAGTCCTGCTTGAGCTTGGCCGTGACCCAGGCAAAGGCCGCACGCGGCACGCTGGTGGCGATCGTGGGCACGCGGGCCTCGTGCCAGCCGATGCCGGTGTTGATGATCGTGGCACCCGCTAGCGCGATGGCCTTGCCGAGCTGCCTGACCTCGTCCCACGTGCTGCCTTCGGGCACCAGGTCGATCATCGAGAGGCGGTAGATGAGGATGAAATCAGGGCCCACGGCTTCGCGCGTGCGCCGCACGATTTCGATGGGCAGCCGCATGCGCTGGCTGTAGTCGCCTCCCCAGGCGTCGGTGCGCTGGTTGGTGTGCCTGGCCAGGAACTCGTTGATGAAGTAGCCCTCCGAGCCCATGATCTCGACGCCGTCGTAGCCCGCCTCGCGTGCGCGCACGGCGCTGTTCACGAATGCCTGGATCTGTCGCTCGACACCAGCTGCCGAAAGCTCGAAGGGCGTGAACGGCGAGATGGGCGACTTGATGCGCGAGGGCGCCACGGCGAACGGGTGGTAGGCGTAGCGGCCCGCGTGCAGGATCTGCATGGCGATCTTGCCGCCGGCTTCGTGCACCGCCCGCGTGACCACCTGGTGGCGCTTAGCCGACGACGCGCTGCTCATGCGGCCCGCTAGCGGCTTGACCCACCCAGCGATGTTGGGCGCAAAGCCCCCGGTGACGATCAAGCCCACGCCGCCTTCTGCGCGCTCACGGAAGTAGGCAGCCAGCTTGCTCAGGTCACGGCCGTCTTCCAGGCCCGTGTGCATCGAGCCCATCAGCACGCGGTTTTTCAGCGTGGTGAAGCCCAGGTCAAGGGGGGCGAGGAGGTGGGGGTAGGGGC
>SCMV01000060.1 GCA_005502875.1 Comamonadaceae bacterium 2PF | reverse complement strand
GGCTGCGAGGGCGTCGGCCAGGCAGGCCTGCGGAGGGCAGGGCACCCACCAGGGGGCATCGACAGGGTTTGGGCTGGGTGGGGTGGGGCCGCCTGGCGCCGTCGGGGTGCTTGGGTGGGCCGCCGCCAGCACGGCCGCCACGATGCGGGCGCGCTCGGCCTGATTGGGCGTGCGCCGGGGGCCCTGCACCAGGAAAACGCCCAGGGCGTGGCCGGGGCCAGGCCACCAGGCGGCGGGCAGGGCCAGGGTGCGCATCACGGTGGGATCGGGCGTGTGGGCCCCGCGCAGCCCGGGCCAGGGCAGCAGGTGGGGCTCGCCCAGTTGCCCGCCGGGGTGGCGCGGCACGCAGGCGATCAGCGAGGGTTCCGGCTCGGCCGGGTCGTGGCCGATGCTCAGCGGCCAATGCGGGGCGCCACCTTGCCACGTTGCAGACGAAAACGCCGTGCCCAGGAAGGGGCCCAGTTGCACCGGGCGCACGGTCGGGGCCCATGTCACGGGCGTGGGGCCAAGCTGGGCGGGGAGATCGCCTGCGGGCGCTTCGTGCAGGAAAAAGTCCAGCACCAGCGGAAAGACCACCTGGGGGGCGTGAACGCCGATGAGGCAGTCCTGGTGGCCGTGGCCTTCGATGATGTGGTGGGTGAATCGGGCCGCCAGATCGGGCCCCAGTTCGTCGACCAGGGCGCGAAAGCGCAGCAGGCCGGTGACGCTGGAGAGCGCGTTGTCGCGCCCATGGATGCCCATCACCGGGGTGCGTTGCAGCACCTTGGCCAGGCGCTCGGAGCGCGGCCCCTGGGCCTGGCCGTCGGGGCTGGCCAGGCCACCGACGCGGGCCATGTGCAGGGCCTGCGTCAACGTGCCCAGGTTGAGGGGGCCGAAGTGCTCGTCGATGTGGTCGAGCACGCTTTGTGGCAGGTTGGCCAGCTTGAAGTCGCGGCCGTAGAGCAGGTCCATGCGGTGGCGGCTGCCGGCCCAGGGGGTGCGCGCGGCGGGTGGCCAAAGCGGGTTCTCGCGGCGCCACTCGTCGCGCGGGTAGGGCAGGGTCGACAGCAGCCGGTCGAGCAGGGTGTCGGCGAAGCTGGCCTGCGAGGGCTGGCGAAAGTGGAAGGGGCCTTGTGGCAGCAGGGCCAGGGCATGGCGAGCTAGGAAGGCGCGAAACAGGTTGTCGGGGGCGAAGCTCACCAGCGGCGCCACCTGGCTCATGCCGATGCGGCGGATGCGCTCGGGCATCAGCAGGCGCAGGGCTTCGTGCTCGTTGTCCCCTGGCATCGGGTCGTCCAGCAGGCCCATCCAGAGCATGGCCGAGCCCATGCAATGGGCGAAGACGTCGATGGGGCGCTCGCCGGTGTGCCGCCAGATGTGGTCGATGGCGATGGGGATGTCGTGGTGGGCGACGTCGTCGAAGGACCAGGGGTGGGTGGCGGTGGGCAGGCCCGGGCTGGTGCGCAGGTCGGCCACCCAGACGTCGAAGCCGGCGTCCCACAGCGTGCGGGCCAGGCCCTGCGGCACCGAGGGGTGCAGGAAGGTGGTTCCGCCCGCGCTGTAGCCGTGCAGCAAAACGATGGGTTGGGCCTGGGCGGTGCGACCACGCAGGCGGCTCAGGCGCAGGCGCACCGGGGTGCCATCGGGCAGGTCGGGTGCGACGCTCAGCTCGGTGACCTCGATGGGGGGCAGGTCGGGCGATGTGGACGGGGTGCTGCGCGGCAGTCGGTCGATCGGGCCGGGGCGCGGCGCGTCGGGCAGGCGCAGGCTCCAGGCGTGGGTGTGCAGCAGCACGCGGGCCACCCACAGGCCCAGGCCGATGAGCTCGACCCAGGTGTCGGGCAGGTGGTGCTGGTGGCTCACGCGCATCAGCGCCATGCCCTCTTGTGCCAGGTGGGCCAGGTCCAGGCGCAGCACGGGGCCTTGCGCGCGTCGGCGCAGGCCGGGCGCTTGCGTCAGCGTCACGTTCATCAGCTGGTGCCAGGGGTTGGCGCCCACGTTGTAGGTCAGGCGTTTGTGCCCGCACAGGCGCTCACCTGACCAGGGGCCGTCGCCGATCACCTGCAGCTCGTAGTCGAAGCGCCGCACCTCGCCGGCGTGGCTGGCCAGCCGCCATGCGCCGCGGGTTCGGCGGGCGATGTCTGTGAGCAGCGGGCGTGCCGGCGCCGGATCGGTGCGCCTGCCCCGCAAGCGATCGACCACCTGTTGCCCCACGTCGCGCCAGCCTCGGTTGAGCCACCAGGCACCCAGCCCGCGTGCGGTGCGCCGCAGCGGGCCACTGGGCTCGCGGTGCAGCACGCGCAGGCTGCCTTGCAGGGCCTGGCGATCGATGGTGAAGGCGTCGTGCCAGGGGTCACCGCCGAGGGCATCGACCTCGGTCTGGGGCGCGCGGCGCACGCGCCGGACCTCGCTGTGGCCAGGGCTCACGCGCAGGGTGCGGGCACCGGGTTCACCTCGCACCAGGGCCTGCAGGTCCTGGGGCCCGAAGCGCAGCGTGAGTTCGATGCCGGTGTCGCCCCACCAGCCACGCAGTCGCTCGCCGAGTTCGATGCGGGTGCGCTCGTGCGGCACGGGGTCGGGCATGGCTCGCAAGCGGGGGCGCTGTCGCAAGGGGCCGGGTGCGGCGTCGGCGGCCTGCCAGCCCCAGCGCTCGCGCAGCCGGGTGACGCCTCGGTGCGCCAGGGTCGCGATGGTCAGCGCCGGGTTGGTGCCCAGCGAGCCCGGCACGATGGCGCCATCGAGCACGACCAGGCCTGCGTGCACGCCTCGCCCTCCGTTCACACGTGGGTCGAAGGCTTCGCCCAGGTCGTTGACCACGCCGCGCGCGGCGTCGTCGCCCATGGCGCAGCCGCCCAAGGGGTGCACCGTCAGCAGCGGGCCACGTTGTTTGCCGAAGAGGTCTTCCAGGGTGTCGGGCAGGGGGCGCCAGGCGGGGTTGGGCAGCACGCGGGTGCGCCAGCCTTTTTGCTCGCAGTGCGCCTGCAGGGCCCGCTGGCGCGCCTCGAAGCGCGGGTCTTGGCGCAAGGTGGGCCACGCGATGTCGAGCTGGCCGTCTGCGGTGGTGGTGAGACCTTGCGTCGCAGGGCGCAGGCGCAACCACCCGTCGGCGCCGTCGTGGCCGATCAGGGCCACCGCCAGGGTGCGCTGGGTCACGGCCGTTGAAGGGACCAGGGGGTCGGCTTCTTCGGCCTGGCCGGTGTGCTTGCCATGGTCTGCCTCGCCGAGCGTGTGCAGCGCGTGCGCGGTCTGGATGACCTCCTCGAAGAGGCGGCGCAGCGGCCCGGGCACGGCCAGGTCCTCGATCACGTGGGGCAAGTCGCCAGCCTGCCGGCGATCGAGGATGCCGGTGATGGTCGGGCCCACACCGCGCGAGGCCGGGGCGCTGGCTTCGTCGGCCACGCCGTTGACCTGCACACCTTGCCCGTGCTCGTCGTGCACATCGTGCAGCACGGCGATCATGTCGCCATTGCCCGAAAAGCGTTCGCCCAGGCGCGGCGACAGTGGCAGCTCGGCGCTGCGCGATCGCAGCAGCAGCTCGGTGGAGCCCAGGGTGCCGGCGGCCACGATCACGCGCCTGGCGCGCAGGGTGTGCGGCCTGCCTTCACGCCGCTGGGCTTGCTCGTCGGTGTGGACCACCGCCACGTCCCAACCGCCGGTGGTGGGGCTCAGTTGCCAGGCCGTGGCGCCGGTCACCACGCGGGCGCCCAGGCGCCTGGCGCGTGCCAGCAGGTTGGTGTCGAGGGAGACCTTGGCGTTGTGGTTGCAGCCGGTGGCGCAGTCGCCACAATGCAGGCAGGCGTCGAGCTGCACGCCATCGGCGCTGGCCTGGGGCTTGAGCGCCACGGTGATCGGGGCCTCGCGCAGGGCGCCAGGACCGGACAGCGCCTCGAACGCCCGAAAGCGCTGGGGCGCACAGCCTGCCGAGGCCACGCCATTGGGCTGACCGGCCATGCGGGCACCCAGCCGCTGAGCGAGCTCGCCCGCTCGCTGCGCCAACTCTGCGCGCTCTGCGCGGATGGCCTCGGGCCAATGCGCCTGCGCGAAGACGGCGGCATCGGGCCAGTCCATCACGCCGGCGTTGATGAGCGAGCCACCGCCCAGCCCATTGCCCACCAGCGCGCACATGTAGGGATGGATGCGCAGGTCGAAGAGGCCGTCGCGTCGGCCGCTGACCCCGCTGTGGCCGGCCCGGCTGATGCGCACCTGCCCTGGCAGCTCGCCCAGCTCCGAGGGAAAGGAGCCGGGCAGGTGCTCTTGGCCGCGCTCGAGCACCCACACGCGGGCCAGGCGGCCGTCGGGCAACCGGCTGCCGGCCAGCTCGGCGGCGGCCACCGCGCCGCCATAGCCGCTGCCCAGGATCAGCACATCACAGTGACAGCCGGCCTCGTCGGGCGGCAGCTCGCCCGAGCGCAAACCATGCAGCACGCTTTCCCAGCCCTCTGAGAGCCAGCGTGCCTGGGGTGCCGCAGCCGGCTGCGCGGGGGGTTCAGGTTCTTCAGGCGAGCCTTTCCTCGCTTGACTCCACGGGGGCATCCAGTACTCCTTGCTCCAGTGTGTCCATCACCGCCTTGAGCAGCACGTCCACCGAGACGGGCTTGTGCAGCATGCGCAGGCCGGCCTGTTGGGCCTCCAGCAGGCGGTCTTGTGCGGTGTCGCCGCTGATCAGCATGGCCGGCAGGTCGGGCTGTTGCTGACGCAGTTTGCGGATGGCCTTGATGCCGCTTTCTTCGCCTCGCAGGCGGAAGTCGGCCAGCACCACATCGGGCGGGTCGAGGCTGGCCAGGCGCATGGCTTCGTCGGTGCAGGCGGCCAGCGTCACGCGGCAGCCCAGGGATTCGAGCAAGGTCTTCATGGCCATGCGCACGCCGGCTTCGTCGTCGAGCACGAGCATGTGGCACAGCGGCATGGCCGCCGACTCGATGGGCTCCTCGGGCGGCTCGGCTTCGGAGGCCTGTGCCAGCGGCAGGGCCATCGAAACGGTGGTGCCCACGCCGAGTTCGGAGCTCAGGTTCACAGGCAACTCAAGCAGGCGCCCCAGGCGCTGCACGATGGACAGGCCCAGCCCGAGGCCACGTGTGCGGTCGCGTTCCGGGTTGTCGACCTGGTAGAACTCTTCGAAGACCTTGTTCAGGTCCTTCTCGGCGATGCCGCGCCCCGTGTCCTTGACGCACAGGTGCAGCTGCTCGCCATCGCGCCGCGCCAGCAACCAAACCTGGCCTGCGTCGCAGTACTTGATGGCGTTGTCCAGCAGGTTGCCCACGATGCGCTCGAGGTGGAGCGGGTCGGTGTGCACGACGACGGCGCCATCGACGGCGCAGGTCAGCTGCAGGCCCTTGGTGTGGGCCTCTTCGCGTTTGGCATCGCACAGTCGCCTGAGCATGGGGCCGATGTCGCAGGCCCGTGCCCGCACGGTGACGATGCCCGCATCGAGCTTGGACATGTCCAGCAAGGCGGTGAGTTGGGACCGCAGCGCGCTGAGCGCGGCATCCATGTGGGTGAGGATGCGTCGTGCGGAGTCGTCGAGCGGGTGCGTCATCAGCGCAGCGCAGAACAGGGTCAGGGTGTGCAGCGGCTGGCGCAGGTCGTGGCTGGCCGAAGCCAGGAAGCGCGTCTTGGCGGCGTTGGCGTCTTCGGCCAGCGACAACGCAGATCGCAGCTGCTCGTTGAGGCGGATCTGCTGGTTGCGCATCTCGACCGAATCGACCAGGGCGCGGTAGTTGTCGCGAGCCAGGCCGTTCTGCACGGCCAGGAAGGCCAGGCACAGGAACGACATGGCGCCATCGACCAGCAGGCTGGCGCCTTGGTGGGGGGCAAAGGCCCAGGCCAGCGACATCCCCAGCATGACGGGCAGCGCAAAGGCCTTGAAGATGCGCGGGTGACCGTTGGTGGTGCCCACCGCCCCCGCCGTGATGCCCGCCAGCAGGATGGAGACCACGGAGCGCTGCAGGTCGGTCATGCCGTAGAAGAACAGCACCGCGCTGCCTTGGGCCAGTCCATTGAGGCCGCTCAGCAGCACCGCCACGTTCACGCGCTTGGCATGAGCGAGCGCGGACGTGGGCAGGGTGCGCAGCACCTTCCAGCGCACGGCCTGGATGCCGATCACGGCCAGCGTCCAGGTCAGCAAGGCCCATTGCGGCACCTGGTGCCAGGCCATGGCCAGCACGTACAGCGCAGCCAGCCCGACGGGCCAGGGCACCTTGTTGACCTGCCTGGCGATCAGCTCCAGGACTTCGACTTCGGCGTTGAGGGGAGCGTGGCCACTGGGTGGGGTGGCCGGCGGGTGCTGCGGGGGCATGGCGTGGCCTCAGGGGTGCGAGGCCAGTGGCGCGGATGCCGGTGCCGGTGCGGGCGAACCCAGCGCGCTGAACAGTTGCAGCTCGTGCGCGCGGTACATGGCCTGGGCGCGGTTGTTCACCCCCAGCAACTGGTAGACGGCCCACAGGTGGGCTTTGACCGTGCCTTCGGCGATGCCGATGTCCCGGGCGATGACCTTGTTGGGCTTGCCTTGCAGCAGGCAACGCAACACGGCAAGCTGGCGCGGGCTGAGCTCTTGCGGCCAGTTGGGGGTTTGGGTCGCTGGCTCTGGCGCGGTGGTGCCCGCATCGGCGCCGGTGCCCGGGTGGCGCAAGGCCTCGGGCGGCAGGTAGGTGCCCTGGGCGAGCACCAGGCGCAAGGCCTGGATGGTCACGCTGGGGTCGGTCGTCTTGGGCACGTAGCCGGCCGCGCCGTGCTGGATGGCGCGCTGGATGGTGCTGGGCGACTCATCGCCCGAAACCACCACCACGGCGGACTCTTCGAACAAGGCCTTGATGCCCGACAGCGCCGCCATGCCCTGGCTGCCAGGCATGTTCAGGTCCATCAGCACGAGGTCAAAAACCTGGCCTCGCAGGGCCTCGGCAGCGGCCACCGAACCGGCCTGCTCCACCTGCACGGCAGGGTCCAGCCCCAGCAACAGGCCTTTGAGGCCCTCGCGGAACAAGGGGTGGTCATCGACCAGGAGGACGCGCATGCCGGAATTCATGACCGGATGTTACCGAAGGCCCTGATCCCTGAAATGGCCTAAACGTCGGTTTAGCCATCCGATGAGGGGGGGATCCCTGGTGCGGGTGTAACGTTCGGGACAGATGCAAATTTCTTCACGCTGTGAAGCAAAAACAGACCAAAAAGGCATCTGCTCAGGGAAACGGTGGCGCTTGCGCCGCCCTCGTGAGGCCACCTGCCGGGACGTCCTGGCGGGTGGCTGATTCGGGCACGGGCTCCCGGCTTCCTCCCTCCCCCCCGTTTGAATCGCCCCAGCCTTCGGCCTGAGCCGAAGGTGGCCGCTTCGGCATTGGCGCGACAATGCCGCGCATGAGCCTCGGTGAATTCGACCTGATCGCCCGTTACTTCCAGCGCCCTGCCGGCGTCGGCCCGCGCCGCGCCATCGTGGGCAACGGCGACGACTGCGCCGTCATCGCGCCAGCGGCCGGCATGCAACTGGCCCTGTCGACCGACACCCTCGTCGAGGGGCGGCACTTCCTGTCCACCGTCAACCCCGCGCGGCTGGGCCACAAGGCGCTGGCGGTCAACCTCTCCGACCTCGCGGCCTGCGGTGCCCGCCCCCTGGGCTTCACCCTGGCGCTGACCCTTGCACGCGTTGACGAGGCGTGGTTGGCCGACTTTGCCCGGGGCCTGCTCGCGCTGGCCGACGAGCACGACTGCGAGCTGGTGGGGGGCGACACCACGGCCGGGCCGCTGGCCATCGGCATCACCGTGTTCGGCGAGGTACCGGCCGGGCAGGCCTTGTTGCGCGGTGGGGCGCAGGTGGGCGACGACATCTGGGTCAGTGGCCACCCGGGCCAGGCGCGGCTGGCGCTGGAGGCCTTTCGGGGCAGCTTGCACCCACCGCTGGACAGCCAGGCCTTCGAGTCCTGCCGCCTGGCGCTGGAGTGCCCCGACCCGAGGGTGGCGCTGGGCGCCGGCCTGCGTGGCCTGGCCAGTGCCGTCATCGATGTTTCCGACGGCCTGCTGGGGGACCTGGGCCACATCCTGGCGCGCAGCCGCGTGGGGGCCGACCTGTTCGCCGACGACCTGCCGTGCGGACCCTGGTTGCGCACGCGCTCACGGGCCGAACAGCTCGATGGCATCCTGGCCGGTGGCGACGATTACGAGCTGCTGTTCACGGCGCCGCCTGCGCACCGCCCGGCCATCGAGGCGCTGGGTGCCGACCTGGGCCTTCCCCTGAGCCGCATCGGGCGCACCCGCATCGAGCCGGGGCGCACGATCTGGTCGGCGGACGGTGGCCACGCCTTGCCCGACCGCTGGGCGAGCTTCGATCATTTCAAGGGGCAGGCATGAGCACGGATGACCTCGGCATGACCCTGGCGCCTCGGCGTGCCAGCGTGCGCCTGATGTTCGCGCACCCTGCCCACGTGCTGGCGTTTGGGGCGGGCAGCGGCCTGAGCCCCATCGCGCCGGGCACCGTCGGCACGCTGTGGGGCTGGGTCAGCTTCCTGGTCATCCAACAGGCGTTGGTGCGCAGCCTGTCCGGCCCGTTGCTCGACGTGGCCTGGGCCCTGATCCTGGCTTTGGGCTGGTTGATCGGCTGCTGGGCCTGCACCCGCACGGCCCAGGCCATGCGCGTGGCCGACCCGGGCTCGGTGGTGTTCGACGAGATCTGGGCCTTCTGGCTGGTGCTGTGGGTGATGTCGCCGGTGGACATCGTGGGGCAGGTGCTGGCCTTCGTCGCCTTTCGGTTTTTCGACGCGGTCAAACCCGGGCCGGTGGGTTGGGCCGATCGGCTTTTCAAACCGCTGCCGGGGCAGCCCATCGGTTGGGGCCAGGGCGTGGGCATCATGTTCGACGACCTGGTGGCCGCAGCTTGCACGCTGCTGGTGCTGGCGCTGGCCGTGGTGGTGCGCCAGGGTGGCGTCACCGCCGGGGTGCTGGGCTGAGCCGCGCCTTCTGGCGCCCAGGCACAACGCACCCGTCCCGCATCGCTGCACCCTCACCTCACCTGGAGATCGCCACATGGACACCGCATCGCTGCACGTCACCGTCGAAGCCCTCGCCAGCTTGCTGCTGGCGCGTGGGCAGTTGCTGGCCACGGCCGAGTCCTGCACGGGTGGGTTGATCGCGGCCAGCTGCACCGAGCTGGCCGGCTCCAGCGCCTGGTTCGAGCGCGGCTTCGTGACCTACAGCAACGAGGCCAAGACCGAGCTGCTGGGCGTGCCGGCGGCCCTCATTGCCGAGCATGGCGCGGTCAGCGAAGAGGTGGCCAAAGCGATGGCTGCGGGGGCCCTGGCTCATTCGCGCGCCGACATCGCCGTGGCCGTCACCGGCGTGGCTGGCCCCTCGGGCGGCAGCCAGGCCAAGCCGGTGGGCACGGTGTGGCTGGCGTGGGCCGAGCGAGATCGGGCCCAAGGCCAGGGCTGTGTGGCCGTGCACGCTGAAAAAATGTGGTTCCCGGGCGATCGCCGGGCCGTGCGCGGTGCCACCGTGGCGCACGCGCTGGCGGGGGTGCGCAACCGGCTGGTGCCGCTTTGAAGCCGTGAACCACCCAGGGCGCGAGCGCGCGCCCAGCGGGCCGAGGTGCGCGGCTCAGGCCCTCGGCGGTTGCATCGGCAGGCGCGGGCCCATCAGGCGCTCCAGCGCCACGTCGATGACCATGCCCCACAGGCTGTAGAGGACCGAGCCCAGCAGCGCCTGCCAGAAGCCCTGAACCTGGAAGTCGTCCAGCAGGTAGCCGGCGAACTGGAACATCAGGGCGTTGACGACGAACAGGAACAGCCCCAGCGTCAGCACCGTGACCGGCAAGGTCAGCACGATGAGCAAGGGGCGCACGAAGGCGTTGAGCAGCCCGATGACGAAGGCGGCCCACAACGCGCTGCCGAAGGTGCTGACCGAAATGCCGATGTTCCATTGGGTCAGCAGGAGGAGGGCGGCTGCCAGCAGCAGCCAGCGGACGATCACTTTCATGCCCCAAGGATAGCCCAGGCGGGCTGTGGGCCGTGCAAACCGACCGGGTTTACCCGTGACGGGTTCAACTTTCCGAAGGGGTGGCCGAAGGTGATGCAGGATGGAAGCTGCCGGCCACTGGATGGGTGTGGCCGGGGCGTTTGAAGTGGTCCCACCCATTGAAGGCTTGGCATGCGTCGGCTGCTCGAACGCATCTTTGAAGAGTTCACGCCGAACGCCCGGGTCCTGGTGGCCGTGGGTGCGGCCACGCCGTTCCTGGTTGTCTACTTCGTGGTGCATGGCCTGGCGCTGCGGGACCCGGAAATCAGTCAGGGGCTTCACGCCGGCCCCCTGGTGGGGCTGCAGGCCCTGTTCCTGCTGTGCTCGGCCATCAACCTGGGCATCGGGGTCAAGCTGTGGCCCAGGCGATGGGTGAACGAGCCCGCCGACGACCTGACGCAACTGGCTTGCCTGTCGATCGGGCTTGCCTACACCTTGCTGTGCATGCTCACGGGCACCTTCACCTCGGGCACCAACCTCATCCTGGTCGGGGTGCTGGCCATCGGCTTGCTGCTCTTCGAGTTGCGGCCCATGGTGGTGGCCTACCTGGTGTGCGCCGCCTTGCTGGTGGGCCAGGACGCCGCCGTGATCGCCGGCTGGCTGCCTTATGCGCCGGCCCTGAGCGAGGGCGTCTTCCCGGGTGGCAAGCCCACGTGGTGGTTCGTCTGGTGGCGCCAGTACGTGTTGTACGCGGGTTGGGCCGTGATGATCGGCCTGCTGCTGTTCCTGCTGGCTCGCCTCGATCACCTGCACGAGAACCTCACGCGCTTGTCGTACACCGATGGCCTGACGGGCCTGGCCAACCGGCGGCGCTTCATGGATGTGCTGGGCACGGAGCTGACCCGCCAGGCGCGCCATGGTCACGAGCTGTGCCTGTTGCTGATCGACGTGGACCACTTCAAGGACGTCAACGACCGCCATGGGCACCACGCGGGGGACGCGGTCCTGCTGGACCTCGGCCGCATCCTCATGGCGTCGGTTCGAACGCCAACCGACCTGCCTGCCCGTTTGGGAGGCGAGGAGTTCGCCGTGGTGCTGCCCGACACCCGCCTCGATGAGGCCCGGCGTGTGGCCGAGAGGCTGCGCGAGCAGGTGGCCACGCACGTGTTCCAGGATGGGGAGCAGCGCTTGCGGGTGACGGTCAGCGTCGGCCTGGTGGCGGCGCGCGACATGAACCTGGCGACCTTGCTGCAGCAGGCCGACCTGGCGCTCTACCGCGCCAAGGAAACCGGGCGCAACCGCGTGGTCGAGGCCGTGGAGCGTGCGCCATGACGAACGGGCATGCCCTGGCACGTTTGAGCCGCTGGTGGTGGCGCGGCATCGATGCGATCGAGGCCCACCTGGTCGAGCGCCGCCACGCGGCCAACGTCCGCGTGTTCTGCCTGGGCTTTGCCGCCGTGCTCTCGGTGATCTGGTGCTTGCAATGGCTGGCAGGCTGGCGCGCGGACCTGGACACCTTGTACCGGCCAGGATGGTGGGGCCCCACGCTGGCGTGGCAGGCCGGCCTGATCGCCTGGTTGCTGGGCATGGCGACCTGGGGCAAGCGGGCGCGTGATGCGCGCGCGGCGCACCCGTGGGCGGTTCAGCTGGCGCTGTTGCCTGCGCTGGGCGGCATCGTTTTGCTGGGCGTGGCGCACGGCCTGCACGACACGCCCGTGCCCATGCTGATCCTCAACGTGCTCGTGTTCGCTCGCGGCTTGTTCGCCTGGCGGGAGGTGCGCTGGGCGCTGGCCTTGTCGGTGTTGCTGGTGCTGGCGTCCGAGTGGCTGATGGCCAGCGGGCACATGCCTTACGCCCCCTTGCTGAGCGCGCCCGTGTTCACCGGGGGCGCCTTGCACCCGTGGTGGGCGTTGTGGGTGCGGGTGTTGTTCGTGCTGGCGGCGGTGCTGATGTCGCTGGTGCTGTTCTGCCTGGCGGTGGCGGTGCAGCGTCGCCGCGCCGAGCTGGAAACCCTGGTGCGCACCGATGCGCTCACGGGCCTGGCCAACCGCCGCGAGTTCATGACCCAGCTCGAGCGCGAGGCCCACCGCCAGGCGCGCAGTGGCCGGCCCATGTCGGTCGTGCTGTTCGACGTGGACCACTTCAAGCAGGTCAATGACCGCTGGGGACACCCGGCAGGTGACGAGGTGCTGGCGCGCATCGGTGCGCTGCTCAAGGCCCACACCCGCGACCAGGTCGACACCGCCGCGCGTTACGGCGGCGAGGAGTTCGTGCTGCTGCTGCCCGACACGGGCGTCAACGAGGCCTGCCTGGTGGCCGAGAAGATCGCCGTTCGGCTGCGCCAGGAGCGCTTCAGCGCGGGCGAGCAGGGCTTTCAGGTGACGCAAAGCGTGGGCATCGCCCAGGTCGTGGAGGGCAACCTGGACCAGGCTTTGCGCGTGGCCGATCGCAACCTGTACCAGGCCAAACAGGCAGGGAGGGACCGGATGGTGGCATCCGTCGCTTTCCCTGAAGATGTCACCCGTCCAGCTTGGGCTGTATAGCGACCCCACGATGAAACTCCGAACGGTGTCGCGCTGGTTTTTCGTCCTGGTGGTGGCCGCCCTGGTGGCCAACTTCGTCTTCCTGCTGCTCATCCGCACGGCCTACCTGTCGGCCGAGCAGGCGGGCCAGAGGCGGGCCGAAACCCTGCGCCTCGTCTCCGACCTGCAAAACGAATCACTGCTGTTGCGCCGGCTGGTGAGCGCCTACACGGGCACGGCCGCGCCGCGCTACCTGCTGTACTACTACGACCTGCTGGCCATCCGCGAGGGCAGCAAACCCCAGCCCGATTCGGGCGACGCGCTGCTCTACTGGAACGAGGTGATCGCCGGCCTGAGGCCCCACGCGCTGCCCGAAGGGGTGCCGGGTCGTTCGCTGCGCGCCCGCATGGAGGCGCTGGACTTCAGCCGCGCCGAGATCGACGCCGCCGGGGCGGTGCTGGCCGCCACCGAGCGCCTCATGAAGACCGAGCAAGTGGCCTTCGCCGCCACCCAGGGGCTGTACGACCGCCGCACCCAGGCCTACGTCTCCGAGGGCGTGCCCGACCTGGCCTATGCCTCGCAGCTGGTGCATTCGCCGGCTTACGAGACCCAATCTGCCGAGTTGGCGCGGGCCCTGTCCCGGCTCAGCCACATCACCGACTTGCGCACGGCCGAGCACCTGCAGCGCAGCGAGGCCGACCTGCAGCGCTACATCGTGCTGGCCCTGGCGGTGGACCTGGCCCTGCTGCCCGGCCTGCTGGCGGGCATGTTCGTCGTGCGCACGCGGGTGCTGCGCCCCATCGACCGACTGGGCCACGTGGCGCGGCGCCTGGCGCGCGGCGACTACGCCACCCGCGCCGGTGGCCGCGACAAATGGGCCGAGGAGCTCGACACCCTGGGCGTGACGCTCAACGTCATGGCCCACGCCGTGCAGGACGACGTCAACCAGCGCGCGCGGGCCCAGCTCGAGCTGCAGGAAGCGCGTGACCAGGCCGAGGCCGCCACGCGCGCCAAGTCCATGTTCCTGGCCAACATGAGCCACGAAATCCGCACGCCCATGAACGCCATCGTGGGCATGACCCACCTGGCCTTGCAGACCCCTTTGAGCACCCAACAGCGCGACTACCTGGGCAAGGTGCAGTCGGCGTCGGCCATGCTGCTGGGCGTCATCAACGACATCCTGGACTTCTCCAAGATCGAGGCCGGCAAGCTCAAGCTCGAGCTCGCACCCATGCGCATCGACGACGTCGTCAACGACGCGATGATGATGGTGCGCCAGCCCGCGCAGGACAAAGGCATCGAGCTGCGCTGCGAGTTCGCCTCGCCCGAGATCCTGGGCGAGCAAGGCCTCATCCACGGCGACGACCTGCGCCTGGGCCAGGTGCTCACCAACTTGTTGTCCAACGCCGTCAAGTTCACCGAGCGCGGCCACGTGACGCTGCGCGTGCGCTTCCTGGCCTGGCAGGCCGATGCGGCGACCTTGCAGATCGAGGTCGAGGACACCGGCATCGGCATGAGCCGCGAGCAGATGAGCCAGCTCTTCAGCGAGTTCACCCAGGCCGACGGCTCGACCACGCGCCGCTATGGCGGCACCGGCCTGGGCCTGAGCATCACGCGCCGGCTCATCCACCTGATGGGCGGCGAGATCGAGGTCGACAGCACGCCCATGCGCGGCAGCTGCTTTCGCATCCGCATGCCGGTGGAGCCCGCGCGCTTGCTGGGTGGCGCGCTGCACCTGGACCGCCGCAGGGTGACCAGCCACGACGAACGCCAGCGCCTCGACGGCCTGCGCGTGCTGCTGGTCGAAGACAACGCGCTCAACCAGCAGCTCGCCAGCGAGTTGCTGAACCGCCAGGGCGCCGAGGTCACCGTGGCCGTGCACGGCCAGGCCGCGCTCGATCGGCTGCGCGCCCCTGGCGCCGCCTTCGACGTGGTGCTCATGGACCTGCAGATGCCCGTGATGGACGGCTACCAGGCCACCCGCCTGATGCGCGAAGACCCCGCCTTGCGCACCCTGCCCGTGCTGGCCATGACCGCCCACGCCATGGTCGAAGAGCGCGAGCGCTGCCTGGAGCTGGGCATGCAGAACCACCTCTCCAAGCCACTGGACCCGGCCACCTTGTACGCGGCCTTGCGGCCCTTCTGTCCGGTGGGCAAACCGCCCAGCGCCGGGCCGACGCTGGCCGAAGTGGCCCCCGAGCTGTCGGGCTGGCCGCAGGTGCCGGGCCTGGACGTGCGCCAGGTGGTCTCGCACTTCGCGGGCGACGCCAGCTTGTTCGCGCAGACCGTGCTGGCCTTTGGTGAGCACGCCCAGTCGGTGATCGCCTTGCTGCCCGACGCCCTGGCCCGCCAGGCCTGGGCCGAGGTCCACCGCGAGGCCCACACGCTCAAGGGCCTGGGCCGCACGCTGGGCCACGCCAACCTGAGCGAGCAGGCTCGGGCGCTGGAGCAGGTCGCGTCCCAGGGTGCATCAACCGGCACATCACCGGGCACATCACCGGGCACATCACCCAGCACCACGCAGGGCGCGCCCGCCGACCCGGCCGCCATCCAGCAAGCCGCCCGGCCGCTGCTGGCCACCTTGGGCGTGATGCTGGCCGACATCCACCGCCTGGACCCGCAATTGCGTGCCTGCGTTCAGGGTGGTGGCGCCCTGTTGCCCACCGAGCCCGCACTGGATGCAGGCATGATGACCAAGCTCAGCCAATGGGTGGCCGAATCGGATGGACAGGCGCTGTCGCTGTGGCAGCGGCATCGCTCGGCATTCGCCGGCGGCTTGCCACCGTCTCTTTTCGCCCGCCTCGACGACGCCCTCGCGCGCTGTGATTTCGACGCCGCCAGTGGCCTGTTGGGAGAATGGCCGGGCAACATGCCAGAACAACCCAATCAGGAAGTCCCCGTGTCATGAGCCGCTCCGAAGACATGCCGACCGTGCTGGTGGTCGACGATGCCCCGGCCAACCTCAACCTGCTGGCTGGCCTGCTGCAGGCCGACTACCGCGTCAAGCTCGCGGCCTCGGGCGCCAAGGCGCTCGACCTGGTCCAGCGCGCCGCACCCGACCTGGTCCTGCTCGACGTGATGATGCCGGAGATGGACGGCTACGAGGTGTGCCGACGCCTCAAGGCCGACACCGCCACCTGCGCCATCCCGGTGCTGTTCCTCACGGCCATGACCCAGACCGAAGACGAAGCCCGAGGCTTCCAGGTGGGCGCCGCCGACTTCATCCAGAAACCCATCAACCCCATGGTGCTGCAGGCCCGCGTGCGCACCCACCTGCAGGTCAAGGCCTACCAGGACCAGCTGCGCGACCGCAACGCCTGGCTGCAAGACGAACTCGGCCAGCGCCTGCAACAGGTTGACCTGCTGCGCGACGCCACCTTGCACGTGATGATCTCGTTCGCCGAGTTCCGCGACGAGGCCACCGGCCACCACGTGCGCCGCACGCAAGAGTACGTGCGCACCCTGGCACAACACTTCTTCGACCAGGGCCAGCACCTGGACGTGCTGAATGCGGCCTCGATCGACCACATCGCCAAGTCGGCGCCGCTGCACGACCTGGGCAAGGTGGCCACGCCCGACCACATCCTGCTCAAGCCCGGCCGCCACACGCCCGAAGAGACGGTGATCATGCGCCAGCACGCCATGGCCGGCTGGGAGATGCTGCGCCGCGCCGCCGACCGCATGGCCGGCGACGCCGACTTCCTGCACCACGCCATGGACATCGCCCGCCACCACCACGAGAAGTGGGACGGCAGCGGCTACCCCGACGGCCTGGTGGGCGAAGCCATCCCGCTGTCTGCGCGCCTGATGGCCGTGGCCGACGTGTTCGACGCGCTGATCAGCGCGCGGCCCTACAAGCCGCCCATGCACCTGGACAAGGCCCTGTCGATCATCCGCGACGGCTGCGGCAACCATTTCGACCCGGCCGTGGTGGCCGCGCTCGAAGCCTGCCTGCCCGAGTTCGAGCGCATCGCCCGCACCTGGGCCGACGCGGAGGTGCCGGCATGACGACGGCCTCACACCAGATCGCGAACACCGGCGCCCACCTGCGCCCCACTGGCAAGGCCCTGTTGGCCCGGCTTGCCTGCGCGGGCCTGCTGGTCGCCACGGGTTCGGCCCAGGCCGTGGACTGGACGCTCTCGGGCTTTGGCACCGTGGGTTACGCCGTCACCGACCAGGACTGGCGCTACCAACGCCACCTCGACGACGACGGCACCTGGTGGCGCGACACCCGCCTGGGCGCCCAACTCGACGCGCGCCTGAACCCGGCGTGGTCGGCCACGCTGCAGCTGACCCTCTCGCCCTCGACCCGCCACGACCGGCAGTGGGCTGCCGAGGTGGCCTGGGCCTTCGCGGCCTGGCGCCCCGACAACGACTGGCAGCTGCGCGCGGGCAAGCAGCGCATCCCGATGTTCCTGAACTCCGAGAACCTCGACGTGGGCCAGACCTACGCGCTGGCCCGCTTGCCGGTGGAGGTGTACGCGCTGTCGCCCACCAATGACGTCACCGGCCTGTCGGTCACGCGCGCCTGGCAGCATGGCGCGGGCGAGTTGTCGGCCGACGTGTACGGCGGGCGCGCGCAGATCAACGTGCGCCGCCACAGCAGCGACCTGGGCGCCAGCTACCTGGCCACCGACAGCGACATCGTCGGTGCGGTGCTGACCTGGCGCGCGCCGGCGCTGACCTGGCGCCTGGGCTTTCACAACGCGAGCACCCAGGCCGCCAACGGCCAGGCCTTGCCCAAGTCATTCCCTTATGTGGACCTGGGTGGTGGCATGGGCTACTACCGCGTCTCCGACGAGCTGCCAGGCATGGTGCCCGTGCCCACCACGCGCACCATCGTCAACCAGGTGATCAACCTCGCCGTGGACGCCGAGGTGGCGCCCAATTGGCGGGTGGTGGGTGAGTTCGCGCGGGTCTTCCAGCGCCGCACCTCGCTGGGCACCGACTCGGCCGGCGCTTACGTGGCTGTGCTGCACGAGATGGGCTCGGTCACGCCTTATGTCCTGGTGGCGCGCCAGCAGAGCATGGGCGGTGGGCGCTTGATCGCCAAGCGGCTGCACGAGGCCGCCGACAAGGCGTTCGACCCCTCGCTGGCTTTGGCGCAGCGCGCAGCCGCCGAAACCGGGGTGCAGGTCTACGACCAGACCAGCTTTGGCGTGGGCGCGGCCTGGGCCGTGGGCGCACGCAGCCAGTTGAAAGCCGAGTGGATGCACACGCGCATTGGCGAAGGCTCGTACCTGGTCGACAGCCCCAAGGGCCAGCGCGTGCAGGGCGACAGCGTCCAGGTCTGGTCGCTGAACTACAGCTTTGCCTTCTGAAGGAGCGACGTTGCCCCACAAGCCCCACCTCTTGCTGACCGCGCTGCTGTGTGCCGCGCTGGGGCCGCTGGCCTCGGTGGCGCAGGCCGGGGTCGTGGTGGTGGGCCACCCGGGCATGCGCAAGCTCGACGTGGCGACGGTGGAGCGCATTTACTCGGGCAAGGTGGTGGAGCTGGACGGCCAGCCCGTGGTGCCGGTGAACCTGCCGCCGCAAAGCCCGCTGCGCCAGCGTTTTTTGAAGGACTTCATGCAGCGCGACGAGCCCAGCTACCTGGCCTACTGGACGGTGCGCCGTTACGTGGGCAAGGGCGCACCGCCCAAGGAAGTGGGCAGCACCTCCGAGGTGGTGATGCACGTGCTGCACAACCCGGGCGCCATTGGCTACATGGAAGAGTCTGACGTGCCGCCTGGGGTGAACGTGGTGGCGCGGGGCGCCAAGCCTGCTGGCGGGGCACCATGAAGGCCATGTTGTTGTTCAACCCTGCACCGATTTTCAGGAGGCCCCTGTGGACCTGACCCGTTGGGCTTCGGCGCTGGTCGTGGCCGTGTGTGTGTTGATGCTGGTGCGCCTGGTGTTGCCGGCGCCCAAGCGTGCGCGGCTGGATCAGCGGGTGTTGGGCTGGTGGCGACAGGCGCCGAAGGTGCTGAGCCGGCGGTGGCACGCCTTGCGGCATGGGCGGCGGCACCGGGTGGATGCGGAGCGCTTGGCGCGGGATGCGATCGAGCGGGCGCGCAAGACGACGGTGGAGCGCGACGGCAACGTGATCAAGCCGGATGCGTTCAACAAGGGGCCGCGCAAGCCGCATTGATGGGCGTGGCCGGTTGGAGGGTGTCGGGTGCGCTTTCACGGCGCGCCAACCCTCTCGAACATGCGATCGAACATGAACGAAGAAGAACAATTTGGGGCGGGCGAGAAGGGCATCTTGGGGCTCGCTTACGGGGCCAACATGGCCATCGTGGCGATGTTTTTCGGGGGCGTGTCCTGGCTGGCCGTCGACAGCTTCTGGCTGGGTTGCATCGCTGGCCTTGGCATCTTCCTTCTGGTTGTTGCGAAGTGAGGGGCGCTCGTGCCTCGGGAGTTCTTCGTTGAACCGTTTCAACTGGCGCATGCCCAGGCGCGAGATGCCTCCTGTTCGATCTGAAGTGGGTGCGGTCGCTCAGAGGGCGATGCATGCGCTGCCTCTGCTTCTGCTCCTGTTCACCATGACCGGGTGCGCGCCGCTGTCCAAGAGCTTGGCCGTCATGAATGGCGGCGGATCCGGGGGCAGCGTGTGCGAGTTCTCAGGGTTGGGGCGTGGTGGCAGCTGCGCAGACGCCATGGCCTATGTCTACCTGTCCGACACGTGGCGAGACCAACCCCGTGTCTGCGGGTACCTGATCACCTGGAATGTGCTGGGAGCCAAACACTCCGAGCCCGGCCGAGTGTGTTCGGACAACTTGCCGAGTTATTGCGAGTCGGAGGTGTGGCTCCCGGGCTTCGACAACGAGACGGTGAAGCGAGAGGGCGCCGAGCTCAGTGCGAGACACGCGAAAAAGGCGGTGTGTGATCTCGCCATGACCGGCCGCGTTCGCATCGACGTGATTCGAGGTGATGCCGGCAAGGGCCGTGTGGTCTGGTCCGGGGCGGTCTTCACCAATGAATTTGGCAAAGAAACCGGTTTCTCAGGAGAAGCGGGCCCACCGGCCGCCTACTGTTCATCGGATGTGCTCGTCCGGGGTGTCTCAGCCGAGCAGCTCAAGCGGCATGGAGCCTACGATGAGGCCGTCAAGAAGAAGGCTGAACGTTGCAAGTCCGAGGGGGAGGCGGTCAGCAACGTGGTGCAACCCTGAACCTTGACCCCTGGGTTCGCGTTCCGTCAGGTGGACGCAAGCAGTCCCTGCCGATGCACCCGGCCCCCCACCGCCGACGCTGCCAGCACACCCAGCATCAGGACCAGCGCCGCCCCGGCAAACACCCCCGAAGGGTGCCCGTGGTCCATCAGCCAACCGAACACCGGCGCCGCCAGGGCGAAGCCCACGTCCAACCCTGAATACACCGTGCCGTACACGCGCCCGGTGGCCCCAGGTGGCGCCGCCCGCTTGATCAGCATGTCCCGCGAGGGCCCGGCCAGCCCGGTCCCGAAACCGGCCAGGGCCACGCTGGCGGCACACCACACAGGCGGCAGCCAACCCGTCGCCGCCAGCACCAGCAGCCCCGCTGCCAGCGACATCGCCGCCGCGATCAGCCGCTCCAGCCGCTCGGCCCGCTGTACCAGGAAGCCGCCGATCACCATGCCCGCCGCGCCACACAGCATGTAGCCCGTCACCACGAACGCGGTGATCGTCTCAGGCAGCCCCGCCAGCTGCTGCAAGGCCGGGCTGGCGAAACCCTGGATGGCGCTCAGCGCCGCGGTCGTGAAGAAGAAGAACGAGAAGCACAGCCACACGGAGGGCAGCTTCAGGAACGCCATCGGGTGCTCGCTCACCGGTGTTTGCGCCGCCGCCGCCCGGTGCGCCGCATGGTGGTCGTCGATGGCCTCGCGCTGCCACCACAGCAAGGCGATCACCGACAGCGACACCAGCGCCGCGCAGGCACAGGCGATGCGCCAGCTGCCGGTGGCCGAACTCAGCCCGATCAGGAACACCGGCGCCGCCGCCCAACCCAGGTTGCCACTGATGCCGTGGACCGAGAACGCGTGCCCGATGCGTGCCATCGATACCCGCTTGTTCAGGATGGTGAAATCGACCGGGTGAAACGGGGCGTTGCCCAGTCCGGCCAGCGCTGCGGCCAGCATCAGCCCGGCGTAGCCTGTGGCCAGCGAGGCGCTCAAGCCCGCGCCCACGAAGCACGCCAGCCCCGCAAACAACACCGGCCGTGCGCCGAAGCGGTCGACCACGAAGCCGGCCAGCGCCTGCCCCACGCCCGAAATGATGAAGAACACGGTGACCAGCAGGCCCAGCTCGGCGTAGCTCAGCCCGAAGTCGCGGATGAACACCGGGAACAGCGGCGGCAGCAGCATGTGGTGGAAGTGCGAGGTGCCGTGGGCC
>SCMV01000005.1 GCA_005502875.1 Comamonadaceae bacterium 2PF | reverse complement strand
CCCTGCCAAGCAGCTTGCAAGCATTGCCACCTGCCCCCACCTGACAGCGCCATGAACAGCCCCAACACCGTCAGCTACGACTACGACCTGCAGGACGCCTCCGGAGCCACCTGCACCGCCCACGCCTGGGCCCGCGTGCCCGCGCCGCTGAGCCCAACGGCCAAGGCCGCCACCAAGGCCCGCATCGCCGAGCTGCTCAAAGCCCGCAACGCCGTGCTGGTGGCCCACTACTACGTTGATGGCGACTTGCAGGACCTGGCGATGGAAACCGGCGGCTGCGTCTCCGACTCGCTGGAGATGGCGCGCTTCGGTCGCGACCACGCTGCCCAGACTTTGATCGTCGCCGGCGTGAAGTTCATGGGCGAGTCGGCCAAGATCCTGTCTCCCGCCAAGACCGTGCTGATGCCCGACCTCGACGCGACCTGCTCGCTCGACCTGGGCTGCCCCGCCGACGACTTCACGAAGTTCTGCGACGCCCACCCCGACCGCAAGGTGGTGGTCTACGCCAACACCAGCGCCGCCGTGAAGGCCCGCGCCGACTGGATGGTGACCAGCTCGTGCGCGCTGGCCATCGTCAAGCACCTGAAAGACCAGGGCGAGAAGATCCTGTGGGCGCCCGATCGTCACCTGGGTCGCTACATCCAGAAGGAAACCGGCGCCGACATGCTGATGTGGAACGGCGCCTGCATCGTGCACGACGAGTTCAAAGGGCTCGAGCTCGACCTGCTCAAGAAGGACCACCCTCAGGCCCTGGTGCTCGTGCACCCCGAGTCGCCCGAAAGCGTCGTGGCCCAGGCGGACGTGGTCGGCTCGACCTCTCAGCTGCTCAAGGCCGTGGTCGAGTCGAACGCCCCCGAGTTCATCGTGGCCACCGACAACGGCATCCTGCACCGCATGCGGCAGCTGGCGCCTCACAAGGTGCTGATCGAAGCCCCGACGGCCGGCAACAGCGCCACCTGCAAGAGCTGCGCACACTGCCCCTGGATGGCCATGAACGGCCTGCAGGGCGTGCTCGACTGCCTTGAAAAGGGCGTCGGCGAGATCACGGTGGACGAAGCCACCCGCGTCAAGGCCCACGGCTGCATCGACCGCATGCTCGACTTCGTGGCGAAGAACCCGTCTGCCATCGCCAAACCGGCGCAAGGCTTCGTGCCCAACATCGGCTCGGCCTGACGCGACGCACCCTCGCAGAACGCCCGCAGAACGCGCAGAACACCCGCCCTCCTTTGCTTGCTCGCCCCATGTTCGACCACAACGAAACCCTCGAAGAAGCCCGTGCCCGCAACGTCCGTGACGCCCTGTTCGAAGACGTGGGCGTGTGCGACTGGACCGCGCAACTGGTGCCCGCGAACGAACGCGTGCAAGCCCGCCTGATCGTGCGCGAAGAGGCCGTGCTGTGTGGCCGCGACTGGTTCGAAGCCTGCCTGCTGCAGCTCGATGACAGCGCCAAGATCGAATGGGCCTACGCCGAAGGCGCGCTGATGGCGCCCGACACGCCGGTCTGCCACATCCAGGCCGACGCCCGCGCGCTGCTGACCGCCGAGCGCCCGAGCATGAACTTCCTGCAGACACTCTCGGCCGTGGCCACGCTCGCTCGACGCCACATGCAGGCCATCGAGGGCGCCTCACCCAACCCGCGCGGCTGTGTGGTGCTCGACACCCGCAAGACCCTGCCCGGTCTGCGCCTGGCGCAAAAGTACGCCGTGCGCGTGGGAGGTGGCGCCAACCAGCGCCTGGCACTCTACGACGGCATCCTGATCAAGGAAAACCACATCGCCGCAGCCGGCTCGGTCACGGCCGCCGTGCGCAACGCCCAGGCCCTGGTCGCAGCACAGGCCTCCCCCCTGCGCGAGCAAATCACCATCCAGGTCGAGGTCGAGACACTGGACGAGCTGCGCGAGGCCCTGGCCGCCGACGCCGTCAGCGTCCTGCTCGACAACTTCAGCCTGGAGATGATGCGCGAGGCCGTTCGCATCAACCAGGAAGTTGCCCTGGGTCGCGCGCTGCTGGAGGTCTCCGGCGGCGTCACGCTCGCGCAGTTGCGCGGCATCGCCGAAACCGGTGTGGACCGCATCTCCATCGGCAAGCTGACCAAAGACGTTCAGGCGGTGGATTTTTCGATGCGGGTGCTGGGCAAGGTGGCCTGACCCCGTCGCTGGACCGAAGCGCGAGGTTGGGACCGCGCGCCCGGCTTGGACAAGGCGGCTGAACGGTTTTCTGCCGCTTTTTTCACGCCCCGGGAAAGCCGCTGTCAGCGACACTCCTGAGAACCACTCGCGCCACCCGTGCCAGCTGCGCTGGCGCGCCTTGGCCGTTGCCCGACCTCAGCTCGCCCAGCCCCAGCCATGCCCGCCGACTTCACCACCCTCCACAACTACTACGAACAGCAGGTCGTGAACATGGTGATGGACATGGCGCACCGCTACCCGCTGCTGACCGAAGACCACCACCCAGACGTCGCTTGCGTGGCCCTGAACCGGCTGCCGCCGCGCTACATCCGCCACCAGGTGGACCTGGCCTTTCACATGACCGAGAAAGAGCGTCAGGACAGCGAGCAACTGATCCAGGACACGGTGGTCTACGCCTTCGAGTTCGTGCAGGCGCGCTTTGCGATGCGGGCCCGCCGCTGACCCTAGCCGGGCTGCTTCAACCGGCCGCCATCACGGCAGCCAGGCGTCTTTCTTCTTGGGCTTCTTGCACAGGATGGTCGGAAAGCTCACCGGCAGCGTGCGCGGGTAATCGCGGCTGAAGTGCAGCCCGCGGCTTTCCTGGCGCGACAGGGCCGAGCGCACGATCAGCTCGGCGCAGTCGACCAGGTTGCGCAACTCCAGCAGGTCGCGGCTGACGCGGAACGCGGCGTAGTAATCATCGATCTCCTGGCGCAGCAGCTTGATGCGATGCAAAGCGCGTTCAAGGCGGCGCGTCGTGCGCACGATGCCCACGTAGTTCCACATCAGCAGGCGCAGCTCGTCCCAGTTGTGGGCGATCACCACCTCTTCGTCGGCATCGGTCACCTGGCTTTCGTCCCAGTCGGGCAGCTTGGGTGACTTGGCCTCACGGCTGGCTTCGATGTCCTCGGCGCAGGTGCGGCCCAACACCACGCACTCCAGCAGGGAGTTGCTGGCCAGGCGGTTGGCGCCATGCAGGCCGGTGTAGGTGGTCTCGCCCACGGCGTAGAGCCCCGGCAGGTCGGTGCGCCCCTGCAGGTCGGTCACCACGCCGCCGCAGGTGTAGTGCGCCGCGGGCACCACGGGGATGGGCTGCTTGGCGATGTCGATGCCCAGCGACAGGCAGCGCGCGTGGATGGTCGGGAAGTGCTCCTTGAGGAAGGCTTCGCCCAGGTGGGTCGCGTCCAGCCAGACGTGGTCCAGGCCGTGCTTCTTCATCTCGAAGTCGATGGCGCGGGCCACGATGTCGCGCGGTGCCAGCTCACCGCGCTCGTCGTGCGCCGGCATGAAGCGGGTGCCGTCCGGCAGGCGCAGGATGGCGCCTTCGCCCCTCAGGGCCTCGGTGATCAGGAAGCTGCGCTCCTGCGGGTGGTACAGGCAGGTCGGGTGGAACTGGATGAACTCCATGTTGGCCACGCGGCAGCCCGCGCGCCAGGCCATGGCGATGCCATCGCCCGTCGAGGTTTCGGGGTTGCTGGTGTAGCGGTACACCTTGCCAACCCCGCCCGAAGCCAGCACCACGGCCGAAGCCGCCAGCGTCTCGACACGGCCATTCGACAGGTCGAGCGCGTACACACCATGGCAGCGACCGGCGTCGAGCGCGCGCACGGCCGGGTCTTGCTGCGAGCGCTTGAGGTGGCGGTTGGTGATCAGGTCGATCGCCATCCACTTCTCGCGCAGCTGGATGTTGGGATGGCGCTTGACCTCGGCCAGCAGCACGTCATGGATGGCCTTGCCCGTGGCGTCGGCCGCGTGCGCGATGCGGCGAACCGCATGGCCGCCCTCACGCGTCAGGTGCAGTCCCAGCGGGCCTTCGGGGTCAGGCGAGAACGGCACGCCGCTGGACACCAGCCACTCGACGGCCTCGGCGCTGTGGCGCGCGATGAACTCGGCCGTGCGCTCATCGACCAGGCCAGCGCCGGCCTCCTGCGTGTCGCGCACATGGGACTCGATGCTGTCGTCGCTGCCCAGCACCCCGACGATGCCGCCCTGGGCCCAGGCCGTGGCGGCTTCTTCGAGCTGCCGCTTGGCCAGCACGATCACAGGCTGGGTCTCAGCCAGGTTCAAGGCCACGGTCAGGCCGGCCAGGCCAGCACCGATGATGACAACGGGCAGCTGGGCTGCTTGGGCGACGGGGGTCTCTTGCATGAGCGGAGATTCTATCGGGCTGACGGCGCTCGCCCACGTGTTTGAATCGGCCATGTCCTGCCCGCTGACGTGGCGCGAGCGTTCGGGAACGAAAACGGTGCGCTGCTAACATCCTTCGCGTCACACCGCCACCGAGGCCCGGGGAGTTCGCATGAAACTGGATGGACAACGCGAGAGCGAAAACGTCGATGACGTGCGCGAGTCGGGCGGTGGCCGAGGGCCCCGCCTGCCGCTGCCAGGTGGCAGGCTCGGCCTGGGCACCGTGGCCATCGCGCTGGTGGCCAGTTACTTCCTGGGCGTCAACCCCATGACGGTGCTCAACCTGCTCGGTGGCATGCAAGGCCAAACCGACCAGGCCAGCGGCGACGTGCAACGACCCGAACCCAGCGCTGAGCCCGCTCAGGATGCCGGTTCGCGCTTCGTGCGCCAGGTGCTGGCCACGACCGAGGACGTCTGGCGCGGTCAGTTCCAGGCTCAAGGTGCGCCATACAAGGAACCCCGCCTGACCCTGTTTCGCGGCAGCACCCCCACCGCCTGCGGCCAGGGTGAAGCGGCCATGGGCCCTTTCTACTGCCCGGCCGACCAGCGCGTCTACATCGACCTCGACTTCTACGACACCTTGAAAAACCGCCTGGGCGCGCCAGGTGACTTCGCGCAGGCCTACGTCATCGCCCACGAGGTGGGTCACCACATCCAGAACCTCACCGGCGCCACCGCGAAGCTCGACCAGGCGCGAAGCCGCGTCAGCCAGGCCGAGTACAACGCCCTGAGCGTGCGCCTGGAGCTGCAGGCCGACTGCTACGCCGGCATCTGGGCGCACGACACCGAGCAGAGCAAGGGGTTGATGGAGTCGGGCGACCTGGAAGAGGCCATGAACGCTGCCTCGCAGATCGGTGATGACGCCTTGCAGCGCGGCTCTGGCCGCGAGGTCGTGCCCGAGAGCTTCACCCACGGCAGCAGCGCCCAGCGCATGCGCTGGTTCAAGCGAGGCTTCGAGTCGGGCGACATGGCCCAGTGCGACACATTCAACACCCGGGCGCTGTGAGCCCCCTCTCCGCACCCGAATGAAACGCGCAACAAGCGCACCCTGACGCATCACCACGAGGAGACACCCGCGATGCAAGCCTGGTTCTGCGAAACCCTGGATGGCCCCGAGGCCCTGACCTGGAAACAAGCCCCGACGCCCGAGCCGGGCAAGGGCGAGGTGCGCGTGGCCATCAAGGCCGCCAGCCTGAACTTCCCCGACCTGCTGATCGTGCAGGGCAAGTACCAGATGAAGCCGCCCCTGCCCTTCGTGCCCGGCGCCGAGTTCGCTGGCGTGGTCGAAGCCGTGGGCGAAGGCGTCAAGCACCTGAGCGTGGGCACGCAGGTAGCGGGCTTCGCCGGCACCGGCGGCTTCGGCACGCACGTGGTGGCCCCCGCCGCCATGTTGATGCCCCTGCCGCCCGTCTTTTCGTTCGAAGACGCCGCCGCCTTCCTGTGCACCTACGGCACCACCTACCACGCGCTGATGGACCGCGCCTCGCTCAAGGCCGGTGAGACCGTGCTGGTGCTGGGCGCCGCCGGTGGCGTGGGCACGGCCGCCATCCAGATCGCCAAGGCCGCTGGCGCCAAGGTGATCGCCGCGGCATCGTCGGACGAGAAGTGTGCGCTGTGCAAGGAGCTGGGCGCCGACGCCACCATCAACTACAGCACGCAGAACCTGCGCGACGAGCTCAAGACGCTGACCGAAGGCAAGGGCCCGGACGTGGTCTACGACCCGGTGGGTGGCGAGCTGACCGAACAGGCTTTCCGCTCCATCGCCTGGCGCGGTCGCCACCTGGTGGTCGGCTTCGCCAATGGCGCCATCCCCAACCTGCCGCTGAACCTGGCGCTGCTCAAGGGCGCTTCGGTGCTGGGTGTGTTCTGGGGCGAGTTCGCCAAGCGCGAGCCGCAGAACAACGCCGCCTGCCTGATGCAGCTGGCCGCCTGGTACATGGAAGGCAAGATCAAGCCAGTGGTCGAGCACAAGCTGCCGATGTCGCAGCTCAAAGAAGCCTTCACGCTGATGGGCTCGCGCCAGGTGCGCGGCAAGCTGGTGCTGGTCAACGGCTGATCAGCGCGCAAGGTCGTCGGCCTGCGCCAGCGCCCAGGCGACATGCTCGGCCACCAGCGCCTGGTGCTCACCCAGCTCTGGCGGCCGCTGCTGCCAGTCGCTCAAAGCCTGCAGCAATTCATCCCGCAACGCAGGTGGGCACGCGGCCCCTTGGCCGTGCAGCCTCCCCGCCAGCGTGTTGCCGATGGCCACCGCGATGTTGCGCTGCCAACGCGCAAACCCGATGCGCCGGATGGCGCTGCCCTCCGTCTGCTTGAGGAAGGTGGGCTCGTCCCAGCGCCACAGCTGCAGCAAGGTCGGGTCGGCCAGGCCCGGTCGCACATCGAAATCAGGCACCACGGCGCGGCGCGCGAACTTGTTCCAGGGGCAAGTCAGCTGGCAATCGTCGCAGCCGTAGATGCGGTTGCCCACCAGCGGGCGGAACTCGTGCGGGATCGCGCCCCCCTGCTCGATCGTGAGGTAGGAAATGCAGCGTCGCGCATCGACCAGGCCCTCCTCGACGATCGCCTGCGTCGGGCAGACCTCGATGCAGGCCTGGCAGGTGCCACAGCGCGTGGGCTCGGGTGGCGTCAACGGCAAGGCCACATCGACGTAGATCTCCCCCAGGAAGAACATCGAGCCCGCCTCGCGCGAGAGCAGCAGCGTGTGCTTGCCCCGCCAACCGATGCCACTGCGGCTGGCCAGCTCCACCTCCAGCACGGGCGCCGAATCGGTGAACACACGGTGACCAAAGGGGCCGATGCGCTCGCTCAGGCGGTCGGCCAGCTTCTGCAGGCGAGCGCGCAAGACCTTGTGATAGTCCCGCCCACGGGCGTAGACCGACAAGTTGGCCGCGCCGGGCGATGACAGCCGTTGCCACTCGATGGTTTGCCAGCCCTCGGGGTCGTTCCTGGGCAAGCTGTCGGGCAGGTAGTCCATGCGCGCGGTGATGACGCGCACGGTGCCAGGCACCAGCTCGGCAGGCCTCGCCCGCTTGAGCCCGTGCGAGGCCATGTAGTGCATGTCCCCGTGGAAACCACGCGCCAGCCAGTCCATCAAACGCGGCTCGGCACTTGACAAGTCGACATCGGCTACGCCAATCTGAGAAAATCCCAGCTCCGTGGCCCATTGGCGCAACTGCGCCAGCAACTCGGTCTCCTGTCCGCAGCCCTGCCGGACGCCCCATTGGGCCGAGTCGGGTCGAAGTTCATGACGCATCCGTCCATCCTAGCAAGCCATCCGGCGACCGCGACGCTCGAAGACACCTGGCCCGATGAGGCCGGCTGCAGCGCGCTGGCCGAACGGCTGGCTTTGGCGCTGGCTCCGGCTTTGCGCCAAGGTGGCAGCCGGGTGATCGAGTTGCACGGCACGCTGGGCGCAGGCAAGACCACGTTCACGCGCCACCTGCTGCGAGCGCTGGGGGTGCAGGGGCGCATCAAAAGCCCGAGCTACGCCGTGGTCGAGCCGCATCAGGTGCCGGGCATCGACATCCATCACTTCGACTTCTACCGGTTCAACGACCCACAGGAGTGGGAGGACGCCGGCTTTCGGGACCTGTTTGGCGCCGCCGGGCTCAAGCTGGTCGAATGGCCGGACAAGGCCGCCGGCCTGCTGCCCTGCCCCGACCTGCGGCTGCTGATCGAGCCGCTGGACGAGCAGCGCCGCCGGGTGCGACTGCAGGCGTGCACCACCGCTGGCGGCACCACGCTCAGCGCCATGGCCGAGGAAGGCGAGGCCACGCATGGCTGACACGCACAACCCCCGTCGTCAACTGCTCAAGCAGGCCCTGGGCGGCACCGCCTTGCTGGTGCTGGGTCCGGTCGAGCTGGCCTGGGGCGCCCAACTGGTGGCCGTGCGCCTGTGGCCCGCCGAGGCCTACACCCGGGTCACCCTGGAATCGGACACGGCGCTCAACGCCACCTTCTTCGCCGTGGACGGCCCGAACCGACTGGTCATCGACATCGATGGCCTGGAACTCAGCCCGCAGATCAAGGAGCTGGTGCGAAAGGTGCGCGCGGACGACCCGTACATCGCCGGCGTTCGCGTGGGCCAGAACCGGCCCAAGGTGGTGCGCTTGGTCATCGACCTCAAGCAGGCCATCAAACCACAGGTCTTCGGTTTGCCCCCCGTTGCGGCCTACCAGCACCGCCTGGTGTTCGACCTCTACCCCAAGCAGGCCATTGACCCGCGGCTGGCGCTGCAGGCGGCCTCGGCCCCCGCCAGCAGCGCCCCGGCAGGCAGCGGCTTGTCCGCCAGCGCGGCCAGCACGGGCGGCGCGGCTGCCGCGTCTTCCGCCCCTGCGGGTCAGGCTGGTGCGCAGGCAGGCGGTCCAGGCGGCTCGTTCTCCGAGCAGGCGGCCGAATCCATGAACGATGCCCTGGGGGAGTTCATCGGCAGCCTGCCAGGCAAAGCCGGCACACCAGCGGAGCGCCAGGCCCAAGCCCCTGGGGCTTCCAGCCGCCCACCTTTGCCCTCGCCAGACCGAACATCCGAGCGGGGCAAGGAGGCCCCCGATCGCCCGGCGTCAACGCAGCGGCTGATCATCGTGGCCATCGACGCGGGGCACGGCGGCGAGGACCCAGGCGCCATCGGCCCGAGCGGCCTGTACGAAAAGGACGTGGTGCTGTCGATCGCGCAAAAACTGCGCGCGCGCATCAACGCCCAACCCGGGATGCGCGCCATGCTCACGCGCGAGTCCGACTACTTTGTGCCGCTCAAGGACCGCGTCGGCAAGGCCAGGCGCGTGCAAGCCGATCTGTTCGTCTCCATCCACGCCGACGCCTTCATGAACCCGCAGGCGCGGGGCGCCTCGATCTTTGCCTTGTCCGACAAGGGCGCCACGAGCGCGGCCGCGCGCTGGATGGCCAAACGCGAGAACGCCTCCGACATGGTGGGCGGCGTCAACATCAAGGCCAAGGACTCGTCGGTCATGCACGCGCTGCTGGACATGTCCACCACCGCGCAGATCAAGGACAGCCTCAAGCTGGGTCAGGCGGTGCTGTCGCACCTGGGCAAGGTCGGCAAGCTGCACAAGCCCCGGGTCGAGCAGGCCGGCTTTGCGGTGCTCAAAGCCCCGGACATCCCGTCCATCCTGGTGGAAACGGGCTTCATCTCGAACCCGGATGAAGAGTCCAAGCTGCGCGACGACGACTACCAAAGCAAGCTGGCCGATGCACTGATGTCGGGCATCAAGCGTTACTTCGAGCGCAACCCACCGTTGGCACGCAACCGAGCGCTGTGACCTGAGAGCGGCCCAGCGCAGGGGCTTGCAAAGTCGGGCAGCGAGCGGCCGATCGGCGCGCCCGCGAACCGCGCCACTCAGGCTGCGCTGGTGGCTTGCTTGTCGGCCCGAGCCGCGCGCCAGCCGCCGTACAGGGCGATCAGGCCCGGCACGATGATCATCGCCAGGATGATCTTGCTGAGGTGCTGCTGCACGAAGGGGATGTTGCCGAAGAGGTAACCGGCCACGCACAGCCCCACCACCCAGATCACCGCGCCCACCACGTTGTAGGCGGTGAACTTGGCCCGATCCATCTCGGCCACGCCGGCCACGAAGGGCGCGAAGGTGCGGATGAAGGGCATGAAGCGAGCCAGGATGATGGTGACGCCGCCGTGCTTCTCGTAGAAAGCATGGGCCGCGTCAAAGGCCTTGCGGTTGAAGAAGCGGGAGTCTTCCCACTGAAAGACCTTGGGCCCGAAGTAGCGCCCGATGCTGTAGTTGAGCTGGTCGCCCGCGATGGCGGCCACCAGCAAGATGCCGATGGCGACCGGCAGGCTCATGGCGTCCGCAGCGGCCAGCGTGCCGACCATGAACAGCAGCGAATCACCCGGCAGGAAGGGCATGACCACCAACCCGGTCTCGACGAACACGATCAGAAAAAGCAGCGCGTAGACCAGCGTGCCGTAGGCATCGACGAACTCCTTGAGGTGCTTGTCGATGTGCAGGATGAAGTCGATGAGGAAGGTGACGATTTCCATGGCGGGCGCCCGAACAGGCGACAAAAAAGGCGTCGAAGCAGAAAAAAGAAAGCAGCCAGCGAGGCAGGGAGACCGCCAGCGCACCGGCCGCTGCGGGCAGCGCCCTTTTACAATCATGTCATGACAGCAGACCCCCTCCGCTCCGGCGGGTTCCCTCCAGAGGCCGCCAACACGCCCGATCCGGGGGGGAACACACCCAGGCGCACCATCCAGGCCCTGCCCGACGAGCTGGTCAGCCAGATCGCGGCCGGCGAGGTGGTCGAGCGCCCGGCATCCGTGGTGCGCGAGCTGGTCGACAACGCCCTGGACGCTGGCGCCACCCAGGTCACCGTCAAGCTGATGGGCGGCGGTGTGCGGCAGATCCTGGTCGAAGACGATGGCTGCGGCATCCCCGTGGCCGAGCTGCCCCTGGCATTGCAGCGCCACGCCACCAGCAAGATCCGCTCGCTGCACGACCTGGAGCACGTGGCCACCATGGGCTTTCGTGGCGAAGCGCTGGCCGCCATCGCCTCGGTGTCCGAGTCGTCGATCGCCAGCCGAACGGCGGCAGATGCGCACGCCCACCGCCTGGACGCCCGCTCTGGCGAGCTCAGCCCGGCTGCGCGCGCCGTCGGCACCAGCGTCGAGGTGCGCGAGCTGTTCTTCAGCACGCCGGCACGCCGCAAGTTCCTCAAGTCCGACGCCACCGAGCTGGCGCATTGCCTGGAGTCGGTGCGCCGCCATGCGCTGGCGAGGCCGGACGTCGGCTTCAGCGTCTGGCACGAAGGCAAGCTGGTCGAGCAACTGCGCCCGGGCTCGTTGCAGCAGCGCGTGCACGACATCCTGGGCGACACCTTCGTCGAAGGCAGCCGCGAGGTCGAGCTTCAGATCGGCCCGATGCGCGTTTTCGGTCGCACCGGCCTGCCCGACGCCGCCCGCTCGCGCGCCGACTGGCAGTACTGCTACGTCAACGGCCGCTATGTGCGAGACAAGCTGATCGCCCACGGCATCCGCTCGGCCTACGAAGACGTGCTGCACGGCAGCCGTCAGCCCACCTACGTGCTCTTCATCGAGATCGACCCCGAGCGCGTGGACGTCAACGTGCACCCGACCAAGATCGAGGTCCGTTTTCGCGATTCGCGCGAGGTGCACCAGGGCGTGCGCAAGGCGGTCGAAAAAGCGCTGGCCTTGTCCCGGGCACAAGCTGCCGCGCAAGGCAGCGCGCAGGCGGACAGCGCTGACCTTGTCAGCTTGCAAGGCTCGACGCCTGCGTCGGGGTCAGCTGGCACCTCCGACGGCACCCAGCTCACACCTGCGCCCCTGCTCTCGAGCCGCCAGGACGCCCTGCCCTGGCAGGCTGCCGACGGTGCGACCGAGCGCCGTTGGGCGGGTTGGCCAACGGATGGCGCCTCGGTGCAACCGACTTCCGTGCAAACCGGTGGATCGGTGGACGCGTTCGCCGGACTGAACCTGCCTCGCGTCGTGCGCCAGGCCGACGAGGGCCTGTTGGCAGGGTCAACCGCCGCGAGCGCTTCGTTCGCCGCGGCCTCCTCCGACTCGATCTCGGCCAATGCAACTGCCTCCTCGTCGCTGTCTCGCGGGGCGCCTGACACCTCGCTCCCCGATCACGAATGGCCGCTGGGCCGAGCCATTGCCCAGATCGGCGGCATCTACGTGCTGGCTGAAAACGCCCAGGGCCTGATCATCGTGGACATGCACGCCGCCCACGAGCGCGTGGTCTACGAGCGGCTCAAAGCCCAGCTGTCTGCCGACCGCCTGGCGAGCCAACCCCTGTTGCTGCCCCAGACTTTCGCCGCCACGCCGCAAGAGTGCGCGACGGTCGAGGGTCACCATGAAACGCTGTTGCAGCTTGGGCTGGACGTCGGCCTGATCGGCCCGGGCAAACTGGCGGTGCGAGCCCTGCCCACGGCGCTGGTGCAGGCCGATGGCGTCGAGCTGACCCGCTCGGTGCTGGCCGACCTGGCCCAGGTCGATGCCAGCGACGTGCTGCAACGCGCCCAACACGAACTGCTGGCCACCATGGCCTGCCATGGCGCCGTGCGAGCCAACCGCCGCCTGACCCTGCCCGAAATGAACGCCCTGCTGCGTGACATGGAAGCCACCGAACGCGCAGACCAGTGCAACCACGGCCGCCCCACCTGGCGCCAGCTCACCTTGAAGGACCTGGACGCGCTCTTTTTGCGCGGCCGCTGAGACCCCGATGACCGAACGCAAGAAGATCAGCCTGTCGCGCCCCGCCGCCACGGGCGACGCCCCCAGTGCACACAAGCCGCCTGTGCGCGGCTCCGGCAGCGCGCCACGCAAGCGCATGACCGCGACCGAGGCAGAGCAGGCCCGCGTTGAACGCGCCGAGCGCGAAGCGCGCGGGGATCGCCGACCTCATCCGCGCCAGGATGGCCCCATCTCTCGCCACCCTGATGACCGCCGTGCCGGCCCTGGTCCGCGTGGCGATGGCCCACGCCGCGACGAGCGCCCATCTCGAGGGCCTCGCCCTGATGGTCGCGCTGATGGTCGCCCTGATCGCCGACCTGATGGCCGACCAACCGCACGCCCCGACCACCGCCACGACACCTCGGCGCACCATGAGCGCCAGCGCTTCCAACCTGATCCCCGGGCCAGCGAGGCCCCCATGGAGCCGCGTCAGCCGGCCTTCCAGCGCCCCGTCGAAGACGATGGCCGCATGCGCCTGTCCAAGCTGATGAGCGAGCGCGGCATGGCTTCTCGCCGCGAGGCCGATGAGTGGATCGCGGCCGGCTGGGTGCGCGTCAATGGCGAGGTCATCGCCGAGCTTGGCTTGCGCGTCTTGCCCGACGTCACCATCGACATCGACCCGCAGGCGCACCAGCAACAGGCCCAGCGCGTCACCATCTTGCTGCACAAGCCCATCGGCTACGTCAGCGCTCAGGCCGAAGACGGCCACGAGCCAGCCATCACCTTGATCACGCCGGACAACCGCTGGCCAGACGACAAGCTGCCGATCAAGCTCAACCGGTCGCACCTGCGCAACCTGGCCCCAGCTGGGCGACTGGACATCGACTCGACCGGCCTGCTGGTGCTGACGCAGGACGGTCGCATCGCCAAGGCCCTGATCGGCGAAGACTCCGGCGTCGAGAAGGAGTACCTGGTGCGCGTGCAAAGCGTGGAGCAGCCCGAGGCCGAGAACGTCCAGGCCGTCACGCCGGAAGAGGCCATCGCGCTGATGCGCCACGGCCTGGAGCTCGATGGCAAGCAACTCAAGCACGCGCAGGTGTCGTGGCAGAACGAGCAGCAGTTGCGCGTGGTGCTGCGCGAAGGCCGCAAGCGCCAGATCCGCCGCATGTGCGAGCTCGTCGGGCTCAAGGTGGTGGGCCTCAAGCGCGTGCGCATGGGCCGCGTCGTGCTGGGCAAGCTGCCGGCCGGGCAATGGCGCTTCCTGCGCCCGGAAGAGCGTTTCTGAA
This sequence comes from Comamonadaceae bacterium 2PF, assembly GCA_005502875.1. Classification (GTDB taxonomy): domain Bacteria; phylum Pseudomonadota; class Gammaproteobacteria; order Burkholderiales; family Burkholderiaceae_C; genus Aquabacterium. Next base: position 128,870 of record SCMV01000005.1, on the reverse strand, counting down.
GCGGCCCATGTCCGCAGCCCCTTCCACGCCCGCCACAGCATCCACCGGCAACCAGCCCATCCCCGCCTGGGTTGTTGTCACGGCCCTGGGCCTGCTCACGGGCTTGCAGCCGCTGACCACGGACCTCTACCTGCCTGCCCTGCCGCAACTGCAGCAGGGGCTGGGCCTGAGCCCGGCTTCGGCACAGTGGACCTTGTCGGTGCTGATCCTGGCGTTCGGCATCGGGCAACTGGTGTGGGGGCCGATTTCCGATCGATTCGGGCGCCAGCCGGTGCTGCGTTGGGGCCTGGGCCTGTACACGTTGGCCAGCGTGGGCGCGGCCCTGGCTGTCAACCTCGAGACGATGCTGCTGGCTCGCATCGCTCAGGGTGCGAGCTTGTCGGCCGCCGTGGTGTGTGGCCGCGCGATGGTGCGCGACCTCTATGCGCCCGAAGCCGGCGCGCGCGCCATGGCCCGTGGCATGACAGGACTGGGCATCCTGGCCTTGTTTGGCCCGGTGCTCGGCGGGCTGGCGGCCACGCATGGAGGCTGGCGCGCCACCATGGCTTTGCTGATCATTTTCGGCGGGCTGATCTGGGCCTTCGTGTGGCGACACTTGCCAGAGACCTTGCCCGAAGATCGGCGCCAGCAGCGCCTGGACTGGGGCTCGATGCTTCAGCAATGGATGGGCATCTCTCGCCACCCGACGTTCCGCGCGCACGCGCTGTTGACCTCGAGCACCTACGGTGGCCTGTACGTCTACCTGGCGCTTTCGCCTTTCGTCTTCATTGAGCTGATGCACGTCAGCCGCACAGCCTTTGGTGCCACCATGGCCACGCTCTCGCTGTCCTACCTGGTGGGCACGCTGTTTTGTCGGCGCTGGCTGCCTCGCCACGGCCTGCTGGGCACGGTGCGGCTGGCAGGCTGGTGCTCGCTGGGCGGGGGGCTTTGGATGGCCCTGGTGTCGGCCTGGCAGGCCAGCAACCTGGCTGAGGTGCACCCGGTGCACCCGGGCGCCTTGCTGCCTGGCCTGTGGCTCTACGCCTTCGCCCACGGCATCCACCAGCCTTGCGGCCAGACCGGTGTGGTCGCGGCCTTCCCGACACAGGCGGGCGCCGCGTCGGCTTTTTCCGGCTTCGTGCTGGCAACCACGGCTTTCGTCGTGGGTGCTGCGCTGTCTTGGTGGACTTCGCTGCCAGGCTGGGCTGGCACCCTGCACCCGATGACCCTGGGCATGGCCATGGGTGGCGCCCTCACCGCGTGGACCGCCTTGAGGCGGGTGCAACGGCATGGCCTGGCGCCGCATGCGGCCTGAGCACCTGTCACCCGGCCAGTCACCGCACACGTCACGCAACACCACCCGCTCACCACAGATCGCCATGCACGCCACCTCGCCCGACCACGCCCAGCCCGACGAGCCGCTGTGGGTGCTCACAGGCCCCACGGCATGCGGCAAAACAGCCGTCGCGCTGGCCATGGCTGAGCGCCAGCATGGCGGCCGTCCGATCGAAATCGTCAGCATCGACTCGGCCTTGATCTACCGAGGCATGGACATCGGCACCGCCAAACCCACCGCCGAAGAACTGGCGCAGGTGCCCCACCACCTCATCGACATCGTCGACCCGCTTGAGCGCTACAGCGCCGCTCGCTTCGTGGCCGACGCCACCGAGGCCATCGCCGGCATCCGGTCACGCGGCGGCAGGCCCCTGCTGGTGGGCGGCACCATGCTCTATCTCAAGGCCCTGCTCGAGGGCATGGACGACATGCCGGCCATCGCGCCCGAGGTGCGAGCCGAACTTGACGCGCGCATGAAGACACAAGGCAGCGTGGCCCTGCACGCCGAGTTGCAGCAGGTGGACCCCGTCACCGCCGCACGCCTGGCGCCAGGTGACACGCAGCGCATCCAGCGGGCGCTGGAGGTCTTCCATGGCACCGGGCAGCCGCTGTCGCATTTCCACAGCAAGCAAACCGATGCACCGCCTCGCGTCAGCGCGACCCTGGTTTCGCTCGAACCCGCAGACCGAGCCTGGCTGCATCGCCGCGTGTCCCTTCGCTTCGAGCTGATGATGGCGCAAGGTTTCATCGACGAGGTCAGGCGCCTGCGCGCACGCGGTGACCTCGATGCCGACCTGCCGTCGATCCGCTGCGTGGGCTATCGCCAGGTGTGGGAGGCCTTGGATGAGGGCCTGAAACTGGCCGACCCCAAGGTGCTCCACGGGGTCACACAGCGCGGCATCGCCGCCACGCGCCAACTGGCCAAGCGCCAGGTGACCTGGCTGCGCAGCATGCCGCACCGACACGTGCTGGCCTGCGACGATGGCCGCGACGCGCAAGCTTTGGCCGATGCCGCGTGTGGCATCTTCACGGCACGCGCTTGACGCCGTCGCGCCAACCGAGGCCAGCTCGCAGCAGGCTTGATCTGAGTTAAGGCCTTGCACGGCCGGGCTGCCTACAGTCCCCATCCACGTTGGCCCCGTTGAGCCAGCCCAGACCAAGGGACACCCATGCCGCAAGAGCTTTTCCGCCAGGGCGACCACGCCTGCCTGATGTTCTCCAACCTGGGTGACGAAGGTGGCGAGGCTGTCCAGGCCAACCAGTTCCTCATCGTCGATGGCGACCACGGCGCCATCATCGACCCGGGCGGCAACCTGGCTTACAGCGAGCTCTACCTGGGCATGACGCGCCACTTCCCACCCTCCAAGCTCTCGGCCATCCTGGCTTCGCACGCCGACCCGGACATCATCGCCTCGCTCGACCGCTGGATGACCGCCACACCCGACGCCAAGCTCTACGTCTCGACCTTGTGGGAGCGGTTCGTACCCCACTTTTGCAAGCCTGGCAAAACCACGGGGCGCGTGGTCGGCATCCCCGACGGCGGCATGCGCATCACGGTGGGCCGGCGCGAGCTCATCGCCCTGCCCGCGCACTTCATGCACGCCGAGGGCAACTTCCAGTTCTACGACCCGACGGCGCGCATCCTGTTCTCGGGCGACTTGGGCGTGTCACTGGTGCCGGGCGAAGAAGCGCTCAAGCCCATCGCGACGCTGAACCCACTGCCGCGCGGCATGGAGGGCTTTCACCGGCGCTACATGGTCTCCAACAAGGTGCTGCGCTGCTGGGCGCGCATGGTGCGCGAACTCAAGATCGACATGATCGTGCCGCAACACGGCTCGCCGCTGGTGGGCGATGCCGTGCCGCAGTTCATCGCCTGGGCTGAAAACCTGGTGTGCGGCATCGACCTCATGAGCGAGGCGCACTACCGCGTGCCGGCTTGAAGCAGGCCCCGGGCTGCCTTGATGTGGGGCTCAGTGCGCCCCGCCATCCACGGCCGTGGCGCCCTTCTTGACCTTGGCCAGCCAGATCAGCGGGATCAGCAGCAGGAACAAAACGGCCGAGGCCAGGAAGACATCGTCGGCCGCCCGCGTGAACGCCTGCTGATCGATCAACCGGTTGACCTGTGCAGCGGCCTGCTGCATGGACAGCCCCGCCGACTGCAAGACCGAGAACGCCTCGACCGCGCCCGGGTCGGTGGCGCTGATGTGCTCGACCATGTGCGCATGGTGCATCGTCGCGCGGCTATCCCACAGCGTGGTGACCACCGACGTGCCCATCGCCCCCGCCGTGATGCGCACGAAATTGCTCAAGCCCGATGCCGACGGGATGCGATCCGGCGTCAGCCCCGCCAGCGTGATGGCGCTCAAGGGGATGAAGAAGAACGCGATCGCGCCACCCTGCAAGATGGTGGGGATCATGATGGTCGTGAAGTCGGCCTGCACCGTGAAGCTCGAGCGCATCCACAACACCAGCGCGAAAAACAGGAAGGCCACGGTGGCCAGCAGGCGCGGGTCCACCCTGGTCACGTTCTTGCCCACGATGGGCGACAGCAAGATGGCCAGCAGGCCCACCGGCGCCACCGCCATGCCCGCCACCGAAGCGGTGTAGCCCATGTGCTGCTGCAGCCACAAAGGCAGCAGCACCACGTTGCCAAAGAACAGCCCGTAGCCAATGGACAGCGTCAGCACCCCGAACAGGAAGTTGCGCGAGGCGAACAGGCGCAGCTCCACCACCGGGTGCTCTTCGTTGAGCTCCCAGATCAGGAAGACGACGAAGCCCACCAGCGCCACCACGCCCAGCGCCACGATCTCGCCGCTCTCGAACCAGTCCAGCTCCTTGCCCTTGTCGAGCATGATCTGCAGCGCGCCCACCCACAGCACCAGCAGCGCCAGCCCCACCTTGTCGATGGGCAGCACCTTGATGGGCGTCTCGCGTTTGGCATAGATGCGCCAGGTCACGGCGGCGGCCGCCAGCCCCACCGGCACGTTGATGTAGAAGATCCAGGGCCAGCTGACGTTGTCGGTGATCCAGCCCCCCAGCAAAGGCCCGGTCACAGGCGCGACCAGCGTCGTGATGGCCCACATCGCCAAGGCCGTCCCCGCCTTGGCCGGCGGGTAGCTCGACAGCAGCAAGGTCTGCGACAGCGGGATCATCGGCCCGGCCACCAGGCCCTGCAGCACGCGGTAGCCGATCAAGGCCTCCAATGAGCCGGCCAGGCCGCACAACCACGACGCCAGCACGAACAGCAGCACGCTGGCGGTGAACAGCCTCACCGCACCGAAGCGCTGCGTGAGCCAGCCCGTCAACGGCACCGAGATGGCGTTGGCCACCCCGAAGCTGGTGATCACCCAGGTGCCCTGCGTCGGGCTCACGCCCAGGTCACCCGCGATGGCCGGCAGCGACACGTTGGCGATCGAGGAGTCCAGCACGTTCATGAACGTGGCAAGGGACAACGCCAGCGTGCCCAGCGCCAGCGAGCCGCCTTGCAGCGGCGCATGCGGCACTGGCTGCGCAGCGGGTGCGGACGCAGGCTGCGCCTCGGACGGCACCGCCTCGGCGCCCGGGTTGGCGGTCGACATCGGTCAGGCGCCCGCGTTGGTGCCAGCGCTCACGCGAGCACCCCGCCCCAGGTTGCGATCAACGATGCGGTTGACCAGGGCATCGGCGTCCTTGTTCACGGCATCGAACACATCCGTGTGCGCGACGTCATGCGGACGCGGCTCGGCCGCCAGCACGCCGCCGTCCTGCTTGCTCACGTCCACTTCGACCAGCATCGACAGGCCCACGCGCAAGGGGTTGGTCGCCACCTCCTTGGCATCGAGCGCGATGCGCACCGGCACGCGCTGCACCACCTTGATCCAGTTGCCCGTGGCGTTCTGCGCAGGCAGCAGCGCGAAGGCCGCGCCCGTGCCCGCTCCCAGGCCCGCCACCGTGCCATGGAAGACCACCTTCTGACCGTAGACGTCGGCCGTCAGCGTGGCCGGCTGGCCGATGCGGATGCGCTTGAGCTGGCTTTCCTTGAAGTTGGCGTCCACCCAGGCCTGCTCCAGCGTCACCAGCGACATCACCGGCGCGCCAGGTTGCAGGCGCTGGCCGACCTGCACACTTCGCTTGGCCACGAAGCCATCGACCGGTGCGATCAGGGCCGAGCGCTTGAGCGCCAGGTAAGCCTCGCGCACGCGCGCCGCAGCACGCGCCACATTCGGGTGCTCGGCCACCGAGGTGCCATCGGTCAGCGACTGGTTCGACGCCAGTTGCTCGCGGGCAGCGGCGAGCGCCGACTCGGCTGCGGCCACCGCACTGAGCGCAGACTGCTGTTGTGCCTGCGCATGCTGAAACTCTTCTTTGCCGACGGCACCGGTGGCGACCAGCGGGCTGCGGCGCTGCACGTCATCCTGGGCACGTGCCAAGTCGCTGCGCACCCGCGTGAGATCGGCCTGACGCAGTTGCACCTGTGCCGACAGCGTGCCGTTGTTGGCGAACAGGGTGCGCACCTCGCGCACGGTCTGCGCCAGCTGGGCCTCGGCCTGGTCCAGCGCCACGCGGGCGTCGGCCTGATCGAGCTTGACCAGCACCTGGCCAGCCTTGACGCGGTCGGTGTCGTCGGCACCAATGGCCACCACCGTGCCGCCCACCTGGGGCGTGACCTGCACGACGTTGGCCTGGACGTAGGCGTTGTCGGTGTGCTCGTAATGGCTGGCCACCAGCGTGTAGTAAGCGGCATAGGCGCCGCCGCCGAGCAGCACCAGGGCCGCCACGATGCTCAGCGCCTTCTTGCGTCGCGCACCGGCTGGCTGGATCGCTGGCATGGGGGTCGTCGAGGGCGAGGTCATGAACGGTCTCCGGACTGCGAGGGGGAGTTCTGGGTGAGGGGCGACGCAGCAGGCGTCACCACCGGTGATTCAGCAGAGGGCGATGCAGCTGTGGCTGAGGCCAAGGGCCAGCCGCCACCCACGGCGCGGATCAGGGCAAAGCGGGTGTCGAGCGCGCGGGCCTGGAGGTCAACGGCCTGCCGGCGCTGAGCCAGCACGGCAGATTCGGCAGACAGCACCGTGAGGTAGGCACCCAGTCCCGCGCGATAGCGTTGCGTGGCCAGGTCGTGGGCCGATTCGATGTGGCCTTGCGCAGCCTGCTGCTCGCCTTGCTGGCGGGCCACCGATCGCACGCTGTCGACCTGGTCGAGCGTTTCCTGCACAGCCTGCAAAACGGTCTGGTTGTAAGTCGCCACCGCCGCATCCTGGTCGGCCACGCGCGCACTGAGGTTGCCCAGGCGCCTGTCACCGTCGAAGATCGGCAGGTGGATGGCGGGCAGCAAACCCCATTGCAGGCTGCTGGCCTGGAGCACCTGGCTCAGCCCGATGGCGTTGTAGCCTGCGTAGCTCGTCAGGTCGATGTTGGGGTAGAAGGTCGCGCGCGCTGCGTCGCTCATGCCGCGCGCCGACTCAACGCGCCAGCGCGCAGCCATCACGTCGGCGCGGCGAGCCAGCAGGTCCAGCGGCAGGCTCTGAGGCACATCGGGCGGGCGCAAGCGCTCAAGCGAAACGCGCAAATCGTCCAGGGACTTGGGTGCGCGCCCGGTCAGCACGGCCAGCGCATGTCGAGCCAGGCTGATCTGCTCGTCGAGCGCGGCGATCTGCTGGCGCGTGTCGGGCACCGCGCCCTGCCCTTGCCGCAGCTCCACGTTGGTGTCCAGGCCCGCCTCGACCCGCTGACGGATCAGCGCCAGGACCTCCTCTCGCTGAGCCAGCGTGCGCACCGCCACCTCGCGCTGCGCCTGCAACCGGCCGACTTGCACATACTGACGGGCCACTTGCGAGGACAGCAGCAGGCGCGCTGCCTGCAGGTCGGCCTCGGAGGCGCGGCGCTGACCGATGCTGGCCTCGATTTCAGCGCGCTGCCTGCCGAACAGGTCCAGCTCCCAGGTGCCCTCGAATTGCAAGGTGCCCGTGGTCAGCGTCGAGCCGGCCACGGGTGGCGGGTACAAGCCATGTTCGGTGAAGCGCTGGCGATCGGTCTTGCCCGTGAGCTGCAATTGCGGCCGGTCCGCCCCCCCGCTGAGCATTTCCTGGGCCTGGGCACGCTGCAGGCGGGTCTGAGCCACCTGGATGGTCGGGCTGTCCGCCAGCGCCTGATCGATCAGGGCATCGAGTTGAGCGTCGCCGCACGCCTTCCACCACTCGGGCAACTGCGCAGAAACCGGCTGCGGCCCGCTCGGGTTCACGCCCAGGGCGCTGGCCTCCACCGCGGTCAGCTTCGGCTGAATGGCCTGGTGCGAACAACCAGCAAGCAGGGCCCCCAGCCCCACGGCTGCGAACCAGGTCATCGGTCGACTCGCTCGGGTCACGGGTCCTGCCTGCGGCAAACGATTGGACTGCGTCATCGGAAACACCTTCTTGCGGGCTGCAGCAGCCCGCTGACTTTCGATCTGGGCGCGCGTCAGCTCGCGTCGATTGGAGGGGCGCCTTCGCCCGAGCACTCGCCCTGCGGGCAGTCTTTGAGCGCCTCGGCGTTGCCCACGATCCGCTGCAGGAAACCCATCAAGGTCTCCCACTCGGCTTGCGAAAAGCCCTGCAGCATCGCGTTGGAGACATCGCACAAGATGCCAGGCACGGGCTCGGCGGCCTTCTCGCCTTCGGACGTGAGCATCAGGTGCACCACGCGGCGGTCCTCGGCAGAGCGCTCGCGCCGGCACAGCCCCTTGGCTTCGAGCCGGTCGAGCGTGCGGGTCAAGGCCCCGGCATCCACCTGCAGCTCACGCGCGAGCGCAGCAAGGGTGTTGGCCTCGCCACGGTGGATCAGGAACAAGGGCGCCCACTGGGCGTGGGTCAACCCCGTGCACCCCAGCCTCCGGTCCACCTGCCCCACCATCAGCTGAGTGATGCGACGCATGAGGTAGCCCATGCTGTTCTCGCGGGTGTAGGTGGCCCGGTCGTAGATCGGACCAGGGGTGCGCTGAGCGTTCATGGGGGCAAATTTATTTGCCTACGCAAATATTGTCAAGGCATCATAATCAAGGCCACGCGAACTTCGCACGCCGCCAGGCATGGCCACCGCCGAGCCCAGACCCAACATGTCCACGACCAGCCCCGCCGCCGCAGGCAAGTCCATCCGCCCACTGGGCTCACTGCGCCCCTTCCTCATGCCGTACCGAGGCCGCATCGCGCTCGCAGGGCTGTTCCTGGTGCTGGCGGCCGTGACGACGCTGGTGCTGCCGCTGGCCCTTCGAACCTTGATCGACCAAGGCTTCGTCTCGCCCGACCCCGGCGAGCGCGTCATGCAGATGCGCCAGCATTTCCTGGCCCTGTTCGCGGTGGGCGCTGCGCTGGGCGTTTTTTCAGCGTCTCGCTACTTCATGGTGACCTGGCTTGGCGAGCGCATCACGTCCGACATCAAAGGCGCCGTTTACGCCCACGTCCTGCGTCAAAGCCCCGAGTTCTTCGAGACCACACAAACCGGCGAGGTGCTCTCGCGCCTGACCGCCGACACCACCTTGATCCAGACCGTGGTGGGCACCAGCGTGTCCATGGGCCTGCGCAACGTGATCATGGCCATCGGCGCCCTGACGATGCTGGTGGTGACCAACCCCGTGGTGATGGCCCAGGTTCTGGGCGGCCTCGTGCTGATCGTGCTGCCCGCCATCGCCTACGGCCGGCGCGTCAGGCGCCTGTCGCGCGCCAGCCAGGACCGCATCGCCGACTCCTCGGCCATCGCCGCCGAGGTGCTCAACGCCGTGCCCGTGGTGCAAAGCTACACCGCCGAGTCGCGCGAAGCCCAGCGTTTCAGCGAAGCCAACGAGAACGCCTTTCGCACCGGCGAGCGCCGCATCCGCGCACGCGCCCTGCTGGTGGGCTTCATCATCACCGCCACCACCGGGGCCCTGCTGTGGGGCCTGTATCAGGGCACCCAAGCCGTGCTCGACGGCCGCATCACGGCCGGCCACATGGGTCAGACCGTGGTCTACGTGATCCTGCTGCTGAGCTCGGTTGCTGCGCTCTCCGAGGTGTACGGTGACATCCTGCGTGCCGCTGGGGCCACCGAGCGCATGATGGAGCTGCTGCAGGCGCGCTCGCGCATCGAGTCGCCCACGCAAGCTCGCTCGCTGCCGATGACCACGGCCGGCTCCACCGTGAAGCTGACGGGCGTGCAGTTCCACTACCCCTCCAGGCCTGCCCAGCCCGCACTGGAGGACTTCAGCCTTCAAGTTGCCGCCGGCGAAACCGTGGCCCTGGTCGGCCCCAGCGGCGCGGGCAAAAGCACCGTGTTCCAGCTGCTGCTGCGCTACTACGACCCACAAGGCGGGCACGTCGAAATCGACGGCGTCAAGCTGCCCGAAGCCAAGCTGGACGCGCTGCGCGAGCGCATCGGCATCGTCCCCCAGGACAGCACCATCTTCTCGACCAGCGCGATGGAGAACATCCGCTACGGGCGCCCATCGGCCTCGGACGAGGAGGTCTTTGCCGCAGCCCGCGCCGCCCACGCCCACGACTTCCTGCAGCGCCTGCCCGAGGGGTACCACACCTTCCTGGGCGAGCGAGGCGTGCGCCTGTCTGGTGGCCAGCGACAACGCATCAGCATCGCCCGGGCCATCTTGAAAAACGCCCCGTTGTTGCTGCTCGACGAAGCCACCAGCGCCCTCGACTCGGACAGCGAGCGCGCCGTGCAGGCCGCGCTCGAAGAGGCCATGAAGGGCCGCACGACCCTGGTCATCGCCCACCGGCTGAGCACCGTGGTCAACGCCGACCGCATCGTCGTGATGGACAACGGCCGCATCATCGACGCGGGCACCCACACCGAGCTCATGGCGCGAAACGGCCTGTACGCCCGGCTGGCGGCCATGCAGTTCGACCAGGCAGCCGCCTGAGCACACGTTGCCCACCGCAGGTTGCGCAGGTCATCCGACGCACGGCCTGCTGCGTTGAGCAAACTGTGCCGACCCCGGCACCCACAGGAGTTGACAAGATGATCCACCAGACCTCGCTCACCATGTTCCGCCCGCAAACCACCTTGCATCGCACCCTGATCGTTGGCAGCGCCATCGCCGTGGCCCTGCTGACCTCCGGCTGCGAAACCATGGGCCCACAAGAAAAGGGCACGGCCGTCGGCGCAGGCATCGGTGCCGTGGCGGGTGCGGCCATCGGCTCCATGACCGGGGGCAAGAACACCGTGCGCGGCGCGGCCATTGGCGCCGCAGCCGGGGCCCTGGCTGGCAACCTTTGGTCCAAGCGCATGGAAGACCAGCGCCGCGCCATGGAAGCCGCCACGCAAGGCACCCCCGTTGAAGTCAGCCGCACCGACGACAACCAGCTCAAACTCGACATCCCCAACGACATCTCGTTCGCCACCGGCAGCGCGGCCCTCAAGCCTGAGTTGCGCAGCGTGCTCGACGCCTTCGCCAGCGGCCTGAAGTCGGGTGGTCAGGGCACGCTGGTGCGCGTGGTCGGCCACACCGACAGCACGGGCAGCGACGCCATCAACAACCCGCTGTCGCGCGAACGCGCCGAGAGCGTGCGTGACTTCCTCGAAGACCGTGGCATCGCTGCCAACCGCATCGAGGTGGTGGGCCGTGGTTCGCGCGAGCCCCTGGCCAGCAACGACACGGCCGAAGGCCGCGCCAAGAATCGCCGCGTCGAAATCTTCATGCGAGACCCGGCACAGGCCAACTGAGGCCACACACCCCGGGCTTTCATCCAACGAAGGCCCGGGCCCGAGCCAACGACCTCCGCAGCCGGGATAATCCCGGCTGTTGCCTTTGCGGCGCCCACCTTCGAGAACCTCGACGTGACCACCCTCCCCGCTCAGCGCCCCGTGCGCAGCCAGTACGAAGACTTCATGCGCCACGTGCACACCCATGGCGTGCTCAAGACCGACCGCACCGGCACCGGCACGCGCAGCGTCTTCGGCCACCAGATGCGCTTCGACCTGTCCGAAGGCTTCCCGCTGGTCACGACCAAGAAGGTGCACCTCAAATCCATCATCATCGAGCTGCTGTGGTTCCTGCGTGGTGACGACAACGTCAAGTGGCTGCAAGAGCGTGGCGTCACCATCTGGGACGAATGGGCCCGCGCGGACGGCTCGCTCGGCCCGGTCTATGGCGTGCAGTGGCGCAACTGGCCCAAGCCTGACGGCACCCATGTCGACCAGATCGCCGAGGTCGTCAAGCAGCTCAAAACCTCGCCCGACTCGCGCCGCATCATCGTCAGCGCCTGGAACCCCGGCCTGATCGACCAGATGGCGCTGCCGCCTTGCCACGCCTTCTTCCAGTTCTACGTGGCCCCCGCGCAAGATGGCGGCCGCCCCAAGCTCAGCTGCCAGCTCTACCAGCGCAGCGCCGACATCTTCCTGGGCGTGCCCTTCAACATCGCGTCCTACGCGCTGCTGACCCACATGCTGGCCCAGCAATGCGACCTCGACGTCGGCGACTTCGTCTGGACAGGCGGCGACTGCCACATCTACTCGAACCACACCGAGCAGGTCGAGCTGCAGCTCAGCCGCACACCGCACCCCTACCCCCTGCTCAACATCAAGCGCAAGCCCGCTTCGATCTTCGACTACGAGTACGAAGACTTCGAAGTGCTCGAGTACGAACACCACCCGGCCATCAAGGCACCGGTGGCGGTCTGAGGACGGCTTTCGATGTTGAACAACCGCACGCTCTCGCTGATCGCCGCCGTGGCCCGCAACGGAGCCATCGGCAAAGACAACGCCCTGCTGTGGCGCCTGCCCGAAGACCTGAAGTTCTTCAAGCGCACCACGCTGGGCTGCCCGGTCATCATGGGTCGCAAGACCTGGGACTCCATCGGCCGACCGCTGCCGGGTCGGCGCAACATCGTCATCACGCGCAACACCGCGTGGCAGGCCGAAGGTGCCGAGGTTTTCCATGACCTGGCCAGCGCCCTGGCCGCCACGGCCAACGTGCCCAAGGTCTTCGTCATCGGTGGCGGCGAGCTCTACGCCCAGGCCCTGCCCCTGGCCGACGAGCTCGTGCTGACCGAGGTCGATGCCGACTTCGACGGCGACACCTTTTTCCCGCAATGGGACCGCAACGCCTTCCATGAGGTCAGCCGCGAAAGCCACACGGCCGAAGCCGGCTGGGCCTATCACTTCGTGGTCCGACAACGCCGCTGAAGTCGCGCTTGCCCGGAGGCAGCAGCCGACTCGATCGCCGCCCAATCATTCGGTTTTTTCGAATCTTGATCACCTCAAATTCGAAATAACCAGCGAGCGCAATGAGCCTCGTTTGATCAGAGAATGCTGGGTTTTGCCCAACATTCGGGCCGCCTCCCCCACTCAAACCCACGCACACCCAGCCATGGACTTCCTGCTCGACCCCAACATCTGGATCGCTTTTGCGATGCTCACGGCCCTGGAAATCGTCCTGGGCGTGGACAACATCATCTTCATCTCCATCCTGGTGGGGCGCCTGCCCGCCGACGTGCGCGACAAGGCACGGCGCCTGGGCCTGGGTTTCGCCATGGTCTCGCGCCTGGCGCTGCTGTTCTCGCTGAGCTGGGTCATGGGCCTCAAGGACGACCTGTTCCAACTCCTGGGCCAAGGCATCAGCGGGCGCGACCTGGTGCTGCTCGGCGGCGGCCTGTTCCTGCTCTACAAGGCTTCGCATGAGATCTTCGTGGAAGTCGAAGCCCGCGAACAGGACGGCCCGCCTCAGACCGATCCCGCCACCGTCAAAGCCGCCGGCACGCGCCTGTTCTGGGGGATCATCGGCCAGATCGCCATCATCGACATCGTCTTCTCGCTCGACTCGGTCATCACCGCCGTCGGCATGGTCGACCAGATCGGTGTCATGGTGGCCGCGGTCATCACCTCGGTCGGCGTGATGCTGTTCGCCGCCAAACCCATCGGTGAATTCGTCGACGCCCACCCGTCGGTCAAGGTGCTGGCACTGGCCTTCCTGGTGATGGTCGGCATGGCCCTGACGGCCGAGGCCTTCGAAGCGCACGTGCCCAAGGGCTACATCTACGCCGCGATGAGCTTCTCGCTGGTCGTCGAAGCCCTCAACATCCGCGCCCGCAAAAAGCGCCTGGCTGCCGCATCAAACTGAGCGCGCCGAGCAAGTGTGGCGCCTCACGCCACACGCACCTCGGTGACGAGCGGGGCCAGCATCGACACCACGCGGTTGCGGCCCTCGCTCTTGGCCTGGTACATGGCCTGATCGGCGCGGCCAAGCGCCAACTCGGGCGACTCGCCCGGCAACAGCACGGTCACGCCGATGCTGGCCGTCAGCCGCACGTTGTCTTCGGTGAGCCTGAGCGGATGCTCCACCAGCAGCCCGCGCAGGCGTTCGGCCACCCCCTGCGCCTGCTCCACCGAGGCGCGAGGCAACAACACGGCGAACTCCTCGCCGCCCAAGCGCCCCATCGTGTCTTGAACACGCATGCAGCGCTGCGCGACCTCCACGAAATGCCGCAAGGCCTCATCGCCTGCGCTGTGGCCCCAGGTGTCGTTGATGCGCTTGAAGTGATCGAGGTCGATCACCAGGATGGGCAAAGCAGGTCGCTGACCGCCCCCCTCACTGAGTTGCTGCAAGCGATGCAGGAAAGCTCGGCGACTGTGCACGCCCGTCAGCTCGTCGCGGTCCACCAACCTGCGCAACTCGCCATGTGAGTGCTCTGCCACCAGCAGCAGCACGCAAAAAGCCATCACATTGAACGCCACCGCCGACTCCAGCAGGATGAATGGCGAGATGGCCGTCATCCGCGCCAGGCTCATCGGCCCGTCCAGGTCAAAGGTGAAAAGCCAAGGCCGCCCCAACATGAACAGGCCATGCATCAGGCTGACCGTGGCCAGCAGGTAACGCGCCGGGTGCTCGCGGGCTCCGCCCTTGGCCACGGCCTGCGCGGTCAACACGAACAGCACCCCCAGCGCCAAGCTGTGGATGAGGAAGCGGGAAGAGAAATCGGGGTGCACCGTGGTGAGGAACACCGCCACCGAGATGACGACGCCGATCATCAGCGCACCGATCCAGTGGGGCGGATGAGGATCACCCACGTGCCGCCTGGCACCCACGTAGATGAAGTACCCCATGCCCAGCAACAACCCCTGCGCCGAGGCCACCGACACCACATCGGGCAAACGCCCTCGGGTGAGCAACTCCAGGCAAGCCAGGAAGCCCAGGCCATGCGCAAGGATCCACCAGGTCAGACCGGGCACGAATCGGTTGATGCGCCAGACCGCAGCCATGACGAGCGACATCAGGCCCATCAGGATGGTCATCAGGATCAGCAGGGTGGGACTGTGCAAGGGATCAACAGCAGGAAAACTTCAAACCTGGTCGCAGCGGCCCATTGTGTCACGTGGCCTGCGCACCAGCCCAACTGCTGTCATCGTCCACGAGGTGAAAAGCTTGAGCGTTTTCTCATGCGTTGGCGGCAAGTGAGTGCATCGGGTTAGGATCCGCCCACCCCATTTCGACCTGCCCGCCCCGTGAAACTCGCCACCTGCGAGTTCAAATGGCGTTTCAGGGGAGTTCAACACATCCCAGGCAATGGCCATAAGTCATTGTCATCAAAGCGTTTTCCTCCAACAGCGTCCCATCACGTCTCACTGAAGCACAACAAAAATGGGTAGCTAGCTGGGTAGCTAGCGTACTAAAATTGCGCCTAGCTACCCATTGGAGGACGAGCCATGGCACGCCGGGGAAATTTGCTGGACGATGTACAGATTCGACGCTGGATCGCAAAAGGCGCCGCCATCGCGCGATCTGATGGCGATGGCTTGACTTTCACCTTGTCGAGTGCAGGAACCGCCACGTGGGTTCTGCGCTACCGAGTCTCTGGTGTGCGCCGCAAAGAAATCACGCTTGGAAACTATCCGGACCTGACCCTCGCTGCAGCCCGAAAGCTTGCTCGTGAGCGACGCGTTGATGTAGACCAAGGCAAAGATCCTGCCGCGGACAAAAAGGTCCTGAAAATGAGGACCCAGATGGCTTGGACAGTGCGGGAGTTGATCTCGGACTACAAGGAAAAGAAGCTGACCACACCGCCATTGGCGGAGGGAACTGTCTACTACCGAAAGTGGGATCTGGACAAGATCATCGGGCCCAAGTTGGGCTCCATGGAAGTACGCCACGTCACCCCTGCTGACATCGTGCACGTGATTGAGTCCAGCAAACGTTCCTGGACGATCTGCAAACGCTTGCTCACCTCAGCGAAATTGCTTTTCGCACACGCGTGTGGCAAGCGCCTGATCAATGTGAACCCATGCGTGGGCATTGACCTCACTGCTTTGATGGGCGCACGCCCACCCATTCGCAAGCGCGTGATGCTGACCGAGGACGAACTGCGTGCACTCCTGAAGGACATCAGCGACATTGGCGTTGAAAACGGCCTGGCCTTCCGCATCTTGCTGGCCACCTGTGTTCGGTCTATCGAACTGGCCAAAGCCAGATGGGAGCACATCGACTTCGAACTTGGTACTTGGTGGGTGCCAGCCGAATCGGTCAAGACGCGCACAGGCTTTTTGGTCCCCATCACACCAACAGTTGCAGAGTGGTTCAAAAGTCTCCAGTGCCTCTCCGGTGACTCCCCTTGGGTTTTGCCTGCCAGAACGGATCGACGCCGCAAACGTGTGGGTGACACTCATGTGGGCAAAACGACGCTTTGGGCGGCAATCACCCGGGCCTTTGATCGCGGCGACATCGACGTGCGGCGCTTTACCCCTCACGACACCCGTAGCACGGCAAAGGGGCATATGCGAAACATGGGGATCCCCAACGACATCACCGAGATTGCACTCAATCACGCGCTCAAAGGCATGGAGGCTGTCTACGATGTGCGCGAGGAGATCCCCGAGCGCCGTCAAGCCTTGGAAAAATGGGCGGCCTTCATCGAGGCTTGCGAAACTGGCCGCCCCTGGAATGTGCAACCTATACGGCGCGTGGCTTGATGCACTTACAAAGGCTCCGGTTGCAAACCATATTTCTTCGCAATGCCCCGCGCCATCTCAGGAAACAAAACGCCGAGCACCTTGTCGTAGGTGCTCGGACGCAGGTAAGTCACGTCTTGAAGATCAACCCCATCAATGATGGATTGCCTCCATCTGGCATAGCTATCAGCCTGTGCCTTTGTGAAATGCGCCTCTAGGCGATATGCCTTCACAGCCATCGTGTAGATGGTGTGCCAACGCTTGTTGTCAGGCCCGCTCTGCATGATGGCGTTGAGCACCTGGTAACCAGTGTTCATGTCATACCCCACGCCTCGGTTCTGCTGGATCGACAGGATGCGGGCAACCATCCCGGATTCGTCCACCATCATCCGGTCAAGAGCGCCTGGCAATCCATGCGCAGCAAGCGCCTCAGAAGCTTCCTCCACTTGCTGCCAAAGTTCGCTGTCGCTGCCCAAGAATTGGGGCTTGGGACCATTGCCCACGTGCTTTCGCCCTGCCCTCTTGATAGCGACGTTGGCGTCGTGAAACGACGTCATCGCAGAGATGTACCTGGCGACCCAGTACGCTGCGGGTTGAGCAAGGTAGGCGGGGCGGCGCAACTCCAAGAGTCGCTCGCGGTAGCGCAAGGTCACCGGGTGTTCATCAACCGCTGATTCAAGCACCCGTTGCTTGGCTCGCAGGACGGGGTGGTGCACCCACCGCTTCCCGACCAACTGGTTGACCACCAAGTCACGCAAATTCTCGCGTGTCACCGTTCCGCCCAACGCTCCGAGGTCAATCTCCAGTGTCGGCATGTCCAGATCCCGAATGCGCCGCAACTTCTCGTCGTCGATGCCATGCGTCACAGTCACCTCGACCAGGATGGCTGCAGGCCAAGTGAAGGGGTACGTGTCTTCTTCGTCTTCGTCGAAGTCCCCGGCAACCCAAGTCATGGTCCCGCCCCAACCATGAACCTTGCCTGGATTCAGATCTGCAATGACATCGGGAACGATGCTCGCCACCTTCTTTTCAAGCCGAACATCGCCAAAGTCGAGTTGACGAGGCCCTGTCATCCACATCTTGCGGATGCTGGCCGTCTCCCACTCTCCGGCGAACTCATCTGGCGGATCCCGCTCCACCACAACCTCCAGGCCCGGGGTTGCAATGGACGATGCACTTTCAAGGATGGCTTTCACCTCGCGGTGCAGCACCGTCTCGCGCCTCAAACCAGGAATGAGGCTTGGCTCCACGTCTTTCGGCAACCGTGCCAGAAATTCAGCTTCGTCTGCCGCATCCCAACTGTCGAGTGCATCCTTTGCAGCTTTGGCCGCGACTGCATCACCTTCAACAGCCAGACTGGCGTCATTCCAGTGTGAACACCAGTGCATATCAGGAAGGATTCGCAGTCTCGCGCGGATCTCCTCCGGGTCCATCATCGCAAGGGATGGATCTGAGAGCGAAAGAGTCGCGACGGCATGCCCCAGCCCATCAGACCCAGGCTCGCGCACCCCCGTCAGATCAACCAGCAACTGCCGCCCGTCATCCAAGGTCAGCAGCGCCGTGGCGTGGTCGTGCATCGTCGCGTTAACGATTGAAATGTGCTCGGTGGGTTGTTCCACCCAGACCTCATACCCATGCCCGAGAAAACCAAGTGCCGTTCGACTCATCCGTCTCCGAGGCAACACCAGCACCCCCAACTCCAACAAGTGCCGCGTAGCCGCTACGCGGGCTGCAACTATTGAACAGTCGTCTTTGTGCGCACCATCAGGATGCCGGAAATGAGCCGTTGGCCTCACCCGCAAGGGCTGACCCGCCATCACCGGAGTGAGAGGCAAATCACAAGCTGGGCAGATGCAGGCAGCGGTCCGACTGACGACGTCCGAGTCATGTATGTAGCGCGGCTGACCAGTTTTTGCGTCGTGCGCCCACTTCAACGGCACAGCAGACGCATCCGCACCAGCATCCTTACTTGCCGAGCCGCTAAGGTCAATCTGCCATGTGCTCATTGATTGCGATCCTCTTCCATATTGGATTGAGCGTGAATGTGCTGATGCCCGGTCAAAGTGAATTTTCAGAGATACTTCGGCCACTTGGCAGTCATTATCCCGACGCGAGTGAGCGCTCCAAGACTCGCATGATCCAATGTGTCCGATGAGCAAGCCCACCGAACAAACCGTCAAGCGCTTATTCGCCCTGTCTGGCAACCTGTGCGCCTTCCCCGGTTGCTCGCTACCCATGGTCGAGGGCACTGGCGTCGTCACCGGCGAGATATGCCACATCCACGCAAGGCGAAGCGGCGGGCCGAGGTTCGCCCCAGATCAGACAGAGAAAGAACGGCAGGCTTTCAACAACCTGATTTTGATGTGTGGCCCTCACCACAAAGTCATTGATTCCCAGCCAGACATTTACTCTGCCGACGTCCTCAGGGAGATGAAGTCGGTTCACGAAGCTGCAGCGGGTCGGCCCGAGCAACCGACTGATGGCGTCTATGCCAAGATCCTTCTGAACCATATGGATCGCATTGAGGTGGTCAACAACTCTGGCAACGTTGCGATCAACAGCCCTGGAGCGATTCAAGCGGGCACCGTCGTTCTCAAGACCACACGCAAATCAGTCACGGTCACGCCACCGCCAAACACTGTTGGTGCCGATGCGCAACTCACCCGCTACGTTCAGTACCTGATCTCCCGCTACAACGAGTTCGCGGGCTCAGATCCAAGGCGCGCCACAGCATTCAATCCCAGCGTGATTTCCAAGAACATTGAACACAAATTCGGCGCACCCTGGCGGCTCCTATCTGTTGATAGTTTCGACGAGGTATGTAGCTACCTTCAGCAGCGGATCAGCAAGACAAGTCTGGCCAAGCTGAACACCAGCAAAGGCAGACCCTCATTTTCAAGCTACGCCGACCACCTCAGGAAGAACGCCTGACGCGCTGCGTGCCACCCACCGGAGGGACCTCTTCGACAGCTTTCTGATCAGTCCGCGATGGACGGCCCAAACAAATCGTTGGTGATCTGTTCCCCGCGACCTACCTCCTCCCCTTGCTGATCACCACCTGGGCGAGACGCCACGATGGAAACGATGTGCCCGCTCTGAATTAGCAAGCCATCGTAAGCAAGCACCCGCAGTCGATTGATCCTCTTGGTGCCCTTGGGGAACTGGATCAGATCGTCGTACAGCCTGGGGTGATCGGCACGCGCCAATTCAAACACCAGTCGGATCGGTTCCCCACTGACCTTGGCGTTGCCGTTCATTGCTTGCTCCCCAATAGCGTCGCACCTTGATCGGCCCGTGATGCGGCCATCACCGTCCGCGCATAGTTCTGCCCTGCCAGTTGAAAGCCCCGCACATTGGCGAACATGGGTTCCTTGACCTCATGGATCTTGTGATTCGGGAACGCCGCCTTCACCGCCTTCTTGAACAAGAAGGCACCGCCGCCAACAAGGATGATGTTCTGCAAGCTGTGTGGCGACTCGATGTACTGCTTCATAGCCGACACGGCCTGCTGCGCCACCGCCTCAGCCATGGGCATGAATCTGGTGATGTCGTAGGACTTCTGGAAAATCACCGGCTGCTTGCCCGTTCGCAAGGCCAGATCGATGGCGTCGAGGTCGCGATAGGGGCTGCCGATGTCCTTGCTGATTTCGGCGGCGATCAGCCGCAGCACATCCGACATGCCACGGTTGAACGAGTGGCTTTGCTTCTGCACCTGCCTCATGCCCCTGGCCACCAACCAATCGAAGGTTCGTGAGCCTGGATCGATGATCAAGCTCTGCTCATTGCCGATGGTGGCCATCTTCTTGTGCACCGATGCGTAATGAGCCAACGCCCCTTGAGGCTGCGCCACAGCGAGTGCCTTGACGACTGTCACCGTCTTGCCACCCCCAACGTCATGCGTTCCCGTCATCGCTTTCTCCAGCGCCGCCTTCTTGAGGTGCAACAAGGCCACTGGCAGGCCCACCACCAGGAGGTCGATGCGACTTTGCTTCATCAAATGCAAGGCGCCTCGAAGCAAGGCCATGTACTCGGGCGTGTCGGTGTACTCGTCGTGCAATTGGGTTGCACGCACGGAATCGGCCACCAGGTGGACATCGGGCCCGACCTCGTAGAACAGGTGTCCGATGGGGATGGACACGGTTTTGCGCCGCTCGGATGCCGACCAGGCCTGAGTCTCGCTGGCGCTCGGGTAGGCAATGGAAGGAAAACTGGCGCAGCGGATCTCGGTGCCCTCCGTGCCAACGACGTATTTGGTGTTGCCTGATCCGACATCCACCGCTCTGACGATCAAATCCATGATGAGCCTCCAAGGCGTGGGTTCATGAGCGATCAGCATCAGCAAGCTGACACGATCCCGCCACGGCAAACCCCGACTCAGAACACATGATTTCGGCATCGGTGCAGATTCACTGTCAGCCTGCATGCGTCGCAATGACATTGGCCTATTGCCAAACCTTCGCGCTCTGGGTTCTGGGGTCGCGTGTGTCACCACGTTCTCATTCGAATGACACTCGTCAACCCCTTTCGCCACGCCCGAGGCAGGCGCCATCGAGGTCCATCTCAGCCCATCGAGAACCTTTGTTGGGAACCAGAGGCAGGATTTTTTGATGTCAAGCCCACGGGCTGCCTGGCGCTTGAGCCCTATCAGTAAATAAGCACGACTCAAGGGCATGTTGCGCGCCCCTAGTTCGCCACGCTCAAACGCCCGGCTATGTGGGCCATTGCGGCTGTGGTCCTTGACCTAAGGGCCCCCGGCGAGTCCACTACAGATTCCCGAGAGCCGTCCTGGCTCTGCTCCTGATGGAGCAAAAGGCGTCGCAGTCGTTACCTGCCCTCCAAGCTCCGGTCCTTGAACCGGAATTCGCCATCGCCCCAGAGGTGATGGTCCTGAGGTTTTCTTCGCAGTGCATGCACCGATGGCCCTGCCAACTCCCTGAGTTGGGCGTTCCTGAAACGCGCCACGGTCTTCGAGCACGCAGTCGGCACCCGATGCCGAACCGCTGTTCCCGCCATCCCTTGAGCACGCGCCTCGGCGCACCGCACGGCTGTGTTTGCCTCTTTAGGCTCCCCGTGCGACCACGCTCATGAACTCGGCACCGCCCTGGACTTTCGGTCAGGGGTGGACCCATGCGAGTGGATGGCGCTCCGAATCCAGAACTGATCCACCACAGACGCGTGAGGCCAGACCTCCGCGCCGATGCCGCCCATGCCCAGAGGCAAACCGGCATCACCAACCCCACGGCTGCAGAAATGCACGACTGGGACGGATCACCCGTTTCGTTTTTAAGAAAGACCGAGTTGGCCGGTGTCGATGCATCAACGCAGGCACACCGACCGACAAACCTTTGGGTAGGCGCCGCACCTGTCGTGGTCGCGTGCGGCGCAGGATGCTTGACCACGAGTCGATGGGGCGACGGAATCCGCGCCATCGGCGATCTCCATGGGATTCCACCTTCACTCACCACTTCACACAACATCAACCCGCTGTTCGGGCGGCGGGCCCTTGACCATGGGCACACATCATGTCTGACTCATCCACCCCTCGATCCACAACGCCCAGATCATCACGGCGCCGGGTTCAGGAAGCATCCAGCCCTGGGCGCTCAAGCCAGCACCAACCCGCACGCCGTCAAAGCTGGGCGGGCAAGTCGCCCCAGGACATCCTGGCCCACTACCCCACGGGCCAGACGCCACCGCTCAAGGTGCTGGAGGTGTTGATCGAACTGTTCAACACCCTGCACACCTCGATGGCCAAAACCGTCTCACACAAGACAAGGCAGGAGCGCGCCCAGTTCCTGCGTCGCTTCTTTCGGGACTTGAAGGCGAAGGCCGGGTTCAAGACGGTGCCTGACCCGCGCAACCTGGGGCAAAAGCACATCCGGGCCATGGTGCAGGTCTGGCAGCAGGAGCACCTGGCCCCGGCGACGATCCAGACCTACCTGAGCTTTCTGCGCGGGCTGGCCATGTGGATGGGCAAACATGGCTTCGTGCGATCACCAGACCATTACGGCTTGAGCGTTGACGAATACCAGCGCCATGAGTACGCCAGCCGGGACAAAGGTTGGTCGGCACATGGGGTGGACATCGACACCGTGATTGCCCAGGTCTGTGAACACGACCGCTTTGTGGGGGCCTCGTTGCGGCTGATCCGCACCATGGGCCTGCGGCGCAAGGAATCGGTGCTGTTTCGGCCATTTGAGAGCATCGTGCCCTTCGAGTCCACGGGCCTGCCGCCCGAGGACAAGTCGGCAGATCGGTACGCGAGGATCAAGGGCAAGGGAGGCCGGGTGCGCCACATCCCTCTGGACAGCCCGGAGCGCCTTGCCGCCGTGGCATTCGCGCAGGGCGTGGTCAGCAGCCAGGATGCGCACATGGGCAACCCTGCCCATGACCTGCGCCAGAACCTCAGGCACTTTGACTACGTGTTGACCAAGTTCGGCATCACCGTGCGCGAACGGGGGGTGACCGCCCATGGCCTGCGCCATGAGGTGTTGATCGGTCACTATGAGGCCCTTGTAGGAACCCCACCCCCGGTGCGTGGAGGGCAGATGGTGCCACCGGAGTTGGACCGTCAGGCCAGGCAATCCGTGTCAAGGTTGGCCGGGCATGCGCGCATACGGGCGTCAGGGGCCTACCTTGGCGCGGTACGTGTGCAGCGCCGTACAAGATCACGTGATGTGGATGGCATGGGCGACGCACCGCCAGAGCGGGCGTCGTGACAAACGCCAACGGCGCAGTGCCCTTGCCTGCGCCGGGTTGGTTGGAAAAGCTCTGTGAGCCTCAGGCCGCTGACTCCGCGAGTTCATCGGCCTCAGACTGGGAATCGTCCAGGCTGGCCGTCCCAACTTCGCCTGTTGTCGCAACCGAGGCAGCTTGGCCCCTCAAGCATGGAGGCAACCAACCGGAGCCCGCCAAGGCCAACTCAGCGGCCACCACGGCGGCATCCTTCTTCATACCGGCCAGCGGCGCTGCCGCGTTGATGTCCACCGCCTCGGTGACCACGTCCACCACGCGGCTCTTGGACACATGGTTCAGGTAGGAAGGACCATTGGCTGTCCACCAGCGGCGCATATCCAGACCCAAAGCCTGTGCCAGCGTGTCAGTGCGTTGGGTGGGTGACTCCACGCCCTGAATGCCAGTGACTGAACAGGCAACCACCACGGTCAGCAGTTGGAGCACCGTAGCTTGATCTTGTGCCAGCAACCAGGGGAACACGGTATCCAGATCTTGCGGCAGCTTCTGCGCCCAGGCACTGCGCTCAGCCTCCATGCGCAGCCATGCCGGGCTGGCCTCGATGTCATCGGCTGCGGACTGCAGTGCAGACTGGCTGTCCGTGACCGAGACATCCAGCACCTGTGGGTGCTGGTGGTAGCGGTAGTCGCGGCTCAGGAACAGCTTCTGGGCTAACTGAGCCGTGAGCGCGACCAAGGCCACGTCCGGGCGCGCAATCAATTCGGCCTGCACGGCGGCGACCCGGTGTGCCGTCAGGCGGCGCATCAGCTTGTCGGAGTGAACCGGGCGAACCTTGGCCAGTGGGCCGGACAGCATGTCCCCTTGCGCACCGCCCTCGCCTGCCTGCCCTGCGCCCTGTGTCAGGACATGGGCCACGGCACTGCGGTCCTCCGGGCGGATCAGGCCACATTTCACCGTGGCCGTGCCGTTGTGCCCTACGTGGACCACGCACCCGGCCTGCGCCATCAGGTCGGCGGGCCACACGCTCAGTTCATCGTCGATGGCCTTGAGCCGCAATTGCAAGGCTGCTTGCTCGCTTTCAAGCTCCTGGTACACCGCGCCATCACCCTGATCGGCGTCATCGTCGTCCATGTCTTCCAGCGCATCCAGACGCTGTTGAACGGCCTGCATCGCGGCCTCCAGTTCCGCCAGCGCAGTGGCCTCGTGCTCGGTGGGTTCGCGCCGCACTTTGCGCAACTCGACGTGGCCGGTGTACTCGTCACGTTCATAGCGCACCCGCACATCCACCCATTTCCAGCCCTCGGCACGCACCTGCTTGGCCTTCTTGTTGAGCTTCTCCATGGCCAGACGTTCCAGCAATGGCGCGTCCAGCAAGTAAGCCTTCTTGTCGTCGTCGCTGAACAGGTCACGGCGCGTGGCCCCACCGGCCTTCTCGTATGCCTTGAGCGTCACGTACTTCGCCACCGGGTCACGGTCGGACTCGATGTCGCCCTGCGTCAGCAACTGACGCAAGTAGTCGGGGCGGCGGTTCCATTGGGGCAAGCCAGCCCAGGCTTGTTCCTGCTTCTCGTGGTCATCGACCGACGCCAGCACCATCAGGCATTCCAGGCTGATGTCATCCGCCCTGAACTCGTCCATCAGCTTGGGCGACACGCTTGCCAGCTTCATGCGGCGCTTGACCACCAGGGGCGTGACACCAAAGGCCGCAGCCACCGTCTCGACGGATTTGCCCTCGCCCAACAGGCGCGAGAAAGCCAGGTACTCGTCGGCGGCATGCATGGGTACATGGAAGATGTTCTCGGACAGGCTGGCCATCAGCGCCTTGTCGGCGGGCACGATGAGGATGGGCACGGGGTAGTTGTCGGGGATGTCGCCGTTGCCCATGAGCAGGTTCAGCGACTCCAGGCGACGGCCACCGGCGCACACTTCAAACAGGCCACGCGGGCCCTTGACGACGATCAGATTCTGCAACACACCGCAGTCCAGGATGGACGCGGCCAACTCGGCGATGCTCATCTTGCTGGTGCTGCCGCCTGAGCGCACCTGATGGTCTGCCGACAGCACCAGTTTGTTAAGCGGGGCTGTGGTACGAGGGGATGCCGCAATCAGGGCATCGATTTCTGCCTTGGTGAATTTCATGGGGGGCTCCTGCACGGTTGAGGGACATGCCTTGTGCGTGTCCATGCATTCAGAATCTCATCCGGTCACTTGAAATCAAGGCCGCGCACTGCCAGCCATTTCATTGGCAAGCCAAGTTGAATACTCAAACCGACCGTGCGTCGCGATCAACCCCAAAATGAGCGTTATAAACAAGGCGTACTCAGGCGGTCGAATGGAAATGGCATGACGAGAAGCGAGCAGAAACAGGTCAGCTATAGCGATTTCATGAGGGCAAGGCGCCCTGAGCTTTTTTCGGACACATTGGTCACGGAAGAAGGCTCGATGGACCGTCAACAGTTTGAGTACCACCTGGACTCATTGACCCAACGCAAGCAAGAGGCTGCATTCGAAACCTTCGCGCGAGCGCTGGCAGAAAAGGAGCTGTGCCCAAACCTGCTGCCCCAAACGGGACCCACTGGTGGTGGCGACAGCAAAGTGGACACAGAGACTTACCCAGTATCCGAGGCCATATCGGAGCGTTGGTACGAGGCGGAAGCACAACGGGCTGGCACCGAGCGATGGGCATTTGCCATCAGCGCAAAAAAGGCATGGAAGCCCAAGGTCCAAAGCGACGTCCAGAAAATCATCGACACGGGACGTCCCTACACTGTCATCTACTTCATCTCGAACCAAGCAATTCGCGACAAGGATCGCGCTTCGATTGAAGATGATCTGAGCCAAAAGTACGGCCGCGATGTGAGGCTGCTTGATCGATCATGGATCATCGAGCGGGTCAGTTCCGGCAGGAGATGGGACTTGGTTGCCGAGACCCTGCACCTTGACCTGCGGCGCGAGACAAAGCGCGCGCATGGCCCGCACGATTCAGAACGACTTCGTGACCTGGACGTGCTGGATGCCAGAATCGAAGGGGCCGCACCTGATCTGCCTGCGCAACTTCAACTCATCGACGATTGTCTGAGGTCTGCGCTGCTTGCACGCGGCCTAGAGCGCGCACGAACCGAAATTGATGGCCGTTTTGATCGTGCTGAACGCGTGGCGAGAAAGGTCAATGCCGCGCGGCAGCTTCAGCAAATCTGGTACCAGCGAGCCTGGACCGCTATCTGGTGGTTCGATGATCTGGATGAGGCGGTGAGGATCTATGACCAGCTCGCCCATCCAGCTCTGGGCGCAGAGTGGATCTGGGAGTTGGAAGATCTGGTGAATTTATGGCTCGCGGCATTTGCGGGTCGTATCGCCCGAGGCGAACATGCTGACAACGGATGGGGACAACGCACATCCGCACTGCGCGTAGCCTTGCAACGGCACATTGATGATCACACACGAGCAACCAACTCGCTCTGGGCACGTACTCAGGCCCTGTTGATGGATTTGACCTCGGCTGCGCAGCACCGCGAGCAGTTGTCAGTGATCCTTCCTGCGATGCAGTCTCTGCTGGACGAAGCCAAAAATCACGTAGAGTTTCCCACCGCTCCGGTGATCAGGTTGGTCCGAGAAATGGCCATGCTGTTTGGCGATGACCCGGCGTATGACGCCCTCTCGGAAGCCGTGATTAGCCTGCAAAGCCTACGACATGGGCAAGGATCAGAAGGCGAATTACGGCTCGAACGCGGACAACAAAAGTTGGCCGCAGGTAAAACCTACGACGCCATCGACCAATTTGCCAAAGCACAGATCCTGCTGGCACAAGATGAGCTCAAGGACAAATTCGTGGCAGCGCTCGCTGGCACAGGCCTGGCCTATGAGGCGGCTGGCCTGCTCTGGGCTGCACGGGCCAACCTGGTTGCGGCGCTGGACCGTCGCATGTACGCGTTTGTGAAAGTGGGAGAAGTCGATGACCGCGCACTCCCGCTGATGCGTCGCCTGATCTGGCTGGAGCTTCAGTTGGGACGGGTTCCATATGCCTTGTGCTGGATCGAATGGCTCCACAGGCTGAAACAGGTTGTGAACCAGGCGCCCGAAGCCGCAGCCGAACTGGACGAAGAACTGGAGGCCATGGATCGCGTCCTGGGCATCTTGATCCTGCGGACCCAGGCATCGGACTGGCCGCACTTGGAGCGGATCCCGGATGAACTGGAGCGGCTTGGATTGGTGATGTCCAGGTGTGCCGCGCTTTTCATGCTGGGGCATGAGGACAGAGTCAGGCAGGAGTACGAAACGCAGGACGATGACCTGCAGGACATGTTCTCGCGCTGGATTCAACAACCAGCTGCTGAGGATCTTCCAACCACCGCGCAGTGGCATGCGGACGCGGCCAAAGAGTTTGTGACTGTCGTGCTGGGCTGCAAGGTCACATTCATTGCACGTGGCCCCATGAGTACGGCCCTTCTTACGGAAGGTCTGATTGCATTTTTGGAGTCATTTTTCTCCACGGCTTTGCAAATCGAAAACTGGATCTCGCCGCGTGCAGAACTGATCATTGAGGTGCGACAGGCTGAACAGGCCAAGGCCCCCTTCAGTCTGCGGTTCCCCGAAGATGATTGCGGGGAAACCAAGATCATCGTCTCGCATCCTGTCGGCAAAGCCTCTGACCTGATCCATGGCGATGAATTCAGGGATGCCGTCAACCTCTTCTTTGCCCATGTGGCGGCCGAGTTGCAACTCGGGGCGCACATGTCGCACATCGAAGAGTTGTTTGCCAAGCATCGTGCGCAAGACCGTGCCATGCTTTGTGCACAGGCGATTGTGGCCACGAGCAACATACTCGGCGATGAGCCCAAGGGCAGAGCCTTGCACTGGAACGCTGAGGCAGGGGCTGAGCATTTCCCATACACCAGGCCCTCACCTTGGTGCCCCACCGATCTAGATTTGACGACCGCGCCAAGTGCCTCCGCACCGAATCAGCCATCGCCAGTCCTCTCCAACGCGCCAGCATTTGGCGTTGACGGTTTGAAGCACCGTGATCTCCTGGTGATGTCACCAATCAACATCCCTGTATGGGACAAGGCTCGTTGGAATGGTGTGGCGTTTGCGATGATGCCCACCCTGTCGCATCTGCCCAGGCTGCTTCTCATCTATGAAGACCTGGAACAAGGCCGCAAGATTTTCCGGGGATGGCACAAGCGGACGGGACCTGTCGATAGCCAGAACTGGATCAGTGTGACGATCGTCACCGGCATCAGCCGTGCCCATCCAGCGCGCTACCGCATGGTCATCGGCGTGAATGAGTCCTACGTCAAAGCTCACGTCGGATCAGGACAGAGGTTTGCGATGGTCAATCGCATGCAGGACATGACGCCATCCTCCGACGCGAACCTGCAGACCTTCATGTCCATCTATGCCAGAACAGCCAAATTTGTTTTGCAGCCAGGCACCCTGGGGCCAGATGGGAAACTTCTCCCCAGCGAGACAGATGTCGCCTTGGGCATTGAGCTGCAACATATGGCTGTGATGCCAGCGTGGCAGATCGAAGCGGGCTCCCCGCTCATGGTGGCGCTCGGCGGCATTGACGATCCATTCATTCCCGATGGCATCTCGGACCCGCCCATCGTCAGAGCGCTTGAAGCACGAAAGCGCCATCAGTAGCGCTCTTAAACCTGTTCAGCCACCGATTTGGCCTCACGCACGGATTGACCAACCAGTGACATGAGACTGCAGGCCCAAGTCGAAGCGCTGTACCATTTCCATTGTTTCGGTCTGGTTGCCACGCGGGCAGATCACCCACCCTTGATCGGTCAGGACACGCTGTAAGTACGCGCCGATATTCACCGACGAGGTCCTTCGTTGAACGCATCGGCTACCGCTCCGCTTTCTGTCCTGCGCTTCTGGCGTGACCTGGAAGTCTTCAACATCCCGACCGCACCATCGGCCAAGGACAGCAGCGACCAAGTCAAGATCGTCACGCTCAGACGCGGCGATGTCCTGCCTTGGCAACACCCTCACTTTCAGCCAACACAAGAGCATGGCTACGTCCATATCGTCTATGTGGGCGTGGCCGACACGGAGGACCTCTCCCGGTTGATGCTGCAATCGGTGTTCCCCGAGGAAGACCTCAGTGAGCGCGAACGCCAGCGCGCAACCGGAAACGGCTGGCTTGCTGCCTTCGTCGCCAACGAAGATGGCCACCCCAAGCTCGACAGCTACCTGCCTGCCAGCTTTGCCCACGGGGTCGATGCCCTGTGGCACTCGGAGCCGCTGGAGAACATCAACGCCCGACTGGCACGTGCCACGGACGAGTTCGGTCAACGACGCCACCACCTTCGGCCCGTCGCCACCGACGCGCAGCAAACGCCGCCCACCGGCCAGCCGGACACCCCACCAGCGCCAAACCCCTTGACCTGGGGCGATCTGGACGAAGAGTTGCGCGCCGTGTGCAAGCTGCTGGGCCCAGGGGCCGATGCGGCTGGTCTGGACTGGCGTGTGGTGGTTCGGGTGTCACGGGTCAAGCGCCGTTTCCTCGACGACAGCCTCAACGCCGCCATCGACTACCTGAACTCCTTCTACCTGGATGACCTCAACCGCCTGATCACTCAGGGGGGCAAGAACAAGCCTTTTGGCAAAGCCCTGAGCACTTTTCTGGGCGCGCCCGTAGCACCCGAACAACGCATCGACATCCTGAACGACCACGCGGCCATGGGTGAACTGGTGAGCGTGGCCCGCTTGCCCAGCGCTCGTTGGCCAGCCTCACCAGAGGCCCCGCTGGTGCTGGCTCAGCAGGCCGCGGTGGCCCAGGTGCTCAGCACCTTGGGACGCGATGGCGGCACGCTGGGCATCAACGGCCCACCAGGCACGGGCAAGACCACCTTGCTGTGCGACGTGATCGCCGAGGTGATCACCGAGCGCGCACGCAAGATCGCCGCGCTCAGCCGCCCCATCGAGCTGTTCGAAGACAGCGTGAGCGTGGCGGGCAGGAATTTCTTCCCCCTCAAGGCCAAGGTGGTGGGCGGCTCGTCCATCGTTGTGACCAGCACCAACAACAACGCGGTCAAGAACATCACGCAGGAGCTGCCTGCACGCGAGAAGGTGCACCGCGACTTTGCCTCGGCCACCTACTTTGACGAGGTGATCCGAGAGGTGTTCGCGGCCCAGAAGGTGGTGGACGACGACAAGCAACCCATCGACTGCTGGGGCCTGGTGGCTGCCGCGTTGGGCAATGCAGGCAACCGCCGCTCGTTCGCCCGGGGATTTTTTCGGGACGAAGCGCGTCAGGCACCCAACACCGAAACGCCATCGCCCGGCCACGCGCAAGAAGGCGATGCCCCAAGCGCGACCGATCAAACCACCACGCCTGCGCCCGCCGATCCATTGCCACCGTCGATCAAACAACTGCTGGAAGCGGCCAGCAACGACTACACACGCTATCAGGGCGAATGGCATGCGGCCAAGAAGTCCTTCCTGGCGCTGCTGGGTGACTTCGATGCCTGCCGTGGCGTCTTGCTTCAGGCTGAAAAGGCGGCTCAGCGGATCGATGCCTGCCAACAGCGGGTCAATGCCCAGCGTGATGCCGTGCAGGCCATGGCCGAAGCCATCGACCAAGCCAGCCGCCACCTCACACAGCTTCAGGACAAGAAGGCCATCCAGCATGCCTTGGTCGATTCCCGCCGGGCCACGCTCGACCAGGCGCGTTCGCAATGCCTGCCCAAACTGTGGGACAAGCTGTGCGCTTTGTTTGGGCAGGACACCGAACGCATGAAGGCGCTGCGCGCCACGCTGGTCGAGCCCACACTGGCCTTGGCCCACGCCGCCGAAGCGCTGGCCCAACTGGCCCAGGATGGCGCCATGGCCGAGGCACGGCTTGAGCAACAGCGCGAGGCGCACCGCACCCAGGTCTTGACACTACAGGGTTCCGAACGCGAACTGCAAGGCCACCAACGTGCGCTGAAAGCCGGACACGACACCGGTGCCCGGCACTTCCCCGATGCCAGTTTCTGGCAACTGCCCGCCGATCAGCGCCATCGCGCGTCGGTGGCGGTCAGCCCCGCGCTGGATGCACTGCGGGCCCGCATCTTCCTGCAAGCCATGGAACTGCACCGACTGACGGTGCTGGCCAACGCAGGCAAGTTCATCGGCAACCTGCGCGCCGTCAACGGCATGCTCACCGGTTCGCTGAAAGACAAGCTGCCCCTGGAGCAGCGTCCCCTGTTGTGGGACGCCTTCTTCTTCATCGTGCCAGTGGTTTCGACCACCCTCGCGTCCTTCGATCGCCTGTTCGCTGGCATGGGCCAGGACAGCCTGGGTTGGTTGCTGGTCGATGAGGCGGGGCAAGCCACCCCGCAATCAGCAGCCGGTGCCATCTGGCGCAGTCAGCGGGCGGTGCTTGTGGGCGACCCCTTGCAGATCGAACCCGTGTTCACCGTGCCCTTGATGCTGGTCGAAGAGTTCCGCCGCCGCCACGCCGTGGACCCCATGTGGTCACCCAATGACGAATCGGTTCAGACCCTGGCCGACCGTGTCACCCGTCATGGCTCCTGGGTCGCATCCCAAGTCACCAGCGGCGCCGTCGATGCGGAGAAGGCTCAGCCCATCTGGACGGGCATGCCCTTGCGCACGCACCGCCGCTGCGACGATCCCATGTTCAACGTGGCCAACCGCATTGCCTACGCCGAACAGATGGTGCATGGCCGTGTGGACGATCTGGGCCAGCCTGAGAAAACGAAGTTCACCTGCGCGCTTGGTGACAGCGCCTGGCTGGACGTGCGCGCCACCCGCGCCACCCATCCGGTCATCGAAGACGAACTCCATGTCCTGGTGAACTGCCTGCGCCAGCTTCAACAGCAACCAGCATTCACACCTGCCAGAAAGGCCGGGGGCAAGGACAAGGCCGCCAAGGTGTTCGTGATCTCGCCGTTTCGCAAAATCAAGAACGCCTGCATCAAGCGGATCAAGGATGCAGGGTTGGGCCAGATCGAGTGCGGAACCGTGCACACCTTCCAGGGCAAGGAAGCAGAAATCGTGTTCCTGGTGCTGGGCACGGCCCCTGGGCAAGCCGGGTCAGGCGCGCGTGTCTGGGCTTCGGGCAAGCCCAACCTGCTGAATGTGGCCATCACGCGCGCCAAGCATCGGCTGTATGTGATCGGGGATGCCTCGCAGTGGGGTGGACTCAACCATTTTGATCAATTGGCCGAAGACCTGCCTGCCCGACCAACCCCATCAACGCCCCGGTCGTTTGACACCATTGCTCATGAAGCCCGCCTCTAGATGTTCAAAGCGTGTCCATGTGTCTTTCTTGAGGAAGGCCACAGTCGCATCGTCGTCCAGCCCTTGGCGAAAATTCATTTCCTCCTGAATGATCGCATCGGCAATGGCGATGCACCACTCAGGCGCGTACTGGGTTTCATCTAGAAGAACGTTGTCTTGGCGCCCGGCGTTCACCGCCAAGCAGGCCTTGTCCCACCAACGAATCACCCTGAGCAGCTCGTCCTTCAGACCAGGCTTTTCGGGAAGTTTTCCGGCTATGCAAGATGTGCTGAGGGCATCAATGGCGGCTCGACGAGCGAGTTGCTTCAGCCTGTCTTCCTCATGATGAGCTTCGCATAAACCACCTAAGAACGGAGCCTCTTCGCAGTCCCATCGTCTACAAGTCAGTGTTTTCTTTCTGCCCACTCTGCACCTTTCGTGATGACACTTTTTGCGTCAGCTGCGCAATCCAAACACATCATTGGGAGCGAACAGCAATGTCGGTCCCGGACACCATGCTGCCTCATCCTCCGACGGCAGCTCATGCGGAAACGGCACCATGTTGAGTTCGTAGAGGCGCAGCATGCCTTCAATGGGTATGTAACTGCCATCCAGCTTCGAGCATGTTGGGCAGGCATGGCGTGAGCTGACGGCATGCACGTCATGGTTCTTCAACATCCTGGATCGCCGCAACACCTCATAGTTGCGCCTGAGGGTCCGAACGAAGCCGCCGACAGCCACGTTGTCGCAAACACCAATGAGTGCGTTCGATCCCTCGTTGGCGAACCGATAGTCAGGCGATGACGCCATGAACAATGCGTCATTGGTGGGCATGCCGCCCAAGGTAAGACCAGCCAAATCGGGCATGAAGCTCACTGCACTGAGGGTTGGCAAAAAGCGGTTGAAATCGGGCGCGCTCATGTGATATCCATTGAGCTCGATGTCCCGTTCTTGCGCGATCATGCGGTTGGCAGCATCGACCCGGTCCTGCTCCATCTGGAAAGGGGACCGTCCTGCCTGACGCGCCTGGACGATTTGAGCCAGCGTCTCCGCCTCTACCTTGTCCATCAGCCGTTTGTAATCTGGCTCGGTCAGGGTCAGATACGCGCCGACAAGCCCATTGATCTCAGTCCAGACCTTCTGCTTGTACCGCTCTTCCTCAGGCGTTAGATGCATAGCCCACCGTCCGATTCAATCGCTGACGCTGATGTTGATGGCGCTGATCGGGATCCGAGCATGCATGTTTTCTGGATCTGTCAGCCACTGCGGCAACAAGGACAGCTCAAGATGGATAGGGATGGAGGTATCTTCCATACCTCCTCCCGTTGTCAGGGCATGGATCAGCGCCTGGCGATCACGGGAAGACAGGTGGAAGTTGAGCATCGCGCCATCGGATCGATGGCGAACGTAAATTTCGATACCGCTCATGTTTGGCTCCTACACACATGTTTGTATTGATTGTGCCCGCGGTGTGGTACAGATGTGATCCACCCTGGCGGGCAACTTTATCCACAGAAACTGGGGATAACTTGCCGCATTGAAGGGCAATGCCTGCCTGCCCGTAGCCGAAACCTCGGGCTGCTCTATTTTTGGGCAACCATTGCCAATGGCTCAACGTGCCCAACCCAGATCACGAAGCACAAAACCGAGGGCCTCGATGGCAAAGGCACCATCAGCGTCCGTGACGTCGCGTGTGCCCAGGCGCTGCTGCTCATTGGACTTGCCCCTGGGGTGGAGCTTGCAGACCACATCTGCCGCCGCACGAAACAGCTTCGATTCCGGTGGCAGCTTCGCAATCAGCGCGCCGAGGTCTTTTTCAATGACCTTGGCATCCTCACCGGCATCCAGATGAAGGTGTGCGGACAAGATCACGCCCATCGCATCGCGGCAGAGATCAACCACCGTGATGCCGCTGGATCGGTGAGCCCCGTCCACCACCTTGTTGACGGCGGCGCTAACGCGCGCTCTCGCTGCCGACGGAATGGCATCCAGAACCAGATCCGGCAAGAAACCAAGGTTCGAGCGCGCACGCATCGTGACCAAGTCTTCGTTATTGCCAGCACGCTCCACCGACACGATGTTCCAGACGGTGACGGCCGAGCCTGCCCCCAGCACCACCAGCGTGCGGGGCGAGGTCACCAAGCGTTGGCTCACATTGCCCATCGGGCTGAATGAAATCAAGGATTTTTTGAACCGACCATCTGGCTCCTGACGACCAATGTCTTCAGCAACAACAGGGTGTTTGTGAACGCGCCAGTCGTCAGGCTGAGAACGCCCCGCCACCTCGTAGAACCTGCCCCGCCGAATCCGGCTGACAGGGTCAAAGTAGTCTTCACGGAACACGCATGGCGCAGCGCTCAAGGCACCACTGGCAGGCACGCGATGCCAATCCGCTTCGGCCTGGACAAACGTGGCGACAGACACCACAGGTGCAGGCGAGACGCCATGCCCGTAGTTGGAAAGGCCTTCATACATCAGCCAGGTGTTGGGATCGAAAGCAATCATGTGATGACAATGCCGCTTAGACAGAAGGCCGGTCCATCCAGCCTCCACTGGAAATCAGCCGGGAGATGCTGGCGTCAAATGCGCGCTTGAAATCCGGGTCAGAGGCGTACTGTTTGTACAAGTCCAGTTCCCGCCTGCGCTCCATGCTGATGGCCTGCTGGATGATCTTCTCCAGGGCCAACTGCCTGTTCTGTGCATCGGGGTTGTCTTCAACCTGGGCACGGTAATCAACGTGCGCCACCACATGCTTGGCGATGTTGATGAACTTCACCCGCTGCTCTTCAGGCGTTGCTTCCCAGCCTGCAAAGTGGCGCTCGTTGAAGGTGCGCACAATGTCTTCCAACGGATCCTTATCGCCCTCCCCCATGTGCGCACCGCGCAGATTGGGGTTGGCTGGCTCTTGTTCAGCCTCGGATTCATCCAGGCCGATCTTGACCTCCAGACGCGAGCGCTCCAGGCCGTAGGTCGACAGGTCCACGCTGTTGAGCAGCTCGTCCAACTTGTCCTGATCTGGGTCTTTGACCTTCAGCTTGGGGATGAGGAACTTCAAGAACCAGTGCAGCATCTCCCAGTTCACGTTGTTGAACGGCAAGATGGCCGCCACCTGTGCGTAGATCTTCACGAACTGCTTGGCCTTGATCTTGAAGTCGATGCGCTTTTCATCGTCAAGATCGGCATCAAACCGTGCCACC
The DNA here is from genome assembly GCA_005502875.1 of Comamonadaceae bacterium 2PF. Taxonomy (GTDB): domain Bacteria; phylum Pseudomonadota; class Gammaproteobacteria; order Burkholderiales; family Burkholderiaceae_C; genus Aquabacterium. Next base: position 93,552 of record SCMV01000005.1, on the reverse strand, counting down.
ACTGCGTCGATGATCGGCGCCAGCTCCTCCGCCTGGGCGCTGGCAAAGAACTTCTCGTTGAAGCTCGTCACCTCGCTCCAGTCGTAGATGCCAAAAGCGTCGAGCGCATCCTTCAGGTCATGCAGCACGTTCACGTCGGTGGGCTCGCTCAGCGACGTGGCGGTGTAGAACGGATCGAAGGCGGCCTTGATGTCGTCCACCGAGTTATAGAAGTCCAGCACAAAGGTGTCGCGCTTGTCGAGCCTCCAGTTGCAGCGGTTAAGGCGAGACAGCGCCTGCACCGCCAGCACGCCCTGCAGCTTCTTGTCCACGTACATGGTGTGCAGCATGGGCTCGTCAAAGCCGGTCAGGTACTTGTTGGCCACCACCAGGATCTTGAAGTCATCCTTTTCGAACTCGTCCGGCAGGTCACGCACAGCGATGCCGTTGATGCTGTCTTCGGTGTACTTGATGCCGTCCACCGTCTTCTCGCCAGAGAACGCCACCAGCGCCTTGAACGGCGCGTTGGCTTCCTGCAAGGCGGTGCGGATGGCGAAGAAATAGCGGATGGCGCACTCGATGTTGCGGGTGACCACCATGGCTTTGGCCTTGCCCTTGAGCTTCTTGGCTTGCCACACACTGCTCATGAAGTGATCGACCATGATGCGGGCCTTCACTTCGATGGTCTTGGGGCTGGCCTCCACAAAAGCCTTGAGTTTCTTGTGGGCCTTGGCGGTGTCGAACAGCGGGTTGCCTTCGACTGACTTCTGCACCTCGTAGTAGCTCTTGTACGTGGTGTACTTCTCCAGCACATCGAGGATGAACTTCTCCTCGATGGCCTGCTTCATCGAATAAAGGTGGAAGGGGTAGAACTTGCCATCGGCGCCTTGGCGGCCAAATTTTTCCAGCGTGGCAGGCTTGGGCGTGGCCGTGAACGCGAAGTAACTGGCGTTCTTGCTCATCTTGCGGCCCGCCATGGCAGCCAGGATCTTGTCCTGGATGTCCTCGGGCGCTTCGGCGTCTTCGCCGCCAATGGCCTCGTTCAGACTGTCGGCGCTGGTGCCCGATTGAGATGAGTGGGCCTCGTCAATGATCACCGCAAAGCGTCGGTCCGTCAGGGCGTCCATGCCTTCAACGATGCGCGGGAACTTCTGCACCGTGGTGATGATGACCTTCTTGCCCGCCTCCAGGTTGTACTTCAGCTCCTGCCCGCTCTCGCAGTGGGCCACGATGTTCTTGGTCTCGGAGAACAGTTTGATGTTGTCCTTGAGCTGGGTGTCGAGCACGCGCCGGTCTGTCACCACGACCACAGAATCAAACACATTGGCCGTGCCTGCCTGGTTGTACAGCTCCACCAACTGGTACGCCAGCCAGGTGATGGAGTTGGACTTGCCCGAGCCCGCCGAATGCTGGATCAGGTAGCTCAGGCCCACGCCGTTCTGCTGGGCGTCGGCCAAGATGCGGCGCACCACGTCCAGCTGCTGGTAACGGGGGAAGTACAGCGCCTTGCGCTCCTTGCCGGTCTTCTTGTCCTTCTCAACCGTGAACTTGGCGAACTGCTCGATGATGTTGCTCAGGCTGCGGCGCGCCAGGATCTCTTCCCACAGGTAGGCTGTTTTATAGCCGTTCGGGTTGACCGGGTTGCCCTTGCCGTGGTCTACGCCCTTGTTGAATGGCAGGAAGTTGCTGTCCTTGCCAGCCAGGCGGGTGCACAAGTAGACCTCGTCCGGGTCTGCGGCCAAGTGCACCAGGCAGCGGCCGAACTCGAAAATCGGCTCATTGGGATCGCGCAGGTTGTACTGCTTGTAGATGGCGTTCCAGACCGTTTGCCCGGTCCAATGGTTCTTGAGCTCAATGGTGGCGATGGCCAGGCCATTGACGAACAGCACCATGTCGATGGACTTGAGGCTGTCGGTCTCGCTGTAGTGCACCTGCCGGGTGACGCTGAACACATTGGCCTCGTAGCGGGCCAGCACCTCGGGGTTGAGCTGGTTGTAGGGCTGGCGGTAGAGCAGATCGAAGTGGGCGTCGTCCACATCGAGCCCCTTCTTGAGCACGGCCAGCACGCTGTCTTTTTTGATCTTCTTGCTGAGCCGCTCCAGCACCAGGCGCTGCCAGTTGGGGCGATCCTTGAGCTTGGCCACCTCCTGGGGTTGGGTGGATTCCAGAAACTCCCAGAACAGCTGGCGATCGACCGCAAAGGTCCGGTCAAAATCAGCCGGGTTGCCAACGCGATAGCCGTCCTTGACCAAGGCTGTTTCGATGTGCGTTTCAAGCGCGGCTTCGTTGGTTTGACTGACCATTTTTACTCCCTGGGGACCGCCACTTGACCACTCACAACGGATTCAATCAACACATGCTTGAGTTCCCGGAGCTGCTCAAGGCTTGACGTTGTTGAGGCAATCACTGGCTTGAACTGATTTTGTATTTCTCGAATTTTCTGACTGATGGCACGTTGCTCTTCGAGCGGGGGGAGCAGCAAAGGAATGTTGCCAATGTCAGACATATTGAAGTGCGCAACCGTTGAGCCGACGCTTAACAACTCCACGAAGACTTTTGCCGCACCAGAATAAATCGAATGAACTGCGAAATGAGGATCCAGCCGCTCAGCATTGACCTTGAAGAGAACCATGCGTTGACCGATGATCGCCTTGACGCCCGCAGGCAATACACAAGCCTCGCCAGCGGGAGCCTCCCGCGTAAAGAGAATGTCGCCGGCTTCAGGTGTTGCTCGACGCGTCCACCTTGAGAAGGTTTTCTCATCAGTGAATTTCGCGTTCGCATAGGTCAACTCACCACCCTTGACGTTACTCGTCCGAACGACAAGGACTGGGCCCTCTTCGTACATTGGGGGGGTCTTGTGTTCGGTATCAACGATGGCCGAGAGGACGTGTTTGATGCGCATCAGCTGCCAGTGAGCTGGGTAGGAATCGAGCCACTGCTCTTTGCTTGGTTGCCGGGGAGCGTTAATATCCAACCCTTGGGTTACGACATGATTTATCGTGTTGAACTGCTGCTCAAACAGCAACTCAGTCAACCGCTCCTTCTTGGCAATAGCAGCATCAATTTCAGAGATCTTCTGATCGAGAAAGGCAACGATGCGGTCCTGGTCCTCGCGTGGTGGCACCACCGTCGACAACTGCTTGAACTCTTGCCAGTACAAACGTTTGCGAAAGTCCGTGATGCCTTTGGAGGCCCGATTCATTTCGCCGATGAGCCATCCAGTCCGGTACAGGTACTCAAAATAGGCAGGGTTCAACGCAGCAGTCGGCGCCGCAACCACATAGGCCGGGCTGACCAAGCCATCCGTGCGAACCGCACCAATGGCACCTTGCCAGGCCCGCATCATGTTGTACGCCACGTCACCAGGGCGAACGCGTTTGTAGCTGGTGCGATCGGCCATGCGCGTTCTGGTGCGGGCGTTCTCTTCTTCGTTCTGCTCGTCGTCTGAAACACCCGTGTGCAAGGAAACCGACAGCACCGGCAGGCCATCCTCGCCAGCTTCTTGGCGCGCCCTGAACAGGGCACGATTGGCCACGACCTGCCAGTGAGATGGCACATCCGCCAACCAATCCAGGCCGCTTGGCTTGTACTGTTCGTACCGCCGCATCACTTGCCCGCCTTCTTGCTGGCCGCAGGCTGGCTGCCATCTTGACCACCCGCCACGGCGCTCTCGGCCGCCCACTCCTGCAAGCGCTGCTGCAGCTCGTCTTTGCTGGGCAGGTACAACTGGTATTCCGAGGCGTGCACATTGGCGTCCTGGGGCAGCGTGATCTCCACCAGCGCGTCGTTCTTCTTCTTGCACAGGATGATGCCGACGGTCTTGTGCTCGTCGTCGCGCTTCACGAAGCGGTCAAAGTAGTTCACATACATCTGCATCTGCCCCAGGTTCTGGTGGGTCAGCTTGCCGAGCTTGAGGTCGATCAGCACATAGCAACGCAGCAGGCGGTTGTAGAACACCAGGTCCACGAAGAAGTGTTCTTCTTCAAAGGTGAAGCGCTTTTGCCGGGCCTCGAACAAGAAGCCTTTGCCCAGTTCCAGCAAGAAGTGCTCGATCTTGTTGATGATGGCCGCTTCCAGGTCGGATTCTGAATAGCTGCTGCGCTCTTCCAGGCCCAGGAACTCCAGCACATAGGGGGTCTTGATGAGGTCCTTGGGCGCCTGGATGAGATCGCCTTCTGCGGCCAGTTGCCCGATGGTCTGCGGATCGCGGCTCAGTGCCAGGCGTTCAAACAAGCCGCTGTCGAACTGGCGGCGCATCTGCGCCAGCGACCAGGTGCCACGGGCCGCCTCGATCTCATAGAAGCGGCGCTCGTCGGCATTGCGCAAACCCGTCAGGAACACATAGTGCGACCACGACAGTTCAGCCAGAAACCCCGAGGGGTTCGATTCGTCAGACGCCGTCTGACGAATTTCGGGCTGGCGCTCCGCGTAGGCCTGGTAGAACAAACGGCAGTTCTTGAGGTTGGTGGCCGAGAAGCCGCGCCCAAAGCGGTTAGTCAACTCAGAGGCCAGTCCGTCCAGCAGGCTCTGGCCATAACCCGCCCGATCTTGCCCGCCCTGCAGCGCCTGCACAATCTCGCGCCCGATGAGCCAGTAGGCCAGCACCATCTCGCTGTTGACCGTGCGCGCGACGCGCTGGCGCGCATCTTCCAGGATGGTGACGACACGGCCCAGCAATTCGTCTGGCAAGGCCGTTGCCTGGGGCGCCACAACCTTGCGCGGGCTCATGCCCCTGCCCCCACAAAAGCCACCAAGGCCTTGAGCAGGCCATCCGTCTCGGCCTCCAGGGCCAGGATTTCCTGGGTCACCTCTTCCAGGCTGCGCAATGGCTTGTGCTGATAGAAGTATTTGTTGAAGCTGATTTCATAGCCGATGACCGTTTTGTCCAGCGCGATCCAGGCCTCGTCCACATGGGGGCGCACTTCCTTGATGAAGTAATCGTGGATGACGCCAGAGGCGGGCAGGCTGGCGTCCAGTGAGAGCGGCACGTTTTCGGTGTCGCGCAATTCGCTGTCAGGTTCGTACTCGATGTACTCGCCCACCTTGGCCGCTTTCTTGCCGCCCTTGGCTTCAGCGGCGGCTGGCACCTCTGCAGGCCAATAGCCATGGTCGGCCAGCTTGTCGGCCGTTGTCTTGAGTTCGGCCAACAATTCCTTGAGCTTGGCTGCGGTGAGCTGGTGTCGCTTCTTGATCACCTTGGCTGCGCACGGGTCTCGCCAGCTCACGGCGTTCAGGATCTGCTTGCGCTCATTCGCGGCAAGCTTGAGGCCCAAAGCTTTGATGCCATCGTCCACCAGGGCTTCGAACACATTGAAATCGAGGTGCTCCGCACTGCCGATCACCCCAGCCAATTGCTGAGCGGCCTGCATGATGGATCGCTGCGCCAGCCAGGTGGGCTCAGACAACAGCTCTTTGCGGCTCTTGGGCGAAAGGGTGATTTCTTCGCGCTCAAGGTGGTTCTCAATGGCCTCGGCATGGGCCTTCAGGCCGGTATAGACCTCTTCGCCATACTTGCCGTGCACCCATTCCATGATCTCCTGCATGCCAGGCGTGTAGCGCAAGGTGGCCATGCGCTCGGGTGTGAACTGGGCGGCCAATCGCAATGGGCGCTCCACCGTGACTTTGTAATAGCCGAAGTCGCGGTTGTGGAAGACCTTCGAGATGCCATCCGCCGGCATGGTCAAGTACAGCTGGGTGATCTGCTCAATGTGCTCGTCGGTGAACTCGCAGTTCTTCTCTCCCAGGTTCTTGCGCAGTTTCTGGAACAGGTTGGAGGCGTCGATCAACTGCACCTTGCCCTGGCGCTTGGCAGGCTTGTTGTTCGTGAGCAGCCACACGTAGGTGGTGATGCCGGTGTTGTAGAACAGGTTGTTGGGCAGCTGGATGATGGCTTCGAGGTAATCGTGCTCGATCAGGTGGCGGCGGATGTTGCTCTCGCCGCTGCCTGCATCACCGGTGAACAGGGCCGAACCGTTGTGGACCGATGCAATGCGCGAGCCGGCAAACCGCACAGGGCTGTCGGCACGGCGCTTCATCTTGTCCACCATCTCCATCAGAAACAGCAACTGGCCATCTGAGGAGCGAGGGATGGCCGGGTAAAAATCAAAGCGCTCGCCCGTGTAGTCGGACAGGTTGACCTGGAAGCGGTGATCAATGACTTCCTTGCCTTCAACAATGCTCTTCTGGTCGCTCTTCCATGACTTGCCGTAGGGCGGGTTCGTCAACATGAAGTCGAAGCGCTTGCCAGAGAAATCGTTGGTGGCCAGCGTGGAGCCAAAGCGGATGTTCTCGGGGTCGTTGCCCTTGATCATCATGTCGGACTTGCAGATGGCATAGGTCTCGGGGTTGACCTCCTTGCCGTACAAGAAGACGCCCACCTTGGCCTTGATCTCGCCTTCAGGGTCGGTCACAAAGTCCTGGGACTCGGTCAACATGCCACCGCTACCGCAAGCGGGGTCGTAAATGGTCAGCGGGTTGGGAAGCTGATCCTTGACGGGGATGAACACCAGGTTCGTCATCAGCTTGATGACCTCACGCGGCGTGAAGTGTTCACCGGCCTCTTCGTTGTTCTCTTCGTTGAACTTGCGGATCAACTCCTCGAACACGTAGCCCATGCCCAGGTTGGACAAGCCAGGCTGTGTGCGGCCATCCGGGCCCTTGCGATCATCCGGGCTGAGGTTGATTTCTTCGGAGACGAATTTTTCGATGACGTCGTGGAGCACGTCAGACTGCGCCATCTTGCGGATCTGGTTGCGCAGGTCGAACTTGTCGACGATTTCCTTCACGTTGTCCGAAAACCCGTCGAGATAGTTCTTGAGGTTGGCTTCCAGTTGTGTGGGGTTGCCCAGCAGGCTCTTGAGCGTGAACTTGGACGTGTTGTAGAAGACGTAGCCAGACGCATCGCGCAGGCCATGCGGGTCCAGATCAGCCATCGCCGCGTCTTCTTGCTGGAACCGCACTTCTTCGAGCACACCAGCCTTGCTCGACTCAAGCAAGCAGTCCAGGCGGCGCAGAACGAACATGGGCAGGATCACGTCACGGTATTTGCCCCGTACAAAAACGTCGCGCAAGCAGTCATCTGCAATGGACCAGATGAACGAGACGATCTTGTTATGTGCTGCGTGATCCATGAATACCTAGCAAATCGGGGGAAATCGCGATGGGCATGATTTTCCACCCAACCAAGGCCTGATTGGATCACCGAATGTGGGCTGCGCGTTCAGTGCGGAGCCCGCGCAACATCACTGGAGTTGTTTGATCAACAGTTCCCAGAAAAACTCAGCCAGCCCCTCTTGAGTCAACTTGTCGGAGCGCCCTCGGTGCATCGCCATCCCCAGGGGTTTGAAGTACATGGCCTGGTCGTCTTTTTCAACCATCACCATCTCGTTGTAGCTGCCGCTGGGTGCCGATGGATCAGAAGAATAGGTGATGCCACCCTGCCTGAATCCCCCTCCGCCAAGCCGTATCCCGCACTGGCTGAGTTTCTTGCCGTCCTTGTAAACGACGCCGCTGAAGGCGTTGCCATCAATGCGCCGGAACACGCCCTCCACACCAGGCGTTCTGGCTTGCAGCTCGGCCAGGGAGCCCTCAAAGAACCTGGCCAGGTAGTCGAAGGCGGCATGTTGGAATGCATCCTGGTCACGCTCGGTGAACTCCTTGCGCAGGCGCAGGTTGCTGGATCGAGGCAAAGACACCTGTTCTGATGGCAGAGCGCTGGCCGCTGCAAGCGGCTGAGCCCTGCTGGGCGCACCCGCGACGTGCGTACGCCCGCCCAGTTGCGTCACCAACGACCGGATGCTGCGCGCCACGTCGGTGTAGGCCTCATCGTGGTTGGCCCACATGGTGATGGCCTTGCCGTCTCTTGGGACAGCCATCAGGCCATTGAGCGGCGGTTGCTGCCAATCGCAAGGCCGAACGATCACGGGAACGACCTGCGCTCCCCCCCTGCTCTGGCGCTCCAGCGCCCGCGCCATTTCAATGGAGTAGCAGTAGCGTGATGACAGGAAACTCGCGCTCACCAACAGCAAGATCACATCCGCCTGGTTCAACTGGTCGTCAATGACCTGGTTGAGATCGGCGCCCGCCAGGATGCGACGGTCATGCCAGGATTCAATCAGCCCTTCATGCCGGAGCAAAGCCAGGTGCTTCTCCAGTTGGTCCCGGTATGCCTCATCGTCGTGCGAGTAGGAAAAGAAAACCTTGGCCATGCGTGTCTGTGAATTCGTTGAAGTTGGGAAATCAGGGGCTGGCTCCCACATTGGCACCAGAATGATCCCGAAACACTATATCTAGTTATCAGAACGTTCTCAAGCACTACGGGTAGCGTCTCCCGCAAAAGCAACCCTTAAGCCCAGAGCGAACAACGCAGAGCTTGATCAGTGAAAATACGCGTCCATGAACCAGGCAAAAAACATGGCGGACATCGGCAAACTTGGCGTCTTGGATTGGCATCGGCAGCTGCCCGACACATTGGTGCAATCCTTGATGAAGGCCTCAGACCTCACCTCAGGCTGGCGCAAGCACATCGAAGCCCTTGGGCCCGTGGGTGACCTTCAACGCATCTTGGGCCAGCACGCGAGACTTGGCGCGCATGCTGCGGCGATCCGCGAGGCGCAATTGAGTCACGCGCAGATGTTGGGCAAACCATACGCCGACATCCTTGCCTCGGCCCGCTCAATTGCAGGTAACACGGCGCTGTTTGGCGACCTTCAACGACAAATTGACGCCGCGTCGAGCGGCGTTTCGGTTGAGTTGATGCGGATGGTTGACGAGATGTCTAAAGGCACCGCATTACGGGCGGCGATGGACATGGCCAAGGCATGGAAGGACCCATTCGAAGACATCCGAAAGAGCCTGCTGGCACATCAAGCACCGTTTCAAGGACTGACTGAAAAGGCGCTCGTCGATTCCATCGCCAGGTCAGGCTTTCACGACAGCCTCAAGAGCACCGATTTCAGCGCCGTTTGGCAGGAGTTGGACGCCAAACTCAAGGCACAAGCATCCTTGGCGATGCAGACCATTGCACACGAGGCTGCTGAACAAGCCACCCCAGAAGCTGCACTTCAACAAATCCTGGCGGCCATCGCCCAGACAAGCGAGCCCAAGCTGCAGAAGGTGCTGTGGCTCATCGTTGTTCCCATGGTGTTTCTGCTGCTCAACGCGTTCTTGGCGCCTATCGGCGACTTCTACGTCAAGAAGTTGCTGGAAGAAAAGCCTCGCCAAGATGCGCACAAAGCGGTCAAGCAAGCTGCCTCGGATACCGTGGGTGATCTGCGGCTCTTGAGCGACCACCGCTACGTTGCCGCCAAGTCCCTGATGGTTCGCTCAAGCGCATCGGCCCGGTCCCCAGCCATAGGTCAGCTTCACTTTGGCCAAGCCGTGCATGTTCTACAGAAAACCAAGGATTTCACGCTCGTTTCATGGACCAGCCCTGACCATGCATCCAGCGTGCAAGGCTGGGTCTTTTCTCGGTATTTGAAACGCTTTGACTGAGCTTCGCTTCGGCAAAAATCTGTCGCCCATGCGTCATCGCCACCTAGGGCGCTGTTGCTTGCTCAGACCAATTTGAGCGCCAATCGGCCACGGAAAAGCGATGCCATTTGCCAAGCCTTGTTGATGGTGCTTCCTGTCACCTTGGCTTCATGGATTGAGAAAAATGCAGAGGGAATCGATACTGCAACGGCTAACTGTGGACATCGCGTTCACGAAGCCTTCAATGGAGATTTCGGTCTCCCTGAAGTCCAGCCATGCTGGCGTCGCAGTCGTGACCTGCCTTGTAGAAGCTGAACCTCGGTTCAGCTAGGCCATGTCAATGGCCTTGTGCCTCGTTCAGCCCTCATGCTGAACACCGTGTCATCGGCGCACCTCACCGTGCCGCCGCCGAGCCGCTTCAACCGCCAAGGCTGAAGCATTCCAAGTTGGGGAACCACCATGTTCCCCATCGGGACGAGGCGTTCCCCTTCACACCCTGAAGGAGAACGTCATGAACGCATGCCCTCATGCGATAAGGGAAACGCGCGCCATCTGCGTGCTGTTGGGTGGCTCCGGGCTTGCCCGCGAGCCTGTGATCCGTCCTGCAGTGCTACCCGCATTGCTGAAGCCTGCGCTGCCTGTCTCGCGACAGGTCGAACAGGTCATGGCTTACCGTGCTGCCGCCTGAACCACTTGACTGTGGTCCAGCATCAGCACATTGACACCGTGGCGATTGACCTCGCCTGCAGTTCGGGTCGAACACGAAATGACGCGCAGACCTCCCCGGTCTCGCCCAACTTGTGTTCACCCGCGTTCGCATCCCATTGAAGTCAAGCCCGATTGATCGGGAGCCCTCGACTTCATGGGATGTGAACCGTCTTTCATGTGCCTCGGCCATTCGGCTGTGCTGCACTTCCACGCAACCCTTTGGGGGAGTCCACCGTCTCCCCGCCGGGATAGGTGTGCCCTCCTCCTTTCTGGAGTTCACACCATGAATCATGAAGCGTCTCGCGCTCGCCCCAAACGCAGCTGTGTCGAAATTGAGGAGTCTCGTGCCTGGATGGGCTTTTACCGCCGAGTGGGTCAGGACCCCGTCATGGCCGCCGAAGTCATGGCCCAGTTGGAAGCTGACCCGATGATGAAGCGTAACCACCTGGCCCTGTACCTGTGCTGCAAGCAATCCTTGCGGACACACAAAGCCACAGCCGCACGCAACAGGCGCATCGGTCAGTTCGTGCGTCGGCTGTTCCATGGCGTTTTTATTGCGCCAGCTTTGGCACTTCGCCACATGCTGCGCCAAGGCGGCGACATCGCCGTTGAATGCCTGCCACCTACTGCCAACGAACCGGCAGCAACCCAAGTCAAGCGCCTGAAGAAAGCGCCGGAGTTTGCCCAGGCTCAATCGTCTTTTGAAGCTCAAGCTCCTGTGCCCAAGGACGCGCCATCCGCCACGTCGGGAGAGCCGTCAAAGCCCAATGCTGTGTCTCAAACAGCCTGATTCCCCGCACGTCAAGACCACCGCGTCTTGACCGTGCCGGGGCCAGCGCCCTGGCCCTGCCCAGATCGACCCACGCGCCTGCCCATCTGCTGGTGGTGCATGCCGCGTTCCCCCCCATTTCGCCTGCATCTGCCCGAGTGGCAGTGCGGCACACCCACGGAAGGAATTTCCCATGACCACTGCAACCGACGCCTTGTGCGCCATCGAGAAGCGTTCCCACCGGGCCATCGTGCAGGAACTGCGCTTGCTGATCAAGGAAGTGCAGGCCCTTCAGCCTGGCCTGGCAGGTGATGACAGCGCACATGCCCATGCACTGCTGCTGAAGCTGGAGCACCTCCGACAAAGCCAAGTGGTGGACAGCGTCTGCGATCAGCCCCCCATCCGGTTGGCCGCGCAAGGCTGATACCGACCTGATAGCGACACAACACGCCTGCGGGGCCACGGCCCGAGCGGTGGTGCGTCCCCAGGCTTCCACACAAGGAATCCTCATGACCACCGTCACACTCAACCTGGAGCAAAAGCTCTATGTCATCACGGAGCGATCAGGCCACAGTTGCTTTGGCTTTGACAATGCTCGCGATCATGCCAATCAGATCGCACAGCAACTCGACCAAAGCCACCTGGCCTTTGCGCCAGGCGACTACGCCACGCTGGCGGGCTATCAGAAATACCTGACGGCCACAGCCGCATGGGGCCGATCCCCACTGAACCACCGCACCTACTTTGCGCCCGGGACCGATCCCAAAGCGGCCAAGGTGCTGGAGTCCTATCGCCGAACTGGCGAGAAGATCCGCCTGATACTTGGCGACCTGGCCACGGGTGAACCGTGGCTTGATGAGCATGGCGTGGTCGGCCGCATTGGCCGATCTGGCGGCATGCTCAAAATCCCCTTGCTGGTCGAGCCTGGCGAGTCAGGTGGCGGCGCCATTTTGACCGACTGCATCCTGTGCCTGGTGGACTGGCAGACCGGCAACACGCCGTATCGGCATCCAGCCTATCGCGAGGCCAACTTGAGCCTGTCGCCCAATGAATGCCCTGACCTGCCATGGGCCGTGAGGCGAGGCAGCGATGCCATCGCTTGTTTCGCGGACATCGGCAAGGCCGCTGCCTACCTGGCCTTCATGCGCGGCGCCACCATCGAGCCACGTGTCTTTGCTTGATGAACCGCCAGGCGGCGTGCTCCATGCTACGCCGCTGAACGGCATTGCTGGTACTCCCGGTCGATCAGCCAATGCAGAAACTGGGTGTCCCTGGAGACGCCCCAATAGTGCGCCTTGCATTGCGCGATGTAGGCATCCAGGTCAGCCAGCGTGCGGATGCCGGCAGGCTCCAAATCGGTGATCAGCTTGAAGCGCTCAATCTCTCGCCGAGTGAGCCGGATATGGAGGCCAGAACGGATCATGGTCGTGCTCGTTGCATGGGTTCGAGTCGCCATCTTGGCGAAATTTCAGGCCCGTGTCACGGCTTTGGCTACCCACTGAAACAAGATTTCTGTACTTAACTTCAAGTGATATTCAGCTGTCACCCGGGCGTGCATTCCACAACTCCCCGGTTCTGTGGGCCCTTGTCCATGGCATGCAGAGGTCAAGGCTTGAGCGCTTCCGACCATCACGACACACTGCCCACTGCTACCTGCATTCCATCGCGGAATGCGCTCCCGACCTTGCGTCGGCGTCGCAGTCGTCACCTGCCTCATTGACCGTGCTGGCCTCGCGTCAGCACATCCCGAGCGGGAACCTCCATCCCCTCGGGACAGGACGTTCCCGCTTTTCCTTTTTTGTGAAGGAGAAATCCGTGAATGTCACCCACTTGTCCAGTGCCGAACTGGTCAGCGAGTTACTCGCCGCACCTGTTCGCCAAGCTCCCCTCCCTTTGCCCCGCGCCTGCGATGCAGCAGCCACATACCAGGCCGTTGAGCACGCTCCCCCTGAGCTGGCCCACAAACTCAGCATCGCACGTGAGCTGCTGCTGCGAGACATGCGCGCCAAAATGCTGGATGGACCGGTCATGGCGTCACCCAAGGTTGTCAAGGACTGGTTGTGCATGTACTGCGCCGGTTTGGAGCACGAGGTGTTCCTGGTGCTGTACCTTGACGCCCAGCATGTTCTGATCGAGGCCGAAGAGATGTTCCGGGGCACATTGACCCAAACGTCTGTTTACCCTCGTGAGGTCGTCAAAAGCGCGCTGGCCCACAACGCGGCATCCGTTTTGTTGGCCCATAACCACCCGAGCGGTCAATTGTCGCCAAGCAGTGCAGACGAACTCTTGACCCAGACGCTGAAATCCTCTTTGATGATGGTGGACGTGCGCGTGCTCGACCATTTCGTCGTAGGAGGCGACCGCGTCCTGTCTTTTGCGGAACAGGGCTTGCTGTGAATAGGGCAGCCACATCCTCCCAACAGCCACCACCTTGTCATGCATGTGATGGACAAGGTGTCTTGTTGGGCTCACTGGGCCGCTTGCGCTGGTTCCGCTGTCGGAATTGTGGGATGGACTTCCAACGCCCGCCCCGCAAGACTGTGCGTGAACCGAGTCCCCGCTCTCGCCAAGAAGGAGTTCGCCTTGGATAAACTCATCGTGACCAGGCTGTTGGAACTGGTTGAGCCTCTCGTCGCCCTGTCGATTAGCCACTTGACGGCGACCACACGCCAGAAGCTTGCCAATGACGACTTGTCGGTCAACGTGTACCCGAACGACTATGGTGGCTTCGTCTACGTGGGCGACCCACCCTACACGGTGCCCGCTGAGAGCGATATGGCCACGATCTTCGAAGCAGCCAGATTGGCTGGCATCGTCTGGCTCAAGTTCGACAGCGATGCAGCCATCGTGGACGGGCTGCCGATTTTCGAAGAGACCGATCCCCTTTGACCCCCACCGGGCGTCGCGCCCTCAGGCCGACGCCCATTTTTTTGCGCCATCTACAGTCACCCCGCGATCGCGCATCGCATCCAGGTCGATCACGGCGTCGGCCATGGCGGTCAACTCCGGCGTTTGCGACACAAAAAACTCCCGCTGGTAGCCGCCCACGCGCAACACCTCGCGCTTCATGGCCATGAACATGCGTTTGCGCTCCGGGTCCAGCGCCCCATCGGCCTCGTCAGAAAACAAGGCGTCGTAGCGCCGACCTGCATGCTGCGCCAGGTACAGCGCCACCGCCCGCGTCAGGCACTCGTTGACCCACACGCGCTCCCCTCCGCTCATCAGGCCCAGGCTTTTGCTGTCCCCCGACTCGCCGTCATGCACGACGATGTCAAAACCCTCGCGTTGCTCGCCCTTGCCTGTCTCCACCAGCGTGAGGATGGACACGGTGAAGCGCGGGCCATAACAAGCCCGCAGCAAGTCATTGGCCAAACCAGACAAAGCCGGGCCTGCATCGTCAATGGCCAGGGCGATCAGACCATCGTTGCTCATGCATCGGGCAAACAGCTTCCAACTTCCCAAGCTGTCCTCCGCTCGGGCCATGCGAGATTGCACCTGCACACGCCGCTCAGCCAGGGCCCGCGCCTGAGCCATCAATTCGATCCTGGACTGGGCATCGCGCTCGGCGGCCAAGTGGGCTTGCTCTGCGGTGGACAAGGCCAGGCGCGCTTGGGCCTCAGCCTGGGCGGCAGCGGCCAGCATCTGATGGTCAAAGGGCGTTGGCAACCCGTGAAGCACCGCATCCAGGCGATTGAGCGCCTCCCGGAAATGCTGCGCCTGTTGCACCAGCGCCTGCGCGATCCGCTGGCGTGTTGCCTCGATCTGTTGGCGCTCGGCCTGCTCTTCGGTCGTCTCGTTGCCTTGGGTCCGGCCAAGTTCTGCCATCAATGAGGACAGTTCAAGCTCAAGGGTCTGCAAGGCGGCGCGGGCTTGGGTGATCTGACCCGCCCTGGTCGCCAGCAGCGACAAGCGGGACACCCGTGTTCGAGCCATGTCACCCAAGCGTTCGGCCCGAGCCAGCGCTTGAGGCGCCTGGGCCAGTTCTTCGTACCGATGGCGGATCAGGGAGAGTTCCTGTTCTGCCAGGGCCTTGTCCTGTGCCAGGCGACCTATCTGGCCTTGTGCGCTGGGCATCAGGGTCTGGGCTTCATGCGCATCCCCCAGCAGCTTGCATTGCCCTTGCAGATCGGTGCCTGCACAAGGCACCTCACCGACCAGGCCAAAGCGGTGCGCCAACTCCTGGGCCTTCAAAGCCGCCCTGCCTGCCTTCAGTTCGATGCTGGCTAGCTTCTGCACCAGCAGTCGTTCTGTGGCCTGTGCATCCCTCATCGCCTGCACCTGCTGTCGGCACACAACGATTCCCTGTTGCCTGGCACTCAGCACCGCTTCGGCCAGAGGCAGGCGATGTGCCGCACGCTGGACCGCGCCAGCTTCTTCCAGCACGTTCAGGCACTGGCGCCGTGATTGCATGAGCGCGCTTTGCCGAGACTGCGCTTGCGTGCGCCGACTGTTGATGCGTTGCGCCAAGCGCTCCAGGCCCTGCAAGGCTTCCTGCTCTTGAGCCTTGAGCCCCTCGATGACTTGCGTGCCGGCAGCGATCAGCGCCTTGCGCTCCTCAAGCAACTGAGCTCGACGCGCCTCGGTGCTCTGTGACTGATCCCGTTGGGCCTGCAAGCGGGCATGGCCAATCCGACGCCCATCCAATGCCTGCTGCGCTTGTTGTCGCTCAATCAAGGTCTGCGCAACCCGGTCAGACGCACCTTGCAAGCGATGCAAGCCCGCATCCAGGCGAGCCTGCTCCGCCTCCAGCCCGGCCGACTCCTGCCTGATGGCCGACAGCCCGGCCTTGATCAGTTTGGCGGTGTCATTGGCCTTTTGCCCCAACGCTCGGATTTCTTCCTGGCCGAGCAAGTCGGACAGCAAGCTCTTGATCTCGGCATTGCGGTAGGTGCTGAGTTGGCGCTTGCCCTGCGCTGAGAACGCGGAGGTGAAGAAGGTATCAGCGCTGCCACAAATCGCTTCCACGCAGCGGGTGTAGGTCTCGACCTTGCCGTCGGACACCAGACCATCGTCGAGGCAGACGGGGCGCCATTGGCCCACATCACTGAGCGCATGCAAATAGGCCTCGGTCTTGCGGCGCCCGTTGAGCCGGATCACCACCTGGGATCGATAGCACCGGCCCTCATGTGACCAGGTCAGATCCTTCTCGTTTTCCGGCAGGCAGACATGGTCGTAGTAGGAAAAGCCGCCGGGTCCGCCCAAGGCCGCGCGTGACGGCATTGTCAGATAGGGGTGCATGTTGTCCATCAGCGTGGTCTTTCCCCGCCCGTTGGCCCCGGCAATAGCGACGAGTTCAGCGCCATCGGCCAGGCGCTCGAAGTCCAGGGTCAACACGTCTTGCCCCAAGCCATCACGGATGCCACGAAAGCCTTTGAGGGTGAGTTTGAGTGGTTGCATGGTTGGCTCCAGCGGTTTGCTGAAACCAGTTTCCGGCGTGAAAACCCGGTGTCAACCCTGACGCCAGCAGACCGCACGTTGCTCGCCAAGGTTCATCCACGATGGCGCGCCAAAGCCCTGCAAAATGCAACTTCGGATATTCCTCAAGCGATGCACCGGAGGCACATGGCCAAAGCAATCAGTCAATTCTTCGCAGATCTGGGATTTCCCTTGCGAAACGTCCGGTGGTCATGGGGTGCCCGCAATGGCGAGGTGCTGCTGCTGAGAACCTGGGCGGACGAATATTCGGGCAAGGAACGAAAGGTGACCGTTCTGCGGGAAACCTCGGCACACCAGTTGTCGGATTCTTTCGGCTTGGATGAACGCATCGTGCAACTGAAGGGGTTGTGGGAAGGCGGCTTGGCCGGATACACCGTCATCGCCACAGTAAAGGACAAGGATGCTCGTCCCCGCGAAATCAAGGAATACCGCGACGACGCCGTCTTTGCCATCAAGCAACTGGAATTAAAGCCCGATGGGGGCATCGCAGCCGTTCTGATCGAACCAGTGCCCTTGGCCCAGTTGGCGCAGCATGCCTTGACCCATCGCACCATGGCCGGAGAAGGCCCATTTCCGGTTGATGAGGCCATCCGCTCCGGTCTGTCAACGGACAGTTACCAGCAAAAAATCCCGGCGATCCGCGCATGGCTGATCGACATCTGCCAAACACGTGGAACGGTCACCTACTCCGACGTCATGAACCGCTTTGGCTTGACGTTCTATCCCTTGCGCAACGCCATGAGTCGCCTGGGCCACGATTGCCTGGATGCAGGTGAGCCCATCATCACGGCGCTGATTGTGGACAAGGACAGCCGACGCTGCTCAGAGGGCCTGCAAGCCGAGTTTGGCGTTGACGACGACATCATCGAGCGAGAACGCTGCTATGCCCTTTGGGGAGCTGCCTTGACACCAAAGCAGGCGCTGGCAGAAACCTCAAAGGGGGCATCACCGGATGGAGACGATTTTGAGCAACGCGTTCAGCGCTTCGCCCAAGTCGAAGTGCGGCCACAGCAAGCGGCATTCAGAGAAGCCGTCTTCCGCGCATGCGGTGGCCGCTGCGCGATCAGCGGATGCGCGATCCCCGAGGCCCTTGAAGCCGCCCACCTCACTGGCCGCGATTGGCGCCAGGGTCACAACACCGCAAATGACGGCCTGCTGATGCGCCGCGACCTGCACGCCTTGTATGACCGTGGATTGCTGTGGTTCTCCCCTGAAGGACGAGTTGAACTGAACCCCCTGGTTCGCGACCACTACGGAGAATTTGAGCACGCCGTTTTGGGCTTGCGTCCGACCTCGGCCACCTAGCAACAAAGAACCACGCACCTGATCGCGCAGATGCTCAATATCAAGAGGCACAGATCACATGGGTAACCGCAAGCTCTACATCATCGGCAACGGGTTTGATCTCTGGCATGGCATCCCATCCAAATATGCCGACTTCAAGGCATACGTTCGCCAACACGACAGGGAATTGCTTCGAACCGTTGATGACTATTTGCCCGCAGGAGACGACTGGAGCGATCTTGAGTCGGCGCTGGCCGATCTTGACATCGACAGCATCATCGACGATTTGAGCCAGTTCATGCCGTCTTACGGAGCCGATGATTGGAGCGACGCGGGCCATCACGACTTTCAGTACGAAGTCGATCGTGTGGTGCAGAGCTTGTCAAAGGAGCTCAGGCAGCAGTTTTCAGCATGGGTGCACCAACTCCCGATCCCCTCCCCTGCGACGGCACAGCGGCGCCTGTCTACCCTGGACCCCACATCACGCTTCCTGAGCTTCAACTACACACCGACGCTGCAGCAGTTGTATGGTGTCCCTGGCGAGCATGTTCTGCACATTCACGGCAGCGCCGACCGTCCGGACAGTGACCTTGTCTTGGGGCACGCGTGGAATCCTTCAACGCGCCCGTCGCTCAACGACCGCCATGACATCGAAGACTTGGACGTCCGGTTGACGGAAGCGCACGACATCCTTGATGGCTATTTTTCCAAGACGTTCAAGCCTTCTTCACGCCTCATCCAAGAGCATCAATCCTTCTGGACCGAGCAGCTTGATATTGACACGGTGTGTGTGCTTGGGCACTCACTGTCAGCCGTGGACGCACCTTACTTCGAAGCACTTGTCGCCGTGCCAACCATCGCGGCGGCCCAATGGTTGGTGGTCTGCCGCGATGAAAGCGAGGCGCCATCCAAAGCGGCGCTTCTGGCCAGATTTGGTGTGAATGGACCCAACATCAGCACCTGTCTTTGGTCCGGCATCTAGCGTCATCGGCATGAGCTAGGCATTCAATCAACCTGCCACGCACGCCGCGTCTTTGTACTGCTCCGTGCATGGCTCACTGCTCATGGTGCTCAGCACGCGATCCGCAATCACGCTGGGCTGTTCGCCTGCGAGGTCTGCCAGACAAGCCAGCATCGGCGCAGCCGTCACACCCGTGACCTGCGCCCACGCAGTGATCTTCTGCTCTAGGCTGACCAACTGCGAAATGCCTGCGGCCCTGGTTCGCACCACTGGCACGATGCGCCCTTCCAGCTTGACCTCGGCAGCCGCCCCCAAGGCCTGCTGAATGGCCTCGTGATTGACCTCGTGGCGATCCTCGTCCGCCACCGTCCACCTGACACGCACGAACGCCCCGGCAACGTCCTGTTGCGCCAAGGCATCCCGTAAGGCATTGATGTCAGGCTTGCCGTCAAACACAATATCCACAGTCCGCCGAGCAGGTGTCGGCTGCAGCGTGCAGACCGCTGACGAAGCACCCACCTCCCAAAGCAACCAGCCTTTGTCGCCATCCTCCCCATAGTGGAAGCGCCCGATGGAGCCCGCATAGGCGATGCGCTGCCGCCCATGCCGTCCGTCACAGTCCCACGCCTGATGTCGGTGGATGTGGCCCAGCATGAAAGCCTGGGCCTCAGCAGCGAACAATGCGCCCGTGGTGAACTCGTGGTCGAATCCGGCCATGGGCACGCCGTGCTCGCTCAGGCAACCAAAGACGGTGCCATGCGATACGCCGATGGACGGCACGGCTAAGGACTGAGCGCGTCGGTGGCTCTCGGCAAACCCGGCCAGCAGTAAGGCCAGATGCTCGCCCACTGCCTCGGCAGCAGCCCCCGCCCCCACCGTGGCCGCCACAGCAGCCTTGTTGACCGTGGGCACGCAGCTGAAAAGGGTCATGAGCCCATCCGGCAGCACATCGAAGCGCCAGCCTTCCGAAACCTGCCAACAGCCATTCGGCATCAGCGCCACCTGTCCAATCTGGTCGGCCACATGAACAGGGTAACGCCCGCCCAGAGATTTGAAGATGGACAGGGTGCCAGGAGGCTCGTGAGAGAACGTGCCTTGCAGCATCAGCACCGGGCAGTGGTCTGCCAGGCGACGCACCTGCGCCACCAGGCGTTCGGCTGCGGGCGAATGCAAGTCCAGGGCGTGATCGGTTGAATCCCCGGACAGCACCGCAGCCTGCACACCTGAGGCCATGGCCATGTCGATGGCTGTCCCGAAACAGCGGTCGGCCTCGATCAGGTTCTTGGGGCCGTAGTGAAGGTCAGAAAAGTGCGCGATGCGAACCATGGTGCTTCTCCCTCATGACACTCTGTGCAGTTCACTCTCGATCTTGTCGAGGTAGCCCTGCGGGTCGTTGCGATAGCGATCCAGTTCATCCCAGGCCCGGCGGCGCCCATGCGGGTTGAGCCGCCATCCTCGGCCCCACCGTCGGTCGGCGTAGGCTTGGTACTGCTCGGCGGCAATGCCATAGGCTTGGGCACGCACCAGGAGGTGTTCCAAGGTGAGATCCCCGTCATGGAGCGGGATGTCCTTGGGTGCATCGGCGATCACCGTCTCCACAACGGTATCCACATCTGCACCAGCACCCTCCCACCTTGGCGCCCCATCCAGGACCTGGGTGGCCAGTTGAGCCTGAACAATGGCCGTGTCTTCGTCCTCCCTGTCACGCAGCAGGGCGGTCACATCCACAGGCGCTTCCAGTTCAATGATCCATTGAGGCACACGGGTGGGTAGGCCCGTCTCATCGATATGGGCGACCTCCATCAAACGCTTGGTCAGGTAGAACGGGGTGCGCTGGCGATCCAGAAAGCCAGAAATACGACCGCCACGCAGAAAGCCGATGGTTTCGAACTTCTGGATGGCCGCGTTCATGGCGTAGAAGCTGTTGGTGGGCAACTCGAACGCACTGATGGAGCGGATGCCCGGGATGAAGAACAGGAATCGCCCGGTCAGATTGCAGCGCCGCTGCTGGTAGTCGGCGCAGGACTCGGGCTCGCAAGTGCCGCCGTTGTCTTCACGCAGCACCGTCTTGCGTCCACCGAAGATGCGGATGGAGCGCCGCCCCGTATGGTCCATGGGCACCGGCGCGTGGCACATGCAGTGCCGCACACGGCCATCGGCCGAATACTGCGACCAGTAGCGCTTGTCCTGCGCGCCCCAGGCTGCGAGTTCGTGCGGCATCACGGTTTGCCATTGGTCGGACGGAAAAACGATGGGGAAGCGATAGAGGTGAAGGCCGTCGCCACGGTCCTCGCCATAGGCCGCCAGGATTTGCTTCGGCGTCTCGGGATTGGGGAAGTCTTGTGCCCGCACGGTGAACCAGGGCACATTGCGCGGGATCAGCGGTGACTTGAGTTGCGGCAGCGCACCCACGATGGCGCGCTCGATCTGGTCAAAGGACTGCCCGGCCTCGACGCCCTCGTCGTAGAGGCGTTGCGCCTGAGGTTGCTCCGCAGCTTTGCGGGTGAGCACCTTGATGCCTGCGCGGATCTTGCCGCCTGTGGGGATGCGGGCGGGACCTTGCCCGAGCAGGGTCGGCAGGGCCGCAGAACCGCCCTGGGCGGTGACAGTGGTTTTGACCATGGTGGCGCTCCTTCATGAACATTTGATGGTTCATGCTCTCGCGACTTCATGCGACGTCAAGCCTAAAAACCTACGGCGAGGTCCCGTCTAGATCTAGTGCGGCACGGTGACAAGGTGGTGTTCTATGCAATCAGCGAGAACCGCAAGCTGACGGTGAAGTATGTTCAGCCTGTGAAACAGGCATGCAGCGCGGCTCTTATCTGCCTGCGCAACAACCACGTTGTTGTTGAATAGGCGGGCATGGCACCGATCCGAATGAACAGAACACACAGCAATCCCCCGGCTTTGGGTGCAGCAGCGTATGGCAGGCCGTGCACTCGTAGTAGAACTGGCAGGCGTCGGTGGGCATGGTTTCCTGTTGTGCGTGGCCGCACTGTGGACAGGTCAGCACGGATTCAAGGATGACGGCGCTCATCGTGGCGTCACTTCTGCAAGGCAGACGGATAGCCAGCGTTCGTCGTGGCTGTGGTCAACGCGTCCGGCTTGGCCTTGTCGGCGTCATAGGTGACGATGGCTGTCTTGTTGTCGAAATCGATTTTGACCGCACTCACGCCCGGCACCTTTTCCAGCGACTTCTTGACCGTGATCGGGCACAGCTCGCAGGTCAAGTTCTGCACGGCCAGTGTGACGGTTTTCGGGGTGGTTGCCAACACGGCAAGTGGCGCGCTAGCCAGCAGAGCAATGATCAGTTTTTGCATGGAAGTCTCCTTTCAGTAGAACAGTGAGGCGAAACACGGCACGGCCAGCAGGCCTAGCAGCAGCAGCGTGACGACCCAAAACATCAGGCGCTGTCTTTGGCGTGCGCGTGGATCAGCGCACGGCGTCCCGGGCGTGCAGACCTGGGGCGCCACGTAGAGCTTGCGAAAAGCCAGTCCAAGGAAGAGCAGCGTCAGGCCGATGAAAACAGGGCGGTACGGCTCCATCGCGGTCAGGCTGCCAACCCATGACCCACCGATGCCCAGTGCCAGCAGAACAAGGGGTCCTACACAGCACACCGATGCCCCGATGGCGGCCAGCGCACCTGCGATCAACGAACCTTTTTCAGTGAGTCGTGCCATGTCGTTTTTCTAGAACTTGTTTGTCCAAGTGTTACTCTAAATCCCGTACTTAGGTACAGAGTCAAGAGGAATGTGATGGCAACAGAACTGACCATCGGCAAGCTGGCCGACGCTGCCGGAGTGAGCATCGAGACGATTCGCTACTACCAGCGGCGCGGCCTGCTGGATGAGCCACCCAAGCCACTGGGAGGGCATCGGCGCTATGCTCCCTCGCAAGCCAAACGCCTGCGATTCATCAAGCGGGCGCAGGCACTGGGTTTCACGCTGGAAGAGATCGGTGCATTGCTGACCCTTGATGCCGCGTGTGCCTGCGGTGAGACTCGGGCTCTTGCTGTGCGCAAGATGGGACTGATCAAGCAGAAGATGGCTGACTTGGCGGTCATGCGACAGGCACTGGGCGACTTGGTCCGGCAGTGTGACGATGGCAACGGTGAGGCCAGCTGCCCCATCATCGATGTACTGGCATGTGATTGATGTCATCGCGTCGTTGTCAAGCCAACCCCGAAAAGCCAATTTGACAAACAACATTCGCTTCGCCTAAACTCCGTTCTGCGCAACAGACATTAGCCAAATCGCTCCACATGCCCACGCACGCCTTCACCGTTCGCAAGCTCGCCGACTCGGCAGGAGTCGGCGTGGAAGCGGTGCGCTTTTACCAGCGGCGCGGGTTGTTGCGTGAGCCTGCCCGTGAAGGCAATGGCTTTCGTCAGTACGACGAGGGTGACGTGCGGCGCCTGCGTTTCATCAAACGTGCGCAAGAGTTGGGCTTCTCCCTGGACGATGTGGCCTCGTTGGTGTCTTTGAGCGCCGAGACCGATCAGGTGCGCGTGCGCGAGATCACCCATCAACGTGTGCTGGACATCCGCCAGCGAGCCACCCAACTGGAAGCCATGGCCGTCGCCCTTGAAGGCTTGGTCACTTGTTGCCAGAAGTCGGCCAAGGGCGATCACTGCCCCATCATCGCGGCCCTGGTGGATCACGCCCCCCGACCCGCAGAGCAGTTGGCCGCATGACCATGCTCCGCGCGCTCAAGCATTGGATTTGCCAACTGATGGTCGGCGTGATCCTGTTCGCACAGATGAGCGTGGCGGCCTACGCCTGCCCCAGCGGCATGGTTTCCGGCAATGCCCCCGCCGACGCCATCACCGCGATGGGCGCCATGATCGATTGCGAGCAGATGGACGAAGGCATGGGCAGGCACCTGGACCAAGCCAACCCTGGCCTGTGCGCCGAGCATTGCCACCCCACCCAACAAAGCGATCACACCCAGGTGCCTACCGTGCCTGCGGCGATGTTGATCGCGCTGTACACCGTCGCCCTGACGGTGGACGCCTCAAGGCCGGATGGCCTGGCGCCGACTGCGGACAGCCGCCTTCACGCGGCGCCACCACCGCTGTCCATACTGCACTGCTGCTTCCGCATTTGACACGCCGAGTGACGCGGCGCTGAAAGGCCTGACGGCCGCTTCAGCGCCTGGTCGCGCAGGTTGCTGGCCAATGCAGGCGCGTGGCGTTCTGCCAAGTCCTGCACACGCCCACGCCATTGGCTTCATTCGGAGGTGTCATGTTTACCCATTCTTCGCTCCTGCCGCGCAGGGGCATGCAACTGGTCGATCTCGGCCATCCCATTTGCATGCGCATGCTCACGCGCATTCGCACGCGCTTCCAAGGTGTCGTCGTTCTGGTGGCCCTCAGCCTCGCATCCTTCCACGCCCATGCCGGGGACGTCCTGACGTTTGAACATGCGCTCGGGCTGTCCCAGGCACGCTCACAGCAACTGGTGGCCCAGAACCACGCCACGGCGGCTGCCCGCGACATGGCAGTTTCGGCCGCTCAGCAACCTGATCCCGTCCTCAAACTGGGCATCAACAACCTGCCCATTAACGGGCCTGATCGCTTCAGCGTCACCCGCGATTTCATGACCATGCGCTCAGTGGGTCTCATGCAGGAGTTCACCCGTGAAGACAAACGTCTTGCACGGTCCATGCGCTTTGAGCGGGAAGCCCAGGCCAGCGAAGCCAGCCGCGCACAAGCGCTGGCTCAACTGCAACGAGACACGGCCATCGCCTGGCTGGATCTCTACTACCAGGAACGCATGCTGGCCCTGGTCAAGGCACAGCGCGATGAAATCCGCCTGCAAGTTGAGGCGACTGAGGTCGCCTACCGAGGTGGCCGAGGATCGCAAACCGATGTGCTCGCCGCACGCTCAGCACTCGCCCAAGTGGATGACCGCATCGATCTGGCCACGCGTGAAGTGAGCACCGTGCAGACCGCGCTGCGCCGGTGGACAGGTCGTGCAGCCGACACGCCCCTGGGTGATGCACCCGACACCAGCCATGTTCCCTTGCACCTGAGCGATCTGGAAAGCACGCTGACCTCGCACCCCGACATCACCTTCATGGTCAGGCAGGAAGAGATGGCTCAGGCCGATGCGGACCTGGCCCGAGCCAACAAGCAAGCCGACTGGGGTGTGGAGCTGATGCTCAGTCAACGTGGGCCCGGCTATTCCAAGATGGCCTCTGTCAATGTCTCCGTTCCCTTGCAATGGGATCAAAAGAGCCGTCAGGACCGGGACCTGGCTGCCAGGTTGGCCACCGTGGAGCAAATGCGCGCCCAGCGCGAAGAGGCCACACGGGAGCACCTTGCCCAGGTCACGGTGATGCTCCAAACCTGGCAGAGCAGCCGGGATCGCCTGCGCCGCTACGACAGCGCCTTGATCCCGCTGGCTGCCGAGCGAACACAGGCCGCCTTGACCGCCTACCGAGGCGGCAGCGGCACGCTGGCCTCCGTGCTGGAGGCTCGCCGCATGGCCTTGGACACCCAAATGGACCGGCTGCGACTCGACATGGACACCGCTCGCATCTGGGCGCAGCTCAACTACCTGATCCCGGTGGAACACGACGCGGCCATACCCGTTCTTGACCACTGACACGGAGCCTCACATGAAACTCAAAAATCTGGTGATCGCCATGATTGCCGCCACAGCACTGAGTGCCGCTGCATATGGCCTGTACGCATTGGGCATGCAAAGAGGCATGGGCATGAATGCCGATGCTGAACTGCGCCCCGCTCAGCCTGCCACAGAAGCAAACGCCACCCAAGCCCTGCCGCAAAGCGTGGCCGAGGGTGAAGACGCCACCCGGCGACACATCGCCGATGGCCTCAAGGCTGGCGACATGGACCCGGTCACCGGCAAGAAGGTCTTGTACTACCACGACCCCATGGTGCCGGGCAACAAGTTCGACAAGCCCGCGAAGTCGCCTTTCATGGACATGATGCTGGTGCCCGTCTACGCAGACAGCGATGGTGACCAGGGCAAGGTCACCGTCAGCCCGCGCATCCAGCAGAACCTGGGTGTACGCACTGCAGAGGTCACAGAAGGGGTGCTGTCGCCCCAGGTCTCTGCCGTGGGCAGCATCGCTTACAACGAACGCGACCAGGTTGTCATGCAAGCACGGGCCGCCGGGTTTGTGGAGCGGCTGCATGTGCGCGCCACGCTGGATGCGGTCAAACAAGGTCAGCCCCTGGCCGATCTCTATGTGCCTGATTGGGTGGCCGCGCAAGAAGAGTTCTTGTCTGTTCGCCGCATGCGGGGTGCCGACCTGGGCAGCTTGGTGGATGGCGCTCGCCAGCGCATGCGTCAGGTGGGCATGAGCGAGGATCAGATCAAGCGCGTCGAGCAAACCGGCAAGACCCAGCCGCGCATCACCCTGGTGGCGCCCATCGGCGGCGTGCTCAGCGAGTTGATGGTGCGTGAAGGCATGTCCGTGATGCCTGGAGCCACTTTGTTGCGCATCAACGGCGTGTCCACGGTTTGGGCCAACGCCGAAGTGCCGGAGAGTCAAGTCGCGCAACTGCGCCCAGGCACCAAGGTGCAGGCCCGCAGCCCGGCTGTGCCTGGCACCACCTTTGAAGGCACGGTTCAGGCCCTGGTGCCGGAGGTCAGCCCTGGCACCCGCACCCTCAAGGCCCGCGTGCAGTTGAACAACCCCGGCATGCGCCTAGTGCCAGGCATGAGCGTGGCCATGCAGTTCATGGACATGCGTGCCGAGAAGGCCTTGTTGATCCCCACCGAGGCCGTCATCCAGACGGGCAAACGCACCGTGGTGATGCTGGCAGAAGACAAAGGGCGGTTCCGCCCGGTCGAGATCGAGACGGGCATCGAGAGCGATGGGCAAACCGAGGTCAAGCGCGGCCTGGATGTGGGCCAGCGTGTGGTGGTGTCTTCGCAGTTCCTGATCGATTCGGAAGCCAGCCTCAAGGGTGTCGAAGCCCGCTTGAATGGCACGCCTGCGACGACGGTGGACAAGGCTGCACCCAGACACGAAGGTCAGGCCAAGGTAGAAGCCCTGACAGGCGAGGCCATCACCTTGTCGCACGGGCCGATTGCCTCACTCAAGTGGGGCGCCATGACGATGGATTTCAAGGTGCCGCTCAAGGGCGGACTGCCCCGCCATCTGGAAGTGGGGGACCCGGTGAGCTTTGAGTTCTACATGGATGCCGATGGCATGCCGCAGTTGACCCGACTGTCGCACCTGGCACCTGAGCCCCAGCCTGCGTCCGAGGCGCCCCATCAAGCCCATGGGACAGCCAAGCAAGGGAGCAAGCCATGATCGCCCGCCTGATCCGTTGGTCCATCACCAACCGCTTCCTGGTGCTGCTGGCCACCTTGATGCTCAGTGCATGGGGGGTGTATTCGGTTGCGAGAACGCCGCTGGACGCCTTGCCCGACCTGTCTGATGTGCAAGTCATCATCCGCACGACCTACCCAGGCCAGGCGCCGCGCATTGTGGAGAACCAGGTCACCTACCCGCTGACCACGACCATGCTGTCGGTGCCTGGCGCCAAGACGGTGCGGGGGTACTCCTTCTTCGGCGACTCTTATGTCTACGTGCTGTTCGAGGACGGCACCGATCTGTACTGGGCCCGCTCACGTGTGCTGGAGTACCTGAACCAGGTTCAGTCGCGTTTGCCTGCCAGCGCCAAGGCGTCGCTGGGGCCCGACGCCACGGGTGTGGGCTGGATTTACCAATACGCCCTGGTGGACCGTGGAGGCACACAGGATGCGGGTCAGTTGCGTGCCTTGCAGGACTGGTTCTTGAAGTACGAACTCAAGACCGTGCCCAATGTGGCGGAAGTGGCCTCTGTAGGCGGCATGGTGCGCCAGTACCAAGTGGTGCTGGACCCCGACAAACTGGCCACCTACGGCATCCCGCACACCCAGGTGGTCGAGGCCATCCAGAAGGCCAACCAGGAGGCGGGCGGTTCGGTGCTGGAGTTGGGCGAAGCCGAGTACATGGTGCGCGCCTCTGGCTACCTGCAATCGCTGGACGATTTCCGACAAGTGCCCTTGGTTACCACCGACGCAGGCGTATCAGTGCGCCTGGGGGATGTGGCCCGCATCCAGATGGGACCCGAGATGCGTCGGGGCATTGGCGAGTTGGACGGTGAGGGGGAGGCCACTGGCGGCGTGATCGTGATGCGCTCAGGCAAAAACGCATTGGAGACGATTGCTGCTGTGAAGGCCAAGCTCAAGACCCTGCAAGCCAGCTTGCCCAAAGGGGTGGAGATCGTGCCGGTGTACGACCGATCCACCCTCATCGAGCGCGCGGTGGAGAACCTGTCACACAAGCTGCTCGAAGAGTTCGCCGTGGTGGCCGTGGTGTGCTTTGTCTTTTTGTTTCACCTGCGCTCGGCCCTGGTGGCCATCATCTCGCTGCCACTGGGCATCCTGGCGGCTTTCATCGTCATGCACCACCAAGGGGTGAACGCCAACATCATGTCGCTGGGCGGCATCGCCATTGCCATTGGTGCCATGGTGGACGCAGCCGTGGTGATGATCGAGAACGCACACAAGCACCTGGAACATTGGGAGCAGGCCCACCCCGATCAAACGCTGGAAGGTGCCGAGCGCTGGAAGGTCATCGGCGACTCGGCGGCCGAGGTCGGGCCCGCGCTGTTTTTCTCGCTGTTGATCATCACGCTGTCCTTTGTGCCGGTGTTCACGTTGGAGGCGCAAGAGGGGCGGCTGTTCTCGCCGCTGGCCTTCACCAAAACCTACGCCATGGCGGCGGCAGCGGGCTTGTCGGTCACGCTGATCCCCGTGCTGATGGGCTACCTGATCCGTGGCCGCATCCCCAGCGAGCAGAGCAACCCGCTCAACCGATTCCTGATTGCCATCTACCGCCCGCTGCTCAATGCGGTCTTGCAAGGCCCCAAGCGCACGCTGGCGGTGGCCACCGTGTTGCTGTTGCTCAGCTTGTGGCCCTTGCAGCACATTGGCGGCGAGTTCATGCCCAAACTGGACGAGGGCGACCTGCTCTACATGCCCACGGCCCTGCCGGGCTTGTCCGCAGGCAAGGCCGCCGAGCTGCTTCAGCAAACCGACCGTTTGATCAAAACCGTGCCCGAGGTGGCCGGTGTCTATGGCAAGGCAGGCCGCGCCGAAACCGCGACCGACCCGGCGCCCATGGAGATGTTCGAGACCACCATCCAGTTCAAACCCAAAGACCAATGGCGCCCGGGCATGACGCAAGACAGGCTGGTTGAAGAGCTGGACCGCATTGTCAAAGTGCCCGGCCTGGCCAACATTTGGGTGCCCCCCATCCGCAACCGCATCGACATGCTGGCCACCGGCATCAAGAGCCCCGTGGGCGTGAAGGTGGCGGGCACCGACCTGGCCACCATCGACCGACTCACGGGTGAGATCGAGCGGGCGCTCAAGGATGTGCCCGGTGTCAGCAGCGCCTTGGCCGAACGCCTGACAGGT
Organism: Comamonadaceae bacterium 2PF; assembly: GCA_005502875.1. GTDB lineage: Bacteria > Pseudomonadota > Gammaproteobacteria > Burkholderiales > Burkholderiaceae_C > Aquabacterium. The sequence continues at coordinate 64,493 of SCMV01000005.1, read as the reverse complement.
GGCCGGTATGTGGACGTCAACATCCGCCGCGATGCCGCCGCGCGCTTTGGCATGAACATCGCCGATGTGCAGTCGGTCATCAGCTCGGCAGTGGGCGGCGAGAACATCGGCGAGACGGTGGAAGGTTTGCAGCGCTTCCCGATCAACCTGCGCTACCCACGCGAGACACGCGATTCGCTGGAGAAATTACGCACTTTGCCTATCGTCAACGAGCGTGGACAGCGCCTGGTCTTGTCCGATGTGGCCGACATCCGCGTGACCGATGGCCCGCCCATGCTGCGCAGCGAGAACGCCCGCCTGTCAGGCTGGGTGTATGTGGACATCCGGGGGCGGGATCTGCGATCAGCGGTGCAGGACATGCAAAAGGCTGTCGCGGCCAAGGTCAAACTGCCGCCTGGCTACTCGGTGTCCTGGTCAGGCCAGTTCGAGTTCCTGGAGCGGGCCACGGCCAAGCTCAAGGTGGTGGTGCCGTTCACGCTGCTGATCATCTTCGTGTTGCTGTACCTGACATTCGGCGCGTTTGACGAAGCCTTGCTGATCATGGCCACGCTGCCCTTTGCCCTGGTGGGGGGCATCTGGTTGCTCTACCTGTTGGGTTACAACCTGTCGGTGGCCGGGGCAGTCGGGTTCATTGCATTGGCTGGCGTGTCCGCCGAGTTCGGCGTGATCATGCTGCTCTACCTCAAGCAGGCTTGGGGTGAGCGCATCGACAAGGGCCAGGTCAGTGTCGATGACCTGCTGGACGCCATCCGTGACGGTGCCGTGCTGCGCGTGCGCCCCAAGGCCATGACGGTGGCAGTGATCCTCGCGGGCTTGCTGCCGATCATGTGGGGTGCAGGCACGGGCTCCGAGGTCATGCAGCGCATTGCTGCACCCATGGTCGGGGGCATGATCACGGCGCCACTGCTGTCGATGTTCGTGATTCCGGCTGCGTACCTGCTGATTCGCCGCAGCAAAAAGGCAAGGCGCGCCACGCAAGCGCCTCACATGAAACATGCCTGAAGGCTGTCACGCCATCACCCACAACAACAGCCACCTCGATTGGCCTTCTCGGGTTTGAGCGGCCCATTTGTCACCACCACAGGGGTGTAGCCAGCCTCCTGGATTGCGTCGCGAAGTTCATCTGCATCCGCCTCTGTGGGTTCGATCTGGACTTGGTGCGACTGCAACTCGATCCGTACGGTGGCCTCTTTATCGACGGCCCGCACCGCCTTGGTGATGGTGCTGACGCAATGGCCGCAAGTCATGTCCTTGACTTCAAAAGTGATCATCAGAAACTCCGATTGGTTTGGGGTGGATTTACTTTCAAGCTTCCTACAGCAGGAAGGTCAAGCACCTGTTTTCAATAACCCCGCAGTTAACGCATGTAATTGCCACACGGCTTTACATTCCCACGATGGGAAGCTTGAGGATCCACGACAAACATCAACCACCTATACGGGCACACCATGATCTCCCCGCAAAAGCCGCTGGCCACATTCCGAATCGACATCCCCATCTCGGGGATGACTTGCGCTTCTTGTGTGTCCAGGGTAGAAAAATCGCTCAAGGCAACGGCTGGTGTGCAAAGCGCCAACGTCAATTTGGCCACCGAAGTGGCCTCGGTCCAAGCGGACCCATCTGTGAACCTTGAGGTACTCAGCGCAGCCGTCCGCGAGGCCGGCTACGACCTGAAGACCACCGATGTGGCCCTCCATGTCGAGGGCATGACCTGCGCCTCTTGCGTCACCCGGGTGGAAAAAGCCTTGCTCAAGGTTCCCGGCGTCTTGTTGGCCTCCGTCAACCTGGCAACCGAACAGGCCGCCGTGCGTGCACTCTCCACGATCCCACCCGCATCTCTCGTGGCAGCCGTCACCAAGGCAGGCTATGTGACTCAATTGAAGCAGGAAGCCGAGCCCGCAAAGCCCAACACCCTGCCGACATGGGGGCCCGTGGCGATCGCTTCTGTTTTAACCTTGCCACTGGTATTGCCCATGGTGCTGCAGTTGGTGGGGATCGACTGGATGCTCAATGGCTGGCTGCAACTCGCACTGGCCACGCCGGTGCAATTCTGGCTGGGCTGGCGCTTCTACCGGGCAGGATGGCGGGCCGTCAAGGCCAAGGCCGGCAACATGGACCTGCTGGTTGCGCTTGGCACGTCCGCAGCCTTCGGCCTGTCCGTCTACCTTCTGATGCGGCATTCACAGCACGGCATGCCGCACCTCTATTTCGAAGCCTCGGCTGCAGTGATCACGCTCGTTCTCCTGGGCAAGTGGTTGGAAGATCGCGCAAAGCGGCAGACCACGGACGCGATTCGCTCTCTCAACGCCTTGCGGCCGAGCACGGCACTGGTTCGACGCGATGGCGTTGACGTCGAAATGCCCGTGGCCGACGTGAGGGTCGGTGACCTGGTGAGCATACGCCCGGGTGACCGCGTGCCCGTTGATGGCGAAATCATTGAGGGGCGCAGCCATGTGGATGAATCGCTCATCACAGGCGAAAGCCTGCCTGTCGCCAAACAAGTGGGTGATCAGGTGACCGGCGGGGCCATCAACGCCGAGGGCATGTTGATTGTCAAGACGCAGGCCGTCGGTGCCGAAACAACCCTGGCACGCATCATCCGGCTGATCGAGTCGGCCCAGGCGGGCAAGGCACCCATCCAGCGCATCGTGGACCGTGTCAGCGCCGTGTTCGTTCCCGTGGTGTTGGGGGTCGCGCTACTCACCTTTCTGGCTTGGCTTGGCATCAACGGAGACTGGGAGCATGCCTTGATCAACGCCGTGGCCGTGCTGGTGATCGCCTGCCCATGTGCATTGGGCCTGGCCACACCCACGGCGATCATGGTCGGAACAGGTGCCGCCGCACGCCGAGGCATCCTCATCAAGGATGCTCAGGCATTGGAGATCGCGCATTCGGTGACCGTCGTGGCGTTCGACAAAACAGGCACACTGACGGAAGGCAAGCCGACGCTGGTAGCCGTTGTCCCGGCCGAAGGGTCAGGCATTGACGAAGTGGTCGCTCTGGCCGCAGCGTTGCAACAAGCAAGCAGCCATCCGCTGGCACTGGCAGTCACCACCCACGCCCGCGACGCCAGCCTCACCATCCCCTCTGTGCGAGATGCCAAGGCACTGGCGGGCCGGGGCGTCGAGGGCATGGTGAGGGGAGCCAAGTTGATGCTGGGCAACACCAGACTTTTGAATGAACTGGGGGTGGATGCAGGTGCGCTCGGCACGCAAGCCGATGTGTTGGAGCGGCAAGGACGGACCTTGTCATGGCTTGTGCAGCAAAACGCAGGCGGCTTTGAACTGTTGGGGCTGATGGCCTTCGGAGACACCGTCAAGCCCACGGCAACTGCAGCGGTGAGAAACCTGCACCAACTGGGCATCAAAACCCTCATGCTGACCGGCGACAACCAGGGCAGCGCTGATGCGGTCGCGCAGGCCCTGGGTATTCTCGATGTGCGAGCGGAGGTGCTGCCCAGCGACAAAGCGGCCATCGTGCAAGCCTTGCGCGCCAGCGGTGAGGTCGTGGCCTTCGTGGGTGATGGCCTGAACGATGGCCCTGCCCTGGCTGCAGCATCTTGCGGTTTTGCGATGGCCGGAGGTGCTGACGTGGCAACCGAGACCGCAGGCGTCACGCTGATGCGCGGCGACCCCAGGCTGGTGGCCGACGCCCTGGATGTGTCGCGGCGAACCTATGCCAAGATCAAGCAGGGGCTGTTCTGGGCCTTTGCCTATAACGTCCTGGGCATCCCACTGGCGGCACTGGGCATGCTCAACCCCGTCATCGCGGGTGCCGCCATGGCGCTCAGCAGCCTCAGCGTCATCGCCAATGCGCTCTTGCTGCGCCGTTGGCGGGGTGCGATGGAAAACGAGTTGCCACAGCACACCAAGCCTGCCACCGTCAATTCACAAGGAGCCGCTGCATGAGCGAACACATGAACATCGGAGAAGCAGCCAAGGCCTCTGGCGTGTCGGCCAAGATGATCCGGCACTATGAAAGCGTGGGGCTCTTCCCCGGCGCTTTGCGAACCGATGCAGGTTACCGCCAGTACACCGACAAGGAGGTCGGCACCTTGCGCTTCATTCGGCAAGCCAGAGACCTCGGGTTCTCGCTGGATCAGATCCGCGAACTGCTGGGACTATGGCAAGACCGTCGACGCCCAAGCCGCCAAGTGAAGGCGCTGGCCCAGGCCCATCTGCAGGAGTTAAATCAGAAGCTCCAGGAATTGCTTGCCATGAAGGCCACCCTCGAACACCTCGTTCATTGCTGCCATGGTGATGACAGACCGGACTGCCCGATCCTCGATATCCTGGCAACCCCACATGCCCAAAGCGAAACGAAGCCCGCGCGGAGCGGGCTGCGGTCAGGTCGGCAAAGTTGACCTGGACGATGTGGGCAAGCAGCGCATCATCCAATCAATCCAGGTGTCCTTCGCTGATCAGGTTGCCAAGCCTTGCCACCTCGTTGCTGCTCGCAACTATCTTCTTCCCGTCGACGGTTTCTAACGTTTCACCTTTTTTCATGTAAACGGCTTTTCCATACTTACTTTCCTTCGCCATTTTTCCATCCTTGAAAATGTAAAGCGTGCCACCATCTTTCAGTTGATGCGTAGCAGCGGCCTGATTTTTAGCCGCATCACCAGCATAAGCAGACCCGACAAATCCAATCAAGGCGACAAGCGTGATCAACGAGGTAGAATTTTTCATGGTGTTTCCTCTTAGAAATTGGCAAAAATGTGGCCTTCGAATAAAATATATAAGGCCACGACATGCAATTTAACCGCTGCCACCTTACATAGACATGACGTCGCGATGACTAATTTGACAGCATCTCGTCAATATTAAAACGTCTTGAAAACTCATCCGTCATTCTTGAAATAATGTACTTGTCATAGACCCTTGCCAATTGCGCATCATTGCCACCCAAACGGATGTTCTTTTTGAACAAGGCCGTACGTCTGGACCCAGGTATATCTGGTCTGCGTGAGGGAGCATTGAAAACTTGCCTGACCCGAAATCCGGAGCGCACAGCACACGCGTTAACCCAAATATCATCCGCATCAGGACACGTCGCCCGGTAACCGAGTCCGACTCGTTTGAGCAGAAGCAGAAAATCAGGTGGGTAAAGTACACCACCCACTCCAGTGGAGAAATTTAGATGGGAGGGGACACTGCTATTGCAAAGCGGCCATGCGATGTAGGGCATCAATGCATCGCCATTCGTTAAGACAGACCGAGCGCGCAAACAATGAATAACGGCCTTATCGCTCAACCAGGCATCAAAAAGATGCTTGAAAGCAAGATGTTCGTAAAAAACATCGTCGTCAATGGTGATCAAAGGTCGAACGAAAGAGGCATTCATCTGCAGATAAGGTTGCAGCTTTTTGTGAGGCCCATCGTTTTCGCAGGTTATCACCTCCAATCCACGATGACACAAACGCGTCAACGATTTCGGCAATCGCCCCGGCCAATCTTCCCGAGACAAGAACAGAATGACTCTTCTGGGCTTAATTCCGCTGCACGCAGATTCGATCGCCAAATGAACCCTGTTGACACGATCTCCGTGTGAAGTGAGGGACACATCAAACGCTGAGCTCTCGTCCACCAATTTTTCTTTCGATAACCAGTTTTTCAATGCATACCGAAGAAAAAGAAGATAGCTCTTCACCACAGCCCCAAAATAAAAAGCACTCCCAAATCAGGCCAAACACCATCTTCAGCAGAGTGGGCACTGAATTGGACTATGGGCGATCCTCTAACCAATCAACCGATCAGATAAATTGCCCAAGCAAAGCCTGATTGAATCGATCTCGGAAAAACACCACCGAGCAAAGACAGTCAACACCAACTCAACAAGCCTGGCGCCTAACGTGATTTAACACTTTCGTCAGGGCGCATTTTTTATTTCCGTCACGATCATCTTCCCACCCTCGCTGAGGACCATGAATTTCACCTGATCACCAGGCTTGAGATTGGACAAGATGCTCTTGTCTTTGGCGGTAAACACCATGGTCATGCCTGGCATGTCCAGGTGCTTGATGTCACCATGCTTGATGGTGACTTTGCCGTTGGTCTGATCAATTTTCTTGATCTCGCCGTCGGTCATTGCGGGAGCCTGCGCGGACTCCATCTTCGAATGATCCATATCTGCTTGCGCGAAAGAAGCAAGTGGAGAAGCGATACCGATGGCACAAGCCGATACGGCTAAAAACTTAGCAATGGCGTTCATTGTTGACCTCATGAGTAAGAGTTAAAAACCAGAACCGATCCGTCTTTGCGGATCAGCAGCACTTGGTATGGATCGCGGTGACCATCAAAGTCAGGCCCATCCATCCCAGGAGATCCGACAGGCATGCCAGGCACAGCCAAACCCAGGGCATGTGGCCTGTCTTTGAGCAACCGGCGGATATCGCGCGCAGGGACGTGCCCCTCGATCACATAGCCGGACACCACAGCCGTGTGACAGGATGCCTGCCGCTCCGGCATCCCAAGGGCGGCACGCGCGGCCTTGTTGCCCTCATCCACCACGGTGACGACGAAGCCATTGTGCTCAAGGTGCGAGACCCACAGCTTGCAACAGCCGCAGTTGGGATCTTTCCACACCTTGATTGGTGTTCGCTCCGCAGTCTCTGAGGCCGCCCAAATCGTCGGCGTACATGCCAATGACAAGGCCGCCATCAGCACTTTGCGCCTAGAGCGCAATGGAGACACAGATTGGTCTCGCATGATCATTTCTTCGAAACCTGGACCTTGCCCTTCATGCCCGCCTCGTAGTGACCAGGAACCAAGCACGCGAAATTCACTGTCCCGGCTTTAGTGAACTGCCAGACGATTTCACCTTGCTGCCCAGGCGCAATGGTCACCTTGTTGGGCTCGTCGTGCTCCATGTTCGGGAACTTCTTCATCACCTCCAAATGCTCCAAAAGTTCCTTTTCGGTCCCCAGGTTCATCTCGTGCTTGATCTGGCCTGCGTTTCTGACGACGAAGCGCACTGTTTCGCCCTGCTTGACTTGAATCGATGCAGGTTCAAATCGCATCTTGTCGCTCATCGAAACCTTGATCGTTCTGGTGACTTTCGATGCCCGACCAGGCTTGCCGATGGCGGTTTCTTCAGCGGCCTGGGTTCCTGCACCATGGTCATGCGCATGGTCTCCCCCAGCAAATGCGGAAGCGGACAGCGTCAAGCAAGTTGCAGCAATGAAGTGGGTGGCGAATCGACGTTTGTTCATCATGAAAAATCCGTATCAAGAGGTTGAGAATCAGTGATCGCTGTGAGACGTCGGCTTGCGGGCTCGCACCTCGACAGCCTTGTCAGGCTTCTTGGCCCGGGGCATAGATTGCCCACCTTCAGACTTGAATCTGGCAGGCTCACTCAAGGGGCCGGTATATTCATGTGCCACGGTGCCTGCAGGATGCTTGAACCAACCAGGGTCCTTGTAATCGCCATGCTTTTGGTTCTTGCGAACCTTGAGCACACTGAACATGCCGCCCATCTCGACCGAGCCAAAAGGCCCTTCGCCAGTCATCATGGGTACCGTGTTGTCAGGTATCGGCATTTCCATCTCGGTCATGTCGGCCATCCCACGCTCGCCCATGACCATGTACTCAGGCAAAAGGCCCTTGATCTTTTTGGCAACGCCACGGTGATCCACACCAATCAGATTTGGAACGTCATGCCCCATGGCGTTCATGGTGTGATGGCTCTTGTGGCAGTGAAAAGCCCAGTCCCCCTCCTCATCGGCCAAAAACTCGATCTGCCGCATTTGCCCAACGGCAACGTCGGTGGTCACCTCGTACCAGCGAGTGCTCTTCGGCGTCGGGCCACCATCGGTGCCTGTCACCAAGAATTCATGTCCATGCAAATGGATGGGGTGGTTCGTCATCGTGAGATTGCCAACCCGGATGCGCACTTTGTCGTTGAGTCGAACGTTGAGCGAGTCGACCCCGGGAAAGATGCGGCTGTTCCACGCCCACAGATTGAAGTCAAGCATGGTCATCGTCTTGGGGGTGTAACTGCCCGGATCGATGTCAAAAGCATTGAGCAAGAAGCAGAAGTCTCTGTTGACCTCATCGATCAACGGGTGCTTGTTCTTCGGGTGCGTGACCCAAAACCCCATCATGCCCATGGCCATCTGTGTCATTTCGTCGGCATGGGGGTGATACATGAACGTTCCTGGACGACGTGCCACGAACTCGTAAACGTAGGTCTTCCCCACAGGAATGGCGGGCTGATTCAAACCGGCCACACCGTCCATGCCGTTGGGCAGCCGCTGTCCATGCCAATGGATGCTCGTGTGCTCAGGCAACCGATTGGTGACATAAAGCCGAACACGGTCGCCTTCAACCACCTCGATGGTGGGCCCAGGGCTTTGCCCGTTGTACCCCCACAGGTGCGCCTTGAAGCCTGGCGCCATCTCCCTCACCACGGGCTCGGCAACCAAATGGAACTCCTTGACGCCTTGGTTCATCCGCCAAGGCAAAGTCCAGCCATTCAAGGTCACCACAGGGTTGTAAGCACGCCCTGTTTCAGGAACGAGAGGAGCCATGGTGTCCGAACTGGTCTGAATCACCGGCTCAGGCAACGCGGCCATCGCCACGCGACTGACGGCACTGGCTGCCACGGCGCCACCAGCAATGCCAGCCATCCTGAAAAAATCTCTTCTTGACGACATCTTTGTTCCTTTGATCAATGACCGCCACCGGCGCTGGGAGCTGCGCCGCCGACGGACAAGGTGGTACTGGTGGGGCGCCCGATCAGCGATGCCTGCATCGCGGCGTCGGCCAACCAGAACTGTTGTTCAGCATCGATGGCGGCAATCACAGTTTCCACTTGATCCCGGTAGTCGGCCAGCAACTCGAATACACCGATGAGCATGCCGTTGTAGCGAAGCTGGTTCTCATCCGAGATGACCTTGCGCAAAGGCAGAACCTCGTCTCTGTAATGCCTGGCGACGTCATGAGCAGCTCGATAAGCCGAATAGCTCTCTCGCAGGTTGGAGCCTGCTGAGCGTATGACGGCCTCAAGCTGATTGGCCGCAGCCAAAGTACGCGCATTGAAGGCGTCGCGCTGCATACCGCCCCAGTCAAAAATTGGCAGTCGCAAGGCCAACTCATAACCTCTGGCAGTGGAACTTGTTCCCGCTGCGTTATCAAATTTGGTGTTCCTGCGGGCGGTCAACTCGATGTCGGTAAACGAGTTCACCAGTTCAAGACCCTGAGCCTTGGCATACGCATCGAAATTGCTCTGGGCCAAGCGAATATCCAGTCGAGATTGAGACGCCTGCGCACTGAATGCCTTCGGATTCACCGGTTCCTTGGGTAAGTCGGGGAGACGATCTGGAAGCCTCAGTTGATCGACTTGGGCATCGTTCAAACCAAGCAGACGTACCAACTCCTCTCTGGCCGCCGTGTTCAGATGGCTTACAGAGGCCAACCGGGTTGCTGCGTCGGCATAAAAGGCCTGTTGCCTGGCGCGCGAAACTCGGTTGAAGTTGCCGACCGCTTGCATACGCTGCGCCAGTTCTGCGCTTGCTTGGGATGCCTCATAGACCTGTTCGGCATACTTGAGCGTCTGTTGAGCGGCCACAGCACGGACCCAAGCCTGGCGGACCAAGGTCACTTGGTCCACAACGTCTGCAGCCAGCTTTACCTGTGCTTGTTCGATTCGTCGGCTGGCAGCACTCTGTCGCCAAGGTAGAGAGATGAGATCAAGCAAGCCAAAGGACAAAGCGCGCCCCAACTCCAGCTCATCGCCAGCGCGCAAGCGCTCAAAACTGAACACCGGATTGGCGATACGGCCTGACTGAGCCGTCTGAGCTGCTTCAGCCCAACTCTGCGCCAGAAGGGCTTGCATGGAAGGGCTATTGACCAACGCCAGCTCCACTGCTTGCGACTGGCTCAAAGGCTTTTCCAACAAAGAGTGGGCTCGTCCGCGGAGTTTTGTCTTTTCAGAATCGTTCGTCGCCAGCGACAGATTCCCCTGCGTGAAGCCCGGGGTTTCGTCGTTGATGCGCTTGACCGATTGACCAATGTCGATGCTCGCACAACCAGAGAGAACACCCAAACCGATCGCAGCGACACCCGCTCTCAGCGGTACTCGATTGAACAGCCTTTTCATCGACGGCTCTCCCCATGACCTGCGTGCGGATCATCGCGTTCAGACTCGCTGCTCGGTTTGATGTTGGGACCACCACGCGACTCTCGTGCGTAAGCTCGCCAACCACCAATGCGACCGACCAAGTCGTTGGACTCTTTCCAGGCCGCGAGAACCGGATCGGAAAAGCCCTGGTAGCTGCCAATAGGGGATCGGTAGGTCACCATGAATTCAGGTGGCGCGATTGGTTCAGCACTGGCAGGCTGCTGGGCTTGGGTCAGCCCCCCCATGGCTAACAGCACCAGACCCAGTGCGGGGCGAACAACATAGGACGATTGGGCCAATAGCATGTCTTCCTCTTGGCAAGCTGTGATTTCAAGCTGCCATTGTGCTCAGGTCAGCCTGTCGAGAACCTGTTTCGCAGATGACAGTTTTGTCATCTGCGAAACGCACGTCAGAATGGCGGCAAACTCAGGCGCTGGCAGGAACTGGAGATCACCGTGCGCATCTTGATCGTAGAAGACGAACCAAAGACCGGGGAGTACCTGCGCCAAGGGCTCAGCGAAGCAGGGTTTGTTGTCGATCTGGCGACCAACGGCCCCGACGGGATTCACCTCGCCAAACACGGTGCGCACGATCTGGTGATCCTGGACGTCATGCTGCCAGGTCTCAACGGGTGGCAAGTGCTGAGCACCTTGCGTCAGCAAGGCCTGGAAATGCCTGTCTTATTTTTGACAGCCCGCGATCAAGTCGAGGATCGTGTCAAAGGGCTGGAGTTGGGCGCCGATGATTACCTCATCAAACCGTTCTCGTTCGCGGAGTTGCTGGCGCGGGTTCGAATCATCCTGCGCAGGGGGCGGCAGCATGGTGACGGCCCAACGTTGTGCGTTGCTGATCTTGAGATGGATCTCTTGCGACGACGCGTGACCAGAGGTGGCGTGAGGATCGACTTGACGGCCAAAGAGTTCGGTCTTCTGGAGCTACTGATGCGGCGACAAGGTGAGGTGCTGCCGCGTTCTCTCATCGCATCGCAAGTGTGGGACATGAACTTCGACAGCGATACCAACGTGATCGAGGTGGCCATTCGACGCCTGAGGGTCAAGATCGACGAAGGCCAAAACATGAAGTTGATTCAAACAGTACGAGGAATGGGGTACGTTCTCGAAGAGCCTGGAAGGTCTGCTCAGTGAAGATCGAACGACTGAAGGCGTTGTCACTGACCGCTCGCTTGACATTGTTCTTCACCTTGACGTCCGTGTGCATTGTGCTGGGCTTGGGCAGCCTGCTTATGTACGCTGCAGACCAGCATTTCATCGATTTGGACCGCTTCACCCTCAGTGACAAGCAACTCCTCATCAAGGACATCCTAACGAAGTCGCGCTCTCAAGATGACGCCCGCAAAAGATTGAGCGAGGCCTTGAATCACCACCACGGCATGTACATCTCTGCCAAAGGCATTGACGGATCAACACTCTACAGTTCAGATCGGTTTTCTCCACCTGGGCAAGTGGCTCCGGGGCTGAGCCAGCCTGACGAGCAGGTGATTCAAAGGTGGCAGAGTCAAGGGCGGGAATACCGGGCGCTTCGCATGCAGCAAAGCCCTGGATACGACCCCACCAACGCCCTTGACGTTGTTGTGGCCATTGACACGAAACACCACGACGAATTCATCGCCCAACTCGGCCGAACCTTAGCGATTTACACGGTACTTGCGATGATCGCCAGCGGCATGTTCAGTTGGTTTGCTGCCCACCAGGGTCTTGCTCCGTTGAGGGCGATGAAATCGCGTGCTGCGACAGTTTCCGGGAGGCAACTTGACGAGCGGATGCCTGTCGGCTCAGTTCCCATTGAGATGGCCGATCTGGCAAAGGAACTCAACAGCATGTTGGACAGGCTGCAAAGTGATTTTCAGCGTTTGTCAGATTTCTCCTCTGATCTGGCGCATGAACTGCGCACACCTATCAGCAACTTGATGACGCAAACACAGGTTGTCCTGTCATCGCAACGTGACACGGAGACCTATCGAGATACCCTGGCATCTAACGTCGAGGAGTTTCAGCGCTTGGCCAGAATGGTGTCAGACATGCTTTTTCTGGCCAAGACTGAACGCAGCTTTGCCATACCTCAAAAGGAGCATTTTCAAGCGTCATCAGAAATCCAGAAACTCGTAGAGTTTTACGATGCCGTCGCGGAAGAAAAATTTATCCGCATCAACGTTGTGGGCGATGACCTGATCACAGGTGACAGGCTGATGTTCAGGAGGGCCGTCAGCAATCTGCTGTCAAATGCCCTTCGCCACACACCGAGCAGCGGAGACGTTTGCATCTCCGTGCGAAAAGCAGAGCCCTATATCGAGGTGGCTGTTGCCAATTCGGGCGAAGACATCGACCCCAAGGTTTTACCAAGGTTGTTCGATCGATTCTTCCGTGCAGACCCCGCTCGGGCTCACCCATCCAGCGACGGCGCAGGGCTGGGACTGTCCATCACGCGCGCCATTGTCGAAGCCCACAGCGGAAAAGTCGCCGTCACCTCAGAGCACGGGCGCACCTGCTTCACGCTGAGTTTCCCGGTGGGCGACAGGGCGAACCCGACCCACGCCTGACATGCTCATTCTGTTGTTGAATTGGCATCCAGGCACCCGGTGCCGCGCAATGCGCGCCCTCTGCCATTGATCTAGATCAAGCTGGCTGGCGTTAATGGCCTCAATGACACCAAGATAACAAACCTGTAATCTCTGACTCACCTGCATGAAAGGTGCTGCCACTAAGCTGAACTCACCACAACCGTTCGCCTAGCGAATACTGGAGTCAGCATGATCGTCAATCAACGCAACTTCTCTGCCGCAGCCCTGGTTTTTTTGGCACTGAACGGAATGGCCTTTGCACAATCAAAGGCAGAAGATCACTCGGCACATCACCCTGCGGCGTCGGCATCCGCGTCAGTTGTTGCCCCAAGCGCATCGACTTCGTCGGCCATGAGCGAGTCAATGGGCATGCACGCCCACATGGAAAAGCACCACGCCGAAATCCAGCGAATCATGAAGATCCGAGACTTCAAGAAGCGCCAGGAAGCCATGAATGAGCACATGAAAGCCATGAAGGAAAGCGGCTGTCCAATGATGAAGGACGGCATGGGCATGGGCCCGGCATCCGGTACGAAAAAGTGATTTCCACGTAAACACTCGCAATACACGGAGCGCAAATGACAAACGCACACACCCATCACCAAAGCAGCACTGGACGCCCATCGTTTCTGAGGTCCCCGCTCGGCGTAGCGTTGATCATGGTCGGCGCCATTCTGGCGTTCTTCGTATTGCGAGAGCACTGGTCGCATGTCGTGGGTAAGCTGCCCTATCTGTTGCTATTGGCATGCCCACTGATGCACCTGTTCGGGCATGGACATGGCGGTCACGGAGGGCAAAAGCACGGGTCTGACACGCCACAGAAATCGGCAGATTCTGGCAAGACAACCCGATGAAGTGCATACAACGTGAGTTTGGAGCGGCCTACGAGGCCCATGCTTTCATCACACCAAGGTTCCTGCCGCGCTTTTTCCAATCACCGCTGGAGAGTTGCCCGTGAATGAAAATCACAGCCATCACCACTCACCAAGCGATAGCACCGCATTGCTTGACGACGAAGTCAAGGATCCAGTTTGTGGCATGACGATCAGGCAGCAATCGGCACTGACCGAGAGCTACGCAGGCAAGATGTTCTTCTTCTGTAGCGAACGCTGCAAAGCCAAATTCCTCTCAAGCCCAGATCGGTTCGTCTTGCCAAACGAGGCGCAGCAGGCTGAAGCAACACCTCCTCAGTTACCAGCCTCGGAGCAACTCACAGGCGCCACCTATACCTGCCCCATGCACCCGGAGGTTCGTCAGGACCACCCGGGAAACTGCCCCAAGTGCGGCATGACGCTGGAGCCCTTGCTTCCCATCCTGGATGACGACAACCCTGAATTGCGTGACTTTCAGCAGCGCTTTTGGTGGACGCTTCCACTAACTGCCGTCGTATTCGTGCTGGCAATGTTCGGACACAACCTGGGGCTGATGGACATGACCGTCCAAAGCTGGGTGGAACTGATCCTGGCCACACCCATCGTGCTATGGGGCGGTTGGCCCTTCTTCTATCGGGGCTGGCTATCGGTGGTGCATCGCAGCCCCAACATGTGGACACTGATCGGCCTGGGCACTGGTGCGGCGTACTGGTACAGCGTCGTGGCCACCGCTGCGCCACAGGTCTTTCCTGCTTCTTTCATGGCGATGGGGCGTGTGGCGGTTTACTTTGAAGCCGCTGCCGTGATCATTTCTCTGACGCTGCTTGGACAGGTGCTTGAACTGAAAGCGCGCTCTCAAACGTCAGCTGCCATCAAGTCGCTCCTGGGTTTGGCGCCCAAGACAGCCAGGAGGCTAAAGCCTGACGGAACCGAAGAAGATGTACCGTTGTCCCATGTCCACGTGGGAGACCGCTTGCGCGTAAGGCCCGGAGAGAAGGTTCCTGTGGACGGCGTCGTGGAGGAAGGCACGAGTGCCGTGGACGAATCCATGCTGACTGGTGAGCCCATTCCCGTGAGCAAACGATTAGGCGACAAGGTAATAGGCGCGACGCTCAATACCAACGGTGCGCTGATCATGCGCTCGGAGCGAGTTGGATCGGAGACCATGCTGTCGCAGATCGTGCAATTGGTGGCCCAGGCGCAGCGCTCCAAGGCCCCCATGCAACGCATGGCCGATGTCGTAGCCGGTTACTTCGTGATGGCCGTGATCAGCATTGCCCTCTTGACATTCTTTGGCTGGGGATTCTTCGGGCCTGATCCGAGCTGGGTGTACGGCCTGATCAACGCGGTATCTGTGCTGATCATCGCCTGCCCTTGTGCGCTGGGCTTGGCCACGCCCATGTCCATCATGGTAGCCACCGGAAAGGGAGCCACGCAAGGTGTGTTGTTCAGGGATGCTGCGGCCATCGAACGCATGCGTCAGGTCAATGCATTGATCGTGGACAAGACGGGTACGCTCACAGAAGGCAAGCCAGCCTACGACCGCGCAGTGGCAGCGCCTGGCTGGGACGCCACCGAAGTATTGAGGTTGGCAGCAAGCCTCGATCAAGGTAGCGAGCATCCACTTGCCGATGCCATCGTTCGAGCGGCTCGTGAACAGGGCCTGCTCTTGGACAAGCCGATCAATTTTGAATCTGGCACAGGCATTGGCGTACAAGGGGAGGTAGATGGTCATCGCTTGGCGCTGGGCAACACCACCCTCATGCAACAGATCGGGGCTCCCGTAGAGAAACTTGTGCCGCAGGCAGAAGCGTTGCGCGCGGAGGGCGCCAGCGTCATGTACCTGGCTGTCAATGGCCAGATTGCCGGCTTACTGGCTGTCTCTGACCCCATCAAATCAAGCACTCCTGAGGCACTGACCGTCCTTAGGGAGGCAGGTATCCGAATAGTGATGGCCACAGGCGACGGACAGACCACAGCAAAAGCGGTCGGCGCACGGCTGGGTATCGATGAGGTTCATGGCGAGGTCAAGCCCGCAGACAAACTCTTGCTGGTCGAGCGCCTGCAGAAAGAGGGGTGCGTGGTGGCCATGGCGGGCGACGGCATCAACGATGCACCGGCGCTCGCTCGCGCGGATGTGGGTGTCGCGATGGGAACGGGTACAGATGTGGCCATGAACAGCGCCCAGATCACCCTGGTCAAAGGCGACCTTAGAGGGATTGCCACGGCGCGCATGCTATCCATGGCGACCGTGGCCAACATGAAGCAAAACCTGGCTTTCGCGTTCTTCTACAACGCCTTGGGCATTCCCATCGCAGCGGGTTTGCTGTATCCCCTGACCGGGTGGCTGCTGTCCCCATTGATTGCGGCTCTGGCCATGAGTCTGAGCTCCGTGTCGGTGATTGGCAATGCCCTTCGGCTACAGCGCTTCAAGAAAAAGTGACGCACTTGAAATCCTGGTCTACCTGCCTGCGCTGGTACTCCAGCAGGGCAAGTCCATGTGGCTCCTGCTGCCTGCTGCGACAGCGCTGAGTTTGTTCTCCGTGGCTGCCGACGCTGCACCCCACGGCGGCCGGGCGTACCTACGCGGTCTGTGGTGGTGTCTACATTTTTGGGGCCTTGGCGTGACTGTGGCAAGTGGATGGCATCACCCCAAGCCGCTGGGACAGCGGTCTGGGCCTGCATGGCGCTGGCGGGGAAGGCCTTCATTGCGTTTCAGCCAACGTCGTCCTGACCTCAGTGGCCGTGTCGATGGTGCGCATCCGGGAAATGCGCGTGGCTGTGGCTCATAGGCAAATGGCGATGAACGTGCTTGTGCGGCACACCCAGCACGACAGGGCCAGCGTGCTCATGTTGATGGTGCGCATCGTGAACGTGCTCATGCGCGTGTTCCAGGGCCTCATGCGAATGCTCGTGAGCATGGTCCTCCGACAAGTGCAGCCAGACACCCCAAGCCATCAAGGCCGCAGCGACCAGCAACTGAACCGTGACAGGCTCGTGGAGAAGCAGCACAGACACCAGCGCGCCAAAGAACGGTGCAACGGAGAAGTAGGCCCCTGTGCGCGACGCACCCAGATGCCGCAGCGCCAGAACGAACAAGGTCAGGCTGGCGCCGTAGCTGAGAAACCCGAGTAAGCCCGCAGACAAAGTGGTCTCCCAACCGGGCCACCCCGCGCCCAGCGCCACGGCCAAAACCAGATTGCTGCTGCCTGCGCTCAATCCTTTGGCCATGGCAATGAAGCCGGCGTCGTTCAAGGCGACTTTGCGCGTCAGGTTGTTGTCCACCGCCCAGCCCAAACATGCCCCCAGCACCGCCAAAGATGGCCAGAGTGTCGAAGTGGCTACGTGCTCAGCAGCACCTGGCCAACTCAGCACCAAGGCACCGGCCACGATGGCAGCCATGCCCAGCACGATGCGTCGGTCCACGTTCTCCTTGAACACCACCCAGGCCAGCACGGCAGTCAGCACACTCTCCGCATTGAGCAGCAAGGACGATTGAGACGCGGACATGCCCGCAAGCCCAGTCATCAACAAGACAGGCGCTGCGATGCCGCCCGTCACGATGGCGCCTGCCAACCACCCCCATTCGCGCCAAGCCAGGGTCACCGGAGGTACACGCTGAATGCGACGCACCACCCACAAACCCATTCCGGATCCCAGGTACAACAGCGCCGCCAGCAGCCATGGGCTGGTCTGAGCGAGCAGAACCTTAGCAAGCGGCGCGCTCACACCGAACAACAATGCGGCCAACAACGCGGACATCACGCCGACATGTCGATGAGAGAGCAACTTTTGGATCATGGGTGAGCAGGTTCAGGCAGGAAGGAAGGATGTCGTGACTCAAGGGCCCTTGCTTCCAGAGTTTATTTTCTAAGCGCCAGACGGCAGTCGGTGATGCTGACCTCAACCCAATCGCCCACCTCGACATCGACATCGTTGGGTATCGCCACGATGCGCTTTGCCCTCAGGTTGGGATTGCCGCCATAGCTATAGGAAGCCACGGCAAACCGGGTTTTGCCCGCCTCAGCACCCAATGCCATTCGGCAATCTTCCTTGCTTGATCGCACCGCCAACTGATCCTTTTCGATGGCCACAACCTGCGCTCGCCGCCAACCTTGCGAGTAGGCGTTGCTCGATACCTGCGGCCCCGTCGTGCAGGCGGTGGTCAAGGCCGCAAACACAACGACCAGTGCTATTTTCAGTTTCAGCATGATGAACTCCTTTGGGTTGAGGCAATCAGTTCGCAGGGGAAAAATCATCTGTGCGATGCGTCCATCGGTAGAGCAGCGGCAGCACGAACAGGGTCAATACAGTCGATGACAGGATGCCGCCGATGACCACGGTGGCCAACGGCCGCTGCACCTCGGCGCCCGTGCCAATGGCTACCGCCATAGGCACAAAGCCCAGGCTGGCCACCAGCGCGGTCATGAGCACAGGCCTCAGGCGTGTCAGGGCCCCTTCTCTGATCGCTGGCTCCAGGGTCATGCCGCCTTCGCGCAGACTTCGGATGTAGGCAATCATCACCAAGCCATTGAGCACGGCCACACCCGACAATGCGATGAAACCCAGCCCTGCCGAGATCGACAAGGGAATGTCCCGCAGCCACAGCGCCGCCACACCGCCCGTCAGCGCAAAGGGCACACCGGTGAACACCAGCAAACCATCCTTGACGTTGCCAAACATGGCAAAGAGCAACAGGAAGACCAGCAACAAGGCCACGGGCACCACGATGGCCAGACGGCGCGAGGCCGATTGCAATTGCTCAAAGGTGCCGCCCCAGGTGGTCCAGTAACCGGCTGACACCTTGACCCCAGCTTCGATCTTGGCTTGCGCCTCACCCACAAAGCTGCCGATGTCCCGCCCGCGCACGTTGGCGGTTACGACCACACGTCGTTTGCCTTCTTCGCGGCTGATCTGGTTGGGGCCAGGGGTCAGGTCCATCGTGGCCACATCGCCCAGTCGGGCAAAGCCCTCGTGTTCACCCGCGGCGTTGGCGGGAAGACGAATGGGCAACTGCCCCAAAGCGTCTAGGTCGCTGCGCAGGTTTTCTGGCAGGCGCACCAGGATGTCGAACCGGCGATCCCCCTCGAACACCGCCCCTGCCTCGCGCCCACCCAGTGCCGTGGCCAGCGTGTCCTGAATGTCGCCCACGTTCAAGCCCAGGCGCCCAGCCTTCTCGCGGTCGATCTTCACAGATAGCATGGGCAGGCCGGTGGTTTGTTCTACCTTGACATCTTCGGCCCCAGGCACGGCCTCCAGCACCTTGGAGATCTGCTCCGCGGTTTCGTTGAGCGTGTCCATGTCATCGCCAAACACCTTGACGGCCACATCGCTGCGCACGCCTGATATCAACTCGTTGAAGCGCATCTGGATGGGCTGGGTGAACTCGTAGTTGTTGCCGGGTACCTTCATCACGGCCACCTGCAAGGCCTTGACCAGGTCATCCTTGGGCCGCTTGGGATCGGGCCATTGCTCACGTGGCTTGAGCATCACGAAGGTGTCAGCCACGCTGGGCGGCATCGGGTCGGTGGCGATCTCGGCCGTGCCAAGCTTGGCGAACACCGCCTCGACCTCAGGGAAGGCCTTGATGCTGCGCTCCAGTTGCGCTTGCATCTCGATGGCCTGGCTCAGGCTGGTACCTGGGATGCGCAGCGCGTGCAAAGCGATGTCGTGTTCGTCCAGGCTGGGGATGAACTCGCTGCCCATGCGGGTGGCCATCAACACGGCCAAGGCCACCGACACACCCGTGATGGTCAGCACCAGTGGCTGGCGGGACATGGCCTTGTCCAGCAGAGGCTCATAGCCGCGCTTGGCCCAGCCCATCAGGCGGTTTTCCTTCTCGCTGACCGAGCCCGTCAGGAACAGCGCAACGGCTGCCGGGACGAAGGTCATCGACAAGATCATGGCGCCCAACAAAGCCGCCACCACCGTGAAAGCCATGGGATGGAACATCTTGCCCTCAACACCCGTCAAGGCAAAGATGGGCAGCTAGACAATCATGATGCTCAACCGCCCGAGCAGTAGTCGCAGAATATCCCCCCTGTGCGCAAGGGATTTTCCAAGGCCTTGACTCTGAACCGGCTACAGGGTTTCAAATGTTGTCAAGGAGCACGCCATGACCATCACGCAGCAGGCACCGACACCGCCATTGAGACTGCTGACGTGGCCCTCATGCAAGACGACCTGCGCAAGTTGCCAGAGTTCATCGCTCTCTCCCATCGGGTGGGCAATGTGCTGAGGGCCAACATCGCCTTTGCGATCGGCACCAAGGCGGTGTTCATGGTCTTGACCTTCACGGGACACGCCAGCTTGTGGCTGGCAATCCTGGCTGACATGGATGCGAGCCTGGTCGTGGTGTTCAACGGATTGCGCCTGCTCAGGCCTACAGCGAGAGGGATAAGGTCCAGTGACGATACGCCAAAGATTTGATCCGAGCGTTGCCCGTGCCTTCCTTGCCGCCGCAGCCGTATTCCTGATGGACATCGTAAGCAAAGCTGCGGTGGTCGCTGCACTCCCGTATGGCTCCAGCGAGCCATGGCTCCCGGTGCTTAATATCGTCCACTGGCGGAACGAAGGTGCCGCTTTCAGTTTCTTGCACGACGCAGGTGGATGGCAGCGCTTCTTCTTCAGCGCAGTCGCTGTGGCTGCCTCGATTGTTTTGGTCATACTGATTCGGCGGCCTCAAACTGATCGCCCTCAGCGGCTGGCCTTCGGGCTTCTCCTAGGCGGTGCTTTAGGGAACCTGCTCGATCGGCTCGCTCGCGGGGCGGTGGTGGACTGGATTGATGTCAGGTGGCAGTCGTTCTACTGGCCAGCCTTCAACGTCGCAGATATCGGCATCACCCTCGGTGCTGTCTTGATGCTCGTCTGTGAGTTGCGGGGAGGGAAAACGGAGTCTGGGCCGCGTTGACGGGAGGTATGCCAACGGTCAGTGTCGTCCTGGCGCGCTATCGCGCAGTGGCAATGACATTGATCCATACCGGCTGGTGCATCGCCTCAGCCGAATTCCGCGACATCCAGAGTTCATTCACGGCCAACCCGGCGACGTCAAGTGACCTGCGTATGTCGTCTTCTGAGTAGTAGACGTACAAACGGCCGTCCGGAAGAATCGCTTCGCCCTGCCCCTCCTGGACTGCCATGAAGAGTGTGCCGCCTCTTTTGAGGGCCCGGTTCAGGCAACGAAGCGCGGGGCGAAATGCGTCCCGGGGCAAGTGGAGCAATGAAGCACATGCCCATATCCCATCGAACCGATCTTCATAGCTGATGCTTTCGATCCGAGCGACCTCACATGGGGCGCCCGAATGCTGGGCCGCCATTTGCACGAGGGCTGTCGAGGCATCGATCCCCAACGCACAATGACCCCGGGAAAGAAAGAATTTGAGGTCCCGGCCGGAGCCGCAGCCGGCATCAAGGATGGAGGCCTTGGCCGGCAGATGTGACAGGAAGCGATCCAGGACGAACTGCGTCTGTGCACCGAAGGTCCATGAGAAGTATTCGACCGCATGGTCCTCGTAGAATCGGTTTGTCGACGCCACGGCAGCATCATGGCGAACGGATGATAGAACGTCCTCACCATTTGGGCCTTTCAGATTGTCTTCAGACATCATGCTCCTAGCAATCCTTCCGGCAGAGCCAAAGTCAGTTGCTGCCCGCAGAACATAAATGAAGATCCATCGGGGTTAGCCATTAAATGGGGCCACACGACGTGCCCACAGGCGATTGACGCCAGAGTCCGACATGGCTGCGGCAAGCACATCCGCCTGTGCCACGTTGGTTTGAATTGTTGGGATGATGCCAAAGATAGGCAAGTGCACGTTGCCAAGTAGCCAACTTCTTGGAGACCGGAGCCCCTCTATCAGCGAGGCCAATTGCCAAGGCCGCCACGAGGAAGGAAAGTTAGCGTCTTGGCAATCGCGGTAGGGACGCCCATTGCTGGGCGCACCCCACACAGATCCGTACTGCCCAATTGGTCCGACGAACAACTCACAAGCCATTGAGCAGCAATGCAATTTCGACTGAAGTGCTGTGTGACACCCACGCACCGGGACATTGCAGGCGCAGCCCTGGCAATCGCGGGCATGGCAATCATCGCTCTCCAACAAGGCACCCCGTGAAGGCGATGGCAGGCGGGCTGCCAGGGTAGACGTGGCGCAGACGGTGCGGCGGGTGCACTGGCATCTTGACTCTGGAGTCACTACAGGCTTTCAAATCAAGGCATATCGAATCTTGAAAGCCGAAGGCTCACGCCATGCGCCATCACCACCTGACTCAAGCCACCCCGATCCTTGACCACCACGCCCCAGCCATTCGCCAACTGATTCAGCAAAGAAACTGGACTTCATTGGGACTACATGATCGCGTTGGGGCGGCGTATGCCTTCGTGCGTGACGAGATCGCGTTTGGCTACAACACCCAAGACGATCTGCCCGCTTCCCGTGTGCTGGCAGATGGCATCGGCCAGTGCAATACCAAGGGCACCTTGTTGATGGCACTGCTCAGAGCCATGGACGTTCCCTGCCGATTCCATGGCTTCACCATCGACAAGGCCTTGCAAAAAGGTGCCATCACCGGTTTGGCCTATTTGCTCGCCCCCGGGAACATCATCCACAGTTGGGTGGAAGTTGACATGGATGGGCGCTGGATCAACCTTGAGGGGTTCATTCTGGACCGAACCTACCTGAGTGCCCTGCAAAAGCGCTTCTCTCAGCACAACGGGCCGTTTTGCGGATACGGTGCTGCGGTGGACGACCTGCAAAACCCGCCCATCGCTTGGCAAGGTGAAAGCACCTACATCCAGCGCAATGGCATCAACCATGATTTTGGGCTTTTCGACACGCCCGACGACTTTTACACCAGACACGGCACCAACCTCTCGGGCTTCAAGCGGTACTTGTTTCAGCACGTGGTTCGCCACTGGATGAACAAAACCGTGCAATCCATCAGGTCCGGCAAGTGAATCACCACGAGCGCCGTCCGTACCCTGCTACACTTTTCACCATGCGTCGCTGGATCGCCATTTTCTTGCTGTGTTGGTTGCCTTTGCAGTCCCTCTGGGCGGCAGCGGCACCCTATTGCCAGCACGAACATTCGCCCCAGACAACGCATCTGGGGCACCACCAGCATGAGCACAGCGAACTGAGTGGTGGTGACTTCCCGTCACCCGATGGCCAAACATCCAACGCCGACCACGCCGACTGCCATGCTTGCCATGGTCACTGCGCAGCGTTGCCCCAATTCACGAGCCGCAACCAGATTGGCACGCCCAATCGAGGCCTGATGCGCACTGAAGACGCCAGGGTGCCCGCTGCGCCCGTGGCCTTGCCCGACCGCCCCAACTGGTCAAACCTCGCCTGAGCGGCGAGGTGCTGCCCGGGGTTCGCGCCCCACATTCAGCCTGTCTTATCGCGTGTGATTGACGCATCGGTGCCATGCCATTTGTGCGGCCCTTTTCGCCTTCAACGCCGCGACCCTGACCCTCGCCGATTCCTTCCACCTGTGGATTTTTCCCGGAGAAGAATCGGATGCATTTCCGTCATCAAACACTAAGCTCAGCGCTGGCCATGATGGCCTCGCTAGCCTGCCTGTCACCCCTTCAAGCTCAAACAACGGGGGCTCAGGCACCTGTCATCTCACAGAGCGACGCTCAACACCTCACCGCTGCGCCCTCCAAACTGACGCTTTTAACCTTGTTGGAAGCAGCCTGGTCGCGTCAGCCAGAGGCGCAGTCCTACACCGAACGCCTGCGTGCAGCGGAGTCATTGAGGGCCGCCAGCAGCGCGTGGACGGCCGATTCGCCTGCCATGCTGCTGCAAGGCAAGACCGACCGCCCTGGCTCGGGTGCAGGCAGCCGCGAAGTAGAAGTTGGTGTGGCACTGCCCTTGTGGCTGCCCGGCCAGAGTCAACGCGCGACTGCACTCAGCCATGCCCAAATCTTGGCGCTACAAGGCAGTATGAAGGCCCAACGCTTGCAACTCGCTGGCCTTGTTCGTGAAGGCTGGTGGCAAACGCAGCGCACGCAAACCGAGCTGGCCTTGGCCCAAACCAGGGTTGCCAATGCCCAGCAAATTGCCCTTGACGTGGCCCGCCGCGTCAAAGCAGGTGATCTGGCCCGCGCGGATCAGCATCAGGCAGAGGGAGCCGTGGCACAGGCCGAATCGGCCGTTGCTGAAGCGCAAGGCGCCTACGAGGCATCGCTGCATGCACTCAGGGGCCTGACCGGACTGCTGGATTTGTCTCCTGACAACCTCGAAGCGACATCCGAGGGCGACGTTTCGACACCACTGCCCTCAGCGGATGCCCTCGCATCGGATGCCCCATCAGTCGATGAACACCCGTTGTTCGCGGAAGCCATGGCCCAACAGTCCATGGCCAGTGCGCAAGCGGATTTGGCCGCCTCATCGAGGCGCGCCAGTCCAGAGCTCACCGTGTTGACAACACGCAGCCGAGGGCAAACAGGCGATCCGTATCAGCAGAGCATCACAGTTGGTCTGAGGGTTCCGTTTGGCACAGGCGCACGAGCCGATGCCAGGCAGGCCGAAGCCTTGGCCGCAGCCCAGGAAGCGCAAGCCATGACCTTACAAATGCGGGCACGCCTGCAAGCGCAAGCCGCTTCGGCGCTGGCACGACTGCGAAGCGCCCATACGCAATGGCAGGCAACACATCGCCAGGCGCAACTTGCGCAGGAGAGCAAAAACTTCTTCGACAAGTCATTCCGCTTGGGAGAAACCGATCTGCCCACCCGCCTGCGCATTGAACAGGAGGCCGTTCAGGCGCAAAAAGCACTCAGCCGAGCACGCATTGACGTGTCCGCCGCCTGGTCGGCCTGGTGGCAAGCCTTGGGCGAACTGCCCAAGCCATGAACACATCGCCATCGCAAAGGTAAACCCCCACATGACACACATACAAACCATCCGTGCCTGGGCCGCAGCCCTTGGCCTGAGCACCGTGACGGCTTTGGTCATGGCCGGTGAAGGCCATGACCATGGCGAGGCGCCAAGCGCCGCAGCCGAGCCGACTTTGGCCCGCTTCGAAGCAACGTCGGACCAGTTCGAGCTGGTCGGCGTGCTCGACGGCCGCCAGCTGACGCTCTACCTGGATCAAGCGGCAGACAACAGCCCTGTCAAAGGCGCCAGCCTGGAGATCGAATTCGCAGGCAAGGCATTGCCCGTCAAACAAACCGAAGAAGGCACGTTCGAAGCCACCCTGGCCGCTGAACCTGAAGAGGGTGAATACCCTGTGAGCGCCACCGTGGTGGCTGGTCAGGCGTCCGATCTGCTGGCGGCCGAGCTGGATGTGCACGAAGCCGCCCACACCGATGCTGCCGATGCCTCTGGCGGTGGCACATGGCCCATGAGCCGGTGGCTCAAGTGGGCGCTGCCCGGGCTGGTGGTGGTCGCCGGTGGGCTGTTCTTCATTCAGCGCAACAAGCGCACACGCATGGGAGGTGCCGAATGAGCACGACAAAGATTTCTATGGCGCTGGCTTCGTGTCTGGCCTCATGCCTGGTTCTGGGTGCCGCACTCAGCCCCTCACTTGCTCGCGCAGGCGAGGGGCATGACCATGGCGATGCCCCGCCTGCTGCAACGGGCAATGGCCCCAAGCGCCAACCCGATGGCAGTGTGTTCTTGCCCAAGCCTGCCCAAAGGCAGTGGCAACTGCGCACCCTGGCTGTCACTGACGGCGACTTGCCCCGCGCATACGAGCTCTCAGGCAAGGTGTCGATGGACCCCAATGCGGGCGGCAAAGTACAAGCTTCTTTGGCGGGCCGTTTGCAAGCCGGGCCCAAGGGCTTGCCCAGCCTGGGGCAGCAGGTCAAACAAGGCGAGGTCCTGGCCTATGTGGTGCCCACAGCGGGGGCCATCGAGCGCAGCAACCAGGTCGCGCAACAGGCCGAACTGAAAGCGGCCCGGGCATTGGCAGCCAAACGACTGGCACGCCTTCAGGAACTCTCTGACACGGTGCCTGCCAAAGAGATTGAAGCGGCGCAAAGTGAGCTGGCCAGCCTGAGCGAGCGCCTCTCGGCCATCTCGGGTGGTCTGGGGGGGCGCGACACGCTCGTGGCACCGGTATCCGGCGTGATTGCTTCGACACAGGCCGTGGCTGGCCAGGTGGTGGACGCCCGCGAACTGGTCTTCGAGGTCGTTGACCCACAGCGCCTGCGCATCGAGGCGCTGGCCTATGACACGGCTCAGGCCCAGAACGTATCCAGCGCAACAGTGAACATTGGTGGACAAAGGGTGCCGCTCAAGTTCATTGGCGGAGCCAAAAGCCTGCGTGATCAAGCACTGCCATTGGTCTTTTCGGCAACAGGACAGGCGCTGTCTCAACTGGCTGTCGGGCAGCCCCTGAAGGTCTATGTGCAATCTGACCTGAAGGTCAAAGGCCAAGCCGTCCCGTCGGCATCGGTGCTCAAAAACCCATCGAATCAGAACATCGTCTGGGTCAAGCAATCGCCCGAGCGCTTCACGCCACGCGTGATCACCTTCGAGCCGCTGGATGGCGCCTCGGTGGCCGTCACCTCCGGCTTGAAGGCGGGTGAGCGCGTGGTCACGCATGGCGCCAGCTTGCTCAACCAAATTCGCTGAAAGGGCCACGCATCATGTTCAAGTGGCTACTCGAAAGCAGCCTGGCCAACCGGCTGCTCGTTCTCATCGCTGCGGCGGTGCTGATGGCCTACGGGGCCTTCACGCTCACACGCACGCCGGTGGATGTGTTTCCTGATCTCAACAAACCAACCGTCACCATCATGACGGAAGCGGGCGGCATGGCCGCCGAAGAGGTGGAGCAACTGATCACCTTCCCGCTGGAGACCACGATGAATGGCCTGCCGGGGGTGGAGAGCGTGCGCTCGACCTCCAGCGCAGGCCTGTCCTTCATCTACGTCACCTTTGACTGGAGCACCGAGATCTTCCGAGCTCGGCAGATGGTGTCAGAGCGCTTGACCTCCATGGAAGAAGGCTTGCCCGAAGGCATCACGCCCAGGATGGGGCCCATCAGCTCCATCATGGGCGAGATCATGCAGGTCGCCATTCCCATCGATCTCGCAAAGACTTCACCCATGGCGGTGCGCGAATATGCAGATTGGGTGCTCAGGCCTCGGTTGATGGCCATCCCAGGAGTCGCCCAGGTCATCCCAATTGGCGGTGAGGTGCGCCAGTTCCAGGTGCAACCCAACACTGTTCGCATGGCGGAGCTGGACATCACGCACGACCAACTGGAGGGTGCGCTGCGGGGGTTCTCTTCAAACAGTTCGGGCGGGTTCATGGAGCTCAATGGCCGCGAATACCTGATCCGTCATTTGGGCCGCACCTCGCGCCTGGATGACCTGAAGAACCTGGCTCTGACGGCCCGCAATGGACAGGCCATCCGGTTGCGCCAGGTGGCCGATGTGAGCTTTGCGCCTGCGCTCAAGCGTGGTGATGCAGGCTTTGAGGGCAAGCCAGCCGTCATCCTCGGGATTCAGAAGCAGCCGACCGCAGACACCATTGGTTTGACCCGCACCATTGAGGCGGCGCTGGGCGAGATGAAGACCTCCCTGCCTGTCGGCATGGAGGCGCCTCGCGTCACTTTCCGCCAGGCCAGTTTCATCGAAGCCTCGGTGACCACGCTGCAAGGCAAGCTGATCGGTGCGTCCGTTTTCGTGGCGGTCATTTTGTTCGTTTTTCTGGGCACGCTGCGCCCTACCATCATTGCGCTGACCGCCATCCCGGTGTCCATCTTTGTCACGGCACTGGTGTTCCGGTACTTCGGTCTGTCGATCAACACGATGACGCTGGGCGGCCTGGCCATCGCCATCGGCGGCCTGGTTGACGACGCAGTGGTGGACGTCGAGAACGTGTTGCGCCGCCTCAAGCTTGAGCGCCAAAAGCCCGAGGCGGAGCGCATGCCCATGCTGGAGGTGGTCAAGCTGGCCTCGATGGAGGTTCGCTCGGGCATCCTGTACGCAACGGCCATCATCGTCCTGGTGTTCCTGCCCTTGTTTGCGCTGCCCGGCATCGAGGGGCGCTTGTTCGTGCCCCTGGGCATTGCGTTCATCGTCTCGACCATGGCTTCGCTGCTGGTCTCGGTCACTGTGACGCCGGTTCTGGCCTCCTACCTGTTGCCACGCATGAAGAGCCTGGACCACGATGACACCCGCGTGCTGGCCTGGCTGAAAGCGCGTTACCGCAAGGCTTTGCAGGCCGTTTTGAGCGCACCCAGGTCGGCATTGCTGGCCGGTGGACTGGCGGCAGTCTTGTCGGCCGTGGCGGTGCCCTTCTTTGCCACCACCTTTCTGCCGCCATTCAACGAGGGAACGCTGCTGATCGGCTTGCGCTTGAACCCCGGCGTGACCTTGGCCGAATCATCTGCCCTGGCCAGCCAGGCCGAGGTACTGGTGCGAAAGGTGCCTGAAGTCACTCACGTGGGTCGTCGCAGTGGCCGGGCGGAGCTGGATGAACACGCAGAAGGCGTGCACGTCAGTGAATTGGATGTCGGCCTGCTGCCAGCGTCCGAGCTCACGCGCAGCATGGACGAGGTCAAAGCCGACATCCGTTCGCGCCTGTCGATGCTGCCCGCGGCCATTGCCATCGGGCAGCCGATTTCGCACCGCATCGACCACATGCTCTCAGGGGTGCGCTCGCAAATCGCCATCAAGCTGTTCGGTGAAGACCTTGACACCTTGAGGGGGCAGGCCGACGCTTTACGCGGCAAGTTGGCGCAAGTGCCCGGCCTGGCAGACCTGGAGATTGAAAAGCAGGTGCTCGCACCTCAAATCAAGGTGCGGGTGGATTACGACGCAGCGGCGCAGTACGGCGTGCCAACGCCTCAGATCCTGGCGGTGCTCCAAAGCTTGGTGGAGGGGGAAAAGGTCACCCAGGTGGTGGAAGGCAGCCGTCGCTTTGCCCTGGTGGTTCGCCTGCCAGAGCGCGCCCGCACCTTGCAGGGGCTGGGTCAGATCATGCTGGAGACACCAACCGGGCGGATCCCCCTGTCCAAGATCGCCACGATCGAAGACAGCGATGGCCCCAACCAGATCAGCCGCGACGACGGCAAACGCCGCATCGTCTTGTCTGCCAATGCGCAAGGGCGAGCCTTGTCAGACGTGGTGGCCGACATCCGCAAGGTGGTGGCCACCACGCCTTTGCCTGAAGGCTACTTCGTGACCCTGGGCGGGCAGTTTCAGGCACAGGAAGAAGCCAGCCGACTGGTCGGCCTGCTCTCCATGGTGTCGCTGGTGCTGATGTTCGTGGTGCTCTACACCCGCTACAAATCAGCCAACCTGGCTGCGCTGATCATGGCCAACATCCCGCTGGCCCTGGTGGGTGCGGTGCTGGGCTTGTGGCTGGCAGGACAGCCCCTGTCGGTGGCAGCCTTGATCGGCTTCATCACCTTGGCGGGCATCTCGGTGCGCAACGGCATCCTCAAGGTCAGCCACTACCTGAACCTGATGCGACTCGAAGGCGAACGTTTTGACCACGCGATGATCTTGCGCGGCTCGATGGAGCGGCTCAGCCCGGTGTTGATGACCGCTCTGGTGACCGCCTTCGCGCTGGCACCCCTGTTGTTCGAGGCCGAGCGGCCTGGCACCGAGATCCTGCACCCCGTGGCGGTGGTGATCTTCTCAGGCTTGATCAGCTCAACCTTGCTGGACACCTTCCTGACCCCGGCCATGTTCTGGCTGTTTGGCCGACGCGATGCCGAGCGCCTGCTCGGTGACAAGAGCGCCGAAGTTTACTGATTCATTCACCTCAACTGAAAGGACATTCCCATGCGCATTCACCACATCATTGCTTCTTCCCTGCTGGCCTTGGCCTTTGGCGCACAAGCTGGCGACGAGCACAACCACGGCCATGAGCATGGCCATGAGCATCAGTCCCTCCACGGTGGCATCGTCACCGAGGCCAAGGACATGGACTTCGAGTTGGTGGCCAAGCCAGATCAAATTGCCTTGCACGTGAGGGATCACGGCAAACCGGCCAGCGCCAAAGGCGCCACAGCCAAGTTGACCTTGCTCAATGGCGCTGAGAAGACATCGGTGACCTTGTCACCGGCAGGTGACTCTCACCTGCAAGCCATGGGCAACTTTGCGATCAAGAGCGGCACCAAGGTGGTGGCGCTGGTGACGCTGGCAGGCAAAAAACCGATCAACGTCCGGTTCGCGATCAAGTAATGTGGAAATGGCCTGTTGAAAACCTATTCAACAGGCCAGTCTGATCAGTCCAGCATCTTTCTTTGATCGACCCGTTTCAAAGGCTGCTGGCAATCGGTGATGTTGACATACACCCAATCCCCAACGTTCAGATTCATGGCATTCGGAACGGCGACGACACGTTTAGCCCTCAGATTCGGACTGCCTCCGTAGCTGTAGGACGCAACGGCGTAGCGGGCATAGGGTGCATCGGCACCCAACTCTGTTCGGCAGTCTTTGGCGACTCGCTGCATCATGGTTTTGGCTTGACCAATTTCCATGATTTGTGATCGGCGCCATCCTTCCCGGTACCCATAGGGCTCGTAGTCAAGCGTAGAGCACGCGGTTGTCAGCAATGAAATACCTGTGAGCACACAGGTCAGAGTGAATTTGTTCATGATCGGCTCCTGATGAAACACACAACGGGGTGGGTTCGACGAGCCGGAAGCTGAAAGATCTACGCCTGCTGGCGTGTCATCTCAATGACAATTCATCAGAACGGCCCCGTCGAATCAGAGGGAGTCGATCCAGTTGGGGCGCTCGATCCGAGGCGGATCGGATGTTGGATGAAGGTGGGTTTCCAAGGACGAACTGCTGCTCAGTCGTTGAGCTTGACCAAACACAAGACCCACGGGAAGCAGATGGGCGCTGCACAGGTGACCAGAGCAGCCACAATCGTTCTCAGCCTTTTGGGTGATTTTGGTCGGGTGCTTGCCTGTATCCGCGCGGTCTTGGTGTGAATGCACGTGGTGACCAAAATGCTGGGCACCGGGATCTTGCTCATCTTGACAGTACGTGGCCGCCACAGCCCAACTCAATTGGAGTGGCAGCACGATCATCAAAAGAATGGCAATCAACCGGCGCATGGTCCGCAGTATATCGACCAATGTCCGTGACTACGAAGTGTTTTCTCATGGGCTCGTGCGAGCCCGCAACAGGCGCAAGCCATTGGCCACGACCAGCAAACTGGCCCCCATGTCGGCAAACACAGCCATCCACATCGAGGCGTGTCCAAACACCGCCAGCACAAGAAACACCGCCTTGATGCCCAGCGCCAGGGAAATGTTTTGCCACAGCACAGCATGTGTCAGGCGAGACAAGCGAATCAACTCAGGGATGCGGCGCAGGTCATCGTTCATGATGACCACGTCGGCGGCCTCCATGGCCGTGTCGGTGCCCGCGCCGCCCATCGCAATGCCGATGTCCGCCTTCGCCAACGCAGGCGCGTCGTTGATGCCATCGCCAGTCATGGCGCTCAGCCCATGCTCCGCCCGCAATCGCTCGATGGCTTGCAACTTGTCTTCGGGCAGAAGGTTGCCTCGGGCGTCATCAACACCTGCCTGCTTGGCAATTGTTTGAGCGGTTGCGTCGTTGTCGCCCGTGAGCATGACCGGACGCACGCCAAGTGCTTTGAGTTCAGCGACCGCTTGGCGAGACGACTCCTTGATGGTGTCGGCCACTGCGAACAACGCCAATACACCTTGATCACTGGCCAGCAGTGTCACGCTGCGTCCCGCATGCTCTTGGGCCAGAAGTTTGGCCTCCAGTTCGGGGCTGCACTGCCCACGCTCTTCGATCAAGCGGTGGTTGCCCAGCACATAAGTCGTGGCTTCACGTCGCCCCCGTACACCTCGTCCAGGCAGAGCCTCAAAGTTTTCAAACGCCAGGGGCTCTGCCGTCAAGCCTTGGGCTATGGCTTGCGAGACTGGGTGATCTGATCGAGAGGCCAAACCAGATGCCAACTGAGCGATGGCATCTCGATTACCCTGAAGGGCCTCCCACACCACCAACTTCGGCTTTCCTTCTGTGATGGTGCCCGTTTTGTCCAGCGCGATCACACGCAGATTGCGCGCATCCTCCAGATAGGTGCCTCCCTTGATCAAGATCCCTCGGCGCGCTGCGGCTGCCAGTGCGCTGACCACGGTCACAGGCGTTGAAATCACCAAGGCGCAGGGGCATGCGATGACCAGCAGCACCAGCGCCTTGTAGATCGACTGCATCCAACTCCAGCCCATCAGCCAGGGTGTCAACACCGCAACCGCCACGGCAATCACAAACACGGCGGGGGTGTACAAAGCTGCAAAGCGATCAACAAATCGCTGAGTGGGCGCGCGCGTGCCTTGCGCTTCTTCGACCGCATGGATGATGCGTGCCAAGGTCGTGTTCGATGCGGACGCCGTCACCTTGAAGACGATCTCGCCAGTTTCGTTGATGGTTCCGGCAAACACCGGGTCCCCAGCTTCCTTGTCGACCGGGATGCTTTCTCCAGTGACGGGTGCCTGGTTGATCGCGCTGTTGCCCTGAACCACGGTGCCATCCAATGGCACACGCTCGCCTGGGCGAATGCGAACAAGGCTGCCCAGTTCGACCTGATCGACAGGCACCACTGTCCACTGTCCATCTGCCTGTTGCACCATGGCCTGCTGCGGGGCCAGATCCAGCAAGCCTTTGATGGCGTTGCGTGCCCGATCGACCGACCGAGCCTCGATCAACTCAGCGATGGCGTAGAGGGCCATCACCATGGCCGCCTCAGGCCATTGACCAATGACGAAGGCACCGGTAACCGCCACCGTCATCAAGGCATTGATGTTGAGCTTGCCTTGGCGCAAAGCCCACAAGCCTTTGCGGTAGGTGCCCAGGCCAGCCAGCGCGATGGCACCGGCTGCGACCGCAAGACCGATCGCCTTGAACAAAGCAGTATCAGGCGCGAAAAAGCCGATGCACTCCGCTGCGATGGCCAGGCCCAAAGCCCAGATTAGCCTAGACCCACCCTCACTTCCACTGTGCTCATCATGGGCATTGTGTTCGCTTGGTGTTTTGGTCTGCGTTGCAAGCAGAGGTTGGGGATCAAACCCCGCTTTGCGAATGGCTTGCAGTGCCTGGCGCAACGCCTGCTCCGTGGCCTGGATGTCCAGCGTCCGAGCGCTCAGTTGAAACCTCAGTGCCCTGATGCCGGGGATGGCATCCACAGCGCGGCGGATTTCCGCTTCCTCTGAGGAACAGTCCATAGAGGCGATGTGGAACATGGTCCACCCAGCGTCCGGGGGTTTGGGCGAGATCGCCGCCGCAGTGGATGCCCCTGCGCATCCGCAACTGTGATTCTCGCAAGCTGAGGGGCTGGTGTTTTCGGGCGATGTGGTTCGGGGCGTGGTCATGACCGTATTTGAAACCCTGAAGTAGGTACAGAGTCAAGCGGTAATATGGCCGTATCTGCTTGCCAACAGGAACCCGCCATGAAAATAGGTGACTTGTCAGCCCAGTCTGGCACCCCTGTGGAAACGATTCGCTTCTACGAGCGCGAGGGCCTGCTTCCAAAGCCTTCACGCACCATCAGCAACTACCGGATCTATGAAGGGCCCCACGTCGAACGTCTAGCCTTTATTCGCCACTGTCGATCACTGGACATGGCCCTGGATGAAATTCGGGCTCTGCTGGCGCTCCAGGCAGCCCCCAACGAGAGTTGTGAGGCCGTGAACAACGTGCTGGATGAGCACATCGAACACGTGGCCCAACGGATTCGAGAGCTGACCGCCTTGAAAAAACAACTGGTGGCACTGCGGGGGCAATGTGCTCAGGCAAAAGATGTCGCGCATTGCGGCATCTTGAGTGGACTTGGCCAGGGGGAGACTCTTGAGCAGCAGACAGCTCGACAACATGTCTCAGCAAGCCACGGCAAACGCCGTTGATCGACACCCGTTGATCATCTGACCAATGTTAATCTCAACCTTGGAAGGACTCAAGACGGTGGTCATCGGAGCCCATATGGCCGAGGTTCGCTCAATGACTCCTGGAAGTCACTGTCTCTGGCAACGCGGGCATCTCTTCGCCACTCCACCAGAGCCAGGATGAAACACCGGACGTC
The DNA here is from genome assembly GCA_005502875.1 of Comamonadaceae bacterium 2PF. Taxonomy (GTDB): domain Bacteria; phylum Pseudomonadota; class Gammaproteobacteria; order Burkholderiales; family Burkholderiaceae_C; genus Aquabacterium. The sequence continues at coordinate 30,894 of SCMV01000005.1, read as the reverse complement.
CGCAAGACGCGTTCTTTTTCCGCCCGATCCTTCGGGGGCATGAATGCGCTGATGACATGCAAAGGCAGCGGCAATGGTCCCGCGTCCAAGAGCAACGCATTGGGAAACGCAGCGGCGCTCCTGGCGTCGTAACGCAGCGGTTTGACAAAGCGCCTGCCCTGAGCCACGAGTTCATGCACCAGAGGCAGTTCATGCACACCCTCCACCGGGATCCAGTGCTCGCTGGTCAACATCAAACTGGCCGCATCAATTTCATAGGTGTGCTCACGGCGAGCGCGGATCAGTACCGCCAGCACCAAACGTACCTTGTATCCGCTGTCGGCGTCACGGGCTTCAAACAATGGCGCGAAGACCCGCTCAATGCGCTCCCAGGTCTTGGTGACCACCAGCAGGGGTGCATCGGGCATGTGCTTGATCCAAACACGTCGCCCCAGGGCCGTTACCTCGCTGACCTTGAATTCTCCGATGACCACAGCCAGAGGGCTTTGCCCTTCGTGCGGATGCAAGACCGCCAGCTTGTTACGACGGCGCTGAGCTACCTCGAATTTGCTGGCTTCGCTGAAGGGCTCGGGCACATACAAGCGCTCACTCAGCCCAACGCCCTTGACCATCACGTCCTCGGCCGCATTCATCAGGTATTTGTGCAGGACACCTTGATTGCGCTTGCCCTCCATGGCCGGGCTCCATCGGTTGAAGCCTGCCCGCTCGAACAGGAAGTGCATCAGGGCATGCAGGCTCATGCGCCGCCTGGGTGCTTCCACCTCGTTCACGTCATGCGTTTCACCTCTTACCAAGCTACGCCCCACCATGCGAACCCACGGAAAGTCCACACGCAGTTGAATCTGCCCAGGCACCATCTCCAGAACAGCCTCGCCCACCAATTCGCCCAGACCTGATTGTTGCCACTCTGGCTCGAAGGATGGGCACGATGGGTGATGTCGACACCCGGTTTCCGGCATGCGCTTGACAACGAACTGACGGTGCCGCGCCACGTACATCTCCACACCACCAGGAACACACAGACATCGGGGACGTTCGGGGGTCTCGTACACGTGTGCCAGCAGATCCTGCATGTCTGGCGCGCTTGCATCCACCACCCGCCCTTTGATGGAAAAGCGCTGACTGTCGCCTTCAGCGCTTTGACGGGTGGGCATGGTGTTCACACCAGCTCATCGAGCAGTTGCTCGATGGTCGGCTTGTGGCGAGCCAGCAGTTCGCGCACCGCACTGCGTTCGCTGATGCCCAGGATCAGGCCGACATCGTCCTCATCAGCGCCACGCTCATAGAGGCGTGCCACGACGGTGCGACGCACAGACAGCGCCGTCACGCCTTTCATCTCGGCATAGCGAAACAGCTTGCGATAGGTCTCCAGGATCGGTCGACACAAGAACCGTCGCTGACCAGGCGCACCATAGGGTGTGATCTTGAACCCCTCGCCTGCTGTGGACAGGAACAAGCGGCTATCTGGATCAAGCCCTCTATAAGCGCCGTCCCGTCCCGATCCCAGCCCGAACCTCAGGCGCTCTTCCAGGTAGTTTGAAAGCGATTCGTCCAACCTCGTGCTGGCGAAGTGCAATGGGCGGGCCTTTCCGGTAATGGCCACCTCGGCACGCATCTGGGAGTGGCGCCGAACGCTGCCATCGGAGTTCAGGTAGTCCCTCACTTCGAGGCGGGCGATTTCCAGGGGACGTGCGCCCGTGGCAAACAGGAGATAGAACAGCGACAGATCATGCCAGGCCCGATTGCTGCGCCCCTTGATGCGCTTGCCTGCCTGGATGATCTCATCCATGGAGACGATGCGGCTTGAACGATGTCCGACCGTCTTTCTCGGATCGAAATCCTCCAAGGCCGTCAGGATGGCATCGCGGTGCAGGCGCAAGCGTCTGACGAATGCAGCGCCATCTTCATTCAAGCCATCGATGTCGGCCACTTGGCTCAACTGCACCGCAATGGCTTTGATGCGCCGCTCAACCGCCGTGCGTGACACGCCAAACCGCGCGGCCACGGCCTCATAGGTGTCGCCATCGATGACCTCCTTGAGCATCCTGATCGAATGGGCAACGGTGCCCCCGTCTGGTTCCAGTTCTGGTGCGCATGACATGACCCTCTCCCTGCTTTGTTTACTTGTCCTCACGCTGCCAAAGCGCCTTCATGCTCAACCCTGATCGCAATTTTCACCAGTCGAAATCGCCGGTGAAGGCGGGGGGTTTTGGCATCAGGCAGATCTGCTTTGGCGTGGACAAAAGCCACGTGACAACACCCAGAAGCAAGCAAGTTCCGTGGCACCACCCCGCATGGGTAGCAGCACACTTCCCATGCATTGGCGTGTGCCAAGGCCCCAGCGCGCTCGATATCGGGGCAAGGCATGCCAAGCAAGGTGCATTGCAAGAGGGCGGGCTCTGCAAGCGTGAACATCGGCTTCAGCAAAGGGCGTCAGGCACGGCTACTTTGTTCAGCGATCCATTGCCTGATGTCCTCCACCCTCCAGACGGTCACGCGCACCGACAGCTTGACGGGCTCAGGAAAGGTGCGCGTCTGCACGCGCCGCCACAGTGTGGACTTGGAGATGGGAACAAATTGCAGAACCTGTGCCTGTCGGAGAAAGCCAACTTGCGGCAATGATGGCGCCGCAACAGCATGGACAGGCGCCGCGGGCACGACAACGGCACCCCGGTTGGGTTTAGGCATGATCTGGCCTCTTCACGGCGAATGCCGATGGAAGACATGACCTGCTCTGTAGCGGCGGCGCTAGGTCAGGGTTTGCGCATGCCGATAGGGACGCACGACTCCGGCATCACATCGGCGGCGTCCCGGTCGCACGGTGTGGTTGTGAGCAACTCCAAGTACATCGTGCCTCGTCAACGGGCTGGCTCAGCGCAACGTGGACAGGCACAGGCAGGCAGGTATCGACTGCGACGGTGGCGCAACATGCGTCCCGATGTCACCTTAGCGGACGACATGGGACGCCTCAAGGCAAGAACGGCTTGTGCTCCTCGAAATCGTCCGTGAAGTTGGCCCCTTGCGCGTGGCGCTTGCCAGCATCAACCAGGTCGCGTTGAGTAGCTACTTGACGACAACAGCAGCAACCACAGGCTCCATGGTGTCCGTGGCTGACGAAACACTTGCATCATCGCCGGTCGCTTCCAGCTCCTGAGCAAGCACACCAGATGCTTGAACATTTGCTGCTGGGGCTGGCACAGACTCGGGACCGCCCTCACCCCGTTCACCCATGGCATTCATGCGGCGCCTCAGGCCAGTGGCCAGATTGCGAGCCCCGTTGGCCACGTCGCGTACCTGACGCTTGAGGCTGGCGCGCTGGATGTCCACCGCCTGCGCAGTGATCACTTCATGGATCTCCAGCGTCTGGAGCAGTGGCATCAACTGGTCCAGCTTACCCAGGACCTCCAGGAAGCGACGCCCAAACGACGACAGCACACTGACGTCCACCGCCAGGGCCACGGTGTCATACGTCGCCACACTGGTGATGCCATGGGCCTTGAACAAGGCCTCTGCGCCATCGATGGCGCTGTTCAGGCTCTCGTTGACCGCGTCAAGCTTCGCCCGAACGCTGGCCTCCACCTTGACGATGTCATCGTGATCCAGCCGCGTGCGTGCGATCACCGAGATGAAGTGCATGTTGAGCTGCAGCGTGTTGAACAAGCGAACAAAGAAGCGCTTGCCCTCTGCGCTGGTGAAGCGCGTGGGCATCTTCACACTGGCCGCTTCGATGCGCCTGAAATCTGCTTTGCTTTCTTTGGCCAGGATCCGGTCGTTGACCCCGCCCTGGTCCATCTTGACGATCTGGTGAATATCAGACATGTCGCGCTCCCGTGACTGGCGTGCTCGCCACCATCTTGCGAACCGCGTTCATGCATCACCACCGGGAATCATCGGCAATTAAAGGCCCTTTCGGCATCAGCCCCCGTTTTGGCATGGAACCATCTTGACCATCCTCATGGCAAGGCACTACCTTGCTGACATGCGGCAGCTGGCCCTGCATTCAAACAAGGCAAGCCCTGGAGTTCACATCAAACCCTTGACGGTCACCACCGTTCCGATGCCATCGAAGCGACTTTCGTGGTGAGTGCACGACCGCACTGACGCGGCATGCGCGCCCTCACCCAGAAAGCCTTCTTCGATCGGTAGCTGGCACACCGATCCGAACGGGCTCACCACCCGATCAAGCCAGCCCTGGAGTCTTTTCATCGCCATCGGCAGTGCGTCATAACACCTTGCCGACTGTTCATCACCCTGTGGGGCATTGCCCCACCCGTGGTGCGTCGTGCCTCCCAATTTCACATGGAGGCCACGATGCTGCACACGAGCACATCCCTGGTTCACCCCCCAGCTGCCTTGAATGGCTTCATGGGGGCGACGCAGTCCGTTTTTCCGGATCAACCGCCAGACCCACAGTCGCTGGACGATCCGACCGAACGCATCGACTGGAGCGAGGAGGACATCGTCTTCTTGCACTGGCGCTTGCTGCAGGAGATCAACCAGTTGTCTGACCCGACCACGCCGTTGGAAGACAAGTTCGACACCCTGCGCTGGGTGTTCACCGAGCGAGAAAAGGACCAACAGCCCTTCTCATTCGTGAACTGCCTGCGTGTTGTGGGCTGCAGCCCGCTGTCGCCCATCGCGTACTGTGGCCTTGTGGATGCGCAAGACATCCGCGACCACATCCGCAACAAGCTCAAAGCCTGGCTGTCTGAATCGCTTGAGCGCTATCCCCAGTGGGTTCGAGATGCCATCGCCAGCAACCCCCATTGGGTTGAAGCGCGCCTGGCCAGGAATCCCCAATGGATCAATGAACAGCTCAAGCAGATGTCCGAGCAGGGCGATCTGTTCACCTGATCCCAACCGCCTCAAAACAGGGCCGAGGCCAGATCTGTCCGATCAGCCCTGGCCCTCAACTCACACATGGAGTGCCATATGCACAAACAAGCCCATGCCCACGGCCACCGCATTCCGATGCTGATGGTCGATGAGCCCCAGGACATCGAGTTCCTGGTCAAGGAAAGTGAAGTCCTGACGGGCCAGGCTGGCCGCATCTTTGTCATCGCCGGTGCCGACTGGCTGACCTACCGCGTGCTGTGGAGCCAGGCAGGTTTCAAGGTCGAACGCCTGGACGACAAAGGCCAGGTCTTGCACACGCAGCACCAACTGCCCTGGGAGTTCGTCGAGCACAGCGTGATCGAAGCACTGCAGGCGGGCCAGTTGTTCACCCCATCGGTTCGCCATCGCGGCTGACCGCTGCTCTATCCCCTGGAGGACATGTCATCAACACGGAGTTAATCATGAACAACCCCGAGTACGAAGCTCGCATTGAAGACGTCAAACGCCGGGCCCACGGTCGCTGGACCGAAATCCTGGGCAGCCTGGGCGTTGGCGAACAGATCCTCAAGAAACGGAACCTGCCTTGCCCGCTTTGTGGCGGCACCGACCGGTTTCAGTACACCGACAAATTCGGTGAAGGCAACTACCACTGTCGCGCCTGTGGCGCGGGAGGTGGCTTCAAGCTGCTGCAGGCCGTCACAGGCCTGGATTTCAACACCGCGCTCAAGGAAGTCGAGCGCGTGGTGGGCACCTCGCGCCCTGCCCCGCATGTGGCGTCACCGGAGCCGTCTGCCGAGCGCATGAAGGCTCTGGCCAAGCGACTCTGGGAGGAAGCCACGCCCGTGACACCCGGTGATGAGGTGGACCGCTACCTGTCCGGTCGGCGGCTCGCCTTGGCCCACTACCCCAAGGTGCTGCGCCTGCATCCAGCGCTGGGCTATTACGAGAAGGATCCGACCTCGGGCAAGTCGCGCAAAGTGGCCGAATACGCCGCCATGCTGGCTTGCATCCAGGGTGCCGATGGTCACGCAGTCACGCTGCACCGCACGTATCTGAAGGATGGCCGCAAGGCCAATGTGAGCGAGGCCAAAAAGGTTCTCTCCTCGGGTATCAATGGTGCTTCCGTGCGCTTGTTCGAACCCGAGCACGAACTGGCCATTGCCGAGGGCATCGAGACCGCCATGGCGGTGCACCTGGCCACCGGCAAACCCGTGTGGGCAGGACTCAACGCCGGGAACCTGGAAAAGCTGTGGCTGCCCGACTCGGTGCAGAGCATCTGCATCTATGCCGATAACGATGCCCAAGCGGACTTTGACGGCCAGATGTTTGCCTTTGCCCTGGCTCGGCGGCTGAAGAAGCAGGAGCACCAGAGCGGCCCCCGGCAAGTGCGGGTGCTCTTGCCCAAGACCCCGGGCACCGACTGGGCCGATGTGTGGCTGGCCAAGGCGGAGCACGCCTCCCGAACCACGTAAGTCATGTATCCCCACTGGTAGCTGTCAAACCAGGCCAAGCCACATGGCAAGGCAAAGACAGCCCTGGCGTTTTGCATGAGTGATTTGTGAATCGGGCGCGATCCCTGGCCAGTGGTCAGTGCGCGCCCTGCGTGGATGGGTCAGAGCCCATCCGTCATCAACCCTGGCGGGGATGTGCATCCCCGCATGTGGGCCATGCCGTCTCCGCCATTTCTTTCCCGAACAGGAGCTTGATATGAGAAGCGGACGTTCCCTGGTGAGCCTGGCCCATGAACTTGAGCGCCAACTGCAATCCAAGAAGGACCTGGTGGTCCCCTCGTCGCTGCTGCGGCACGATACCGACGACACAGGCGAGACCCGTCTCGTCATTGGCGAAGGCGGGGCCTCGACGCCCTATGGCGTCATGCCTCTGGCGCGCCGCCAGTTGGCTGACAAGTTGAAAATTCCCTACGCCTACTTTGAGCGCATGCGCTCCGAACAGCCGGTCTTGCTGGACCGCAACGTGAACACCTGGCTGCAAAGCGACGATGACCGTCGCATGATCCGCACGCTCGATGGCAACGTCCGAGCCGTGCTGTCAGACCGCTACCGTCGCCTGGACAACTACGATCTGGCCGAGAGCGTGCTGCCCATCCTGCAGCAGTTGCCTGATGTGCGCTTCGAATCGGTGGAACTCACCGACACGCGGATGTACATCAAGTGCATCACGCCACAGTTAAAAGTCGAGATGGCGCCTGGCGACGTCGTACAGGCTGGCGTGGTCATCTCCAACTCGGAGGTGGGACAAGGCACGCTGTCGGTTCAGCCCTTGCTGTACCGACTGGTGTGCCGCAATGGCCTGATTGCTTCAGACCGCTCCTTGCGCAAAACCCACGTCGGGCGAGCGCTCGGGTCCGATGAAAGCATCATGGTCTTCAAGGACGACACCTTGCAGGCCGACGACAAAGCCTTCTTCCTGAAGGTTCGCGACGTGGTGCAAGCGGCCGTGTCTGAGGCAACGTTCATGCAGGCTGCGCAGAAGATGCAAAAGACCTTGCAGATCCACCTGGTCGGCAACCCCGTCAAGACGGTGGAAGTGCTGGCTCAGCGCTATACCTTGAACGATGTCGAGCGCGCCGGGGTGCTGCGCCACCTGATCGCCGAAGGTGATCTATCGGGGTATGGCCTGGTGAATGCCGTCACGCACTTCTCCCAGGAAGTTGAGGACTACGACCGTGCCACCGAGTTTGAAGCCCTGGGCGGGAAATTGATCGAACTGTCAGTCAAGGAATGGAAGGAGTTGGCACAAGCCATCTGATCTCGGATCACAGTGATTCACCACCAGGGCCTTGGCTCTGGTGGTTTTTTAATTCCACGCTCAAGTTCCAGGCATGACGCTCATTGAGGGTGACAAATGCGGCAGGCAATGCGGGCTGTTGTCGATGGCAAACACGCCATCCCCCCGCACTCGGGCATTGATTCCATGGCGTGGTCATGAATATGCTGAGCCGACCCGTCACTCCACACACACAACACCAAAGCAGTCATACCTCGCCGCAATACCTGGCCCATCTCGACTCGCATCTGGGCACACCAACAGGAGAAGACCATGAGCAGCATCCAGTTCACCGATGTGCAGTTGACCAATTTGTACCTGTTGCAGGCCATCAGGCTGGGCATTGCGCAAGATCGGGTATCGACATGCTGTAAGTTCGGGTTGGATGCCGCCCAAGCAGATTTCCTTGGTGCAATGAGCCAGGAACAGTTGTGGGCATTCGTCGATCAGATCGGCCAAAGCACCCTCTTCCCTCCACGCCAGGATTTGCTTGCCTTGCTCAAGGCCCCCGCGCCGCTTCAGGCATCGCTGGCTGCTGTTCATGCGCCAAGGCCACGGCAACTCGCGCCCATGGTGCCCGCAAGCACGTCGTGACCGGAGGGGACCATGATGTCAACGCGTGCTGACCGCCAGTTGTGCGCCATACGCCTGGCGCAAGACTGCGCTCAACTGGGTGCCCGGGTGCGCACCATCCATCACCTCACAGGGCTCAACCCTCGGGACGTACAGAGGCTGTTCTTCAACGACCCACAAGCGATCCCACGCGGTCGCCCGCCTAATTCCCTGGAGTGGTATCACGGCGCCAACCTCATCGCGAGGGCAGAATCCTCGATCTTCATGTCGATGTACCGCCGCCTGCGCAACACTGGCTTCGGCGCCGCAGAGACGCTGGTCAGCGCCTACCGCGGATACCAAGCCGTCTGCCAATGCCCGCACCGCATCAGCTTTGACCGAGCGTTTGATCTGACATCGCACACCGATGGCATCTGGTTGACCAGCACCCCGGTGTTCGAGGTCCTCGCTTGCCCGACCTGCGGCAGCGATGTGCTGATGGCCATCGGCACCGTGGTCCACTTGGGCGACAACTGTCCGTTCTGCAAACTGGTACAGCGCTACAGTTGTGACCCTCGGCTCCAGGCCTCGTTTCCCAAGAACGGGATGGCGACCGCACCTGCGACTACCCCCTGAACCGATGGCCTTGTAATCAACCTACTTTCAGTTGATCCAGCGTCTTGCCAGCGGCCAACGCGGCCTTGATCCACTTAGGCTGAAGTCCCCGTCCGCTCCAGGTCTCGCCCGTGTCAACGTTGCGATATTTTGGGGCGACCTTGCTGCCTGCTGCAGCACTGGAGCGGGTCGCCACACCGGCCTTCAACCCCAAGTCGGCCACAGTCAAACCATTGGCAGCCAACAGTTGCTTGATGTGGTCAATCACCCCAGCTCGCTCTGCCTTGCGGGCATCCTGCAATTGCCTGTCCAGCTCCGAAGCCTGCTTGTCCAGGGCAGCCTTCTGGGCCAGGAGTTCTTGGTACGTGGTCATGATTGCAGTGTTTGGCTACGCCGAGTTTGGATTCCAACATCCTACATTGCAAGTTCCGTGGCTTCATGACCAACGGGCCTGCATCCTCGTCGTTGCATGCAGAGTCAAGGCCAAGGTATCAGACGGATCGACGCCCATCGCTCTGATCCGAAATTGCCCCTCATTCGTCAAGTCTCGATGGCGAAAGCCCAGATGAACAGACGGCATTTTGAGGTGCACACGGCTATGCATGGTGACCAAATGGTTGGGTCATTTGAAATGGACCACCATGCTTGCCCCGTCTCAGCCACACAGCACTTTTGCATCGTCAGATCCCGGCTTCGAGGCCCTGCCCATTGATGCTCTGCTGTCGCAAAACGATGACCTGATCGCCCGCATCAAGCTCTGCCATGGGTCTGACCGTACCGAGTTCGAACAAACCATCCTGTCACTTATCAGACGATACGCCAACCTAGTACACCTGCTGCCAGCCACATCAGACAACTACTTCTGCACCCCTGGCGGCCTGTTGCGCCTGGGCATGGAAGTCAGCTTCTTCAGCCTGCAGGGCACAGACGCGCACATATTCTCAGGTCGCTCCAACATATCGGCACGCCGCCACTTGGAGCCGCGCTGGCGCCTGGCAACCTTCGTCGCGGGGCTTTGCTGCGAGGCCCACCGGGTGCTCAGTCACATCATCGTGACCAACGCCCCAGGCGATGTGTGGCCAGCCTACCTTCTGTCCCTGAGTGATTGGCTGATGGAGCGACAAGCGGACCGCTACTTCTTGCGCTGGCGCCCACACGCCATCGAGACACGCAGCCTGGGCGTGTTCACGCTGGCCCATGTCGTACCCCCAACGGTCATGCATTACCTGGCTGAAGACAACACAGTCATCGTGCCTCACCTCATGGGCAGCGTCAGCGGCATCTCGCAGCATCGCGATCACAACTTGCTGGACGAGTTGGTCCGGCGCTCCTTGGCGCTGGTGATTGACCGCAACCTGCTGGCCAATGCCGACCGCTACGGTACGCCTCAATACGGTTCGCACCTGGAACGCTACCTGGTTGACGCGCTAAGGCATCTCGCGGTCTCCAACTCGGGGTGGCAAGCCAATCGCGAGAAGTCTCGCGTCTGGCTCGGCCCCGATGGCCTGTTCCTGGCCTGGCCTAGCGCTGCCGAAGACCTCCAAAAGCAACTGGACGCCGCCCAGTTGCCAGGCATTCCCAAAGCGCCGGAGACCATCATGGAAGTGCTCCTGCTAGCCGGCGTCTTCGAACCCACGCCCACAGGAGCCCCAATCTGGCTCATCCAACCACCAGGCGGCAAGGCCAAAATCGACGCAGTCAAGCTGTCGTCGCAGGCGATCCTGTTTGCAGGACATGACCCGTTGCCGCCGCCTCTGGCGGAAAACCTCACGAGTGCGCCAAGCAACAACAGTCCGTCGGCCCAAGCGGGCGAACCGGTTGCACCAAGATCTCGCCCTGATGGCCCGCCAGGCACACAACTCTCGCTCATCCCTGGTAACGCCGAGCAAACTCCACAAGCAGCTTCGAATGTCCGAGAGGCTCAAGCCGAAGCGGCACTTTTGTCGACCGCCCCGCCGACTGCCTTGGTATCGACAAGCGATGCCCACCCAACTCAGCAAGCGACGATAGGTCTTCAAGCGCCGCTGCGCCTCAACCCCGTGGTGCGCGACGCGTTGACCGAGGTGATCAACACCTTGAACACAGGTACTGGTCCCGCCCAGGGTTGCACTGTCGCGTCGGGGGTGTTTGTGCCTCTGCAGGAATTCGAGCGGCGCGGCATTCAACCCTCGATGGCTCTGCGCGCCCTGTCTGACGTGCACATGCTAGTTCGCGCCGCGGGCAAAGGTCCACCAACAACCTCAAGGGATTTCAACGGCACATCGACCGTGGGTTTAACCATAGCCCCGCACTTCATCAGCGGCGTGGACATGGAAGCCTTTGCCTCGCCCGAGGCTCAGGGAGGGTGACATGCCCATCCGCCGCTACGAGATGCCATGGCGCCACGCCTACGAGGCCTATGCAGGCCTTGCCTGGGGCATCGCGTTGATGTTCTTCACGGCGGTCGGCGCCATCGGACAACTGCCCCGCATTCTCGCTTTCCCCCTGTCCATCACTTGCCTCGGCATGAGTGCCCTCAGGTTCTCGCAGGCGCTGCGCATTCTCGTGCTGAGGGCGTCGCTGGCTGGTCACGCCATCCAGGTGATCAGCACGCAAACCCAGGCGCGGTGGTGTCAGGATCCAACGGCCGTTTTCCTTGGCTTCGGCTTCGAGTGGCGGCCCGTGCACTCCCAGCGCCTGTATGAACTGGCCAAGATCGACTATCGCGACTTCACGGTGTCTCCGCGCCTCTTGAGTCTGCTGGGCTATGACAGCGCCCCCCAACCTGATGCGGAGATCGGCTTGCCCTACATACACGGCGTCGAGCCTCATGAGGTGCCACTGCATCGCCCCTTGCAGAACTTCGAAGGCGGCACGCTGCTGGTCGGCACCACGCAATCTGGCAAAGGGGTGGCCCTGGCCAACCTCATCACCCAGGCCGTCAGGCGCGGCGACGTGGTGATCGTCATCGACCCCAAGAACAGCCGTCGCCTCAAGCGCGTGGTGGAACGCGCCTGCCAGGACTGGCGTGAGCCCGACACCTTCATGGAGTTCCATCCGGCCTTCCCGGAAGCCGGTGTGCGGCTGGACTTCACCTTCAACTGGCAAAAGCCCACCGAGATTGCATCCCGCATCCAATCGATCATGCCGCCGGACACGGCTGGCGCGTTCTCCGCCTTCGGCTGGGATGCGGTCAACGTGGTCGTGCAAGGCCTGGTCGAACTGGAAGAACGACCTAACCTGGCCAAGCTGACCCGCTACATCGAAGGTGGCATCGAACCCGTGCTAGAAGGCTCTCTGCGCCGCTTCTATGAAGAAACTTTGGGGCCCGCCTGGCGCGAGTTGCCCGAGATGAAGAAGCTGATGCAGGAGGCTCATCGAGGCCACATGAAGCGCCCATCAGAAGCGGCCAGCGCCGAGTTGATGGCCTTTGTCGCGTACTACGAACACCACATTGCCCAGTCACAACGCAGCAAGGTGATCGATGCCCAGGTGCGAACCTTCAGGCACAACCGCGAGCACTATCAAAAAATCACCGCCAACCTGTTGCCCGTGCTGTCGATGCTGACCTCGGGTGACCTGGGTCGTACGCTGTCGCCTGATCCGTTCGACGCCGACGACACGCGCCCGATCATGAACTTCGAGAAAATCGAGCGCGGCGGGCATGTGCTGTACATGTGTCTGGATTCGCTGCCCGACCCTTCGGTGGCTTCGGCCATCGGTGCGCTGGCATTGGCCGACCTGGCCGCACGGGCGGGCATGCGCTACAACCTCGGCGGCTATCGGCGCATTGCGCTGTTTGTAGATGAGGTGGCCAACGTCATCAACCAGCCCTTGATCGAGATCCTCAACAAAGGTGCCGAGGGCGGCATCTACACCACCTGCGCGATGCAAACACTGGCGGACCTGGCCAAACGCCTGGGCAGCGAAGCGGCTGCGCGCATGGCACTGGGCAACCTGAACAACCTGATTGCGCTGCGCTCAAAAGACCGCCCCACGCAGGATTTCATCGTGGAGACCTTTGGCAAGACCGCCATTCATTCGATGAGAGTTGGGCTCGGGCATGGTGCAGACACCCATCTGGGTGACTTCTCGACCAGCTATTCAAGCCAACTCTCCGAGAGCTTCGAGGAGATGGTGCCCGCCGATGTCCTGGGCAAACTGCCCAACCTTCAGTACTTTGCCTCGGTGTCTGGCGGGCGCATCATCAAAGGTCGCTTCCCCATCCTGGATCCGGATGCGCATGGGGACGATCAACCCATCAGGAGGGCGGCATGATCAGGGCGATGGCCGTGGTGTCACTGCTGGTGTTGCTGGTTCTGGTGCTCTATGTGCCGTCCGCCCATCCGCCAGAACGGTTCATAGAGCAACTGCGAACGGAATACACCAATGCGGCGGTGTTCTGGGGCAAAGACGCGGGCACCCGCATGCTGTCGCGTGCGATGAGCATGCAGCAGTCTGCACGTCAGGCATCACCTGTCCCCTCATCCAAAGACGCGGCCCCCGTGGGTGGCGTCAACGCGGCTGTCGGGCAAGAAATGGCTTCGGTCAACCAACGGCTGTTCAACAACCCCTACTTCCGCTCGATTGACGCACTGCTGCTGCTCGCCAGCTTCCGCCTGGCCATGCTGCTGGAGTGGCTCCCCTGGCTGTTGGCCTTCCCGGTTGCTGCCTTGGTGGATGGCTGCCTTGTACGAGTGGTCAAAGCCAAAGAGTTCCTGCACCACAGCCCGGAGATGTTCGCCTTGTATGCCTGCTTGGCCATCCTCACCAGTTGCGCAACCGTCCTGGCGTTTGTGCTGCCCTTCACCTTGCATCCCCTGGCCGTGCCATGCGTGCCTGTGGTCATCGGCACGTTGATGGGGACGGCGATCAGGGACTTTCACGCAAGAATCTGAACATCAGGCCTGCAAGAACCTTGCTTCAAGTACCACAGCAGCCTGAGCTTCGGCTCGGCGCGGCCGCGGCCGGACGAGACAGATCCTCCAGAATGGAACAATCGAGCGTAGGGCCCCCCGCGCAATCCCTGTCGCATGCGCGTACAAAGGCTCCCAGGCTGCTCTCTAGTGCCTGGAGTTCCAACAGCCTACGCTGCACCTCAGCCAAATGCTTGGCAGCGAGGTCTCGGACTTCAACGCAAGGTCGAGTTGGCTCATCGACAAGACAGACAAGTTCTCGCACCTGATCAATGGAGAAGCCGAAGTCTCGACATCGACGGATGAAAGTCAGACGTGCGATGGTCGCCTCCGAGAAATTTCGTCGACATCCATCCGTCCGATCTGCGTTTGGCAAGAGGCCAATATCCTCGTAGTAGCGGATGGTCGGGACAGAGCAACCCGTCCGTTTGGCAACAACGCAGATTGATAAATTTGGTGCAGCCATCTTTCTATCTTAGATCACGCGCAGACTCCTGCTGCACACCCACAGGGTTTGAGTGGACGCGGCGGCACCTGCGAGCCACAAGCCCAAGCGGCTCGAATCACCCGTGCACTTCTAGTTCAACCACCAAGCCCGTTGCCCAGACTGCCGAGCTTAGGTCAACGGGCCATGCCGATCATCTGAGATTGCAGCCCCCCGAACACATGGAGACCTTAGGACTGACCGATGTGCGCCGACGGCGCCAGGCCATCAGCACACTGCCTAAGGCCAACACCAGCAATACCCCACCAATCAGGACAAGCTCATCAGCACATGCAACCATGGATGCTCCGATTGCAGCAAGGGCGGTAGATCCTGCCGCCAGGGCAGCAGTACCACCAAGCAGGGGGACGGCACAGCAGGCAGCACATTCTGCTCCGACACCGACAGCGGCTTTCCAAGGTCTCATTTCAGTCTTTCCGTAAGTGAGCACGTCGCCCACATCACAACGGTACGACCTCAAGCTACTTGAGATGCAAGAGGTTTGTATGAAAATGCCGACATGGATTTGCTCAAAACCTTCCTGCTGTTTGTCGTCACGGCCATCGCCGAGATCCTTGGGTGCTACCTACCTTACCTTTGGCTTCACCAGGGCCGCTCGGCGTGGCTTTTGTTGCCAGCGGCGGCAAGTTTGGCCCTTTTTGCATGGCTACTGTCGCTGCACCCCAGCGCGGCTGGCCGCGTCTACGCCGCCTATGGCGGGGTCTACATCCTTGTGGCCATCGTGTGGTTAATGCTGGTCGACAAAGTCCAGCCAACAGCGACAGACTGGATCGGGGTAACCGTCAGCCTGTGTGGAATGGCCATCATCATGTACGGCCCGCGGACAGACTGATCGTCCACAGAGAAAGCAGAGCCACATCCGATAGCAGTGATGACATCAGTTAGCTCCTGGCTCTGTACAAAGTGCGGTATCCAACGTCGAGCAACGGTTCATCAAAAACGTCGAACAGATTTGAAGCGATGGCCAGCTTCTTGAGCGTGGCGTGGCCATGTCTGTCCTTCATGTGCGTGACCGCATCAGGCTCCTGTAGCCATGCAATGCGCCCCGCATCCGCGAGATAGGTCCATCCTTCGGCCCGCCGTCTTTGTGCAGCCACATCGCTCAGGACCGCATCCAGACGGCTGTGCTGCAACAGGATCAACTCGAAGTGGCGCAAGCCCTCATCAGATGCGAAGAATGCGCCATGCACTGGCCAACATCAAGCAACGCCTTGGAGAGCGAACGGAGATTTTCGTACATGGGCAACACCCTGCCCCGCTGATCATCGAGATACTTGGCTGCCTCGGCCACCTTCTCCTGTGGGCCAGGCTGGCCCTGCGCTATGTCAGACCATCGACCAGCATGGCGTCAAGACTGTTCTGAACCTGCGTGGCACGAATCATGGTCAACCTTGGTACGACAGCGACGTGGCCATCACGGAAACCACCGGAGTCAGGCTTCTGGATGTGCCCCTGTCCGCCTACAGGGAGAACTGACACTTGAGCAGTCTCCTGATGAAGACATCGCCCACGCCCTTGTTGGTTCACTGTGCATCGGGTTCCGATCGAACAGGCCTGGAATTGAGTCGAGGGGCGCCGATCGCGGTGGCCAATGATGAGCTCTCGGCAAAGTATGGTCACTTTCCAACGCTGGAGTCAGATTCTGCGGCCATGGGCCGCAGCTGGACGAAGTACGCCGATTCTGGACAAACAAAGACGCCTTCGGCACTCTCGCCATAGGCCCAGCAAGTTGCTCGGCGCGGCAAAAGGAGATGACAAAACTGTAACCAATCTGTACGGAGCGTGTCGGGCACGAACTTCTAGAGTCACCTCCAGGACATGCCGCTCAAGCCCATCAATCGATGTGCCGGTTGTCCCGGAACCAACTGGAGCTGATCATGAATCATTGCCTGACCAAAACCGCCTTCGTTCTCAGCCTCGCATTGTCTGCGGCCTTGGCGAGCGCCACGACGGATCGATCGACTACCCGCGACGGCAAGTCCATGTATGGCGCCATGTCCAGCCCATCCCAAGCAGTCAAGGTCGTCGATGTCGAATCCGCCAAGTTCGTCAACGTGGTCTGCGGCGAAACCGTCACTTTCCGCAGCGGCGACAAGAGCTTCAGCTGGAAGTTCGAGGTGCTCAACCATCAGGCCGTGGACCTGATGGCCGTGGCACCGAAGGGCTTCACTAACAAATCGCTGAAGGTCTACATCACCCCCAACCTGCACGAAAGCAATTGACGGAACGGGGCAGCGGCCCATCACAAGGTTGGGCCAGGTCCAGCGGCGTCGGGCAACATCATCCCGATGCGGGTCACGCCTGCGGCTGACTCCGCGAATGCATGGCCGCCATGCATTCGCGCGATGGCCGCCACGATGGACAAGCCAAGCCCATGGTTGCGATCCGCAGGGCTGCGCGCGGGATCGGCTCGGTAGAAGCGGTCGAACAACCTGGGCAGATGCTCCACACCGATGGTCGCCCCCTTGTTGTAGACGGCAATCCTCACCCAGCCGATTTTCTCGCGATCGATCTGGATCAACACCGATGACTCCGGTGAAGCGTAGCGCGTGGCATTGCCCAAGAGATTCGACAGCGCCCGCCGCAACAACGGGCCATCCACCGTGGCGAAAGCATCGCCCGAGATCTTGGCAGTCAGCCCCGCGTCAAGGAGCGCCGCCTCATGAAACTCGATCACCTCTTCCGCCAAGACACTAAGGCAAGGCGTCCATTCGCGCCGCGCAGGCCCACCACGTTCGGCATTGGACAGAAACAGCATGTCGCCGACGATACTGGCAAGACTGCGTAGCTCTTCTAGATTGGATGCCAATGCCTCTCTGAGATCATCGGCACTTCGAGGTTTGCGCAACGCCAACTCACAGCTGCTGATCAACGTCGCCAGCGGCGTGTTCAGTTCGTGTGCCACATCGGCATTGAAGGCCTCCATCTGCTTGTAGGCAACGCCAAGGCGGTCCAGCAAGGCATTGAACTGCTGAATCAAGGGTTGCAGTTCGTAGGCCTGACCCGCGCCGTCCAGGCGTCGTTCCAGGTCCGTGGCCGTGACGAGTCCGGTCTGCTCGACAAGCTTGTGCAGTGGCGCCAGACCCAGGCGAACCAGCATGAACCCTCCGACGGAAACCGCCAGGGCACCCACCAGCGCCGCGACCGCCAGCGTCCACGCCAGGCGGGCGAGCAAGGCGTCATCCATGCGTTTGTCCAGTACCAAGATGGCCCGAGCCATTCCGCCATCTTCAGACCGCACTTTGATGTCGAACGCCCTGCTCTTGATCTCATTTGGACCGGCCCGCCATGAAGATGTCTCAAAAAGCACTTGGCCATCACGCCCCATCAAGCGCAAAGAAAGTTCGTCATGCCCTGCCAGAAAGCTGCCAAGCACTTGACGCACATCAGCCAGGTCCCGCTCACCGTCGCTGCCTGCAAGCAGGTGTTCGACGGTGTTCTGCTTCTGTGACAGCGCTTCATCCTGCCGCTCGGACACCGTCAGCGCGAACAGCACGTACACCACCACGCAAACCAGGCCAAGGCCCAGCATGGTCTGGAGCGCCAACCAGCGTGACAGCCGCCCCCGAAGGCTGGCCGTCGTGACAATGTCGCTCACGGCTCGCGAACCTCCAGCACGTAGCCCATCCCGCGCACCGTGTGCAACAACGGTCTCTCAAAAGGCTGATCCAGCTTGGAGCGCAGGCGACGAATGGCCACCTCCACGACATTGGTCTCGCTGTCGAAGTGCATGTCCCAGACCTGCTCGGCCAATTCGGTACGCGACAGCACTTCGCCCTGGCGTCGCAGCAGCAGGCTCAGCAGGTTGAACTCCTTAGCCGTGAGGTCGAGCCGCTGCCCAGATCGCGTGGCTTTTCGACGAAGCAGATCCGCATCCAGATCGGCCACCTTCAAAACCGTCGGCTCGCCAGCATTTCGCTGCCCGCCCGACCGTCTGAGCAGAACCTGGATGCGCGCAACCAATTCCGAAAACGCGAACGGTTTGACGAGGTAATCGTCCGCTCCGCCTTGAAGGCCTTTGACACGGTCTTCGACCTGTCCGCGGGCCGTCAACATGAGCACCGGCGTCTGTTTGCTTTGCCGCAGAGCAGCGAGCACTGCCAGGCCGTCGATGCCGGGGAGCATGCCATCCAGGACGAGAAGGTCATAGTCGATCTCGATCGCCATGTGCAAGCCGTCAATGCCGCTGTTGGCCACGTCGACCACATAGCCTTCCTCGCAGAGACCCTTGCGAAGGTACTCGGCCATCTTGACGCTGTCTTCGATCACCAGAATTTTCATGCGTTTGATTGTTAAATGGCTGTTACACAAGGAAGATGACGAATTTGTCATCTTTGAGTTGGCCTTCTGTCGCCTGCATCTGCATAGGCTTTCACCTCCATAACCTTCAAGGACTGAAGATGAGAAAAGTGAACAGCCTGATTGCCTGCTCGATCCTGGCCATCAGTGCCAGCGCCTTTGCGGCGGATGGACACGAACACGGGCACGAACATGAACCGCTGCACGGCGGCGTGGTGGTGGAAGCCAGCGAAATGGACTTCGAACTGGTGGCCAAGGCCGACCTGATCAGCCTGTATGTGCGCGATCACGGCAAGGCTGTCAAGATGCAAGGTGCCAGCGGCAAACTGACCCTCATCAAGGGCGCCGACAAAAACGAAGTGCAACTCGCGCCAGCGGGTGAGAAGCTGGAAGCCAAAGGCACCTTCGATGTGATCGCGGGCGCCAAGGCGGTGGCTGTCGTGACGCTGCCTGGCAAGAAGCCAGTCTCTGTTCGCTTTGCGCTGAAGTGATGCAAGCCCCCGAGGCTGGCCGATGACTCGGCTGCTTCGGGGCCAGCGCAGGTCCTGATGCATCCGCTGCCAGATCATTGCTGATGGGGGCAATTGGGCAGCTTCAATGCCCCCAGTTTGAAGGACCTCGATGCCGTCTGGTAGTAGGCGATCGCCTCATTCAACAAGACCGGATCCACTGCTTTGGGCGTCGTCTCCAGCGTCCGAGGATCGACCCTGTAGCTCTCCACCCGTTGCCGAGGCAGCAACACCGTGAGCGTGTTGCTTCGCAGGTAGCCAAGCGACTGATAGTTGCTGACGAAGACCCTTCTCAACGGCTCCTCTTCTTCGAAGAGACAGCGTCCAAAAAAGTAGTCGGCCCCCTTTTTCCCCAATAGCTCGACGATCGTGGGTGCCAGGTCCAACTGGCTGACCAGCGGTTCGTATACACTTGGCTTCAGCAGATCAGGCGCGAAGAAGATCAAAGGGATTCTGTAGCCATCCAGTGGCAACTTGGTCTTTCCCGCCACCGACGCGCCATGGTCGGCGACGATGATGAACAGGGTGTCCTTGAACCAGGGTTGTGCACGAGCCCTGTCGATGAAGTCGCCGATCGCGAAATCGGTGTACTTGACGGCGCCGAGTCGCCCACCGGGCGAAGGGATGTCGATGCGGCCAGCGGGATAGGTGTAAGGGCGGTGGTTGGACGTCGTCATGATGTGCGCAAAGAATGGACTGCTTTGCGCCCTTTCCTCATCAAGCGTGCTCAAGGCCTGGCTGAACAGCACCTCGTCCGCCACACCCCAGACGTTTTCGAAGACGATGGTGCGCTTTTCCATGTCCGTCCTGTCGATCACCTTGTAGCCGTTGCCCCCAAAATAGGCATTCATGTTGTCGAAGTAGCCGTACCCGCCGTAGAAAAAGTAGGGCTTGAAGCCTTGAGCGCCAAGCACTTCTCCCAGCGTGGCGAGGTGTTCGTTCTGAGGTCGGCGGACAATGGCTTGCCCGGGAACTGGGGGCGTTCCCAGCGACAGCGCCTCCAACCCCCTGACCGTGCGTGTTCCCGTGGCATAGGCGTGCGAGAACAGCAGTCCTTGCTTGGCGAGTGCATCGAGCCGGGGCGTCAACCCTCGCGAGTCGCCGTATGCGCCAAGAAATGAAGCCGAGAGGCTTTCCGCCGAGATCAGCACCACGTTCCGTGGACGCCGGATGAAGGGCCATGCGTGGTTCGCGGCGCCCTTCAATGCCTGAGCAGAAAGATCGGACAACGGTCTGCGTTGCATCCCCATGGTTCGAAGAATTCGGTCTGCCTCGCTTTGCGGCATCGTTCGATAAAAGCGATCGAAATCTAGTTCGTTCCGCCGCATGGCCGCCGCCAGCGTGAACAGACCGTTCCCGGAGATCTCGTCCGCATAGGCGTTGCCTGCCCCTTCCATCTGGTCCACGCTGACCGTGAACCCCGCGATCACGGGCAGAACCACGCCCGCTGCCACCAGCTTGGCGCGCTGGATGCGCGTGATCTTGACGTTGTCCATGTTTCGAACGGCGCCCCGCAAGAACCAGACAATGAGACCAGCCACCACTGCGATGGCCGCCAAGACGGTTGGAACAGGATAGGACTGCCGGATGTTGCCGATCACCTCCTGCGTGTAGAGCAGGTAGTCGACCGCGATGAAGTTGAACCGTGTTGAAAACTCCAGCCAGAAGGTGACCTCCGCGCCGATGCCAAACAGCATGACGAAGACAGAAAACCACAACCACTTGAGCCGAAGCGTTCTATGCCAAAGGCTAGTTCTCCAGCGATTGGGCAGTACCGCCTCGTAAAGGCAAACCGGCGCGACCAGAAAGGCCAGCGTTGCCAAATCGAACAGAAGCCCCTTGGTCAGCACATAGGGCCAGAGATCGATGCCGACCTGCCCCGCATCCAATGTGACCAGCAGGCCGATGCGCAAGCAAGTGAAGGCCGCCAACCAGATGACGGCGACCAGCCAGGGAACGCCCATGGACCTGAAAGCATTCGTGGGAACTGAAAACATCTAAGGTGATCCTGATGTGTGTCGGGCGGGTATCAACCCTATTCCCAACACGTCTGACAAATGAACGAAGACGTGATCGTTTCAAGTTGAATGGCGATGGCTAACGCCACCGATGCCGATTGCTTGCCTCGGTAAGTTGCCTGGTAAATGCATCTCAGCAAAAGACGCGACGACAATCTCGCCATGCTTTGACCGACCTCACAGGCATATCCGCGAGATCAATATCGAAGTGCGTCCCGTTCCTTGATCAATTTGTCCAACTTGCGCTGGGCCTGCTCCGTCTCCGAAGCCAACGAGCGCTGACGGCGGCCATACTGTGAAGAAAATCTACGGCCTTGCCGATCCCCCTCCACGACTTGGCGCCCGGCCTCTTGATCGGACCGACGGCCCCTGAGCTCTTCGTAGGCACTGGCAATTTGGTTGTCCAGATCCTTCAGCCGAAGAGATCGCGCAGCAGCGTCTTTCAGCAACTGCTCTCGCGTCATCGCAAGCGCGCGTTGCGCAGCCTCGGCCTGCTGCGGATCAGCCGGATGAGGTTCGACAGATATCGCGTAAGACCGCTTCGCCTTTGCCTCGGGTTCGTCGCCATACACGACCTGCCCATTGGGCATGATCGACTTGTAGAGGATGCGTTCCTCGGCCCAACAGTAAGGGGTCATGCAGAGACATGCCAGCGGGATCAAGCTACTGGCGAGATGTCCGGGCACGCTTCGCATTGAATTGCTCATCCATAAGCTCCTTCTTCATCTCTCGCCATCGCAAAAGCTCACGTGTTCAGACGCGCTATGCAGGCGAACCGCCAGATCAGGGAACCGTGCCTTCGCCACCAGTAGTAGACGGTGACGGAACCGTACGATCCAGCACGCGCAGAATCCGGCTTTCGTCGATCAGCGCACGCCCTTCCTGCCGAGACAAGCGAACAAGGTCGAATCTCTTCCCATACCTTCCACGCCTGCGTACTTCCAGCACAACGACATCACCTGCTCGCAGTTCCAGGGGAATGGTCGCATCCACCCCCTCCTGAATGCGAACTTCATGAAGCCCCGGCGAAACGTCCACGGCAACGACCGAATAGGGGATGAGGCTTTCCAACGGCTGCCCATTCAACCCCAAAGGCACCAGCCCTTGGACGTCGCCGTCCCGTGCTCGAACGATCACCACCCGCCCCGCGTCCGGCCGCGATGCCAGGTTGCGCACCTTGGCCGCGTCGGCAGACTTCGGCGACGGCCCCGGCACGCAAGTTCTCGTCTGGAGAATGGTGAAACATATGGGCTTCAGCCGCTTGGCCTCTTCCCTCTCGGGCTGGGCACAGCCTTGCAACACCGCGGCGAACAGCCCCAGCAAGACCATGCCGGGCGCAGAGAACGTCGCGCGAGGGAAGGCGCACGCGTTTCTCTCACCGGGCCAAAGCCGGGGCCACCGGCCCCATGCTTTGGTCATGCAATCGCCCCATCCTCGTGTGCGTCAGGAGAGGGCTTGGTTTCGGTGGTCTGGGCGTCCTCTTCATCCTTTCGATGGACGATGCGGTAAAGCACAGGCAGCACCAGCAAAGTCAGCATCGTCGAAGACAGGATGCCCCCGATCACGACGGTCGCCAGCGGCCTTTGAACCTCCGCGCCCGTGCCGGTGGCAAGGGCCATCGGCACGAAGCCCAGCGAAGCCACCAGTGCCGTCATCAGGACCGGCCTTAGCCGCGTCAAGGCGCCCTCGTGGATGGCCTCGTCAAGCGACCGCCCTTCGTCGAGCAAGTTGCGGATGAAAGAGATCATCACCAGCCCGTTCAGCACGGCCACCCCTGACAGTGCGATGAAGCCGATGGCCGCTGAGATCGACAAAGGGATGTCCCGCAGCCACAGGGCCAGGATGCCCCCCGTCAGCGCGAACGGGATCCCGGTGAACACCAGCAAGCCGTCCTTCACGTTGCCGAACATGGCAAAAAGCAGCACGAAAACCAGCAGCAACGACACCGGTACGACGATCTGCAAGCGCTGCGTGGCGGACTGCAGATTTTCGAACTGGCCGCCCCAAACGGTCCAATAGCCCGTGGGGATCTTGACCGCTTCCAGCGCCTTCTGGGCATCCCCGACAAAGGTGCCGATGTCACGACCACGCACATTGGCGCTGATGACGATGCGGCGCTTGCCGTTCTCGCGGCTGACCTGATTGGGACCAGGCGCCGAGTCGATGGAAGCCACCTCGGACAACGGAATGAAACGCGCGCCTCCGCCGTCTCCACCCTTCAATGCGATGGGGAGGCGCCGAACGGCTTCCAGATCCGTGCGGACATCTTCCGGCAGACGCACGACGATGTCGAAACGGCGGTCGCCCTCGAACAGCGTCCCAGCCTCCTTGCCGCCCACGGCCGTGGCCAGCGTGTCCTGGATGTCGCCGATATTCAAGCCATAGCGCGTCGCCTTCTCGCGATCGATGTTGATGGTGAGCATGGGCAGGCCCGTGGTCTGCTCCACCTTCACTTCGGACGAGCCCGGGATGCCTTGCAGCACCTTCGCGATCTGGTTGGCCGTGTTATTGAGGACATCCATGTCATCGCCGAACAGCTTGACCGCGACGTCACTGCGCACCCCGGAGATCAGCTCGTTGAAGCGCAGCTGGATCGGCTGAGAGAACTCGTAGTTCTGCCCCGGCAGCTTGGCGACCTCTTCCTGAACAGCGGCCAGCAGCTCGTCGCGCGTCTTGCGCGGCTCGGGCCACTTTTCCACCGGCTTGAGCATCACGTACCCGTCCGAGATGTTGGGCGGCATCGGGTCGGCCGCGATCTCGGCGGTACCGGTACGTGCAAACACACGCTCAATCTCCGGGAACTTGGCCTTCAGATGGCTTTCCAGCTTGGTTTGCATGGCCACCGACTGGCTGAGGCTGGTGCCAGGAATACGCAGCGCTTGCACCGCGAAGTCGCCTTCGTTCAGACTGGGTACGAACTCGCTGCCCATGCGGGAAGCCACCACGCCACAGACCAGAACGAGCACAGCAGCCGCCGTCAGAACGACGGGCTTGGCACCCATCACCGTGTTCAGCATGGGTTCATACCAGCGCTTGGCGGTGCGGATCACCACGTTTTCGGTCTCCGACACCTTCTTGCCGATGAACAGCGCCACGGCAGCGGGGATGAAGGTGATGGACAGGATCATGGCACCCAACAACGCAGTCACCACGGTGAACGCCATCGGATGGAACATCTTTCCTTCCACACCGGCGAGCGCGAAGATGGGCAGGTAGACGATCATGATGATAAGTTGCCCGAACAGCAGCGGGCGACGGGCCTCCTGCGAAGCCGCGAAGACTTCGTGGAAGCGCTCTCGCAAGGTCAACTCTCGGCCGTGATGCGCCTGCGCATGCGCCAGGCGGCGCACGCAGTTCTCCACGATCACCACCGCGCCATCGACGATGATCCCGAAGTCCAGCGCACCCAGACTCATCAGGTTCGCACTGACCTTCTGGCTGACCATGCCGCTGAAGGTGAAGAGCATGGACAGCGGGATCACCATGGCGGTGATCACCGCGGCCCGCATGTTGCCCAGGAACAGGAAGAGGATGGCGATCACCAGGATGGCGCCTTCCATCAGGTTCTTCTTCACCGTGGCGATCGCCTTGTCCACCAGGACGGTCCGGTCGTAGACGGTCACGGCATGAACACCAGCTGGCAGGGACTTGTTGATCTCAGTCATCTTGATGTCGACCGCTTGCGAGACCTTGCGGCTGTTCTCGCCAATGAGCATGAACACGGTGCCCAGCACGACCTCTCGGCCGTTGTCGGTGGCGGCACCAGTGCGCAACTCTTTACCCTGCCCCACTTCCGCGATGTCGCGGATGCGGATGGGCACGTCCGTCGTTTGCTTGACAATAATGCTGCCCAGGTCCTGGATGCCACGCACCTGGCCCGGTGCACGGATCAGGTACTGTTCGCCTTCGCGTTCGATGTAGCCCGCCCCGACGTTGCCGTTGTTACGCTCCAGGGCATTGACCACGTCGCCCAGCGTCAGGCCATGCGCCATGAGCTTCTCGGGACTGGGCGCGACCTGGTATTCCTTGGCATAGCCACCGATGGAATTGATCTCGGTCACGCCCGTCACATTGCGAAGTTGAGGCTTGATGATCCAGTCCTGGATCTCGCGCAGGTCAGTCGGCGTGTAAGCCGTGCCATCCGGCTTCTTGGCGCCGTCCTTGGCCTCGACGGTCCACATGTAAATCTCGCCCAAGCCTGTGGAGATGGGCCCCATGGCCGGCGTGACGCCTTCCGGCAGCCGCGCCTTGGCCTCCTGGATCCGCTCGTTCACCAGTTGGCGCGCGAAGTACAGGTCGGTGCCGTCCTTGAAGATCACGGTGATCTGGGACAGGCCGTAGCGCGACAGGGAGCGGGTCTGCTCCAGGCCGGGCAGGCCCGCCATCACTGTCTCCAGCGGGTAGGTCACACGCTGTTCGGTTTCCAGCGGCGAATAGCCAGGTGTCTGGGTGTTGATCTGGACCTGGACGTTGGTGATGTCCGGCACGGCATCGATGGGCAGCTTCTGATAGCTGAAGACGCCCAGGGCGGCCATACCGAAGACGGCCAGCAGCACAAGCCAGCGCTGCTCAATGGCAAATCGGATGATGCGTTCAAACATGATGGGTGGACCTCGTGCTCAATGCTCGTGCTCGGCCGAAGCCTTGCCGATTTCAGCTTTGATGACGAAGCTGTTCGTCGCCGCATAGCGGGTACCGGCGCTCAAGCCCTTGACAACTTCCGTGCGCTTGCCATCGGTGTGACCGACCTCCACAGGCTTGGCCTGGAAGCCGCCCGGGACTTCGACGAATACGACTTGGCGGCCTTCCATGGTCTGCACCGCGCCAGCCGTCACGGTCACGGGTGCTTCCGTCTCGCCGGAAGTCACGGCGACATTGACGAACAGGCCAGGACGCCACGACAGGTCGGGATTGGTCAACACCACCCGGGCGGTAGCCGTGCGCGTCTGCTCGCCGATCAGCGATCCGACGTAGGTCACGGTGCCCTTTGCCGTGGCGTCGAAGGAACTGGATCGCACGGTGACCTTCTCGCCCACCTTCACCAGGTTCAGGTCCTTGGCAGGCACGTTGATCGTTGCCCAAACGGTGGACAAGTCGGACAGCGTGAACACGTTGGCGTCTTCTTTGACCGACTCGCCCAGAGCGATGTGCTTCTCGACCACGACCGCATCAAACGGTGCGCGCAGCTCGTAGCGATTCAATGCCCCAGCCGAAGGCGAAGCACCCAATGCCTTGAGCTTCTGGTTGGCGTTGTTGACCGCAATCTCGGCTTCGCGCAGGGCCTGGGTCGCCTGCAGAAGATCCATCTGCGGCGAGATCTTGTCTTCGAAGAGCTTTTTCTCTCGGTCGTAGGTGGTTTGTGCCAAGGTCAGGCGCTTCTGGGCCGCCTGCAACTCGCTGCGCTGTTCGGACAGCACCACGCTGGAAATGACCGCGAGGACCTGGCCCTTCTTGACCTGCTGCCCGAGGTTGGCCGACACCGATTCGACGACGCCACCGACACGGGGCACAACGTGTGCCGTGCGATCCTCGTTGAACTTGATCTCGCCGGACAGTTGCACGGTCGAAAGGATCTTGCCAGGTTGTGCCGCTTGGACTTCAACGCCCGCTGCTGCGATCTGCTGGGCATTCAGAGAGACAGGCTCTTCCTCGCCTTCCTCGTGCTTGCCAGCGTTGGCGGCGGCAGCGCCCTTCTCAGGAGCGGTTTCGCCTTCATGCTTGTCATGCGCCCCATGCTCCTCGGCCTTCTCATGGTGTTCCTTGTCATCGTGTCCCTTCGCCTCGTCGTGGCCGGACTCGGACTTCTTCTCGCCGTGGTGCTCGGCGTCGTCGTGCCCCTTGGCCTCGCCGTGACCGTGGCCATGGCTCTCCTCGGCCGCTTCGCCGGCAGGCGCGCTGGGAGACCGTGTCAGCACAAATGCGCTGGCGCCCAACCCCGCCAAAACGATGGCGATGATGGCGATGAGTTGCTTTTGGCTGATGCGCCCAGCTTGGCGTTGTGATTGGGAGCGTGTCATGCAATGCTTTCTCATGGCTTGGACGTCGTCTGTTCTTCGCCGCTGGTCCCCAGCAGGCGATCGATGTTGGCGTTGGTGCGGTACAGCTCATTGAGCGCCCGCAGGTACTGGGCGCGGGCCTGGAGCAAGGTCCGTTGAGCATCCAGGGCGTCGAGGAAGCTGAACTTTCCCAACTCGAAGCCGGTCGTGGCGGCCTGCCAAGCGCTCTCGGCGCCCGGCAGTACCTCGCTACGCAGAACGTCCACCTCTGCCTGAGCGAAGCGCTGACGCTCCGTCAATTGCACCCACTCGGTCTCGACGCGGATCCGCGTTGCTTGAAAGTCCGCTTCGGCCTTGTCATGCAGGCGCAAGGCCTGCAGCAGGTTGCCGCGATTGGTATCTAGCACAGGAATCGGAATGGCCAGGCCGATCACCGCCTGGTTGCGCCCGACCTGCTGATCGCGTTTGGCACCTAATGTCACGGTGACGTCCGGAACGCGGCGGGCTTCCTCAAGCTCGACCATGGCTTGCCGCTTGTCGACCTCCAGGCGTGCCTGCCGCAGCACCGGCACATCTGACAACTGAGAAGCCTCCAGATTGCGAGCGGCTGGTTGGACACCCGATTGCCAGACCAGCGTCTGAGCACGAACGGCAGATGCTGGCCCCAGCAGGGCTGCCAGCCCTTGGCGAGCGGATCGAAGTTCGCTCTGCGCTTGAAGCAACTCCAGCCGGACACCAGCGTGAGCGACCTTTGCCCGCGTCTCGTCCACCGCAGAGACCTTGCCGGCCTGAACCCGCTTGGAGACCGCATCCGTGCCACGCATGGACAAGTCGACGGAGGCCTGCGCCAACTTCACCCGTTCCTGAGCGATGGCTGCGGCAAAGAATGCATCGGCCACATCCGCTCTGATCTGCGCGCGACGCCCTTCGATGTCCACGGCGGTTTGAGCCCGCGCGGCCTCGGCGACCGAGATCCGCGCTGAACGTTTACCGCCCAACTCGATGGGCTGGCTCAACTGCACCGTGGTCGTTCGGCTGTCTCGCCGCGTGTCTTCCAGCAGTGCCTGGACTTCAGGGTTGGGACGCGCACCCGCTTGAATGACGGCCCCTTCGCTGGCCGCCAGTTCCTGCTGATTCGCCACGATTTGCGGGCTGAACTGAAGCGCCAGCCTGATGGCTTCGCTCAGCGTCAGGGGCTGTGCCACGGGCACCGCCTTGTGCACGGCCTGCCCATCCGAATCGGACGGGCTAACTTGAGCAAAGGTGGTGGAAGAAAAAAGTGTGGCCGTGACCAACGCGAACGTTGTCATCGGCACCATGTGCCTGTACATCGAATTCTCCGGGTTGTGGGAACAACAACAAGAAGGAATCCGGCGAGAGAGGCCGTGGCCTCGCTATCTGAAGACAGGAAAAAAGCTTGCGCAGCAGCCGTCTCGCCGAATCAAACGGCGAGACGTATGTCGGGACGCTCGGGCCCCGCTGGAATGTTGGAGGCGTAGCCCTCGATCGAGTGGCCAAACCATTCCCTGCTAGACGCCACCTGGGGGGTGTGCGTCTCACTGACCGGCGAGGCAGCGCTCATGTGGCAGACAGTGCAGTCGTTGTCGGCACTGGCCTTCTTGTCGCTACCGCTCTTGTCCTTTGCGGCTTTATCGCCAGGGCGCTCCCCATGTTGCGGATCAAGATGGTTGTGCTCGTGGTGCCCGAAATGGCGCTGCGCGGCAGGGTTGCTTTCATGCTGACAATAGCTGGCCACCGCAGCCCAGGACATCTGGAGCGGAAACCAAATCAGCAGGAACAAGCAAAGCAATCGACGCATGGCGCGGCAAGTATAGGTTGAAAAAAATGCCTTGTGGATCAGAAATGAGTTGCGCCTGACAAATACACGTGAAGGAAGTTGCCTGGCATGTCCGTCGATAGAAGATCCAATCTCTTTGAATCCATTTGAATCCCTGTAGCGGCTACAGAGTCAATACCCTTCGCGAAGATTGTTGTGAATTTTTCCACAGGGCAATGAATCAAGCCTGTCTAGGTTGCTCGGTCTCGCTCTGAGCCACATGCCCGTCCACATTGCTGGCCTCCACACTGTGTGCATGCCGATCCGGCGCCGCTTTGGGATTGTCGACTTGGGGTTCTACGCCCTCGTCTTTGACAGCGTAGTTGCGCTGCGGCTCGCGATCTTTTTGAGGCTTCGCAACAGTCCTGGCATGTTTGGAAGTGGCACCCATGATGGCTCCTTTGCAATGACAACGAGTGTCATCGGCAAGGCATATGCCGATCTGGTTCGAATTGAATCCAATGTCATGCCAGACGCCAGAAGGCTGAAGCCACTATAGATTTTCCGACTCCCAGCCTTTCAAGGCGGTGTCTTGAAGATTACATTTTCGTCATGTTTGGTTCAGGCCGGTATTCATCGGCACACTTCGCAAACATGACAAGTGTGCAGGCGAAGATATTGGTCGTCGAAAACGACATTAAGACTGGCGATCACTATCGCCTAGGTTTGAGCGAGGCCGGATTCGCCGTCGACCTTGCCAAAAGCGGCATCGAGGCGTTGAAACTGGCATCGCTGCAAATGTTCGATCTCTTGATCATCGACACCGCCCTGAAAGGCATGACAGGCTGTGAACTGCTGCAGGCGCTCCGGCGTCAGGATTCGTTGATTCCCGTGCTTTTCTTGAATGGACGCGACCATCATGAGTGCCGCGTCAACACGCTCCAGCGTGGCGTTGAAGACTTCCTCAAAAAGCCGTTCTCCTTCTCGGAACTCTTGTGCAGCATCAGGACCATCCTGCGTGGACGCACGGTCGACGCCAGCAGCCTCCCTTCGATCTGCATCGGTGATCTGGAGTTGGACCTGTTGCGCCGCCGCGTGCACCGTGCAGGGACCCACATCGATCTGACGCCCAAGGAATTCGGCCTGCTGGAACTTCTGATGCGTCGCCAAGGGGAAGTCCTTCCGCGATCACTGATCGCCTCCCAGGTATGGGACATGCCCTTCGGGAGCGACACCAACGTCATCGATGTGGCCGTGCGTCGCCTGCGACTCAAGATCGATGAAGGGCAAGAGACGAAGATGATTTTCACGGTGCGAGGCATGGGCTACATGCTCGAAGCGCCCGAACAGTGACCGCATTCGAGGAACAAGAGCTTGATGTCGACCACAGGCAATTTCTACGAGGACAAGGCGGAGGAGTATTTTTCCCTCACCTTCGATGCCGACACGTCCGCACCCAGGGAACGCTTCCTGGCGAAGCTGCCTCGACGAGCACGTATCCTGGATGCGGGTTGCGGTTCAGGCAGGGATCTTCGCGCCTTCAAGCGTGCAGGCCATGTCGCTCTTGGAATCGACTCCTCAGTCGCCATGGCCAGCCTCGCTTATGCCTACTCTGGCGTCGAATGCATGGTGCTTCGTCTCGAAGACATTGCCTTTGAGCGCAGCTTCGATGGCATCTGGGCTTGCGCTTCCCTGCTCCACCTGCCAAGGGCGCAACTCGTTCCAGTACTGATGCGCCTGCACCAAGCACTCGTGTTTGGCGGAACGTTGTTCCTTGCTCTTCAAGAGGGACAAGGAGAACGCTGCATCGAGGATGGGCGACACTATGTGTACTACCGTCTCTCGGAGGTTCTAAACGCCCTAGGTCAGGCTGGTTTCGAAGCAAGCGAATCATGGCTGACAACCAGCTCCCCTCTTCTCTATGGCACGCCACATTGGATCAACGTCCTTGCCATCGCCAGTTGATATGAACCGTGCATAAGCCAAGGCTAAGGAAGGTCTGCACAAATGAGCGCTGACCATGGTTGAGGGCACTGACATGACCGGATTGGCGGTTGAGCGCTCTTCCGGCAGGCGTTTTGCGCGCGTTTCGCGCCCATTTCCCA
>SCMV01000059.1 GCA_005502875.1 Comamonadaceae bacterium 2PF | reverse complement strand
CGCTTCGTCGATGTTCCCAATCCAAGGCTGCTCTGCTTCATGGGCTCAATGGTCTCAGGCAATCAGGCCGCCGCCAAGCACGCGTTCCGGCGATTTATGCAGACCTTCCCTAGGGAAGAAGATGCGCAAGACCTTGCTGGCAGCCAGCCTGCTGTCCTCGTTCGTCGCCACGGCTGGCGCCCAATCCTCCGAAGCTGCTTACTCCCCGCAGGGGCTTCGTCCGTTCATCGGTGTGGGCTTGGCTGCGGGGGGCGACACCTTGCTTCGCGTGCGTAACGACGCAGAAGGCGCCAGCTCCCAGGACCGAACCAACATCCGTGCGGGTGACGGCCTGGACCTGCGCCTGGGCCTGAGCCTGAAACTGGGCGGCCTGCCCTGGAGCCTGCAGACCGCCGTGGCGTACCACAACGACCAAAGCAACGGACAGGACAACACCAAGTACCGTTTCCGCCGCATCCCGATTGAAGCCACGCTGCTGTGGCACGCCACCGACCGCGCTCGCGTCGGTTTTGGCGTGCGAAAGTCCGCCAACCCGGTCGTCAAGATCGACAACGGTCGCTTCTCCAACGACCCCACCCGCTTCGACGCCAAGGTCGACATGAAGTCAAGCATCGGCTTCATCGTCGAAGGTGAGTACGCGGTGACGCCTGGCTGGAGCCTCAAGGGGCGCTACGTTTACGAAACGTTCCGCCCGAAGGACCCGGACGGCCTTGCGAGCCTGCTGCTGGATGGCGGCGGAGCGAAGGTCAAGGGCGATCATTTCGCCATCCAGAGCGTCTGGTACCTGAACTGAGCAGGCTGGGTCAGCGGTCCGGGCCAATGCGCGGCGACCGCCGGGCCACCCGTCAGGCCAAGCCCCAGTCCAGCACCTGACCGCGTTCACGCCAGAACGCCACCGCACGCCCGAAGTGCCCGTTGCCCACAAAAGGCAACGGCCCTCGTGTGGCCGACAAGGGCGAGGGGTGGTTGCTTTGCAGCACCAGCAGGTCGTCAAGCGACCGCCCCGAAGCGCGTCGCGCGGCCTCCAGCAAGGGCGCCTTGCGCTGAGCGTGCGCACCCCAGAGCATCACCACTCGCGCGCCGGCATCGGCCACCACGGCCTGCGCCAGGGCGTCGGTCAGCAGCTCCCAGCCCCAGCCGGCGTGGCTGCCCGCCTCTGCGGCCTGCACCGTCAGCGAGGTGTTGAGCAGCAGCACGCCGCACTCGGCCCAGCCTTGCAGGCAACCATGCGCGGGCGCCGGCAAGCCCAGCTCCCGCTGGAGCTCTTTGCGGATGTTGCGCAAGCTGGGCGGGATGGCCACGCCAGGGCGCACCGAGAACGCCAGCCCATGGGCCTGACCTGGGCCGTGGTACGGGTCCTGGCCAAGGATGAGCACCTTCACGTCGGCGCGCCGCGTCAGGTGAAGGGCGTTGAAAACCTCATCAGGGTAGATGACCGCACCCGCCGCTCGGACCTGGTCCACGCGATCGATCAAGGCCCGACCCTGCGGGCTGGCGCGGAAGGCATCGGTCAGCGCTCGCCAGTCAGCGGGAACGGCATCGAACAGCGCGTCGAGCGGGCGTGACAGCGCGGCCGCAGCGGGCTCTGCGGCTGCGGCACGCACGACGGATGGTTCATCGCCAAAATCCAGCGCACCTTGAGGCACCGGCATCGGCGCCGTCGACTTGCGGCCCATGACTGGCTTGGGCGTTCAGTTGAACAGCTGGGCCAGCGCCAAGCCCGGATCCGGCTGGCGCATGAAGGCCTCGCCGACCAGGAAAGCGTGCACGTCGGCGGCGCGCATGCGCTGCACGTCCGCCGGGCCCAGGATGCCGGACTCGGTCACCAGCAGGCGGTCGGCCGGCACGCGGGGCAACAGACCCAGCGTGGTGTCGAGCGTGACCTCGAAGGTGCGCAGGTTGCGGTTGTTGATGCCGACCAGCGGGGTCTTGAGCTTCAGGGCCCGATCAAGCTCTTCGCCATCGTGCACTTCCACCAGCACGGCCATGCCGAGCTCATGCGCCAGGGCTTCGAGGTCGCGCATCTGGGCATCGTCCAGGCAGGCGGCGATCAGCAGGATGCAGTCGGCGCCCATGGCGCGTGCGTCGTACACCTGAAAGGCGTCGACCATGAAGTCCTTGCGCAGCACGGGCAGGTGGCAGGCCTCGCGAGCTTGCTTGAGGTAAGCCTCGGCGCCCTGGAAGAAGCGCTCGTCGGTGAGCACGCTCAGGCATGCGGCGCCGTGTTGTGCGTAGCTGCGCGCGATGTCGGCGGGCACGAAGTGCTCGCGCAACACGCCCTTGCTGGGGCTGGCCTTCTTGACCTCGGCGATGACGGCAGCCTGGCCAGCGGTCAGCTTGGCGCGCAGGGCGCCGGTGAAGTCGCGCACATCGTTCAGCTCGCGGTTGCGTTGTTCGGCTTGCGCGCGCACATCGGCCAGCGAACGGGTTTTCAGCGCCAGCGCGATCTCTTCGTGCTTGACGGCGACGATCTTTTGCAGGATGTCGGACATGGGTGGGCTTTCAGGGGCGTCGCGGGTGAGCTCGCCGGCGACCGTTGTTTGCGCGAAGGACTGAATCAGGCTTGCGAAGCCGCCAGGCGCTGCGTGGCCTGCACGAACTGTTCGAGCTTCTCGGCGGCCCGGCCCGAGGCCAGGGCCTCGCGGGCGCGCTCGATGCCATCGGCCAGGCTGGCCGCCACATCGGCTGCGTACAGCGCGGCACCAGCGTTCATCAGCACGATGTCGCGCGCCGGGCCAGGCTCGTTGGCCAGCACGCGTTGCAGGACGGCCATCGACATCTCGCGCGTCTGGGCCTTGAGCATGGAGCCGTCGTGCTCGGCGATGCCGAACTGGCTGGGGTTGATGCGGTACTCGCGCACCTCGCCGTCTTTGAGCTCGGCCACCAGGGTCTCGCCGTTGAGGGTGATCTCGTCGAGGCCATCGCTGCCGTGCACGACGAGCACGTGCTGGGAGCCCAGGCGCTGCAGCACGCGGGCCATGATGCCGACCAGGTCAGGGTGGAAGACGCCCATGAGCTGGTTGGGCGCGCCGGCCGGGTTGGTCAGGGGCCCGAGGATGTTGAACAGGGTGCGCACACCCAGCTCCTTGCGCACCGGCGCGGCGTGCTTCATGGCGCCATGGTGGTTGGGCGCGAACATGAAGCCGATGCCGGTTTCAAGCAGGGCCTGGGCCACGTTGGCCGGCTGCAGGTTGATGCCCACGCCCAACGCTTCCAGCACGTCGGCGCTGCCGGTGGAAGACGACACCGAACGCCCGCCATGCTTGGCCACGCGGGCACCGGCCGCAGCGGCCACGAACATCGCCGTGGTGCTGATGTTGAAGGTGTGGGCGCCGTCGCCACCGGTGCCACACAGGTCGACCATGTGGCGCTTGTCGTCGACCTGCACCGGCGTGGCGAACTCGCGCATGACCTGGGCAGCGGCGGTGATCTCGCCCACGGTTTCCTTCTTGACGCGCAGGCCTGTGATGAGCGCGGCCATGACCACGGGCGACACCTCGCCCGTCATGATCCGGCGCATCAGGCCCAGCATCTCGTCGTGGAAGATCTCGCGGTGCTCGATGACGCGCTGCAGGGCTTGCTGATCGGTGATCTGGCTCATGACGCGCGCCTCACATCTTCAGGAAGTTGGCCAGCATGGCGTGGCCGTGCTCGGTCAGGATGGACTCGGGGTGGAACTGCACGCCCTCCAAAGGCGCGAAGTTCGGGTCGGTCAGCGAGCCTTTGTGGCGCACGCCCATGATCTCGCCGTCTTCGGTGGTGGCCGAGATGTGCAGGCACTCGGGCAGCGTGGCGCGCTCGATGGCCAGCGAGTGGTAGCGGATCACCGTGAACTGTTTGGGCAGGCCGGCGAAGACACCTTGTTCATCGGTGGTGATGACGCTGGTCTTGCCGTGCATCTGCTCGCGCGCGCGGATCACCTTGCCGCCCAGGGCCGCACCGATGCTCTGGTGACCCAGGCACACGCCCAGGATGGGCAGCTGACCAGTGAAGCGCTGCAGCGCGGGCACGCACACGCCGGCTTCGGCGGGTGAGCAGGGGCCGGGCGAGAGCACCAGGCGGTCGGGCTTGAAGGCGGCGATTTCGTCGAGGGTGACCTCGTCGTTGCGCACCACCTTGACCTCTTCACCCAGTTCACAGAAGTACTGCACCAGGTTGAAGGTGAAGCTGTCGTAGTTGTCGATCATCAGCAGCATGTGCGCTCTTTCCTGTGGGATTCGTGAGGGGCGCTTGGCGCCTTCGAGGGCGCGATGGTTCGGTCAGTTCGCAGGCTTACGCCAACGCTGACGACACAGGTCTGCTGAGGGGGTCGAGGACACACGCATGCCAGTCATTCTAGCCACCTCGGGCCAGGGCGGTGCGGTCGGGCCATTTCACGCCAACCCACCACCGCCCCCGCTCACCCATGAATGCGGGGGCGGGTGGTGGCGGCGCACGACGGCCGTGGGCTAGCCCGGTTGAGTTTTCACCAGTAGTTCGATAGCGTTCGATTCACATCAATCAATCGAGGGAGAGACCATGCGTTTCATCGCGTCCTTTGGCGTCAGCGTGCTCGCGCTGACCGTGAGCTCCGCCCCCCTGGCGGCCGATCTGCTCGGCGTCACCGTTTCGGTGAGCAACGTCCAGGCGAGCATGATCAACCTGTCCACCGGGTCGTCCACGCCTTTTGTCTCGGAGTGGACCCCACCCACGCCAGCGGAGTTGTACAAAAACTGGAACTACGTGCCTCCCCACTGGTGGGGGATGCACACCTACCAGCACGGCGGCTCACTCTTTTCTGATGGCGGCGGCGTGATGACCGTCTCAGCCACCCCGATGCTGGCAACCCAGGGCCCGACCTACAGCGCCGGGGACAGCCAGGTGCAGATCCAGGCAGGGCCAGGTGCGGTGACATTGAACGAGGCGCTCCAGAACACCGAGGCGATCAAGCAGGAGTTGGTCGCCCCGCGACAGCATGACGCCCGACCCATCAAGACGTCCATCAACTTCCAGAAGACCGACTTTCATTTTGACGACCTGTCCTTTGAAGTCGGCGGGAATTCGGCCCTGGAGATCACCGCACGAGTCACGATCACCCACCAAAGCGATCCCAGCATTTTTTCCACCGATGCGGCGCTCGCTCAGGCCTTTGGCAAGACGGTCACCGGTGTCGACGCCGATATCGGCGCTTACTTTGGCATGAGCCTGTCTTACGTTGACGGTGGTTGGGCTTATTCCGGCGTGAGCCAGGCACTCACCAGTTCTGTCACGCAAAAGGTGACCTTCAGCAACGCTTACTCGATCGATCACGAAGGGCACGTCACCACCAGCGGCGACCAGGATGGCACCTTCATCGCCACCGTTCGTTTCGAAAACAGGAACCATCGACCCGTGCTGGCCCAGCTGAAACACACGCTTGGCACCGACCTGGGCCTGTACACCCGCTTCGACCCCGCCCTGGTCAGCTCGGTGCCCGAACCCGGCAGCGTCGCCCTGGCAGCGGTGGGCCTGGGGCTGATGGGTTGGCGGCGAGCACGCAGTCAAAAGGCCATCCCCCTCGGATGACGGCCTAAGGTGAGGGGCGCGGGCCACGAGCTTGCTGCATGATCGGCGCTCTATGCCTTCCCCACGCGCCCCCGCTGCTCGCCCTGACACTCGCCCCACCGCTGCACCCAAAGCCCAAGCCACCCTGCTCGGCCTGGAGCTGATGCGCTTCGTCTGCGCCCTGTCGGTGCTGCTGTGGCACTACCAGCACTTCTACGTGGTCGGCCCGGCCACGAGCGCGCTGGCCCACGACCACGCCGTGCAACCCCTGGCCACCTGGCTGGCGCCTTTTTACGGCCACGGCTGGCTGGGCGTGCAGGCCTTCTGGGCGCTGTCGGGCTTCATCTTCTTCTGGAAGTACGGCCAGGCAGTGGCAGATGGCAAGGTAGCGGCGGGGCGCTTCGCCTGGCTGCGGTTCTCGCGCCTGTACCCGCTGCACCTGGCCACCTTGCTGACCATGCTGCCGCTGATCGCCTGGTACCGCGCGCAGACCGGGCAGGACTACGTCTACACCCACAACGACGCCGAGCACTTCGTGCTGCAGTTGTTCCTGGCCAGCGACTGGGCCGGGCGCAGCGAGTGGTCGTTCAACGGGCCGATCTGGAGCATCTCGATCGAGGTGCTGGCCTATGGCGTGTTCTTCGGGCTCAGCCGACTGGGCTGGGTGCGGCCTTGGCAGATCGGCGCGGTCATCGCCGCCACGGGCGCCATCTACGCGCTCAAGCTGACGCCGCACCCGCTGGTGCTGTGCCTGTTCTTCTTCTACCTGGGCGGGCTCACGCACGCGGCCTGGCGGTGGTTGCAGACCGCCTCCTTGGCGCTGCGCGGTGGGGCCCATGCGGGCATGGCCGTAGCACTGGCCTTGGGCACGGGCCTGGCGGTCATGGGCCTGCTGCGTCCGATGTTCTACGTGGCCCTGCTGACGCCCGTGGCGATGCTGGCCTTGCTGGCGCTGGTGCAGCCTCGCTCCGAACGCCTCGCGCACGGCCTGACCACGCTGGGCCACACCACCTACGCCAGCTACCTGCTGCACTTTCCGCTGCAGCTGCTGGTGGCCAACCTGAGCGGCGCCAACCCCGCGAGCCTGCCGCTGCATTCCCCGTGGTGGCTGCTGGCTTACCTGGTGGCGACCTTCGGCCTGGCCGCGCTCACCTACCGCTGGCTTGAAGCCCCGGCCCAGGCCGCTCTGCGGCGTTGGTCAGACCACCGTCGTGTGAAAACCTGATTCCGGCTCGACCTGGCTGACCAGGGTGGCGCGAGCCAGCCAGCCCGTGGCTTCGTCGACGCTGAGGGGGCGGGCGTACAAGTAGCCCTGCAAGGCGTGACAGCCCGCCTCGCGAGCGGCACGGGCGTGCTCGGGCGTCTCCACGCCTTCGGCCACCACGTCCAGGTCCAGCACCGAGGCCAGGTCGCAAATGGCCTTGACCACGGCCACGGCTTCGGTGTTGGGCATGGGGTCGATCAGCGAGCGATCGATCTTGACCGTCTGCAGCGGCAGGCTGCGCAGCATGTTCAGCGACGAGAAGCCCGTGCCGAAGTCGTCGAGCGCCACCTCCACGCCCTGCTCGCGCAACAGGCGGATGTGGGCCATGGCCTGGTCCATGTGCGTGACGGCAGCGGTCTCGGTGATCTCCAGGGTCAAGGCGCGCGGTGGCAGGTTGTGCTGCCTGAGCGTCTGCATGACCTGGGCGGGGAAGTTGGCGTCGAGCAGCTGCAGCGGCGACACGTTGACCGCCACCGGCACGATGCGCAGGCCCGCCTGGCGCCACGCCGCGAGCTGCCGACAGGCCTCACCCAAAATCTGCGCGCCCAAAGGCACGATCAGGCCCGTGCGCTCGGCCGCCGGGATGAAGTCCAGCGGGCTGACGCGGCCGATGCCCGGCCGATCCCAACGCACCAGGGCCTCGAAGCCGATGAGCTCGCCGCGCTGGGCGCACACCTTGGGCTGGTAGACCAGCGTGAACTCGTGGTTCTGCAAAGCGGCACGCAAGGCCTGCTCGGCGTTGAAGAAGGCCGCCATGCCTTGCTTGATCTGGTCGGCAGCGAACTGCACCGACGTGCCGGGCAGGCGCTTGGCCTCGTGCATGGCGGCGTGGGCGGCCTGCAGCAGTTGCTCCGGGCCCTGCGACGAAGACGGGTGCGTGGCCACGCCCATCGACACATCGATGTAGAAGCGGTGCTCGCGCACGGCCAGCGGCTCACTGAGCAGGCGGCGGATGGTGTGGGCCAGGTCGGTGGACACGCGTGCCGGGTCGCCCTGTGCGGGCGCGAGCAAGGCGAACTCGTCTTCGCCCAGGCGCATCACCTCGGCGCGGTCTTGCAGTTGATCGCGCAGCAGGTGCGCGACGCCGACGAGCACCTCGTCGCCCACCCGGTGACCATGGGCCTCGTTGAAGAACTTGAAGCGATCGACGTCGAGCAGCAACAGCACGAAGCCGTCCTGATCCCAGTCTTCAAAGCAGGTGCCCAGGCGTCGCAGCAGCGCGGCTCGGTTGGGCAGCCCGGTGAGTTCATCGTGGCGCGAGCGCCATTGCAGGGCCTGGGCGGCGGCTTGCTGAGCCGTTTCATCCGAAACCACGACCTGCAGCGCCCTCTGCCCGTCCCAATCGACTTGCCAAGCCTTGTAGCGAAGGTGCAGTCGCCGGCCATCGAGCGACAGGCGCTCACCGCCCCACTCGGCCTGCTCCATCTGACCTCGGATGACCTGGGTGGCCATGTCGGTGGCGGCCTCGCGGTCGGTGGCCGGCACGGTGCGCGCCACCCACTCGGGCGAAAAAATCTCGGGCACCTCGGCGACCGCGTCCATGCCGAAGATGCGGCGAAACGCCGGGTTGGCGTACGTGACCATGCCCCGGCGCACCACGGCCACGCCCTGATGCGAGCGCTCGGTCAGGGCAAAGAACCGGTCCTTGAGCCGGTTGGCGCGCGCCGCCGAACGCACCATGGCGGCGTACAGCAGCGCCAGGCAAAGCGTCAGCCGCAACACCGCCGCCACGGTGGACTGGACGGGGGCGGCGGCCTCGCCACCGAACACGAAGCTGAAGTGGTTCAGGCCCAGCAGCACCAGCACGACACCGACGGTGCGCTGGCTCAGGCCCCCGCCCCACAACCACCTGCAAACCACCAGGCCGACCAGGGTGTTGAGCGCGGCCACGCCGGCTTGCGCCAACTGGATGTCGATCAGCAGCAGCCCGCCGTAGAGTGCAGACTGACCGAAGAACAAAGCCGGGGCCGCATGACGCGGCCAACGCTTGCGCGAGAGGTGGGCCAGGCCTGCCACCAGCAAGGTCAGGGAGCCCGCCGCCACACCGATCAGGCCCAAGGCCCCCACCATGTGCAAAGCCGGCTCAGGCTGCCCCCAAGCCCAGTAGGCCAGCGGGTTGAAGCAATAGACGAGGTGAGCAAGCCCCAACAGCGCCGCGAAGATCAGCGAACGATCCTTGCGCCAGACCAGCAGCAGGGCGCTGCCGGTGACCAGCATCACGGCGATGAAAAAAACAAAGGGGTACAGCACGGTCTGGAAGGCCTGCGCAAAGCAGGCTGTCTTGGTCTTCCAGAATCGGTCATCGCCCCATCCCGGGGCATGGGTGGAATCCCGCCTGAGGTGTTGAACAATGCCGGATTCCACCCCCCTGATCCAAGGATCCGGACATCAAAAGTGTCCGCTTCCCCAATGCAGGCGAATCACAGGCCTTGTTCGACCATCTCGGCCGCACGCACCACGGCGCGGGCCTTGGCCTCGGTCTCTTTCCATTCGAGCTCGGGCACCGAATCTGCCACCACGCCGGCACCCGCCTGCACGTACAGCACCTGGTCCTTGATGACCCCAGTGCGGATGGCGATCGCCACGTCCATGTCGCCCGCAAAGCTCAGGTAGCCCACGGCGCCGCCGTAGACGCCGCGCTGCACGGGCTCGAGCTCGTCGATGATCTCCATGGCGCGGATCTTGGGCGCGCCGCTGAGCGTGCCCGCCGGGAAACTGGCGCGCAGCACGTCCAGGCCGCTCATGCCGTCTTTCAGCGCACCTTCGACGTTGCTGACGATGTGCATGACGTGCGAGTAGCGCTCGATGCCGAAGGCCTCGGTCACCTTCACCGAGCCCGTCTTGGCGATGCGACCAATGTCGTTGCGCGCCAGGTCGATCAGCATGACGTGCTCGGCGCGCTCCTTCGGGTCGGCCAGCAGTTCCTTCTCGTTGGCGGCGTCGGCCTCGGGCGTGGCGCCGCGCGGGCGCGTGCCGGCGATCGGTCGGATCGTCACCGTCTCGCCACCCTCGGCGTTCTTTTCCTGGCGCACCAGGATCTCGGGGCTCGAGCCGACGACATGGTGGTCGCCCATGTCGTAGTAATACATGTACGGGCTCGGGTTGAGCGAGCGCAGCGCACGGTAGAGCGTCAGCGGCGAGGCCGTGAAGCGCTTTTGCAGGCGCTGGCCGATGACGACCTGCATGCAGTCGCCCGCAGCGATGTACTCCTTGCAGCGCAGCACCGCGGCCTCGAAATCGGCCTTGGCGAAATGCCGCTCCACAGGGTGGGATTCGGTGGGCGCCACAGGGGGCACGGGCACGACGGCGTTCAGGCGCGCCTGCAACTCGCCCAGGCGCTCGACCGCGCGGTCGTAGGCACCCGGCTGGGCCGGGTCGGCGTAGACGATGAGAAAGAGCCGGTCGGCCAGGTTGTCGATGACGGCGAGCTCTTCGCACTGCAGCAGCAGGATGTCGGGTGTGCCGATGCCACCGGGCTTGTGCGTTTTCGCCAGGCGCGGCTCGATGTGGCGCACCGTGTCGTAACCGAAGTAGCCGGCCAGGCCGCCGCAGAAACGCGGCAGGCCCTTGGGCACGGCCGCCTTGAAGCGGCCCTGGTAGACCTCGATGAAGTCCAGCGGGTTGGCTTCGTGCGTCTCGACCACGGCGCCATCGGTGACGACCTCGATGTGGCGCCCCGTGGCGCGCACCAGCGTGCGAGCCGGCAGCCCGACAAAGGAGTAGCGCCCGAAGCGCTCGCCACCCACCACCGACTCCAGCAGGAAGCTCAAGGGCTTGCCCTGCGTGAGCTTGAGGTAGAGCGACAGCGGGGTGTCGAGGTCGGCCAGGGCCTGGGCGACCAAGGGGATGCGGTTGTGGCCCTCAGCGGCCAATGCGTCGAATTCGGAACGGGTGATCATGGTGATGGGCCTCCGAGCCCCAGGGCACGCAATGGGCCTGTCGGCCCGATGCCACGTGATGTGTCGTCTCTGTCTCTCACCCTCTTGGGGGATCCGGGTGGCAGGCGCGGCCTGTGTTTACCAGCGCTTACCCATTTCGCCAGGTGAGACCTTTGGCGGTGGGGGCCGGCACCTATCATCGCGCCGCTCACCCACACAAAAACCTTCAGGCAGGCATCAGCATCGCCAGGGCCATGCCCCCCGGTCGTGCGCACCTTTGGTCTGTTTGCGTGAGACGAACATGAATCCAGTGTAGCAGGGGGTCTCCATGGCGCCAGGTCGGCATCGGCGCCCGGCGGCTCCCCCTCATTCGACCGGCGGGACATCCCTAGGGACCAGGGAAAACGAAGGTTGTGTGACGCGCCGCACGGGTAACAATTCATTACGGATCTTCGGGTCCATCCAACGACGAGAGAGACACACCATGAAGCTGAACCTGGCATCTCCGGCGCCCGCCGGCGCTCGCCTCCTCTGCGGTCTGGCCGCAGGGCTCGCCATGGGTCTGACGAGCGTGAGCGGTGCGTGGGCCCAAGCCGCCGACACGGTGGGCGTGCACTACCAACCCACCGTCAAGGTCGAAGGCGTTCCCCTGACGCTCAACGGCACGGGCGTGTCCTACCGCGCGGTGGCCAAGCTCTACACGGTGGGCCTGTACGTGCCCCAAAAGACCAACAAGGCCGAAGTCGTGTTCTCGACCAACGGCCCCAAGGAGCTGCGCTTCGTGATGCTGCAAGGCATGCGCGTGGACGAAATCGGCAAGGTCATCACCCGCGGCATCGAGGCCAACAGCCCACGCCAGGAGTTCTTCAGCCTGATCCCGTCCATCCGCACGATGGGCGAGCAGTTCTCGCGCATCCGGCGCCTGAACGCCAACGACACCCTGTCGGTGGAGTACGTGCCCAAGCGCGGCACGGTGTTCTACGTCAACGGCCAGCCCGCCGGCCTGCCGATCGCCGACGCGAACTTCTTCCCCGCCATCCTGCGCGTGTGGCTGGGCACCAACCCGACCACGCAGGACCTGAAAGACGCACTGCTCGACCACCGCGCACAGCCGGTGCTGGAAGCATTGCTCTGATCGGCCGTCGCTCTTCTTGGGCAAGCCGACATGACAACGGGGCCTTCGGGCCCCGTTTGCATTGGTGCGCCGTTGCACCCCCGCGGCTTTCGCTCACCGCCTCACCCGCAACGCCATCACCGGGCGTTGAACCCATCGGCCCACGCCACGGCGTCCAGCCGGTCCACGTGCGCCAGCGCCGGCACCTCGGTGATCGGGTGGCCGTGGTTGTAGCCATAGGTCACCAGCAGCACCGGGCAGCCAGCGGCGCGGGCGGCCTGCGCGTCGTTGCTGGAGTCGCCCACCATCAACGTGGCAGCGGGTTCGCTGCCCAGGGCTTCGCAGGTCTTCAACAGGGGCAGCGGGTCGGGCTTTTTGCGCTCGAAGGCGTCGCCGCCAAAGACATGCTGGAAGTGACCGCGCAAGCCTTTGAGCGTGAGCAGTTGCTCGGCAAAGGCCGTGGGCTTGTTGGTCAGGCAGGCCAGGAGCACGCCGAGCTCGCGCAGTTGCTGCAGCCCTTCGGGCACACCGGGGAAGACGTCGGCGTGCTGGCCGTTGAGGCGGTCGTAGTGGCGCTGGTAGTGCCGCCAGGCTTCGGGCACGGCTTGGGCGGCCTCGGGCGAGTCGTCGGGCAGGCCCCAGGCATGGGCCAGGCTGCGGCGCAGCAGGTCGTCGGTGCCCTTGCCCACGGTCAAAGAAAGG
Source organism: Comamonadaceae bacterium 2PF (assembly GCA_005502875.1). Classification (GTDB taxonomy): domain Bacteria; phylum Pseudomonadota; class Gammaproteobacteria; order Burkholderiales; family Burkholderiaceae_C; genus Aquabacterium. Next base: position 8,630 of record SCMV01000059.1, on the reverse strand, counting down.
AACTCGCGGTCCACGCGAGCGATCTCGATCGGGTGGCAGCCCATGTCGGCCAGGGTGTGCTGCAGCACGACGACGAAGTCGCCCAGGGTGTCGACCATGGTGCCGTCGAGGTCGATGATGGCGGCTTGGAAAGTCTGGGAGGAGCTCAAGGACATCGGCAAAGGCCCGGGCTGGGGCGTGGATGAATCGGTGGCGACAATGGGATGGCGCATTGTGCCGCCGCCCCGCGAACAGGGGCCCGCGCCCCGTGCAGACCCCACGGAACGCCCCCCGTTCTAAGGTCCAACCCTAATTTGACAATCGTCATTTTCAAATATAAAGTGCACACACTCGTTATCACATTGCAGCCGGGGCCCGCTTGCCTCCCATCAAGCACCTGCCGGCCGGCCCCCTGACCTCGCAAACGGAGACTCCCCACATGGCTGAACACTTTGACGTCCTGATCGTGGGCGCTGGCCTGTCTGGCATCGGCGCCGCCCGCCACCTCAAGACCCAATGCCCAGGCAAGACGTTTGCCATCCTGGAAGGCCGCGACACCATCGGTGGCACCTGGGACCTGTTCCGCTACCCCGGCATCCGCTCCGACTCGGACATGTACACCCTGGGCTACAACTTCAAGCCCTGGACAGAGAAGCAGGTCATCGCCGACGGCCACCGCATCCGCAACTACATCCAGGAAACGGCCCAGGAGAACGACATCCAGCGCCACATCCGCTTTGGCAGCAAGGTGGTGTCGGCCGACTGGCGCAGCGAGACCGCCACCTGGACCCTGAGCGTTCAGAAGAAGTCCGGCGAGACCGTGCAGCTGAGCTGCAACTGGCTGATGATGTGTTCGGGCTACTACAACTACGAAGAAGGCTTCACGCCCGAGTTCAAGGGCCGCGACGACTTCAAGGGCCAGGTCATCCACCCGCAGTTCTGGCCTGAAAACCTCGACTACAGCGGCAAGCGCGTGGTCGTGATCGGCTCGGGCGCCACCGCCATCACCCTGATCCCGTCGATGACGGACAAGGCCAGGATGGTGACCATGCTGCAGCGCACGCCCAGCTACGTGATCTCGGTGCCGCAGTTCGACCCGATGGTTCGCTTCCTGCTGAAGTTCCTGCCCGAGATGACGGTCTACAACATCAGCCGCGCTCGCAACAACTTCATCACGCAGCTGATCTTCAAGCTCTCGCGCAAGTACCCCAACGCGGTGCGCAAGTTCCTGCTCAAGCAGGTGAAGATGCAGGTCGGGCCGAACTTCGACATGAAGCACTTCACGCCGCCCTACAACCCCTGGGACCAGCGCCTGTGCGCCGTGCCCAATGGCGACATGTTCAAGGCCATCAAGCGTGGCAAGGCCAACGTGGTGACCGATCACATCGATCGCTTCGTTGAAAACGGCATCAAGCTCAAGTCGGGCCAGACGCTGGAAGCCGACATCATCGTGACGGCCACCGGCCTGAACCTGCGCCTGTTTGGCGGCATGACGATGACGGTGGACGGCAAGGCCATCGAGATGAACCAGCACATCTCGTACAAGGGCCTGATGTTCAGCGACATCCCCAACTTCTCGAACACGCTGGGCTACACCAACGCCTCGTGGACGCTCAAGGCCGACCTGATCGCCGAGTACGTCTGCCGCCTGATCAAGCACATGGACAAGACGGGCACGCGCATCGCCGTGGCCGAGCGCAAGGACCCCAACGTCAAGACCGCACCGCTGCTGGACATGACCTCGGGCTACGTGGCCCGCGCCGAAGCCCACCTGCCCAAGGGCGCCGACCGCGCTCCGTGGAAGCTCTACCAGAACTACGCGCTGGACATGGACCAGCTGCGCAACGGCAAGCTGGAAGATGGCGTGATGGCTTTCCGCAAGCCGCACGTGGCGGGTGGCAGCGCCACCGCCCAGCGCAAGGCCGCCTGACGACTGAGTCGAGTCCTCGGCTCCGAAACACCCCGGCCCCGCGCCGGGGTTTTCTTTTTCATCGGGGCTTGAGCTGCCCCAGCACCTGGTCGCCCAACTGGCGCGCCAGGGCGTCTTCGGGCAGGCAAACCTCGATGCCCAGCTCCTGCCTGAGCAGGCGGGCCTCTTCTTCGTTGCCGCCGAGCGCAACGATGCGCACTTCAGGGTTGAGCTCGCGCGCGATGTCGACCATCGTTCGCGTGCGCAGGCTGTCGGGCTGGTTGATGAGCAAGGCCACGGCTTTGGCGATGTGCGCCTGGATCAGGGTGGCCGGGTCCATCAGGTCGCCAGCCACCGCCGGGATGTGCTCGGCGCGCAGGGACTCCACCACCTCGCGGCTTTCATCGGCCACCACGTAAGACAGGCCCTGCTCGCGCAGGCGTTGCGCCACCTGGCGCCCGACGCCGTCGTGGCCCACCAGCACCACCAGGTCCTGCACGCGCGACATGTCGACGTGTCGGGGCAACTGCGCCAGGGGGTCGTCGCGCAGGGCCAGGCGCCGCGCCAGGGCCGAGCGCGCCAGCAGCCACTCGGTGAGTGGCCCGCTCAGGCCGAACAGCGCCGAGTTGGCCGCGATCGACAGCAACGCGGCCACCAGCACCAGGTCCTGCCCCTCCTTGGGCAGCAGCCCCAAGCTCGCGCCCAGGCCCGCGAGGATGAACGAGAACTCGCCGATCTGCGCCAGGCTCAGGCCCACCGTCAGCGCGGTGTTGAGCGGGTAGCGAAACAGCAGCACCAGGGCCACGGCAGCCAGGGTCTTGCCCAGCAGGATGATGGCCACCGTGGCAGCCAGCTTGCCCGGCGACTGCCACAGCACGGCCGGGTCGAACAGCATGCCCACCGACACGAAGAACAGCACCGCGAAGGCATCGCGCAAGGGCAGCGACTCGTCGGCGGCGCGGTGAGCGAACTCGGACTCGCGCATCATCATGCCGGCGAAGAAGGCACCCAGCGCGAACGACACGTCAAACAGCTTGGCCGCGCCGAAGGCCACCCCCACGGCGGCGGCCACCACGCACAAGGTGAACAGCTCGCGCGAGCCGGTGGACGCCACCCACCACAACATGCGCGGGAACACGCGCCGCCCGATGATCAGCATGGAGGCCACGAAGGCCAGCACCTTGGTCAGCGTCCAGCCCACCGCGAGCGCGATCTCCTGAGGGGTCTGCGCATCGGTGCCGCCCTGGCTGGCCGCCAGCAGGCCCGCGAACACCGGCAGCAGCACCAGCACGAGCACCATCACCAGGTCTTCGACCACCAGCCACCCCACCGCGATGCGGCCATTGGCCGTCTCCAGCAGGCCGCGCGCCTCGAGCGCCTTGAGCAGCACCACCGTGCTGGCCACCGACAGGCACAGCCCGAACACCAGCGCCCCCCCCACCGACCAGCCCCAGCTCGATGCCAGGGCCATGCCCAGGGCAACGGCCACCGCGATCTGCACGATGGCCCCCGGGATGGCGATGCGCCGCACCGCCAGGAGATCGGCCACCGAAAAGTGCAGGCCCACCCCGAACATCAGCAACATGACGCCGATCTCGGCGAGCTGGCTGGCCAACGCCATGTCGGCCACAAAGCCAGGCGTGCCCGGCCCGATCGCGATGCCCGCCAGCAGGTAACCCACGAGCGGCGGCATGCGCAGGCGCGCGGCGGCGAAGCCGAACACCAGGGCCAGGCCGAAGCCGATGGCGATGGTGGAGATCAGGCTGACGTCATGGGGCATGGGGCAAAGGGTACACTGTGCCCCGTCATCGGGGAGTAGCCGCTCTTCGCCGCACCCACCGGGCTGTGCCCGGCCGTGCGGACACCTGGCTGGCGTCAACACACTTGGTCCGCAGACCATGGCGCCAGCAGCCCTCGGGCCCCGCCCGAAGGCCTGGCAAGACCTTTGACCACGTTGCGCCCGTCCTGGCCGGGGGGCGCGCCGTGGTCATGTGTCCTTGTCCCGGCCTGGGTGCCCCACATGCCCCTCTTCGACACCTTCGCAGAACCTTTAGCCGTCTCCACCGGCGTCGTCGCGCTCGCCGAAATCGGCGACAAGACCCAGCTGCTGGCCTTCCTGCTGGCCGCGCGTTTCAAGAAACCCCTGCCCATCGTGGCGGGCATCTTCGTGGCCACCGTGCTCAACCACGCGCTGGCCGGTGCCCTGGGCGCCTGGATCACGAGTGCGCTGTCGCCCGAGGTGCTGCGCTGGGGCCTGGGCCTGTCCTTCATCGCCATGGCAGTGTGGACGCTGATCCCCGACGAGATCGAGGATGAAGAGGCCCAGGTGGCACAGCGCTTTGGCGTCTTCGGCGCCACGCTGGTGACCTTCTTCATCGCCGAGATGGGCGACAAGACGCAGATCGCCACCGTGGCCATGGCCGCGCGTTACGCCGACGCGGTGTGGGTGGTGATGGGCTCGACCCTGGGCATGCTGATCGCCAACGTGCCAGCGGTCTACGCGGGCGACAAGCTGGCCGGGCGCATCCCGATGCGGCTGGTGCATGGCATCGCGGCAGGCATCTTCGCGCTGCTGGGCGTGGCCACGCTGATGGGCGCCGGCCGAAGCCTGGGGTTCTGATCCCGAGCCGCCCCGGCCCGGTCAGCGGTCAGAACCGGTAGGCCGGGTTCTTGGGGTCGAAGTCCTGGTCGGTGAAGGCCTTGGGCTCGACGCGTTCGTAGAGGATGCGCTCGCGGATCTCGCCCGACGCCGTCCACGACTCGATCTGCAGGGCCCAGGGCTGCTTGAGGTTCAGGCAAACGCGGGTGCGAGCGGCGTAGGCGGCGGGGTCGGCCGCGCCCGGGGCCCAGGTCAGCGCGATGGTGCGCTGACCGGCCACCTTCAGCACCTCGACCTGGTCGGCACGCGTGCTGCGGCCGGCCGTGGTCTGGCGACTGACCTCCCGGCCCAGCACCTCGGCCACGAAGTCAGGCCCCAGGTTGAGCACGGTGTGGTTGGAGTTCTGCTTGGCGATGCTGCCGTCCAGCGCGATCCACTTCGAGACGAAACCCAGCACGCCACCCAGGTGCCCGTACATGGCGTCGGTGCGCTGGCGCGCGTCAAACAGGATCTCCTGACCCGACTTCGGCCCGCCGGGCAACCAGGCCATGTAGACCTGCTGCGGCTGGCGGCGCAGGCGGATGTGGTTGAGGAAAGGCTTGTCCTGCCATTCGCCGCCGATGCGCTCCTGACGCTGCATGCGGATCTCGAAGCCTTCGTGCTGCCCGGCGCCCAGTTGCATGGCCGTGACCAGCACCTCGGTGGGCAGTTCGCGGAACAGGGACTGCAGGGCCTCGTCGTCGAGCTTGTTGAACTCGCCGCCTTGCCAGCGCTGCAGCAAGGCCTTGGCTTGCTGACGCGTGGACTCGGTCTGCCAGGTGCGAGCCTGGGCATGGGCTGGCGCCAGGCTGGCGCTGCACAGCAAGACAGCGCAGGCAGACACGCACCACGCCAGCGCCCGACGGCGACCGGGAGACAACAAGGCCGATGCCGAAAACGGCAAGGCAGGGGAAGCGCTCGAGGGCGAAACGGAGGGGGCGGCAAGGGTTCGCATCACGGCACCTGTTGGACGGGAAACATCAGCCGCCATCAGACCACGGCTCGCCCAGGGTTCACCCTGACGCAGGGCATGTCTCGCGTCAGAACGTTCACGCGTGGGGGTGGTGACACACCTCTCGGCCCATGGCGCTGCCCCGCTGGGCAAGGCCTGCCCCCTGGGGCAAGATGCGTCAGACCCTGAACCCCACTCAAAAAGAGGAAGACAAGCATGCAAACGAAGGACAGCGTGTTCCTGGTCACCGGCGGCAGCTCCGGACTGGGCGCCGCCACCGTGCAGATGGCCCTGGCCGCTGGCGCCCGCGTCGTCATCGCCGACCTGGCTCCCCCGCGCGACGGCGCCATCCCCCCCGAGGCCACCGAGCGCATGGCTTTCGTGGCCACCAACGTGACCGACGAGGCCGCAGGCCAGGCGGCCGTGGACACCGCCGTGCGGCGCTTCGGGCGCCTGGACGTGCTGGTCAACGCCGCCGGCATCGGCCCGGCCGAAAAGATCGTGGGCAAGAACGGCCCGCACCGGCTCGAGAGCTTTCGCCGCACCATCGAGGTCAACCTGATCGGCACCTTCAACATGATGCGGCTGGCCGTGCCCGCCATGATCGCCTCGGGCACACCGGGGGGCGACGCCGACCCGCACGCCTCGCAAGGCGTCATCGTCAACACGGCCTCGGTGGCGGCCTTCGACGGCCAGATCGGCCAGGCGGCCTACGCGGCCTCCAAGGGCGGCGTGGTGGCCATGACCCTGCCGGCCGCGCGCGACCTGGCCCGCGACCGCGTCCGCGTGCTGACCATCGCGCCCGGCATCTTCGAGACCCCGATGCTGCTGGGCCTGCCGCAAGAGGTGCAAGACAGCCTGGGCCGCAGCGTGCCCCACCCGGCCCGCCTGGGGCGCCCAGCGGAGTACGCTTCGCTGGTGGGCCACATCGTGGGCAACGATTACCTCAATGGCGAGGTGATCCGGCTCGATGGCGCCATCCGCATGGCGCCCAAGTGAAGCGCCACCGCGCGTGCACACCGTGAACCGCTGAGGAATTGAACATGCTCGATCCCGTCGTCATCCTGGCCGCGCGGCGCACCGCGATCGGCAGTTTTCAAGGGCAGTTCCAGGGCCTGTCCGCCCCCCTGCTGGGCGCCGCCGCCATCCGCGCCGCGATGCTCGACACGCCGGTGCACGCCAGCGAGGTCGACGAGGTGCTGATGGGCTGCTGCCTGATGGCCGGCATCGGCCAGGCGCCCGCTCGACAGGCCCTGATGGCCGCCGGCCTGCCCGACAGCGTGCCCGCCACCACGCTGACCAAGATGTGCGGCTCGGGCATGAAGACCGTGATGCTGGGCCACGACCAGCTGCTCGCTGGCGCCGTGGGCGTGGTGGTGGCGGGCGGCATGGAGTCGATGACGCACGCGCCTTACCTGCTGCCCTCGGCGCGCGGCGGCCAGCGGCTGGGCCACGGCCAGATGGTCGACCACATGTTCTTCGACGGCCTGCAGGACGCCTACGACGGCCAGCTGATGGGCGTGCACGCCGAAGCCACCGCCAAGGAGCTGGGTTTCACCCGGGCCGAGCAGGACGCCTACGCGCTGGCCTCGGTGCAACGCGCGCAAGCCGCCGTGGCTGGCGGCCTGTTCGCCAACGAAATCGCCCCCGTGTCGATGAAGGTCAAGGGCGCCGAACGCGTGATCGACATCGACGAAACCCCCGGTCAGTGCAAGCCCGAGAAGATCGCCACGCTCAAGCCCGCATTCGGCGCCGACGGCACGGTGACGGCGGCCAGCTCGGCCTCGATCTCGGACGGCGCAGCGGCCCTCGTGCTCACGCGCGACAGCACCGCGCGCTCGCGCGACTGGCAGCCCATCGCGCGCATCGTGGGGCACAGCACGCACGCCGGCCCTCCCGGTCGCTTCACCACCGCACCGGTGGGCGCGATCCGGCGCCTGTTCGACCTCACCGGCTGGACGGACGAGGACGTCGACCTCTACGAGGTCAACGAGGCCTTCGCCGTGGTCACGCTGATCGCCATGCGCGAGCTCAAGCTCAGCCCTGACAAGGTCAACGTGCATGGCGGCGCCTGCGCCCTGGGCCACCCCATCGGTGCCACCGGCGCGCGCATCCTCGTCACCCTCATCCATGCCTTGCAGCAGCGCGGCCTGCAACGCGGCGTGGCGGCCTTGTGCATCGGCGGTGGCGAGGCCACGGCCATGGCCATCGAACTGATCTGACCGAGCCTGAATCGACCATGAGCCACGACGCCCTGCTCACCGAAGACCAGCGCCTGGTGCGCGACGCCGCGCGCGATTTCGCACAGTCGGTGCTGGCCCCCAACGCCGCGCAATGGGACCGCGATGCCGCCTTGCCCGATGAGGTGGTTCGCCAGATGGGCGAGCTCGGCTTGCTGGGCATGCTGGTGCCCGAAGACCAGGGCGGCAGCAAGACGGATGACCTGGCTTACGCCCTGGCCATCGAAGAGATCGCCGCAGGCTGCGCCTCTTGCTCGACACTGATGAGCGTGCACAACTCGGTGGGCTGCGTGCCCATCCTGCGCTTTGGCACCGCAGTGCAGCAAGCGCAGTGGCTGCCACGGCTGGCATCGGGCGAGGTCATCGGCGCCTTCTGCCTGACCGAACCGCAGGCGGGCTCCGAGGCCGACGCGCTGCGCACGCGTGCCGTGCTGGATGGCGACCACTGGGTCATCACCGGCGCCAAACAGTTCATCACCAATGGGCGGCGCGCGGGCATGGCCATCGTCTTCGCGGTGACCGACCCGGAGCTGGGCAAGAAAGGCCTGTCGGCCTTCATCGTGCCGACCTCCACGCCCGGCTTCGTGGTCGAGCGCGAAGAACACAAGATGGGCATCCGCGCCTCGGACACCTGCGCCATCTCGCTGCAAGGCGTGCGCGTGCCGTTGGATCACCTGCTGGGCCAGCGCGGCGAGGGCCTGAAGATCGCCCTGTCCAACCTCGAAGGCGGGCGCATCGGCATCGGGGCGCAGGCGGTGGGCATCGCCCGGGCGGCGCTCGACGCGGCGCGGGCCTACGCGCGCGAACGCACGCAGTTCGGCAAGCCCATCGCCGAGCACCAGGCCATCTCGCAACTGCTGGCCGACATGCACACGCGCCTGAACGCCGCGCGGCTGATGGTGCACCACGCCG
>SCMV01000058.1 GCA_005502875.1 Comamonadaceae bacterium 2PF | reverse complement strand
GAGCTGGGTGGGGTTCGTCATGGTCGGCAGGAGTTTGGCAGGAAGGGCAGAGACGGCGGAGGTGGCGGCGGCAGTTGCTGCGGCCCCAACCCGCGGGCCCTGATTTTCGCCGCAAGCCAGGCCCGTGGCACGAGACCTTGATCGACCCGCTCACGCCCGAACTTGACGGAACGCGCCATCCATCCCCCATTCGGCCCCCCTAGGTCCGCCAGTCGGGCCCCCGAAGCATCCCAAGGGCTAGGGAGCAGGGGCTATCAGCCAAAAGGATGAAGCCCTAGTCTGCACACACCCGCCGACCACGACACCGCACGCTGCCCCATGCCGGCCGGGTCCACCCAACGCAGATGAGGATTTCCATGATGCCCAGCCCCTCTCAGTCGGCCCGCTCGAGCCGCGCCCCCCAACGTGCGCTGACCTGGCGCCCCATTGCCCTGGCCGCCAGCCTGGCCCTGCCCTGGGCCGCCCACGCCCAGACCGCCTCGCTGGTGCAGTTGATCTCCAGCAACGCCGAGCAAACCGTGGTGCGCATCACGGTGCCCAAACCCGTGCTCGAGACGGTGCAGACCGACTCGGGCGCCTTCCAGCGCTTTTCCTTGCGCGAAGGCGGCTTCGCGGTCGACAACAGCCAACCTGGCCTGCCCGAGCTGCCTGCTGGCGGCTTCTCGGCAGCCTTGCCCCTGGACCTGAAGGAGTCGCCCGATGTCAGCATCGTGCCGGAAGGCGGCATCCAGCGACTGAGCGCGCGCATCTACCCGGTGCAGCCGCCCGAGCACTCGCGCGAGAAAGAAGAAGACGCCAAGATCCCCTTCGTCTTCAACCCCGACACCTGGGGCAAGGGCGTGTTCAAGCCAGGACAGTCGCGCGGCAACCTGCCCATCGGCCAGGGCGACGTGCGCGTGGAGGGCTTTCGCCTGGCGCCGTATGGCTACGACCCGTCCAGCCAGCTGCTGACCTGGTACCCCAGCTACCTCGTCACCATCAAGCACCCGGGCCGCTGCTTCACGTACGACCGCCTGCTCAACAAGGACTGGGTCACCACGCGCCAGGAAAAGGGGTTCGACCCGATCGACCAGCGCATCGAGGCGCTGCCGCAGCCGGCCATGCGCTTCGCGCTCAACAAACAGGTCGCTGCCGAGCTGCGCTGCGTGCCGCCAGGCCTGACGCTGAACCCGAGCTTCTTCGGCGCGCGCTTTTTGATCGTCACGCACCCCAACTTCCTGGACGCGGCCAACGACCTCAAGGCCCACAAGCAGGCCCTGGGCATCTCGACCCGCGTGGTCACCACCAGCGAGATCACCGGCGCCAGCCCGACGGCCACGCGCACCCAGATCCGCAACTGGATCGCCAACTTCTACAACTCGCACATCGTGCGCCCCAAGTGGGTGCTGTTCATGGGTGACGCGGAGTTCATCCCCACGAACTACGACGAGATCAGCCCCTTCTCCACCGACCCCAACTTCCCTGAATACGCCCGCAGCGCTGGCGACATGTGGTACGGCCAATTCGCGCCCGGCTCGGACGCGTTCACCGTGCCGCCCTTCGGCATCGGGCGCTTGCCGGTGGACACGCTGTCGCAGGCGCAGACCATCGTCTCGAAGGTCAAGTCCTACGAGCTGTTCCCGCCTGTCAACCCGATCTTCGGCTCGGACTTCTACAACCGGCTGACCTTCGCCTCGCACTTTCAGGCCGATGGCAGCGGCATCAAGGACGAACGCTGGTTCGTCGAGACCAGCGAGATCGTGCGCAACCACGCCAACTCGCTGGGCTACAACGTGACGCGCCTGTACTGGGCCCCCAACAGCTCCGACCCACGCTTCTACAACAGCGGCGCCGCCATCCCTGCGGCACTGCGCAAGCCCGGCTTCGCCTGGAACGCCAACAGCGCTGACGTGGTGGCCCGCATCAACGCCGGCAGCGCCCTGGTCTACCACCGGGATCACGGCTGGTGGACGGGCTGGTCGCACCCGGGCTTCAGCACCGCCGACGTGGCCTCGGTGTCCGTCACCGGCAACCGCTTCCCGGTGGTGCTGAGCATCAACTGCGCCTCGGGCATCTTCGACAACGAAACCGTGGACCTGGCACCGCAGTTCGTCTCGCCAGGCTATGGCCCGAGCATGATCAGCACCTACTTCGCCGAGGCGCTGCTGCGCAAGTCGGACGGGGCGCTGGCCGTCATCGGTGACACCCGCATCAGCAGCACCACCGCCAACAACCACATGACGCTGGGCCTGTTCGACGGCATCTTCCCGGGCTTGCTGCCCTATGGTGCCGCCGCCCCCTCCAAGCGCCTGGGCGACCTGCTGAACTACGCCAAGACCTACATCAAGCAGGTCGCAGCGGGCTCGGCGGCCAACAGCCACCCGCTGAACTCGAGCGGCACCCAGCCAGGCGTGGCCACCTTGCGCCACGAGCTCAACATCTACAACCTGCTGGGCGACCCGACCGTCAAGCTGCGCGTGAGCCCGCAAGGCCTGCTGCCCTGGCCTGTGGGCATCAGCCAGGCCGTTCTGGAAGGCAAGATCCTGCGCGTGCGACTCAAGCCGAACGACCGCCCCATCCCCGAGGGTGACTGGGTCACGGTCGTCGCCATCGACCCGATCAAGGGCACGGTGGTCGGTCGCGGGGTGGCCGATGAAGGCGGCAACGCCAGCATCGACCTGGGTGACAACCCACCCAAGAACGTGATCGTGCGCGCTGCAGCCGGCGAAGGCACGGCCGACCAGGTCGCCAGCACCGAAATCGACACCGATGGCGATGGCGTGCCCGACAGCCGCGACAACTGCACCAGCGTCAAGAACGCCAACCAGCGCGACACCGACCTCGACGGCTACGGCGACGCCTGCGACGCCGACCTCAACAACGACGGCATCGTCAACACCATCGACATGTCCATCGTTCGGCGTGACTTCGGCACCAGCGCACGAGGAGGCGACCAGAACGGCGACGGCATCGTCAACAGCTTGGACCTGAGCGCCGTGCGCCGCCTCTTTGCCACCCGCCCCGGCCCATCGGCCTGGCACACGGGCGGCCGCTGAGCACCCCTCACTTGACCTCGACCCTTCACACCTTCCACCACACCATCAGGAGTCCACATGACCGCCATCCGTTCCATCGCCACCGCCGCGTCCACCTTGTGCATTGCGCTGGCCTGCACCACCGCCCAAGCACAGAACGTGTCGTTTGACCTCGACGCCCTGACCGTGGCGCCGGGCGAAACGTTCTCGCTCAACCTCATGGCTTCGGGCTTCACCGAGGCCGTTCTGGGCGGGGGCTTTGGCTTGAGCTTCGATCCGGCCGTGCTGCGCCTGGACAGCGTCGTCATCCCGGCCAGCTGGGAGTTCGCCCGCAACGGCGGCCTGATCGACAACGCCTCGGGCACGCTCAGCGACGCCTACTTCGCCACCAACAGCCCGGTGCCTGGCGACGTCAAGCTGGCCACGCTGAACTTCACGGCGCTCAACGTCGGCCAGAGCCTGGTCACCCCCCTGTCCAACGTCTCGCAGCCGTTCGTTGAAGACGGCGCACTGGAAGCCACCTTCCCGGCCTACAAGTTCGCCACCGTGACCGTCGCGGTGCCCGAACCTGGTGCCCTCGCGCTGATGCTGGCCGGCGGCCTGGCCCTGGCTCGCCTGCGCTCGCGTCGCAGCTGAGTCACAAGCACTCAGGCGCCAGCCGAGCGCGTCGGATCCCCTGGGGTAGCATGGCCGCACAAGCCATGTTCCCCGGGAGGATCCATGTCCAGTTTCGGCCAACCCGCGTCCGGTGCGTCGCGGGCCATCAAGTTCGTGGTGCTCGGCGTTGCCGCCGTGGTGCTGCTGTCGGCCCTGAACCCGATCACCGTCATCTCTGCTGGTGAGCGCGGCATCAAGACCACCTTCGGCAAAGCCGATGACGCCGTCTACGAGCCCGGCATCCACTTCAAGGTGCCGCTGGCCCAGACCATGCACGTGATGGACGTGCGCCTGCAAAAGGGCGAGGGCGAAGGCGATGCCGCCTCGCGCGACCTGCAGTCGGTGCACACGCGCATCGCCATCAACTACCACCTCGATCCCAAGCACGCGGTCGAGGTTTTTCGCAACATCGGCCCGACCACCGACATCGCGGCCGACCGCATCATCATCCCCGCCGCGCAAGAGGCCGTCAAAGCCGTCACCGCTCGCTTCACCGCCGAAGAGCTGGTCACGCGCCGCACCGAGGTGCGCGACGCCATCGGTGCGCTGCTGCGCGAAAAGATGATGCGCCACGGCCTGGTGCTCGACGAGTTCGCCATCGTCAACTTCGCGTTCTCGCGCTCTTTCGCAGAAGCCATCGAAGCCAAGGTCAAGGCCGAGCAGGAAAAGCTCAAGGCCGAACGCGACCTGCAGCGCATCGAGGTCGAGGCCAAGCAGAAGGTCGCCAGCGCCCGGGCCGAAGCGGATGCCCTGGCCCTGCAACGCCAGCAGATCACCCCGGACCTGCTGGCCCTGCGCAAGATCGAGAACGAGCGCGAGGCCATCCGCAAATGGGATGGCAAGCTGCCGCAGGTCACGGGTGGGGCCACGCCCTTCATCCAGTTGAGCCCGAACAAGCCGTGAGGCCCTGCCCTCCCCAGACGAAGCCCCTGACGCCAAGGAGCCCCATGCCGAACACGCCGCAAACGCCCCCGTCGTCCCGCCAAACCACCCGATCGCTGCTGGCCGGCGCCAGCTTGCTGCTCGCGCTCGGGCAGAGCGGCTGTGCGTGGCTGCCCACCTGGCTGGGCGGCACCACCGACGCGCCCGTGGTGCGCAGCCACGCGCAACCCCAAGAAGCCCGTGCCGAGGCCATCGAACGCAAGGAGCTGCTGGTTGCCATCACCGCAAGCCACCGCCTCATCACCTTCAGAGCCGATCGACCCGAAGAATTGCTCAGCCGCGTGCCCCTGATGGGCCTGCAGCCAGGCGAGGGCATCCTGGGCATGGACTTCCGGGTCGCGCGCGGAGAGTTGTTTGCCCTCAGCACGATCGGGCGCCTGCTGCGCATCGACACCGACAGCGGCAAAGTCCGCCCCGTCGGCCCGGGCGTGAAACTGCCTCAGGCGCGCGCTTTCGGCTTCGACTTCAACCCGACGGTGGACCGCATCCGCGTGGTCGGCGACCGGGGTGACAACCTGCGCCTGCACCCCGACACGGGCGCCCAGGTCGATGGCCAGCCCGATGTGGACGGGTTGCAGCCCGACGGCCCCCTGCGCTACGCAGATGGCGACGAGCAAGCCGGCAACGCCCCTCGCATCGTGGCGGCCGGCTACACCTACAACAAGGACAACGACAAGATCACGACCAACTACGCCATCGACGCGCGGGCAGGCCACCTCGTCATGCAGGGCTCACCCGAAGGCGCCACCCCGGTGGTTTCGCCCAACACGGGCCTGCTGCGCACGGTGGGCCCGCTGGGGGTGCATTCCTTCGACCACGCCTCGCTGGACATCGACGACGTCAAGAACAACGCCTACCTGGTCACCGGCCGGATCGGCTCGACCCACTCGCGGCTGTACACGATCGACTTGAAGACGGGCCAGGCCAAGCTCATTGGCCTGATCGGCCCGGCGCGCGAACGCGACCGCCTGGGCACCGTGCTGGGCGTGGCCATTCAGCCGTGATCTGGCGCGGCCCGCAGCGCCACCGGGGGCACCCGGAGCGGGCCTCAAGCCGCTCCTGCTGAATCCCCCGAGGCCTGCTGCAGCCGCCACATCTGCGCATAACGACCGTTGGTGGCCAGCAGCACCGGGTGCGTGCCGCGCTCGACGATGCGCCCGCCCTCCATCACCAGGATCTCGTGCGCGTGCACGATGGTCGAGAGGCGGTGCGCGATGACCAGCACCGTCTTGCCCTCCCCCACCTCCGCCAACTCGGCCTGGATGGCGCGTTCGTTGGCCGAGTCCAGCGCCGAGGTGGCCTCGTCGAAGACGAGGATCGGCGGGTCCTTGAGCAGCGTGCGCGCGATGGCCACGCGCTGCTTCTCACCGCCTGAGAGCTTCAGGCCCCGCTCGCCCACGATGGTGTCGTAGCCCTTGGGCGTGGAGGCGATGAAGCCGTGGATGTGCGCGGCCTGGGCGGCCTGGATCACCTCATCCTGAGAGGCCTCGGGTCGACCATAGGCGATGTTGTAGGCCACGGTGTCGTTGAAGAGCACGGTGTCCTGCGGCACGATGCCGATGGCGCGGCGCAGGCTGTCCTGCGTGATGCTGGTCACGTCGTGGCCGTTGATGCTGATGCGCCCGCCCTGCACGTCGTAGAAGCGGTACAGCAGCCGCGCCAGCGTCGATTTGCCCGAGCCCGATGGGCCGACCACGGCCACCGTCTTGCCGGCCGGGATCTCGAAGCTCACGTCGTGCAGGATGGCGCGCTCAGGGTCGTAGGCGAACTCGACGTGATCGAAGCGCACCGAGGGCGGCCCCTTGAGCAACAGCGGCCGCGCGTCGGGCGCATCGGCCACCTCTCGCTCGCGCTCGAGCAGGTTGAACATCTTGTCCAGGTCGGTCAGCGACTGCTTGATCTCGCGGTAGATCACACCCAGGAAGTTCAGCGGGATGTAGAGCTGGATCATGAAGGCGTTGACCATGACCAGGTCGCCCACGGTCATGCGGCCTTCGACCACGCCCTGTGTGGCCCGCCACAGCATGGCGATCAGGCCGATGGCGATGATGGTTTGCTGGCCCGCATTGAGCAGCGACAGCGTCTGCTGCGACTTGACGCCGGCGCGGCGCAGGCGCTCGAGCGCCTCGTCGTAGCGCCGTGCTTCAAAGGCCTCGTTGTTGAAGTACTTGACCGTCTCGTAGTTCAGCAGCGAGTCGATGGCGCGCGTGTGGGCCTTGGAGTCGAGCTCGTTCATCTCGCGCCGAAACCGCGTGCGCCACTGCGTCAGCGTCACGGTGAAGGCCACGTAGAACACGAGCGCGGCCAGCGTGATCCACGCAAACGCCATGTCGAACTTGATGGCCAGCAGCGACAGCACCAGCGTGACCTCGATCAGCGTGGGGATGATGCTGTAGAGCGAGTACGAGATCAGCGAGTGCACGGCGCGCGTGCCGCGCTCGATGTCGCGGGTCATGCCACCGGTCTGGCGCTCGAGGTGAAAGCGCAGGCTCATGGCGTGCAGGTGGCCGAAGACCTGCAGCGAGATGCTGCGCGCCGCGCCTTCGGTGGCCTTGGCGAAGACCAGCTCGCGCAGCTCGGCGAACACCGAGGTCGACAGGCGCAACAGCCCATAGGCCAACAGCAAACCCACAGGCACCGCCAGCAGGGCCTCGGCGCTGCCCGCCTTGGGCGCCAACGTGTCGACCAGGTCTTTGAGCAACACGGGCACGCCGACGTTGGCGAGCTTGGCACCCACCATGAAGGCCAATGCCGCGAGCACGCGCCACTTGTAGGTCCACAGGTAAGGCCACAGGCGCGCGAGCGTCTCGCGGTCGCTGCGGGCGGGCGCCGGGGTGGGACCTGTGATGACAGGGGTTTGACTAGAAGCCTGTGCGAATCGGCGCATTCTGGAACAATGGCGTACCAACAAACGAGACCGTCCATTGTCGACGGCTTTGGCTCACCCCGCTTTGGCCCACCCAGTTTTGGCACGCCCATGACCCAACCGACCAGCCCCGCCCTGATGACCCCGCCCGACCTGCACCCCGAGATGGAACTGGTCATGCGCGTCATGCCCATGCCCAAAGACGCCAACGGCAACGGCGACATCTTCGGCGGCTGGATCATGGCCCAGGTGGACCTGGCCGCCTGCGTGCTGCCGGCGCGCATTTCGCGCGGCCGCGTCGCCACCATCGCCGTCAACGAATTCGTGTTCCGCAATGCGGTGTCGGTCGGTGACCTGCTGAGCTTTTACGCCCGCGTTGAAAAAATCGGGCGCACCTCCATCACCGTGCACGTCGAGGTGTGGGCCGAACGTCGCCCCTCCGACCCGATCCTGGTCAAGGTCACCGAGGCCAACGTCACCTACGTGGCCATCGACCGCGACGGGCGCCCCCGGCCGGCCCAACCAGCCTGATGGCCCGAGCGCCTAGCTCGCCAGCCTCCATCCGCCCACAGCCCCTCGCTGAGCCCCTCGTTTCAAGCCGCCAGACCCATGCGCACCATCGCTGCACCCGCCAGCCTGGGCGAGGTTTCCTCGTCCTTGACGTCCGAAGGCTGGGCCTTGCTGCCCACGCCCCTGCTGTACCCCTGGCTGCCCGCTGACGAAGCCCAAGCCGAGGCCCTGCACGCCAGCTGGGACGACCTGCCGCCCGACACCCACCTGCGCGATGGCGGCCACTACCGCTATCGCCGGCACAGCTGCTTCGTGTACGACACCGCAGCCGATGCCCTCACGCAGACGCCACACCGCGCCCACTGGCAGCCCGTGACCTACAACGCGCTGCACGGCGGGTTCGAGCGCTGGTTCGAGCCCGTGCGCGACGACATCGCGCAGCACCCGATGTGGCAGGCCCTGCTGCGCAAGCTCGGAGGCTTCCTGGCCGGCGTCAAGCCCGCGCCCGCCTGGTACATCGAGGCGCACCAGTTCCGCGTCGACACCACCGGCGGCATTGGCCGCCCGACCCCTGAAGGCGCGCACCGCGATGGTGTCGATTTCGTGGCCGTGATCATGCTGGGCCGCCACGGCATCAAAGGCGGCGAGACCCGCGTGTTCGAAGCCGATGGCCCGCAGGGCGTGCGCTTCACGCTCGATCAGCCCTGGAGCACGCTGTTGCTCGACGACGAGCGCGTGATCCACGAGTCCACGCCCATTCAGCCCCTGGGCGAACGCGGCTGGCGCGACACCCTGGTGCTGACGTTCCGGCAAGGTGGCTTCCAGGGGCCTTGACGGCTCAAGCGGCCGTTGCGCTCACATGCCCTGGAAGTTGGGCTTGCGCTTTTCCATCACGGCGCTGATGGCTTCCTTGGCGGCCGGGCCGCGCAGCAGCGCACCGAAGAGCTTGAGCTCTTCGTCCATGATGGCCTTGAGGCCCACCTGGCCCATCTTCATGACGGCCTTGGTGGCGCGCAGCGCGGCCATCGGTTTGGCGGCCAGCTTGGCGGCCTGGCCCTGCGCGTAGGCGTTGACTTCCTGCGGCGGCAGGATGCGGTTGATGATGCCCATTTCGACGGCCTCTTCGGCGTAGAAGGCCTCGCCCAGCATCAGCTTCTCGGCGGCGCGCGGGTAGCCCACCAGCGAAGGCAGCAGCAAGGCGGAGCCGGCTTCAGGGCACAGACCCAGGTTCACGAAGGGCAGGCTGAAAGCGGCGTTGTCGCCCGCGTAGACCAGGTCGCAGTGCAGCAGCAGCGTGGTGCCGATGCCCACGGCCGGGCCGGCCACGGCGGCGATGATGGGCTTGGGGAAGGTGCGCAGGACGTTGAGGAAGCGCACCACAGGCGCCGGCTCGGCGTCGGCCGCCATGTTCGGCGGGTTGTTCAGGAAGTCGGCCAGGTCGTTGCCGGCGGTGAAGCAGCTCACGTCGCCCTGGATCACGGCCACGCGCACGGCGTCGTCTTCGCAGGCCTGCTCCAGCTCTTCGGCCAGGCGGGTGTACATCACGGTGGTGATGGCGTTCTTTTTGTCGAGGCGGTTGAAGGTCAGCGTCAGGATGCCGCCTTCGCGGTGGGCCAGGATGTCGTTGGACATGGGTGTCTCCTCGTTGTGAAAGTCAGGCCTCGAGCCAGCGCAGCGCCTGGGGCCACAGCTTCGAAGCGTTGGACTGGAACAGCCCGAAATGCCCCAGGCGCTTGAGGCCGTGGGCGTGGGGGTGCAGGGTCTCGAAGCGCACCTGGGCGCCCGCGTACAGACGATACAGCGCGCGGATGCCCTCAGGGCTGATGAGTTCGTCGTCCTCCATGAGCACGACGGTGATGGGGTGGCGGATGGCGGCGTAGCGCTCGCGCAGCGCCTGCCCTTCCGAACCGATGTAATCGGGGTGCAGGCACCAGCGGCGCCACTGCCACATGGCCCCGGCGGGCAGGTCGCCGACGGCGCCCAGGCGCTTGCCCGGGAAGTAGCCGGCCAGCGCAATGCCCACCGGCGCGAGCACCCACCACAGCAGCGGCGCCTTGCGGCGCACGGCTGGCGCGTTCATGCGCCAATGCCCGTTGCCACTGGCCACCGTCAGCACGCGCGCGAAGCGCTCGGGCCGCTCAAGCCAGCCAAACAGCTGCCCACCCAGGCTGTGGCCCAGGAAGGTGCGGGGCGCATCGGGCCAGCGCGCGCACAGCGCATCGGCGGCGGCAGGCAGGTCCTGGGTGGCCCAGTCGGTGATGCTGGCCTTGAAGCCACGCAGGCTGCGCGGGGCCGATTCACCGGTGCCGCGCCAGTCGAAGGTGAGCACGGCCACGCCTTGCCCGGCCAGCCAGGCGGCAAAGGCCTGGTAAAAGCGCTGTGGCACGCCCATGGCAGAGCCGATGAGCACCGCACGACGCACATCGCCTGCGGGCACGTAGGCGCGCGCGGCCAGATCGTGGCCATCGCGGGTGCGCAGGGTCAGCGTCTCGAAGGGGGTGTTCATGCGTTGCAGGTCCAGGCGATTTCGCGGGTGGCGTTTGGCGGTGACACGGCCCGTTCAGGCCAGGCCCAGCCAGGTCAGGCTGTGACGCCAGGCCTGGGGCCCGGTGCGGCCATGGAAAAAATTGAAATGCCCCACGCTGCGCGCACCCACCTCTTGCGGACGCAACACGAGGTAGTCCACGCGGGTGCCGGTGTAAGCCTGGTGCACCGCGCGGATGCCGTCCGGGCTGGCCATGGTGTCATCGGTGAACAGGACGGCCGTGATGGGCAGCCTCACGCTGGCATATGCCTGGCGGATGTGTTCACCCTCGCTCAGCACGAACTTGGGCGAGGCACACCAGCGCTTCCACTGCGCGACGATGCCGCGCGGCAGGTCGCCCACGGCGTTGATGCGACGCCCGGCGTAGTAGCCATGGCGGGCCACGCTCAACGGCACGATCACGTGCCAGAAGGCCCCGATGACGTAACGCAAGGGCTTGGCCAGGTGCTCGACGTAACCACTGCCGCTGCCCAGCGTGACCACGTGGTCGATCTGCGGGTGCTGCGGCATGGCGCCGAACAGGATGCCGCCCATGCTGTGGCCGAACCAGCTGATGGGCAGGCTCGGGTGGCGCTGGGCCACCAGTTCCATCATGGCCGGCGCGTCTTGCAGCGCCCAGTCGATGAGCTTGGCGCGATAGTGGCGCAGGTTGTCGGGCGCAGACTCGCCCATGCCGCGCCAGTCGAAGGTGTAGGCCACGCAGCCTTGCTGTGTCAGCCAGGTCGCGTAGCGGGTGTAGAAGCTTTGCGGCACGCCCAGGGCGCACGCGATGATGACCGCACGCTTGGCGACTTCGCCATGCGGCTTGAAGCAACGTGCGGCCAGGCTGTGGCCATCGGCGGTGAGGACGCGAAACGATTCCATCGGAACAGGCCTGGAGTCGGGTGAGCCAGAGGGGGCGCTGCAAGCGGCAGCTGGGCCGAAGAAAAAGCCCGCACAGAGGCGGGCTTTTTTCAATCGTCCAACACGAGGTCAGCCGATCACAGGCTGTCGACGCGCTCGAAGATGCCGGCAGCACCTTGGCCGGTGCCGATACACATCGTCACCATGCCGTACTTGCCGCCCGTGCGACGCAGGCCGTGCACCACGGTCGCAGCGCGGATGGCACCGGTGGCGCCCAGGGGGTGACCCAGGGCGATGGCGCCGCCCATCGGGTTGACCTTGGCGCGGTCCAGCACGTGGCCCTTGCTGTCGAGGTCCTTGAGCACAGCCAGCGACTGAGCAGCGAAGGCTTCGTTCAGCTCGACCCAGTCCATGTCCGAGGCCTTCAGGCCAGCGTACTCGAGGGCCTTGGGGATGGCTTCGATCGGGCCGATGCCCATGATCTCGGGCGGCACGCCCTTGACGGCGAAGGCCACGAACTTGGCCAGCGGGGTCAGGCCGTACTTCAGGCAGGCGTCCTTGGAAGCCAGGATCAGGCAGCCAGCGCCGTCAGACGTCTGCGACGAATTACCGGCCGTGACCGAACCCTTGGCAGCGAACACGGGACGCAGCTTGGCCAGGCCTTCCACCGAGGTGTCAGGACGGGCGCCTTCGTCACGGGTGATCGTCTTCTTGGTGATCGTCACTTCGCCCGTTTCCAGGTTCGGCGTGCGCACTTCGATTTCGATCGGCGTGGTTTCAGCGTCGAAGAAGCCAGCTTGCTGAGCGGCGATGGCGCGGCGGTGCGATTCGGTGGCGAAAGCGTCCTGCTCTTCGCGGGTCACCTTCCACTGCTCGGCCACCTTCTCGGCGGTCATGCCCATGCCGTAGGCGATGCCGACGTTCTCTTCGACGTTGACCACGGCGGGATTGAACGAGGGCTTGGAGCCGCCCATGGGGACCATGGACATGGATTCCACGCCACCGGCGATCATGACTTCGGCTTCGCCGACGCGGATGCGGTCAGCGGCCATCGACACGGCGGTGATGCCAGCCGCGCAGAAGCGGTTGACGGTGGCACCGGCCACGGTCTTGGGCAGGCCCGACAGCAGCGCGGCGATCTTGGCCACGTTCATGCCTTGCTCGCCTTCGGGCATCGCGCAGCCAACGATGGCGTCCTCGATGGCAGCCGGGTCCAGCGTGGGAACCTGCTTGAGGGCGTTCTTGATGGTGGCGACCAGCAGGTCGTCAGGGCGGGTGTTCTTGAACACGCCACGGCCAGACTTGCCGATCGGGGTGCGGGTGGCGGCAACGACGTAAACGTCGCGGAGTTGCTTAGACATGTGTTTGTCTCCGATCGATCAGTTGCGGACAGGCTTGCCGGTCGACAGCATGCCCATGATGCGCTCTTGCGTCTTGGGGTTGTCCAGCAGCGTGCAGAAGTGCTTGCGCTCCAGGGCGTGCAGGTACTCTTCGGTCACCAGGGTGCCGGCGTCGACGTCGCCGCCGGTCAGCACGTCAGCGATGCAGGAGCTGATGTAGTAGTCATGTTGCGAGATGAAGCCGCCGTCGCGCATGTTGATGAGCGACGATTGCAGCGTGGCCTTGACGTTGCGGCCTGCCACAGCGAATTGCTTCTTGGCAGGGGCGCGGTAGCCGGACTCGAACATGGCCTTGGCTTGGGCGATGGCCACGTACAGGACTTCGTCCTTGTTGGGCACAACGACGTCGCCTTCCAGCAGGTAGCCGAACTTGCGGGCTTCGATGGCAGAGGTTGCCACCTTGGCCATGGCCGCAGCCTGGAAGCCTTCCTTGACGAAGCCCATCAGCTCGGCGCCAACCATGCCGGAGACGCCCTTGGACGCTTCGACTTGCTCGGCAGCACGGCGAGCCAGGTAAGCCAGGCCACCGCCGCCGGGGATCAGGCCCACGCCGACTTCGACCAGGCCCACGTAGGTTTCCATGGCGGCCACGCGCTTGGCAGCGTGCACAGCCAGTTCGCAACCACCACCCAGGGCCAGGCCGTGCATGGCAGCGACGGTCGGCACGTTGGAGTAGCGCAGCGACAGCATGAAGTCCTGCAGTTGCTTCTCGAACGGGGCGATGGCCTTGCCACCACCAGCCATGAAGGCGGGCATCATGGATTGCAGGTCGGCACCGGCGGAGAAGGGGCCGTCTTGCGTCCAGATGACCATGCCCTTGTAGCCGCCTTCAGCGATTTCCAGGCCCTTGGCCAGGCCGGCGGTCACTTCGGCACTGATGGTGTGCATCTTGGACTTGATCGAAGCGATGACCACTTCGTCGTCCAGGGTCCACAGGCGGATGGCGGCGTCTTCGAACAGGGTCTTGCCAGCGGTGGCGGCGTTCGGGGCGTTCGAGCCCAGCACGTCTTCACGGAAGGCCTGACGCTTGTAGACGGGCAGGTTGCGGATCGGCACGTACTTGCCGGTCTTGGGCGACCAGGAGCCTTCGGGCGTGTGCACGCCGTCACGGCCGTCGAACACCCAGGCGGGCAGCGGGGCCTTCGACAGGGCCTTGCCCGAGTCGATGTCGGCCTTGACCCACTCGGCCACTTGCTTCCAGCCGGCTTCTTGCCAGATTTCGAACGGGCCTTGCTTCATGCCGAAGCCCCAGCGCATGGCGAAGTCCACTTCACGAGCGGATTCGGCGATGGATTCGAGCGTGACGGCGGCGTAGTGGAAGGCATTGCGCAGCAGGCCCCACACGAACTGGGCTTGCGGGTGAGCGGACTCGCGCAGGGCCTTCAGGCGTTCTGCAGCGGGCTTCTTGAGGATGTCGGTGACTTCCTTGTCGGCCTTGCCGCCAGCGGGCACGTACTCGCCGGTTTCGGGGTTGAACTGAAGGATGGCCTTGCCTTCCTTCTTGAAGAAACCAGCCTTGGTCTTCTGGCCGAAGTTGCCCTTTTCAAGCAGCTTGTCCAGCGCCACGGGGTTGGCGAAGCAGGCGTTGAACGGGTCGTCCTTGGCACCGTTTTGCAGGGTCTTGATGACGTGAGCCATCGTGTCCAGGCCCACCACGTCGGCGGTGCGGAAGGTGGCCGACGAAGCGCGACCCATCTTCTTGCCGGTCAGGTCGTCGACGATGTCGTAGCCCAGGCCCGAACGCTCGACTTCGCGGAAGGTCAGCATCATGCCGGCCACGCCCACGCGGTTGGCGATGAAGTTGGGGGTGTCGTATGCGCGAACCACGCCCTTGCCCACGACGGATGCCGAGAACGTCTCCAGCTTGTCGACCACGTCAGGCGCGGTGAACTCGGTGGGGATCAGTTCCAGCAGGAACATGTAGCGCGGGGGGTTGAAGAAGTGGATGCCCAGGAAGCGCGAACGCAGCTGTTCGGGCAGCACGTTGGCCATGGCCGTGATGGACAGACCGGACGTGTTGGTGGCCAGGATGGCCTTGTCGTTGACGAAAGGAGCGATCTTCTTGTAGAGGTCTTCCTTCCAGTCCAGGCGCTCGGCGATGGCTTCGATGATCAGGTCGCAGCCACGCAGTTCCTCGAGGTGCTCTTCGTAGTTGGCCTGCTGGATCAGCACGGCGTCATCGGCCACGCCCAGGGGCGACGGCTTCATCTTCTTGAGGTTTTCGACGGCCTTGGTGACGATGCCGTTCTTGGGGCCTTCCTTGGCGGGCAGGTCGAACAGGACGACCGGCACCTTGCAGTTGACCAGGTGGGCGGCGATCTGGGCACCCATCACGCCGGCGCCGAGCACGGCCACCTTGCGCACGTTGAATTGACTCATGTTCTCTCCTCGAGGAACTCAGTGAATGGAGAAGGAAAAAAGGAAGGTTGCCCTGTGCGTGCAACCTCCCTGTGACAGCCCGTCGATCAGAACAGGGCTTCGTCCATTTCCATCAGGGGCTTCAGACCAGCCTTGGCGGTGATCATCGCGGTTTCGACTTCCGGCACCAGCTTGGCGAAGTAGAAGCGGGCGGTGGCCAGCTTGGCCTTGTAGAAGGTGTCGCCAGAATCCAGCTTGGCCAGGGCGATCTTGGCCGACTGGGCGAAGAAGTAAGCGTAGACCAGGTGGCCGACCACGCGCAGGTAGTCGACGGCGGCGGCGCCCACTTCGTCGGGGTTCTGCATGCCCTTCATGCCGATTTCCATCGTGAAGGCTTGCACCTTCTGACCCAGGTCGGCCAGGGGCTTGGTGAACTCCTGCATGGCTTCGTTGTCGGCGTTTTCCTTGACGAAGCGGCTGATCTTCTTGCCGAAGGCGGTCAGCTTGGCGCCACCGTCACCCAGCACCTTGCGGCCCAGCAGGTCCAGCGACTGCACGGTGTTCGTGCCTTCGTAGATCATGTTGATGCGGGCGTCACGCACGAACTGCTCCATGCCCCACTCGTGGATGAAGCCGTGGCCGCCGTAGACCTGCTGGCAGTGGCGGGTCGCTTCCCAGGCGTTGTCGGTGATGAAGGCCTTGACGATCGGGGTCAGCAGCGCCACGGTGTCGGAGGCTTCCTTGCGGACGGCCTCGTCGGGGTGGTTGTGCTCCTTGTCCAGCTCGATGGCGGTGTAGTACACCAGGGCGCGGGCGCCTTCGGCGTAAGCACGAGCGATCAGCAGCATCTTGCGCACGTCGGGGTGCACGATGATCGGGTCGGCCGGCAGGTCGGCGCGCTTGACGCCCGACAGCGAGCGCATCTGCACGCGGTCCTTGGCGTAGTTGACGGCGTTTTCGTAGGCCACTTGGGTCAGGCCCAGCGACTGGTTGCCCACGCCCAGGCGGGCGCCGTTCATCATCACGAACATGGCGGGCAGGCCGCGGTGGGGCTTGCCCACCAGGGTGCCGACGGCGTCTTCCAGGACCATCTGGCAAGTGGCGTTGCCGTGGATGCCCATCTTGTGCTCGAGGCCGCCACAGTAGATGCCGTTGCGCGAACCGAGCGAACCGTCGGCGTTCACGTTGAACTTGGGCACGGCGAACAGCGAGATGCCCTTGGAGCCTTCGGGGGCGTCCGGCAGGCGGGCCAGCACCAGGTGGATGATGTTGTCGGCCATGTCGTGTTCACCGGCCGAGATGAAGATCTTGGCGCCGGTGATCTTGTAGGTGCCGTCAGCTTGGGGAACGGCCTTGGTGCGCAGCAGGCCCAGGTCGGTGCCGCAATGCGGCTCGGTCAGGCACATGGTGCCGGTCCACTCGCCCGAGGTCAGCTTGGGCAGGTACATGGCCTTTTGCTCGGGGGTGCCGTGCACTTCCAGGCAAGCGTGAGCACCGTGGCTCAGGCCGGGGTACATGGTCCAGGCCTGGTTGGCCGAGTTCATCATTTCGTAGATGGCCTGGTTGACCAGTTGGGGCATGCCCTGGCCACCGTACTCGGGGTCGGCCGACAGACCGGACCAGCCGTTTTCGGTGTACTGCTTGTAGGCTTCCTTGAAGCCGTCAGGCGTCTTGACTTCGTGGGTTTCCTTGTTCAGGACGCAGCCTTGCACGTCGCCGACCAGGTTCAGGGGGGCGATGACCTTGGATGCGAACTTGCCGCCTTCTTCCAGCACGGCATTGACGGTGTCGACGTCCAGATCAGCGTAAGCGGGGATCTGCTTGAGTTCGTCGACGGCGCCGAGCAGTTCGTGCATCACGAATTGCATGTCGCGCAGCGGAGGGGTGTAAGAAGGCATCGTGAAGCTCCTCGGTAAAAAAGCAGTTGAACTGACTGTAGGAAAAGGTCAATGAGCGGTCGCACCGACGGGTGCAACCTGTCCAGACGACGGCGGCGTGCCCAGTGTGTAGTACTGGATCAAGCGCTCGAACGCCGTGCGGGCCCGGTCCACCGCCCCAGCCGAGCGCAAAAAGCGCGCGTCATGGTGCAGCGACAAGATCAGGCCATGGATTTCAAACAACACCTGCATGGGATCGGTGTCGTCACGCAAATGTCCCAGTTCGACGGCCATGCGGATGGCGCGCCCGAGCGCACCATGCCACAACAGCACCATGCCGGCCAGTGCATCTCGCACAGGACCGGGCCGGTCGTCGAACTCGACCGCACCACTGATGTAGATGCAGCCAGAGTCGATTTCAGTGGCCACTTTGGCCACCCAGTTGTCAAAGAGCGCTCGCAAACGCGGCAAGCCACGCGGCTGCCGGATCGCGGGACGGAAGACTTCTTCCTCGAACCGCTCATGGTATTCGCGGATGACCGAAATCTGAAGCTCTTCGCGCGAGCCGAAGTGGGCGAACACGCCCGATTTGCTCATGCCGGTGACCTCGGCGAGCGCCCCGATCGACAGGCCTTCGATGCCCATCTGCGAAGCCAGGTTCAGCGCCGCCTCCAGGATGGCCGCCCGGGTTTGCTGCCCTTTGTGTGCACCACGCTCGCGGCCACGCTCACGCGCCACCTCGGCGGCGGGTTTGGCGTCCTGGGGCAGCACATCTGACAAGGGCGATCCTCCGAATAAAACGAACGGTCGTGCTATTTTGCAGAAATCCAGCGGCTTGTGTAGCGGGTTGGGTGATTTTTTTTGCGCACTCTGTCAGGAAGGCGTCAAACCGACGCGTCAGGCCCTGCGGGTCAACCATGTGACCGCGTGATGACGTGCGTCAGGCGCCACGGCATGCGCACACGAAAGCTTGAGCTCGGCACGGAATCTGCTCTATTCTTGTGCAGTCACCCCCCATGGAGGTCGAATGGACGTGCTGCAGCTTGACGTGTCAGGCCGTCCGCAGGCCTGGCTCACGGCCAGGGAAGCGGCGGTTCTGTATGCCTGTGACAGCGTCGCCTGGACGCTGGGCGACCCTTTCCTGGTCCTGCGCGGGGGCATCCAGCGCCTCACCGGCGTGCAATCGCGCCTGGAGCTGCACCCCATCGTCGCGGTGCACGGGGCCGTGCCCAGCCGGGCCTGGCGCCAGAGCCCGGCGCTGTCCAACGCCAAGCTGTTCGCCCGCGACCGCCAGGTCTGCGCCTACTGCGGCCACCACTTCGGCTTCGACGACCTCACCCGCGAGCACATCCAGCCGGTCTCGCGCGGCGGAGTCGACTCCTGGATGAACTGCATCACCGCCTGCCGCAGCTGCAACGGCCGCAAGGGCAACCGCACGCTGTCCGAGCTGGGCTGGTCGATGTATTACCTGCCCTATGTGCCCAGCCTGCACGAGGACATGATCCTGCGCGGGCGTCGCATCGTGGCCGACCAGATGGAGTTCCTGCTCGCCAGCGTGCCGGCGCACAGCCGACTGCGGATGGCGTTGAGTTGAGTCGCTGACCCAGCCTGGGGCTCAGGGCTCAGGCCTTCTTCAGCCCGGGCTTGCCCCGCTCGATCACGTAGGTCGCCTGGGTGCGCAGCTTCGACTGCGGGCGCACCGGGTGGGGCGTGCCACGGTACACGCAGCGCACCTCGCGCGGCGTCACGTCGAGCATCACGTGGCCGCGCTGGTCGCTGCGCATGTGCAGCACATCGGGGTTGCCCGCGCGCACCCATGCGTTGGCCACCTCGCTCATGCCCTTGCTCGTGACCGACGTGGTCACCACCTCGCTGGCGATGATGGGCGATGTCCGGTCCAACGGGTCAAGCCGCAGGTTGGCCGCGACGTGCCGGTGCACATCGCCCCCCAGGAAGACGACGTCCTGCACGCGCGGCTGGGCGATGGCCTCCATCATGCGGGCCCGCGCAGCGGGGAAAGCGTCCCAGCCTTCGGCGTAGGTCAGCGGACCCAGCGGAGAGCGGATCGGCCAGGGGGCGAGCTGCGTGGTCTGCACGACGAAGCGCCAGTTGGCATCGCTGCCCGCCAGGCCTGCGGCGAGCCAGTCTTCCTGCTGTCGCCCCAGGAACGTGCGCTGATCGCCCTGGATGGCATCGCAGCGCCACAGCAGCTTGCCGTGCATGAGCGCACGCGGCCATTCGCTGCACAGGGCCGCATCCCGGTGCTGGCGGGTGTCCAGGGTCCACAGGTCGGCCAACTGGCCCCAGCGGTATCGGCCCTGCATGGGCATGCTGGCCTCGAAAGGCACGCGTCGCGGCGACACCGGCATGTGCTCGAAATAGGCTTTGTAGGCCGCCGCGCGCGCCGCGATGAAGGCACGTTGGTCGTCGACGCCCGGCGCGGTGTCACCGGTGTAGTCGGACATGACCTCGTGGTCGTCCCACACCATCAACCAGGGATGGGCCGCGTGGCAGGCACGCAGGTCGTCGTCGAGCTTGTAGCTGGCGTGGTGGATGCGGTAGTCGGCCAGGGTGCGCCCGCCCGGGTGGGGGTCCATCTCGATGGCATGGCTGCGCACCTTGATGTGGTGCGGGGCCTGGGTCGTGTAGATGTAGTCACCCACGAACAGCACCAGGTCGACGTCGCTGGCGGCGATCTCTCGGTGCGAGGTGAAGTAGCCGTGCTCGTAGTGCTGACACGAGGCCAGCGCCATGCGCAACTGCCGCACC
Source organism: Comamonadaceae bacterium 2PF (assembly GCA_005502875.1). Taxonomy (GTDB): domain Bacteria; phylum Pseudomonadota; class Gammaproteobacteria; order Burkholderiales; family Burkholderiaceae_C; genus Aquabacterium. The sequence continues at coordinate 1,358 of SCMV01000058.1, read as the reverse complement.
GGCTCGGCCGGGTCGGGGGCGGTGCGGGTGCGGCCCACGGGGCTGCGCTGGCCACCCGCCTCGAAACGGTAGTGGTAGGTGCGGCCAGGCGCGAGCCCCTCGACCAGCACGTGCACGCTGTGCGCCACAGCAGGCTCGGCCACGACCACCCCCTGGCGCACCACCTGGGTGAAGCGGGCGTCGGCGGCCACCTCCCAGTGCACGGGCACGGCGGCTTGCGGCATGCCGCCATCGGCCTGAAGGGGGCGCGGGGCCAGCCGGGTCCACAGCACGATGGCATCGGGCAGCGGCTCACCGCTGGCCACACCCAGGGAAAACGGATCGTCTTCAGACGCCCAGGCCTCGTCCGCCTGGGACTGCGCATGCGCGCCCGCCGAGAACACCTGCTGCCAGGCCAGGGCAGCGGCAAAGCGGGTCAGGTGAAGGAAGAGATCGCGGCGTTGCATCGAGGCGCCGATTATGCGCGCGGGCGGTGTCCGCCCCCTGCCAGGTCACCGCGCTTGCGGGCACAATGGTTTCAACACACCAGGTGCCCGTGCACCCCAAGGAGATGGCCATGCCCACGCGCCCGACCAGCCCGGACCCATCCGGCTCGAACGCCAGCAGCCCACCTTTCTCAGGCCTGGGGGCTGGCCTCGACTTCTTTCAGGACTGGCTCAAAGCCGCCGGCAGCGCCCTGCCCAACCTGCAAGGCGCAACCGCCCAGACCGGGGCCATGCCCGCTTGGAGCATGCCGACGCTGGACCCGCAGGAGCTCGACAAACGCATCCAGGACCTGCGCACCGTGCAGTTCTGGCTGGAGCAGAACGCCCGCATGATCGCCATGACGATCCAGGGCCTGGAAGTGCAGAAGATGACCCTCAGCACCCTGCAGGGCATGAACGTGTCGATGGACGCCGTGCGCGATGCCTTGCGGGCACGCGCCAGCGAAGCGGCCCCGCCCGCACCACCAACGCCCCCAGCCCCCGAGCCCAAGGCCGAGGGCCCATCTGCCGAGCCCCCTCCCTCGCAAGCCGAGTTGATCAACCCCATGCGCTGGTGGGACACGCTGACCCAACAGTTCACCCACCTGGCATCGCAAACGGCCCAGACCGCCCAGTCCATGGGTGAGCAGATGATGGGAGAACCCGCTGGCCAGGCGCCCAAGCCCGGCAGCCGCAAGCCCACGCGCAAGGCACCCGCCAGCCGCAAGACCACAGCCAAGCCGCGAGGCGCTCGCAAGGCCAGCGGCTCGGACGCAGGCTGAGCCACAGACGGAGCCAGCGCGTGCCCCAGTCACCCTCCTCGTCACCCGCCCACCCGGCGACACCCCCCTCGGCCCTGAGCTTCCTGCACGCCCACGCCACCCACCCCTTGCC
>SCMV01000057.1 GCA_005502875.1 Comamonadaceae bacterium 2PF | reverse complement strand
CCACCACCCCAGCCGCCATGGCCGCCACCCCAGCCGCCTCGGCGAGCACCGCCGTTGCCCATGGCCAGCGCGAAGATGGCGACCACCACGCTGGCCACGCCGCCCAGCATCAGGCTGGTGGTGAGCAGCCACACGATGCCGCCGCCCAGTCCGCCAGTGAGCAGCGCACCGAGCTTGCGCCCGAAGATGGCGCCCAGCACGCCTGCGACGATGGGCACACCGATGAGGCCGAAGACGATGAGGTCTTCGAGTTGTGCCCCGGGTGGCGAGCGGGCGGCGCCAGGTTCAGGCAAGGGCAGGTCTTCGCCGCGAACACGGGCCATCAGTTGATCGACCCCCGCGTCGATGCCTGCGGCCACGTCACCGCGCTTGAAGGCGGGCACGATGGCGCCTTCGATGATGCGGCTGGCCGCCAGGTCGGGTACCGCGCCTTCGAGGGCCTTGGCCACCTCGATGCGCACGCGGCGGTCGTTGAGGGCGACGACCAGCAGCAGGCCATCGCCCACCTCGCGCCGGCCGATCTTCCAGGCGTCGCCCACGCGCTGGGCGTAGGCAGCGATGTCCTCGGGCTGCGTGGTGGGCACGATCAGCACAACGAGCTGCGTGCCGCGTTCGCGCTCGAAGGCCGAGAGCTTGTCGTCGATCGCCTGGCGCTGCGGAGCGTTCAGCGCGCTGGCCTGATCGATGACGTGGCCGCTGAGCGTGGGCACGGGCAGCACGCCGCCGTCTTGAGCACTGGCAGGCCATGCGAGGGCGAACAGGGTCAGCAGGGTGAGCACCAGGTGCATCGGCCAGGCCCGAGCCCATCCGAGCGACCGGTGAGTCAGCGCTCGGATGGCCTCCCGCCCGCGCCTCGGGGCGCCGCGCCGCACCGCCGTCATCGCGTGCCCGCCTCGGCTCACTTCTTGGTGCCGAAATCGACCGTGGGCGGCTGCGAGATCTGGGCTTCGTTTTGCACCGTGAAGCCTGGCTTGACCTCGTAGCCCATCACCTTGGCGGTGAGGTTGCTGGGGAAGCTTCGCGCCAGCACGTTGTACTCCTGCACGGTCTGGATGTAGCGGTTGCGCGCCACGGTGATGCGGTTCTCGGTGCCTTCGAGCTGCACGCGCAGGTCCTGGAAGCCCTGGTTGGCCTTCAGGTTGGGGTAGTTCTCGCTGACCACGAGCAGGCGCGAGAGCGCGCCCGACAACTCGCCCTGCGCCTGCTGGAACTTGTTGAAGGCCTCGGGGTTGTTGATGAGCTCGGGCGTGGCCTGGATGCTGGTGGCCTTGGCGCGCGCCTCGACGACCTTGGTCAGGGTGTCTTGCTCGAAGTTGGCCTCGCCCTTGACGGTCGCCACGATGTTGGGGATGAGGTCGGCGCGGCGCTGGTACTGGTTGAGCACCTCGGACCAGGCGGACTTGGTCTGCTCGTCCAGGCGCTGGAAGTCGTTGTAGCCGCAGCCGGTCAGGGCGGCCGAGGCGGCCAGCGTGGCGATCAGGGCGGTGCGACGCAGGCGTCGGATCGAGGGAGGCTTCAACAGGTGCATGGCGCTTCCTTACGGTGCATGGAGCGAAGGGACTTCGCCAGCATAAATGAGGATGCGCGAGGCGGCTTTCAAGGGCCTCGGGTCTGCCCAGGCGGCATGACGGCCCCGCACCACACCCAGGCATGGGAGCCTGGGGCACCAGACCGGGTCAGGCGGGCGACAGGCCTTCCAGCATGCGGCAGGACACGACTTGGTGCGCACGGGAGCGGGGGTAGCGGTCTCGGACGATGGAAATCGCGCCCATCGGGGTGTCGGCCATCACCTTGAGCACGCGTTGCACGGCTTTGCACGACGGGTCGATCACGACCATCGTGGACACTTCGTACAGCTTGAGGGCAGGCTCGATGGCCAGGTTCATCAGGGCTCGCATGATGCACTTCTCCAGGGTGTGCGCGGCGCCGGGGCGCTGCTCACGTCGTCAGGATGCATGTTGCGGGCCAGCTGTGACACCGTGGTGACCCCCGTTCCAGGGTTTGCCTGAAGACAGTTTCGCCACAAATGAACAGGGAAGGCCGCTTTGTGAGCAGTCCCCCCGGTTCAAGTTGGCACCAGGTGGTGCGCCGGGCTTCGCACCTCATGCAAAGCGTTTGGCGTTCACTGGATCAGGTCGCGCGATGCCACGATGTGGGAGCTGCTCACGCCGTTGAGCGTGGCCAGCAGCACGGCACCCGCAGGGCCTGCGCTGCCATCGGTGTCCACGCGCACTTGCAAGCCCGCAGCGCTGTCGACCAGGCGAATGTGGCCGCTGGCGATCAGGTCGGCGCTGGTCACGCCGTGCATGCTGCGCAGCAAGGCCACCACGGCGCTCAGGTCGATGCGGTCGGTGCCAGGCACGAAGTCGGTGAGGGTGTCGCTGCCATCGCGCAGGCTGGTGTAGACGAAGGTGTCGCGTCCGTTGCCGCCGCTGAGGCGGTCGGCGCCTGCCAGGCCGGTGATGAGGTCGTCACCCGGCGTGCCCACCAGCGTGTCGCGGCCGGCGGTGCCCGTGAGCGACTTCAGCAGGCTCAGGCCGATGAGCACGGGGTCGTGGTCCGACGAGCGGTAGGGCGTGGCGGTGTAGAGGTCAGGGCTGCAGCTGGTGGCGCTGCTGACGTAGCAAAGGCCGGTGCTGGGCGAGCGCTTGAAGTTCATGTCGTAGTCGATCACGAAGGGCTCGTCGGCGTTGATGTGCCAGTGCGTCACGCCACTGACCTGTGCGCGTGCGCTGGCCGAGGCCAGTGCGTGGTCCAGGTAGCCCACCTCGCCGTCGAAGACGTAGGAGTAGCCCGCCTCGCCTTCGAAAGCATCGATCAGGTCGGTGAAACCGCCCTGGGTCAGCGTGAGGATCGGGTCTTCCTTGCCGTAGGCGTTGAGGTCACCGATGACGAGCACGTCGCTGTCGCCGACGCGGGTCTGCAGGTCGGCGATGAAACCCAGCAGGCGGCTGGCCTGAGCCTGGCGGTTGGCGTTGTAGCAACCTTGGCCATCGCCTTGATCGGCGTTGGCGCCTGCTGCGTCAGAGCAGCCCTTGGACTTGAAGTGGTTGACGACGACGGTGAAGCGCTCGCCGTTGGGCGTGGCGAAGGTCTGTGCCAGCGGTGGGCGGTTGTGCACGGCGTCGGTGTCAGCCAGGGCATTGCCTTGCGGCGTGACCTTGGCAGGTTTGTGGATGAGCGCCACGCGGATCGCATCGGTGCCGGTGGGGCTGCCGCCCACGGTGGCATCGAAGGCCACGGGCAGGGGCGTGACGGCGTAGGTGCCGCCGCCTGCGACGGCGTTGAGCGCATCAACCAGGTTCTGCGCGGCGGTGTTGCCGTTGTTCTGGATCTCCATCAGGCCCACCACATCGGCGTCCAGCCCGAGCAGGGCCTGCACGATCTTGTCGCGCTGTCGGGTGAACTCGGTGATGTTGTCGGCGCCACGGCAGTTGCCGGCCGCCACGCTGTTGCCGAGCGAGCAGCCCTGGCCGCTGGCACCGCTGGCGGTCTGGCCGTTGGTGAAGGTGGTGAAGTAGTTCAGCACGTTGAAGCTGGCCACCTTGAGGTTGCCGCCCACGTCAGCCGGCTTGGCGCTGCGCGGGTGCGCGCGCTGGAAGTTCACCGCTTGCGTCGGGTGCACCTTGTAGCTGGCCAGGCCGGTGTTGCTGGCGGTGCTCAGGCCGTAGTCGAGCACGCCGACCAGGCCATCGAGCGTGTCGCCGGCGCGCAGCGTGTTGTCCGCGCCGATGTAGGGGATGGGCGTGGGGTTCTGCTGCGAGCTGCCGTCGTCGAGCAGCAGCTGGCGCTGCGCGTTGGCCTGGGCGAGCTGCTGCGCCGCCACCGAGCCAGCGGGGTGGATGTTGGTGGGTTTGACCAGGCGACCATCGGCCGACAGCGTGACCTGACCGTAGCGGCCCTGGAAGTAGTTTTGCGAGGCGGTCAGCGTGTTGGTGACCTGCACCAGCATGCCTTCGAGGGCTTCGAGCTCGTCTTGCGTGGCGGGCAGCGTCAGCGGCGTCGGTGCGACGGCCTGGTTGCTGGCCAACACGCTCAGCCCGCTCACGCTGGTCAGTTGCGTGATGGGGCGGCTGGCGGTGAGCGCGTTGGTGGCGGCGCCGGTGTTGAATTCGGCCACGTTGCCGGTGAGCTGCACCAATTGGTTGGCGCTCACGGTGGGGGCGCTGCTGGTGAAGACGAACAGGCCTTCGGAGGTTTGCGCGTTGCCGTCAGGCACATCGCTCTGGATGAAGAAGCCGTTGCTGTTGACGCGCGTGACGACGCCTCGCGTGGTCACGCTCTGGCCCATGAGCGGGCTGGTGTGGCCCGTGCCCTGGATCTGCGAGATGGGCGTGACCGAGGGCGATGGGCTGGGCGAGGGCGACGGGGCTGGTGAGGGCGCGGGAGAAGGTGACGGCGTACCGGTGCACGGCGTGAAAGGGCTGGCGCTGTTGCGGGGCGCGGGTGCGGCGGTGATGAAGTCGGTCGCGTTGTTGTTCGTGTCGGTGCAGCCGCCGTTGACACGCCAGGCGGCCAGGGTGGTGCTCAGCGCGGTGCCGGTGGGCGAGCCTTCGGTGGCGTTGCTGGTGCTGCCGTAGCTGACGATGTCTTCGGCGCCGCTGGGGTTGGCGCCCGTCAGCGCGGTGGTGCCCTGGACCAGGGCGACCTTGCCACTGGCCGCTGCCATCGAGACCGTGCCGGTGGCATCCGCCGCAGGCAGGGCGCTGCCGTTGCTGCCGCCAGATTGCTGGACCAGGAAGTGCTGGCCAGGCTGCAGGTTGAAGGCCGGCAGGTCGGTCTTGTTGCCCCAGCTGGAACCGGAGGCCGAGGCGTATTGAACCGACCAGCCAGCCAGGTTCACCGGCGCGCTGCCAGCGTTGAACAGCTCGATGTAGTCGGCGTTGAGCAATGCGCCGCCATTGCCGCCCGCGCCGTAGACCTGGCTGATGACGAGCCCGCTGGGCGAGGCTTGGGCCGCGCCAGCCAGGCTCAGGGCCAGGGCCGCGCACAGCGGGCGCAGGGCGAAACGTTGGGAGGTGGGGGCAGGGGCGCGGTTCGGCATGGCGTTGGGCAGTGCAGGGTGGACCAGATCCATGGAGTCTGCTGAGCGCGCGTGTCAGGCCTGCATGGGGTCACCCCGCCGCCAGGGAGCCGCCCGGCTCATCTGAGATGGCACCTGGTGGTGGCGCATGGGCCAAGGGCCGTGGTGCGTGCACCCTTGGCGTCGGTTGCCGGTGAGTCGGGCGCCGCGTCAGCTGCCCTGCCGCCGTGCCCGGGCCCTCGCCAGCGCGGCCTCGATCACCGCGCGCTTGGCGTCCAACTCGGCCGGCTCGGTCAGCTTGCTGACCTCTGGCAGGTTGGCCAGCTTGTGCTCGGCCTTGGCCTGCAGTCGCTCTTCGTGTTCGACCTTGGCACGGCGCGTGCGCGCCTGGTGCCAGGCGAATTGCTCACGCGCCCGATCGGCTTGCTCGGCTGACCAGGCGGCCCAGCCTGTGGGGGCGGGCTCGGCGTGCGCGGGCACCAGCGAGATGCAGTCCACCGGGCACACGGGGATGCACAGCTCGCAGCCGGTGCAGTCCGGCTCGATCACGGTGTGCATGTGCTTGTTGGTGCCGATGATGGCGTCAACCGGGCAGGCCTTGACGCACAGCGTGCAGCCGATGCACCAGGCCTCGTCGATGACCGCGAGCAGGCGCGGGCCTTCGAGGCCGTGCGCTTCGCTCAGAGGCACAAAAGGCTGGCCGGTGAGCGCAGCAAGGCGGCGCACGCCTTCTTCACCGCCGGGTGGGCACTGGTTGATGCCTGCTTCGCCCGAGGCAATGGCCTGTGCATAGCTGGCGCAATCGGGGTAGCCGCAGCGCGTGCACTGCGTCTGGGGCAGCAGGGCGTTGATCTGATCGGCGTGCGGCGACATGGGGCGGGAGTGTAGCCGCCCCATGCCCGTCACGCGGTGGGTCTCACTTGTTGTGAGACAGGATGAAGGCTCGGATCTCGGGGTAGGCCTTCTCGCGCCAGCGGCGACCCGAGAAGATGCCGTAGTGGCCGGCACCGACCACGTCGTAGTGCTTCTTGCGGGCCTTGGGGATGCCGGCGCACAGGTCCTGGGCCGCGCGGGTCTGGCCAGCGCCCGAGATGTCGTCGAGTTCGCCTTCGACGGTCAGCAGCGCCGTGGCCTTGATGTCCTGCGGCTTGACCAGCTCCAGCTTGCCCTTGGGGTTGGCGACCTTCCAGGTGCCGTTGACCAGTGCGAAGTCCTGGAACACCGTCTTGATGGTGTCGAGGTAGTACTCGGCCGGCATGTCCAGCACGGCGTTGTACTCGTCGTAGAAGTCGCGGTGGGACTCGGCGCTGTCGTCGTCACCGCGCACCAGGTCCAGGAAGTAGTCGTAGTGCGAGGTGGCGTGGCGGTCGGGGTTCATGGCCACGAAGCCCGTGTGCTGCAGGAAGCCGGGGTACACGCGGCGACCGGCGCCTGGGTAGTTGGGCGGCACGCGGTAGATCACGTTGTTCTCGAACCATTCGTACGACTTGTTCATCGCCAGGTTGTTGACCGCGGTCGGCGATTTGCGGGCGTCGATCGGGCCGCCCATCATCGTCATCGAGCGCGGGGTCGCCTCGCCACGGCTGGCCATCAGGGAGACGGCGGCCAGCACCGGCACGGTGGGCTGGCACACCGAGATCACGTGAACGTCCGGGCCCACCTTGCGGATGAAGTCCTGCACGTAGTTGATGTAGTCGTCGAGGTGGAAGGCGCCTTCTTCGGTCGGCACCATGCGCGCATCCACCCAATCGGTGATGTAGACCTTGTGGTCTTGCAGCAGGGTGCGGACGGTGTCGCGCAGCAGCGTCGAGTGGTGACCCGACAGCGGCGCCACCACCAGCACGGAGGGCTGCAGGCGCATCTTGTCGAGCAGCTTGCCGTCGTCCGTGAAGCGCTTGAAGCGCAGCAGTCGGCAAAACGGCTTGGCCTCGACCACCTGCTCCTGGATCACCACGTCGGTGCCGTCCACCGTCACCTTGTTGATGCCGAACTCGGGCTTCTCGTACTCCTTGGTCAGGCGGTGCACCAGGTCAAAGCCGGCCGAGATGCGGTGGGCGGAAGGCATTTGTGCCATCGGCGACAGCGGGTTGCTGTAGAGCTTCGAGGCCGCGCTGGCGAACTCGGAGAAGGGGCTGATCCAGGCGCGGTGTGTTTCGTAGATCTGGTAGAGCATGGCGGGACCTTTGTTCTCGGTTGGACCTCATGGCCTGCCCATGGGAGCCGACGGGTGCCATCGGCGCATGGTGCAGTGCAGCATATGAGGGATTTTGCATCTTTGCACGCCCGTCTGATCACAGAGCGTGTCAACAGACCGGATCTGTCCGGCTTATTTCGGGGCATGGGCGGGTGATCGACCTGGATCGAGGCGTCGGGCGACGCCTGCTTGAGGGGGGTGATGCCTCTCGCCATGCGGCAAGCCTGGCCTCTTTCGCATGCCTGGGTTAACGTTCTGTCGCATTTTTGCTGCCACGGCTGCATTCCAACAGGAGCCCCCATGCCCATCCATCCCGGTCTTCCCTTCGTCGGTTCGTTCGATGGCATGCGTGTCCGAAAAAGCAAATCAACAGCGGGCCGAACCAGGGCGGTGAAGGCCTTGGGTGCAGCCCTGGTCGCAGCGCTGACCCCGACGGCGCACGCAGCGTTCGACACCTACCAGCGTGGCTCCTTTGGCGCGGTGGTGAGCTGGCCTCTGATCCCCATCCACGCAGCGCTGCTGCCCGACGGACGCTTGTTGACTTACGGCACCGACGGTCAGGGCAACCAGACCGGCCAATTCACCTACGACGTCTGGGACCCGAGCAAGGGCACCGGCCCCGCTTCGCACCTGACCTTGCCCAACACGACCGGGGCTGACACCTTCTGCAGCGGCCAGATCGTGTTGCCCGCCAGCGGCGCGGTGCTGCTGACCGGGGGCGATCGCACCGTCAACGGCGTGCGCAACTACTCGATCAACGACGTCAACCTGTTCGACTGGCGCAGCAACGCGCTGTACTCCGCCCAGGCACCGATGGCCTTTTTGCGCTGGTACCCCACGGTGCTGACGCTGGCCAATGGCTCGACGCTGGTGCTGGGCGGGCGCCAGACCCCGGCCGTTCCGGGTGCTTCGACCGAGAGCTGGGTGACCACCCCCGAGGTCTACACCGAAGGCATCGGCTGGCGCAGCCTGCCCGCGGTGGCCAGCGACGACGCCTATGGCGCGCGCAACTGGAGCTACCCCCGCGCCTGGCAGGCGCCCAACGGCCAGGTCTTCATCGCCACCAAGTGGGGTGGCACCTACTACCTCGACCCGAACGCTGCAGCCGGGGCCGGGCAGCTCACCCGCACGCCGCTGAAGCTGGCCGAGAGCGACGATTACCTGCCATCGGTGATGTTCGCGCCGGGCAAGGTCTTGTCGCTGCGCAAGCTCAACCGCGCGGTGGTGATCGACCTCAACGGCGCGACGCCCACGTCGAAATCGGTCTGGGGTGTCGGCCAGGACCGCTACCACGCATCGGCCACGGTCATGGCCGATGGCAAGGTGCTGGTCAGCGGCGGCTCGATGGTCTCGAACGTGGCCATCGGCGTGACGTACTCGGCCCGCATCTGGAACCCGGCCAACAACAGCTGGACCACCACGCCATCGGGCAAAAAAATGCGGCTCTACCACTCGGTGGCCATGTTGCTGCCCGATGCGCGCGTGCTGCTGGGCGGCGGCGGTGCACCAGGGCCGCAGAACAACCTCAACGCGGAGATCTACACGCCGCCTTACCTCTACAAGCAGGACCGCACGGCGACGCTGGCCACGCGGCCGGTCATCACCTCGGCACCGCAGACGGCGGCCTGGGGGGCGCGCATCAACGTGGGCGTCGATGTGGCGGGCATCAGCCGGGTCACGCTGGTCAAAACGGGCTCGGCCACGCACACGGTGGACTTCGACCAGCGCTTCCTGCCGCTGACCCACACCGCTTCCGGCACGCAGCTGAGCGTGACCATGCCCGCGAACGCCAACCTCGCGCCGCCGGGCTACTACATGCTGTTTGTGTTCAACAGCGCGGGGGTGCCTTCGGTGGCCAAGATCATCAAGTTGGGCTGACGCCCTGATCGTTCTGGTTGTTCTGGTCGTCCTGATCGCGCGATGAAGAAGGGGCCCCGAAGGGCCCCTTGTCGTGCGTGAAGCGAAGCGGTGTGCGATCAGGCGCGACGGCGACGAGCCACGAAGCCCGCAACGCCCAGACCAGCCAGCATCAGGCCCAAGGCTTCGGGCTCGGGCACGGCGGTCGTGACGTTGTCGATCACCACCGAGCCATCGACGAAGCCGAAGCCGTAGATGTCGGCCGTGGCGCGCTGGAAGCCCAGGAACTTGCCTTCGTCGTAGCCGGCGAAGTCGGTGTCGATCGACACGCTGAAGCTCTCCAGCACGTAGCCGTCGATGTCATAAGCCACGACCAGCATGCTGTTGTTGGTCTTGCCGGCGGCCTGGAACTGGTTGACGAAGGCGCCGACCGACGACACCGGGTTGGCGAACGAGAAACCGATTTCACCGCGGGTGCCAACGAAAGCCGAAGCCAGGAAGTTGCCGTCACGGTTGGCGTTGCCCACCGAGCTCCACAGGCCGTTGTCGCCCAGGTCCTGAGCGAACTGACCAGCGATGGCGTTGGCCGTCGTCGTCAGCGTCACGCCGTTGCCCAGGTCGAGGCTGCTGCCCACGGTCAGGCCGTCGAACTCGTTGAAGGTGATGACGTCACCGGTGAAGGTGGCGCTGTCGGCGATGACCGGAGCGGCCTGGGCGCTCACGGAGGCTGCCAGCAAAGCGGCAGCAAACAACTTGGATTTCATGATGGTGATCCTTTCTTGGGAAGCTTGAACTGCGGCACCCATCAGGAGCCGATGATCCCGCCGTCGTCCTTGGTGATGACGACCACGGAAGAGCGGGGGCGGCCAGCGGGCAGCGGGGTCACGCCGTCCGACTCCACCGAGTACTGGTTCTGAGGCCAGTTCGAGAATTGAGTCGGGTTGGCGGATGTGGCGTCTTCACCCGGGTGCTGGATGCCCACGAACATGGTCTTGCCGTCCGGGGTCATGGTCACGCCGGTGACTTCGCACTGGTTGGGTGCGGTCATGAAGCGACGGGTCACGCCGGTGTTCGGGTCGGCGCACACCATCATGTTGCCGCCGATGTTGACGAAGTCACCCGAGCCGTCACCCACCTGGTCGGTCTGGACCCACAGGCGGCCGAAGTAGTCGAACCACAGGCCGTCCGGTGCACCGTAGTCGGCGCTGCCGTTGGGCGCGTCGACGATGTTGCCCTTGTAGTCGTTGGTTGGCTTGGCAGCCTTGGTGGTGGCCGTGTCACCAGCCTGAACGAACAGGTCCCAGCTGAAGGTGGTCGACAGGACCGACTTGCCAGCCTCGCGCCAGCGGATGATGTGGCCGTACACGTTGTCGGCGCGCGGGTTGGCTGCGTCCACGGCGGGACGGGCAGAGCCTGCGGTGGTGCTGCCATCGACCTTGTTGGACGAGGGCGTTGCGCTGCTGCCGCGGCGGTTGTTGTTGGTCAGGGTGCAGTACACCTCGACTTCGTCGAAACCGTTGATGCGCGGGCGGGCGCCGGTCCACTCGGGGCGGTCCATCATCGTGGCGCCGACGGCGTCAGCGGCCATGCGGGTCTTGATGAGGATCTTGGCTTGCACGTCGGCGTCGTTGGCGCCGGCGAAGTTGGGGTTGTCGCGCAGTGCGACACCGTCCACACCGATGGTGCCGGGTTCCAGGGCGAGCCACTGACCTTGCAGGCTGCTGTCGAAGCGGGCGACGTACAGGGTGCCGCTGTCGAGCAGGTTGCGGTTGGCAGCGCGGTTCGTGGGGTTGAACTTGCCGGCGCAGACGAACTTGTAGATGTACTCGTTGCGCTCGTCGTCACCCGTGTAGATGGCGACGTTGTTCTGGGCGTCGACCACGTACTGGGCGCTTTCGTGCTTGATGCGGCCCAGGGCGGTGCGCTTGACCGGCAGGCTGCGCGGATCGTACGGATCGATTTCGACGATCCAGCCGAACAAATTGGTCTCGTTCGGGTTGGCCGACACGTCAAAGCGCGGGTCGGTGGTGTGCCAGCGGTAGCCGAAGCCACCAGCGGTCACGCCGTAGCGGTTGTACAGCTTGCCTGCTTCGGTGCTGGTGGCGGGCAGGGCGGCGTTGGAGCCGAAATTGCCGTTCCAGTTTTCTTCGCAGGTCAGGAAGGTGCCCCAAGGCGTGATGCCGTTGCCGCAGTTGTTGATCGTGCCGTAGGCGGTGAAGCCGTCGAGCTGCTTGCCGGTGGCGACCGAGCCGTTGTCACCGATGACGTACTCGTTGGACTTCATCAGTGCGTGGCCAGCAGCCGGGCCCGAAACGCGGCACTTGGTGTTGGCCGTGATGCGACGACCGAAGATCGAGCTTTTGACGACGGACCACTTGCCGTTGACGCGGCGGGCCTCGGCGATCGAAACGCCATGGGCGGCTTGCGACTTGCGGGTCTTGGCGATGTTGTAGCCGTTGACCTGACCATCGGGGAACAGGATTTCTTCGTGGCTGTACTCGTTGTTCACGCACAGCACGCCGCGGTCGCTGGCTGCTGCACCGTTGGCGCCCGGGAAGGGGAAGAAGTGCATGCCGTCGGCGTGCATGCCGAACTGCTTGGTTTGGTCTGCAGCGGTTTCGGTGGCGTCACCGCGGAAGGCCGGACCACCAGGCATGACGGGGTCACCCCAGGCAGCGAAAACCTTGGCGGTGTAACCAGCGGGGACCGTGACCTTGTCGACAACCGAGGTCGCCGAACCACCCAGGGATGCGTTCAGGGCGCGGGTGTTGGCGGGCACGCTCTCGAAGCCGATGCCCGGGAAACCCAGGCTGGCGGGCACGGGTGCGGCTTGCACGGTGCTGACCAGACCGCCGAGGGTCAGACCGCCCACCGAGGCGAGGGCGGCAGCGCTGACACCGCCTTGGATGAACTGGCGGCGGCTGGCTTCGACGCCGTCGATGACGTCGCGGATGGAGGGAACGCTCGATTCGGCGAGCGTCACGTCGTTGGTGGGGTGGAAGGAACCCTTCATCGTAATCTCCGGTGGGTTGATGCACATGACCGCCCGAGGGGCAGGCGGTGAAACCATTCACGGAGATCTTCGTAAAAGGGTGTGACAGGGGTGGGGTGTTGGCACACAAAGGCACTGATCCAATCGGATCATGCAGGCTGTCACGGACGTAAAAAAACCTGCCACGGCGTGAGCCGAAGCAGGTTTGTTCAGGGCGCCTTGCACCAGGTGAAAAGCGCCCGTTGTGTGCCGCAAGCGGGCGTTCAGGCCCGCCGCGACATGAGCGACTTCACATCACGGCTTTGATGGACGTGGCGACATATGCCAGGTTGCCGGTGTTCAGCGCGGCCACGCAGATGCGGCCGGAGTCGACACCGTAGACGCCGAACTCGCTGCGCAGGCGCTGCATTTGCGCAGCGTTCAGGCCCGAGTAGCTGAACATGCCCTTTTGGCGGGTGATGTAGCCCAGGTCGCCTTCAACGCCGGCGGCCTTGAGGTTCTCGACCAGCGCGCCGCGCATGACCTTGATGCGGTCGCGCATCTCGGCCAGCTCGTCTTCCCACATCTGGCGCAGTGCGGGCGTGGTCAGCACGGTGGCGACCACTTGGGCGCCGTGCGTCGGCGGGTTGGAGTAGTTGGTGCGGATCACGCGCTTGAGCTGGCTCAGCACGCGGGCCGACTCTTCGGCCGTTTCGCTCACGATGCTCAGGGCGCCCACGCGCTCGCCGTACAGCGAGAAGCTCTTGGAGAAGCTGGTGGACACGAAGTAGCTCAGGCCGGCGTCCAGGAACTTGATGACCACGGCGCCGTCCTCGGCGATGCCGTTGCCAAAGCCTTGGTAAGCCATGTCCAGGAAGGGCACCAGGCCGCCGGCCTTGATCACGGCGATGACCTCGTCCCACTGGGCGTCGGTCATGTCGTAGCCGGTCGGGTTGTGGCAGCAGGCGTGCAGCAGCACGATGGTGCCGGCGGCAGCCGACTTCAGCTTGGCGATCAGGCCGTCGAAGTTGATGCCGCGCTTGTCGGCGTCGTAATACGGGTAGGTGTCAACGGGGAAACCGGCCGACTCGAACAGGGCGCGGTGGTTTTCCCAGCTCGGGTCCGAGATCAGCACCTGGGCGTTGGGGCTCAGGCGCTTGAGGAAGTCGGCGCCGAGTTTGAGGCCGCCGGTGCCGCCGATGGCCTGGGCGGTGGCGATGCGGCCGCCCTTGACGGCGGGGTGTTCGGCGCCGAAGACCAGGCCTTGCACGGCCTTGTCATAGGCCACGATGCCGTCGATGGGCAGGTAGCCACGGGCCTTGGGGGCTTCGAGCATCTGCTTTTCAGCGGCGGCCACGCACTTGAGCAGGGGCAGCTTGCCCTGGTCGTCGGTGTAGACGCCCACGCCCAGGTTCACCTTCTTGGGGTTGGGGTCGGCGTTGAACTGTTCGTTGAGGCCCAGGATGGGGTCGCGGGGGGCCATTTCAACGGAAGCAAACAGTGAGGCCATGCAAGCAGTCTCCGGTCGGTTGAGATAAGCTGAAAGATTCGGTGCCGCAGCCAGCGCTTCCTGTGGGACGCGCTTCCTCGGGTGTACCGCTCAGCCAGTGCCCGATGTGGGCAAACCCTTGATTTTAGCCCGTAGTCGCCCCGGATGTCCGCCTCCACCGCCCAATCCCCCGCTGCCAGCCGTTCAGGTGTCACGGAATCCGATGCATCCTCGGGTCAGCCCGCCGGCCAGTTCGTGAGCTTCGAGGGCTCGCCCTTCGAGCTCTTTCAGCCCTATCCGCCGGCCGGTGACCAGCCCACCGCCATCGCCCAGCTTTGCGAGGGCATCGAAGACGGCCTGAGCTACCAGACCCTGCTGGGCGTGACGGGCTCGGGCAAGACCTTCACCATGGCCAACGTCATCGCCCGCCAGGGGCGGCCGGCCATCGTCTTCGCGCCCAACAAGACGCTGGCCGCGCAGCTGTACGCCGAGTTCCGCGAGTTCTTCCCCAACAACGCCGTCGAGTACTTCGTCAGCTACTACGACTACTACCAGCCCGAAGCCTACGTGCCCCAGCGCGACCTGTTCATCGAGAAGGACAGCGCCATCAATGAGGCCATCGAGCAGATGCGGCTGAGCGCCACCAAGAGCCTGCTCGAGCGCCGCGACGTGGTCATCGTGGCCACCGTGTCGGCCATCTACGGCATCGGCAAGCCCGAGGACTACACGCAGATGCGCTTCATCGTGCGCAACGGTGACAAGCTCGGCCAGCGCGATGCCATCGCCCAGCTGATTCGCATGCAGTACAAGCGCAACGACGCCGACTTCAGCCGTGGCACCTTCCGCGTCCGTGGCGACACCATCGACATCTTCCCGGCCGAACACTCCGAGCTGGCCCTGCGCCTCGAACTCTTCGACGACGAGGTCGATTCGCTCGCGCTGTTCGACCCGCTCACGGGCCGCATCCAGCAGAAGATCCCGCGCTTCGTGGTCTACCCCTCCAGCCACTACGTGACGCCGCGCGAGCAGGTGCTGCGCGCCATCGAAGGCATCAAGGAAGAGCTCAACGTGCGCGTCAAGGAGCTGGTGGCAGCGGGCAAGCTGGTCGAGGCCCAGCGCGTCGAGCAGCGCACCCGGTTCGACCTGGAAATGCTGCAGGAAGTCGGCCACTGCAAGGGCATCGAGAACTACACGCGCCACCTCTCCGGCGCCAAGCCGGGCGACCCGCCACCCACCCTGGTGGACTACATGCCGCCCGACTCGCTCATGTTCCTCGACGAGAGCCACGTGATGATCGGCCAGCTCAGCGCCATGTACAACGGCGACCGCGCTCGCAAGACCACGCTGGTGGAGTACGGCTTTCGCCTGCCCTCGGCGATGGACAACCGCCCGCTCAAGTTCGAAGAGTTCGAGGGCAAGATGCGCCAGTGCATCTTCGTGACGGCTACCCCCGCCGTGTACGAGCAGCAGCACGCCGGCCAGGTGGTCGAGCAGGTGGTGCGGCCCACCGGCCTGGTTGACCCGGTCGTCGAAGTGCGCCCCGCCACCCACCAGGTCGATGACGTGCTGCAGGAGATCCGCATCCGCGTCGAGAAAAACGAGCGCGTGCTGATCACCACGCTGACCAAGCGCATGGCCGAGCAGCTCACCGACTACCTGACCGAGAACGGCGTCAAGGTGCGCTACCTGCACTCCGACATCGACACCGTCGAGCGCGTTGAAATCTTGCGCGACCTGCGCCTGGGCACCTTCGACGTGCTGGTGGGCATCAACCTGCTGCGCGAGGGCCTGGACATCCCCGAGGTCTCGCTGGTGGCCATCCTGGACGCCGACAAGGAAGGCTTCCTGCGCGCCGAGCGCAGCCTGATCCAGACCATCGGCCGCGCTGCGCGCAACCAGAACGGCCACGCCATCCTCTACGCCGACAAGGTGACCGAGTCGATGCGCAAGGCCATGGACGAGACCGCCCGCCGCCGCGCCAAGCAGATCGCCCACAACGAGGCCCACGGCATCACGCCCAAGACCATCAACAAGAAGGTCAAGGAGCTGATCGATGGCGTGATGTCCAACGCCGCCAAGGACGACCTCAAGGCCGCCGAGGCCCTGGCCAAATCGATGGAAGGCGCCGAGGCCTTGTCCGAGCGCGACCTGGGCAAGCGCATCAAGCAGCTGGAGAAGGACATGCTCGAAGCCGCCCGCGCGCTGGAGTTCGAAAAAGCCGCCCGCCTGCGAGATCAACTGGCCCTGCTCAAGGAGCAGGCCTTCGGCGCCGCCGGCCACGACCACGTCCTGGCCGCCCAGCCTGCCCGCAAGTGAACTGAAGTCCAGCCCCTAGCCACCTGATGTCCAGCCTGCTGTCCCGCATCCTTGGCGCCACCGGCGTCACCGCCCCTGGCGACGCCTCCATCGAGCGCAACCCCGGCGCCCGCGTGCGCGTGCTCATGGTCTGCATGGGCAACATCTGCCGCAGCCCCACCGCCGAAGCCGTGCTGCGTCAGCGGCTGGAGCAGGCGGGCCTGGCCGACCAGGTCGAGGTCGACTCGGCCGGCACCCACGCCTACCATGTGGGCAGCCCGCCCGACGAACGCTCGCAAGCCGCTGGCGGTCGCCGGGGTTACCGCATGGATGCCCTGCGCGCGCGCAAGGTCGTGCCGCTCGACTTCGAGCGCTTCGACCTGCTGCTGGCCATGGACTGGGAGAACCTGGCCCTGCTCGAAGAGCGCTGTCCCGAAGACCAGCGCCGCAAGCTGCGCCGGTTGACGGAGTTCATCCCCGGGCGCCACCCGCTGGCTGGCTCCGTCGTCGTGCCCGACCCGTACTACGGCGGGCGCGAGGGCTTTGACCACGTGCTCGACCTGGTTGAAGCGGCTTGCGACGGGCTGATGGAGCACCTGCGCATGCGCCTGCACATCCTCGACAAGAAATAGCCTCAGGCCATCGGGTGCATCGGCAATGACTTCGGGTTACCCCTTGCGGAAACTTGACTGAATCGCTCAACTTCCCTAAAATCTGACTAACCCACTCGGGAATTGACGCCAAGGCCGGTTGACCCCACCCTGGCAGGCCACATTCAGGCAAACCCTCGCTTGAAGAGGCCCCGAGTCTTGATTCAGGAGAAGCGCCATGCGTCTGACCACCAAAGGCCGTTTTGCCGTCACCGCGATGATCGACCTCGCCTTGCGCGAGCACACCGGTCCCGTCGCCCTTGCTGCCATCAGCCAACGCCAGCAGATCTCGCTGTCCTACCTGGAGCAGCTGTTCGGCAAGCTGCGCCGCCATGAGCTGGTCGAGAGCACCCGTGGCCCGGGCGGTGGCTACTCGCTGGGTCGCAAGGCCGAAGACATCACCGTGGCCGACATCATCGTGGCCGTCGACGAGCCCATCGACGCCACCGGTTGCGGCGGCAAGGAAAACTGCATGGGCGAGGACGGCGGCCGCTGCATGACGCACGACCTCTGGACCAGCCTGAACAACAAGATGATCGAATACCTCGATTCCATCTCGCTGCGCAAGCTGGTCGACGACCAGATCGCCAAGGGGGTGTCCATCGAGGCCGCGCCCATCAAGCGCGCCATCTCGACCACGCCCGTGGTCAAGCCGATCAAGGTGACGGCACCGAATTCGGTGTTCGCGCTCGGAGCGGCCCTGACCAAGTGAGGGTCATGGTGGGACAGGGCCTCGCGCCCGCCGCCTGAAGCCCGGATAATGGAAGGTTTTCCGCCTGACCCCTGTTGGCGACCGGGGCGGGCGTCAGCGTGAGCCGGACGCAGCACACCGGTTTGCGCAAGTTGCAAGTGTTCGCAAAGCAAAAGCAGTGCCCCCCACCATGGACATGACCCCGCACTTCCCGATCTACATGGACTACGGCGCCACCACGCCGTGCGACCCCCGCGTCGTGGACGCCATGATCCCCTGGCTGCGCGAGCACTTCGGCAACCCGGCCTCGCGCACCCATGCCTACGGCTGGGAAGCGGAAGAGGCCGTCGAGCGCGCCCGTACCCAGGTGGCCGAGCTGATCGGCGCCGACCCGCGCGAAATCGTCTGGACCTCTGGCGCCACCGAGTCCAACAACCTGGCGCTCAAGGGCGCCGCGCACTTCTACCAGTCGCGTGGTAAGCACATCATCACCGTCAAGACCGAGCACAAGGCCGTGCTCGACACGGTGCGTGAGCTCGAGCGCCAGGGCTTCGAAGCCACCTACCTCGATGTCAAGGACGATGGCCTGCTGGACATGGAGGCCCTGAAGGCCGCCATCCGCCCCGACACCATCCTGATCTCGGTCATGTACGTGAACAACGAGATCGGCGTGATCCAGGACATCCCCGCCATCGGCGCGCTGTGCCGTGAAAAGGGCATCGTCTTCCACGTGGACGCCGCTCAGGCCACCGGCAAGATCGACATCGACCTGGCCAAGCTGCCGGTCGACCTGATGAGCCTGGCCTCGCACAAGACCTACGGCCCCAAGGGCATCGGTGCGCTGTACGTGCGCCGCAAGCCCCGTGTGCGCCTGGAAGCCCAGATGCACGGCGGTGGTCACGAGCGCGGCATGCGTTCGGGCACGTTGCCCACCCACCAGTGCGTGGGCATGGGCGAGGCCTTCCGCATCGCCAAGGAAGAGATGCACGCCGAGAACGAGCGCGTGCGCGCGCTGCAGCAGCGCCTGCTCGCCGGCCTGCAAGGCATCGAGCAGATCTTCGTCAACGGCGACCTGACGCAGCGCATCCCGCACAACCTGAACGTCTCCTTCAACTACGTCGAAGGCGAGTCACTGATCATGGGCATCAAGGGCATCGCGGTGTCCTCGGGCTCGGCCTGCACCTCGGCGTCGCTGGAGCCCAGCTATGTGCTGCGCGCACTCGGCCGCTCTGACGAGCTGGCCCACAGCTCGCTGCGCATGACCATCGGCCGCTTCACCACCGAAGAAGAGGTCGACACCGTCGTGACCACCCTGAAGGAGCGCGTGGCCAAGCTGCGCGAGCTGTCCCCCCTGTGGGACATGTACCAGGACGGCATCGACATCAGCACGATCCAGTGGTCTGCTCACTGAAGAATTTGGAGTACTGACATGGCATACAGCGACAAGGTCATCGACCACTACGAAAACCCCCGCAACGTTGGCTCCTTCGAGAAGGGCGACGAATCGGTTGGCACCGGCATGGTGGGCGCCCCCGCCTGCGGCGACGTCATGAAGCTGCAAATCAAGGTCAACCCGTCCACCGGCGTGATCGAAGACGCGCGCTTCAAGACCTACGGCTGCGGCTCGGCCATCGCTTCGAGCTCGCTCGTGACCGAATGGGTTCGCGGCAAGACGCTCGACGAAGCGCTGACCATCAAGAACACCCAGATCGCCGAAGAGCTGGCCTTGCCCCCGGTCAAGATCCACTGCTCGATCCTGGCGGAAGATGCCATCAAGGCAGCTGTGAACGACTACAAGGCCAAGCATGCAAACTGACGCATCCTGCACCGCCGGCCCTGGCAAGGAGCCGCTGCCCGAGATCGCCCAGGTGATCGAAGGCATGCGCGTCTCGCTCAGCGATGCCGCGGCGCGCCACATCACGCGCTACCTGGCCCGCCGGGGCAAGGGGGTGGGTGTGCGCCTGGGCGTCAAGACCACCGGCTGCTCCGGCCTGGCTTACAAGATCGAGTTCGCCGACGAGGTGGCACCCGAAGACATCGTCTTCGAGCAGCAGGGCGTCAAGATCCTGGTCGACCCCAAGAGCCTGCCTTACATCGACGGCACCGAGCTGGACTTCGTGCGCGAGGGCCTCAACGAAGGCTTCAAATTCAACAATCCCAACGAGCGTGATCGTTGTGGTTGTGGGGAATCCTTCCGCATCTGAGCATTCGCGCTCGGGGTGGACCTTGTGCCGCCCCGCACGACACGCCAAGGCACACACCTTGCGTCGAACGAAGCCCCGCCCCCTCGGTGGGGTTTCGCACTTTGACCGACCATGAACATCGACGCCGACGACTTCACCTTGCTGGGCCTGCCGCGCCGTTTTGCGCTGGAGCGCGCCCAGCTCGACACCGCCTGGAAGGCGCTGCAAGCCAAGGTGCACCCCGACCGCTTCGCCGCCGAGGGCGGGGCCGCGCAGCGCCTGGCCATGCAATGGGCCGTGCGCGTCAACGAGGCCCATCAGCGCCTGAAAGACCCGCTCAAGCGCGCCGCGTACCTGTGCGAGCTGGCCGGTGCCGCCGTACAGGCGCATGACAACACCGCCATGCCGGGTGACTTCCTCATGCAGCAGATGAGCTGGCGCGAGGCCCTCGACGAGGCGGGCACCGTGGCGGAGGTCGAGGCTTTGTCGGGCGAGGTGACGGCACAGCGCAAGGCCCGCCTGGCCCGCGTGGGCGAGCTGCTCGATGGCCCGGGCGCCAACGCTGACGGCGCTGCCCTGGCCGCGAAAGAGGTGAGGGCGCTCATGTTCATCGACCGCCTGCTCGAAGAGGTCGACAACCGGCTGCAACGTTACGAAGACGAGGAAGGCGCCTGACGCATGGCCCTGCTGCAAATTTCCGAACCGGGCCAGTCGCCCGACCCGCACCAGCGTCGCATCGCCGTTGGCATCGACCTGGGCACCACGCACTCGCTGGTGGCCGCCGTGCGCAATGGCTCGGCCGAATGCCTGCCCGATGAACAAGGCCGGGTGATCCTGCCCTCGGCCGTGCGCTACCTGGTCGACGCCCAAGGCCGCACGCGACGCCAGATCGGCTTTGACGCGCTGCACGCCCAGGCCGAAGACCCGCTCAACACCATCGTGTCGGTCAAGCGCTTCATGGGTCGCCGCCTGGCCGACCTGCCCGATGCCGGCAAGTTGCCTTATCAGTTCGAAGACCAGCCCGGCATGGTGGGCGTCAAGACCGTGGACGGCGTGAAGTCCCCGGTCGAGGTTTCGGCCGAGATCCTGGCCAGCCTGCGTCAGCGCGCCGAAGACACCTTCAACGACGACCTGTTCGGTGCCGTCATCACGGTGCCCGCCTACTTCGACGACGCCCAGCGCCAGGCCACGAAAGACGCGGCCCAGATGGCCGGCATCAACGTGCTGCGCCTGCTCAACGAGCCCACGGCCGCGGCCATCGCCTATGGCCTGGACAACGGCTCCGAAGGCCTCTACGCCATCTACGACCTGGGCGGCGGCACCTTCGACATCTCGATGCTGCAGCTCAGCCGAGGCGTGTTCGAGGTCGTGGCCACCGGTGGCGACTCGGCCCTGGGTGGCGACGACATCGACCACGTGCTGGCCGACGCCGCTCTGGCCGATGCCCGCATGGAGGCCGTCACGCCCCAAGACAAGCGCGCTGTGCTGGTTGCGGCCCGCCGTGCGAAAGAAAAGCTTTCCACCGATGGCAGCGTGCATTTCTCGTGTGCGCTGTCGGGTGGCATGGTGTCGGCCACCATCACCCGCGAGCGCCTGAACGAGCTCGCCAAGCCCCTGATCGACAAGACGCTGGCCTCGGTCAAGCGCGTGCTGCGCGACGCCAAGGTCAAGCCCGACGAGGTCAAGGGCGTGGTCATGGTGGGTGGTTCGACCCGCATGCCTGCTGTGCGCGACGCAGTGGGCGCCTTCTTCGGCCAGGCCCCGCTGACCGACCTCAACCCCGATGAAGTCGTGGCGCTGGGCGCGGCCATCCAGGCCAACCAGCTGGCCGGCAACAACGTCAACGGCGAGCTGCTGTTGCTCGACGTGCTGCCGCTGTCGCTGGGCCTGGAAACCATGGGTGGCCTGGTCGAGCGCATCATCCCGCGCAACACCCCGATCCCATCGGCCCGCGCGCAGGACTTCACCACCTTCAAGGACGGGCAGACCGCCCTGGCCGTGCACGTGGTGCAGGGCGAGCGCGAGCAGGTCGAGCACTGCCGTTCGCTGGCGCGCTTCGAGCTGCGCGGCATCCCGCCGATGGCCGCTGGCGCTGCGCGCATCCGCGTGAGCTTCCAGGTCGATGCCGACGGCTTGTTGAGTGTGTCGGCCAAGGAGCAGCTGTCCGGCGTGGAAGCCTCGGTCGTCGTCAAGCCCAGCTACGGCCTGAGCGACGAGCAGGTGGCCCACATGCTGCGCGAAGGCTTCACCACCGCCGCCGAAGACATGAAGGACCGCGCCCTGCGCGAGGCCCGCGTCGAAGCCGAGCGCATGCTCGAAGCCACGCGCACCGCTCTGGCCGCCGATGGCGACTTGCTCACCGCCGAGCAACGTGCCGAGATTGATCAGCTCATGACCCAGATCGGCCAGCGCTGCGACCGGGGTGACCTTGTCGCGCTGGAGGCCGCCACCAAGGCCCTGGCCGACGGCACCGAGTACTTCGCGGCCGAGCGCATGAACCGCGGCATCCGCCAGGCGCTGGCCGGCCGCAAGCTCGACCAGATTTGATCAGGCGCTGAACGCCGCCGACCGCCCCAGCGCCCCAGCGCCCCACCGCACGAGACCCGCCCAC
>SCMV01000056.1 GCA_005502875.1 Comamonadaceae bacterium 2PF | reverse complement strand
TCTTCGAGGTGCTGCCCGATGCCTGGGTGCTCGAGCTCTCGAGCTTCCAGCTCGACGGGGTCACCAACTTCCATCCCGACGCAGCCGTGGTGCTCAACATCAGCCAGGACCACCTGGACTGGCACGGCAGCATGGCCGCCTACGCAGAGGCCAAGGCCCGCATCCATGGCAAGACCGGCGTGATGGTCGTCAACCGCGACGAGCCCCTGGCCGAAGCCATGGTGCCACCGCCCGAGGTGATCAAGTCCGGCGTGCGCGGCCGCCCAGCCAAGGTCGTGCACCGCAACGTCGTGCGCTTCGGGCTCGATGCGCCGCGCGCATCCGGTGATTTCGGCCTGGTGGTCGAGTCGGGCATGGCCTGGCTGGTTCGCGCCCGCGAAGCCGACCCCACGCTCAAGCTGGCCAAGGGCGAACAACACGAGATCGTGCTGCAGCGCCTGATGCCGGCCGATGCGCTGCGCATCCGCGGTCGCCACAACGCTTCGAACGCGCTGGCCGCGCTGGCGCTGGCCACCGCCGTGGGCTGCCCGCTGGCGCCCATGCTGCACGGCCTGCGCGAGTACCGTGGCGAGCCGCACCGCGTCGAGCACGTGCTGACGCTGCGTGGCGTCGACGCCATCGACGACAGCAAGGGCACCAACGTGGGCGCCACCGTCGCTGCGCTGCTGGGCCTGGGCGCCGACCTGTCGCCCGGCAAGCTCTGCCTGATCCTGGGTGGCGACGGCAAGGGCCAGGACTTCGCGCCGCTGCGCGAGCCCGTGGGCCGATTTGCGCGCGCCGTGGCCTTGATCGGCCGCGATGCCGAGGCCGTCGGTGCGGTGCTGCAGGGCGCCAAGACCCCGTCGGGCGACGACGTCCTCATCCAGCGCTTCGACACGCTGCAAGACGCCACCCGCTGGGCCTGGGAGCAGGGCCGCGAAGGCGACGCCGTGCTGCTGAGCCCGGCCTGCGCCAGCCTGGACATGTTCCGCAACTACGCCCACCGGGCCGAGGTCTTCGTTCAGACCCTGCAGGCCCTGGCCAACGACTTGGGGGAGGTCGCATGAGCGTCGCCGCTGATCGCACCCCGGCACCAACGATGGTGGAGCGCCTCAAGGCGCTGTTCAAGCTGCAGCGTGGCGAGGGCCACGAGGGCGGCCCGCTGCCGGTGCGCGATTTCGTCAACATCAGCTCGGCCCAGCCGTCGCGCGTGATGGGCTTTGACCAGCCGCTTTTGTGGGTGGTCGTGTCGTTGCTGCTGACCGGTTTGATCATGGTCTATTCGGCCACCATCGCCTTGCCCGACAGCCCGCGCTTCGCCAACTACGCACCCACGCACTTCTTCCAGCGCCACATCATTTCCATCCTGATGGCGGTCTCGGTGTCGGCCGTGGTCACGCAGATCCCGATGAGCACCTGGGAGAAGCTGGCGCCCTGGTTGTTCGTGCTCTCGCTGATCCTGCTCATCCTGGTGTTGATCCCGCACGTGGGCAAGGTGGTCTATGGCGCGCGCCGCTGGCTGCCCCTGGGCTTCATGAACTTCCAGCCCTCCGAGTTGGCCAAGCTGGCCATCGTGCTCTACGCCTCCGACTACATGGTGCGCAAGATGGACGTCAAGGAGCACTTCTTCCGCGCCGTCACGCCCATGGCCGTGGCCGTGGGCGTCGTGGGCCTGCTGTTGCTGGCCGAGCCCGACATGGGCGCCTTCATGGTGATCGCCTCGATCGCCATGGCCATCCTGTTCCTCGGTGGCGTCAACGGCAAGATGTTCACGCTGATCACGGCCGTGCTGCTGGGTGCGTTCATGCTGATGATCTCGCTGAGCCCCTGGCGGCGCGAGCGCATCTTCGCCTACCTCGACCCGTGGGACGAGAAGAACGCGCTGGGCAAGGCCTACCAGCTCACGCACTCGCTGATCGCCTTCGGTCGTGGCGAGATCTTCGGCGAAGGCCTGGGCTCCAGCGTCGAGAAGCTGCACTACCTGCCCGAAGCCCACACCGACTTCCTGCTGGCCGTGATCGGTGAAGAACTCGGTTTCATCGGCGTGGCCGCTGTCGTGCTGGCCTTCTTCTGGGTCGTGGTGCGCTTGTTCAACATCGGCCGCCAGGCCATCGCGCTCGATCGGGTTTTCGCCGGCCTCGTGGCCCAGGGCGTGGCCGTGTGGCTGGGCGCGCAGGGCTTCATCAACATGGGCGTGAACCTGGGCGTGCTGCCCACCAAGGGCCTGACGCTGCCGCTGATGAGCTTCGGTGGCTCGGGCATCTTGCTCAACTGCATTGCGCTGGCCATCTGCCTGCGGGTGGACATGGAAAACAGGCAACTCATGAGAGGAGGGCGCGCATGAGCACGGCCCCTCGTCACCTCGTCATCATGGCCGCCGGCACAGGCGGGCACATCATGCCCGGCCTGGCCGTGGCCGATGAAATGAAGCGCCGTGGCTGGACGGTCAGCTGGCTGGGCACCGAAGGCGGCATGGAAAACCGCCTGGTGCCGCCCACCGGCATCGAGCTGGATGCCATCTCGTTCAACGGCCTGCGCGGCAAATCGCTCAAGGACACGCTGTTCGGTGGCGTGCGCCTGCTCAAGGCCTTCGTTGACTGCTACAAGATCTTGTCCAAGCGCCAGGCCGATGCCGTGCTGGGCATGGGCGGCTACGTGTGCTTCCCCGGTGGCGTCATGAGCGCCGCCCGACTGCTGCCGCTGGTCATGGTCAACGCCGACGCGGCCATGCTGCTGAGCAACAAGGCCTTGCTGCCCATCACCGACGTGTTGGCCTGTGGCTTTGACGGCCCGGCGGCCCAGCACAAGGTCTCGCGTGTGACCGGCAACCCCGTGCGCGCCGAGATCGAGGCCATCGCCGAGCCGGTGCAACGCTTCGAAGGCCGCAGCGGCCCGCTGAAGGTGCTGGTGGTCGGTGGCAGCCTGGGCGCCAAGGTGCTCAACGAGACCGTGCCGCAAGCCCTGGCCCGCATGTCCCCCGAGCAGCGCCCGCGCATCACCCACCAGACGGGCATGGCCAACTTCGAGGCCGTCAAGGCCGAGTACGTCAAGGCGGGGCTCGACCCGCAGCGCGACGTCGAGTTGCTGCCCTTCATCAACAACATGGCTCAGCGCCTGAGCGACTGCGACCTGATCGTCTGCCGCGCGGGCGCCATCACCATCAGCGAGCTGTGCGCCGCAGGTGTGCCCAGCGTGCTGATACCGCTGGTGGTCTCGACCACGGCCCACCAGCGCGACAACGCCGAGTTCATGGCCCAGCACCAGGCGGCCATCCACCTGCCGCAGGGCGATCTCAGCGCCGACACGCTGGCGCGTCAGCTGCAATCGCTGCAACGCGATCAGCTGCTGACCATGGCCAAGCGCGCGCGCGGGCTCGCACGACACCAATCCGCTGCCGCGGTGGCCGACGCCATCGAGCAGCTCGTTCAACCCGTCAAGAAAAAGGCGTCGGCATGAAGCACGCCGTCAAGCACATCCATTTCGTGGGCATCGGGGGCGCCGGCATGAGCGGCATCGCCGAGATCCTGCACAACCTCGGCTACACGGTGTCGGGCTCCGACCAGTCCGATAGCGCCACCTCGCGCCGCCTGGCCTCGCTGGGCATCGCGGTCAAGGTCGGGCACGACGCCGCGCACATCGAAGGCGCCGAAGCCGTGGTCACCTCGACCGCCGTGAAAGGTGACAACCCCGAGGTCATCGCCGCCCGCGCCAAACGCATCCCCGTGGTGCCCCGCGCCGTCATGCTCGCCGAGCTGATGCGACTGCGCCGCGGCATCGCGATTGCCGGCACGCACGGCAAGACCACCACCACCTCGCTGGTCACGGCCATCCTGGCAGAAGCGGGCGTCGACCCCACCTTCGTCATCGGTGGCAAGCTCAACAGCGCGGGCGCCAACTCGGCGCTGGGCAAGGGCGAGTACATCGTGGTCGAGGCCGACGAGTCGGACGCCTCCTTCCTGAACCTGCTGCCCATCCTCTCGGTCGTCACCAACATCGACGCCGACCACATGGACACCTACGGGCACGACTTCGCCCGTCTCAAGCAGGCCTTCGTCGAGTTCCTGCACCGCATGCCCTTCTATGGCGCGTCCATCCTGTGCATCGACGACCCGGGCGTGCGCAGCATCGTGCCCCTGATCTCGCGCCCGGTCATCACCTACGGCTTCGGCGAAGACGCGCAGGTGCGCGCCGTGGACGTCGAGGCCCTGCCTGGTGGCCAGATGCGCTTCACCGTGCAGCGTCGCAACGGCATGACCATGCCCGACATGCAGGTGACCCTGAACCTGCCCGGCCTCCACAACGTGCTCAACGCGCTGGCCGCCATCGCCGTGGCCACCGAGATCGAGCTGGCCGACGAGCCGATGGTCAAGGCGCTGGCGGCCTTCTCCGGCGTGGGCCGACGCTTCCAGCGTCATGGCGACTTCGCCACGGCCGACGGCGGCACCTTCACCGTCATCGACGACTACGGGCACCACCCGGTCGAAATGGCCGCCGTCATCAGCGCGGCGCGCGGTGCCTTCCCGGGCCAGCGCCTGGTGCTGGCCTTCCAGCCCCACCGCTACACCCGCACCCGCGACTGCTTCGAAGACTTCGTCAAGGTGCTGGGCACCGCCGACGCCGTGCTGCTGACCGAGGTCTACGCGGCCGGTGAAGCGCCCATCGTGGCCGCCGACGGCCGCGCCCTGACTCGCGCGGTGCGGGTGGCCGGCAAGGTCGAGCCGGTGTTCGTGGACGACGTGACCGAGTTGCCGCAGGCCATCGTCGATGGCGCCAAGGCGGGCGACGTGGTCATCTGCATGGGCGCCGGCTCGATCGGCACCGTGGCGGCCAAGGTCGCTGACATCAAGAAAGGCCACTGAGATGAGCCAGAACCTGTTGAAACCTCCTTCCCTGGACCCGAAGTCGCTCGGCCGCGTGGCCGTGCTCTTTGGCGGCACCTCGGCCGAGCGCGACGTGTCCATCATGTCGGGCACCGGCGTGCTCAAGGCCCTGCAATCGCAAGGTGTCGACGCCTTCGCGTTCGACCCCGCTCAGCGCCCGCTGCAAGAGCTCAAGACCGAAGGCGTGGACCGCTGCTTCATCGCCCTGCATGGCCGGGGTGGTGAAGACGGCACCGTGCAAGGCGCGCTTGAACTGCTGGGCATCCCCTACACCGGCTCGGGCGTGATGGCCTCGAGCATCGCCATGGACAAGGTCATGACCAAGCGCATCTGGCGCTTCGAAGGCCTGCCCACCCCTGACTGGCGCATCGTCGCCAGCGCCGCCGAATGCGAGCAGGCCCTGGCGGTGCTGGGCGCGCCCATGATCGTCAAGCCGGCGCGCGAGGGCTCGTCCATCGGCCTGACCAAGGTGACCGACGTGGCCCAATGTGCCGCCGCCTACGCCGCCGCAGCCCAGCATGACCCCGAAGTGCTGTGCGAGCAGTTCATCGAAGGCGAAGAGACCACCTGCCCGGTGCTCATCGTCGAGGGCGAGGCCCAGGCCCTGCCGGTGATCCGCATCGTCGCGCCCGGCGGCAACTACGACTACCAGAACAAGTACTTCACCGACGAGGTCAAGTACCTGTGCCCCAGCGAGCTGGACGCGGCCGAAGAAGCCGAGATCCAGCGCGAGGTGGTGCGCGCCTTCAAGACCCTGGGCTGCCGTGGCTGGGCCCGCGCCGACGTGATGATCCGCCGCAGCGACCGCCAGCCTTTCCTGCTCGAGATCAACACCTCGCCGGGCATGACCGGTCACTCCCTGGTGCCCATGTCCGCCAAGGTGGCGGGCCTGAGCTACGAACAACTCTGCGTGCACCTGCTGGCTTCGGCCACGCTGGACCGCAACGCCTGATCGGAACCCAGCGAGCCATGCAAGCCGCCGCCGCCCTCCACCTGCCGCGAGAAGCCAGCGAAGCGTCGCAAGACGTGCGCTGGATGAACGTGGCCACCGCCTGGCTGGTGGTGGTGGGGCTGTGCCTGCTCGCGGCGGCAGGCCTGCAGCGCATCGGGCGCCTGCCCTTCTTCAACCTGACCGAGGTCAAGCTGGAAGGCGACCTGGTTCGCAACAACATCGCCACCGTGCGCGCCCACATCGTGCCGCGCCTGGAGGGCGGCTACTTCATGCTCGACCTGCAAAAGGGCCGCGAGGTGTTCGAGGCCGTGCCCTGGGTGCGCCATGCGGTGGTTCGGCGCGTCTGGCCCAACGAGTTGCGTGTGCAGCTTGAAGAGCACCGCCCCGCCGCCCACTGGCAGCACGAAGACCGCGACGACCAGCTCGTCAACACCTTTGGCGAGGTCTTCGAGGCCAACCCGGGTGACGTCGAAGACGACCACCTGCCCGTCTTGCTGGCCCCCGCCAACCCCGCGCCTGGTCTGTCGGCCACCATGCTCGAGATGCTCAACACCTTGCAAAAAGCCTTGGCGCCGCTGGGCGACATCGAGCGGCTCAAGCTCACCGACCGTGGCTCCTGGAGCGTCGAGCTCGACACCGACGCCCAGATCATGCTGGGCCGAGGCAGCGTTGAAGAGGTGGCCGAACGCGCCCGCCGCTTCGTGCGCACCCTGCCCGAATTGCAGCGCCATTACCCGGACCCGCTGGCCTACGCCGACCTGCGTTACCCCGAGGCCTATGCCGTCCGACTGCGTGGCACGACCACGCTGCTGGAAGACCCGAAGAAACCAGGTGTGGTGCGCAAGCCAAGTGCTGGCGTTACCCGTTCCCTGAATCCGAATATCAATCGATAATTTCGTCACACACCATGGCCAAGGAATACAAGGATCTGGTAGTTGGACTCGACATCGGTACCGCCAAAGTCATGGCGGTCGTTGCCGAAGTCCTTCCGGGTGGCGACCTCCGGCTCGCCGGCCTCGGTGTCGCTCCCTCTCACGGTTTGAAGCGCGGCGTGGTCGTCAACATCGACGCCACCGTGCAGTCCATCCAGCAGGCGCTCAAAGAAGCCGAGCTGATGGCCGACTGCAAGATCAACCGCGTCTGGACGGGCATCACCGGCAGCCACATCCGCGGGCAGAACTCCACCGGCATGGTCATCGTGCGGGACAAGGAGGTCGCGCCGCTGGATGTGCAGCGTGTGGTCGAGACCGCCAAGGCCATCAACATCCCCAACGACCAGCGCCTGCTGCTGGTCGAGCCGCAAGAGTTCATCATCGATGGGCACGAGGTCAAGGAGCCCATCGGCATGAGCGGCGGGCGCCTGGAGGTCAAGGTCCACATCGTGACAGGTGCCCAAAGCGCCGCCGAGAACATCGTCAAGTGCGTGCGCCGCTGCGGCCTGGAAGCCGAGCAGCTGGTGCTCAACCCCAGCGCCTCGTCGGCCGCCGTGCTGACCGAAGACGAGAAGTCGCTCGGCGTGGCCATGGTCGACATCGGCGCCGGCACGACCGACGTGTCCATCTTCACCGACGGCTCGGTGCGCCACACGGCGGTCATCCCCATCGCCGGCGACCTGATCACCAGCGACATCGCGATGGCGCTGCGCACGCCCACCAAGGACGCCGAAGACATCAAGGTGGACTTCGGTGTGGCCAAGCAGTTGCTGGCCGACCCCAACGAGCACGTCGAGGTGCCGGGCCTGGGCGACCGCGCCCCGCGCATGCTCTCGCGCCAGGCCCTGGCCGGCGTGATCGAGCCGCGCGTCGAAGAGATCTTCTCGCTGGTTCACCAGGTGATCCGCGAGTCGGGGTACGAAGAACTGCTGTCGTCCGGCATCGTGCTGACCGGTGGCTCGGCCGTGATGCCGGGCATGGTCGAACTTGCCGAAGACATTTTCTTGAAGCCGGTTCGCAAGGGCACGCCCTTGTACTCCGGCGCACTGCACGACATGGTGGCCAGCCCGCGCTCGGCCACCGTCATGGGCTTGCTCGAAGAGGCAAGACTCGCGCGCATGCGCGGGATGAAGGCGGCGCAACAGGCGGGGTCGGTTCAGTCCCTGTTCGGTCGCGTGCGCGATTGGTTCGTGGGGAACTTCTGACCTTCAACAAAGAAGACACCCACCTGAGTAATTCAATTGGCAACTGCTTGAGACAAAGAGAGGTCTGACATGGCAATCGAAATGATCGAATCCTTCGACATGGGCACGCAAATCAAGGTGATCGGCGTGGGCGGTGGCGGCGGCAACGCCGTCGAGCACATGATCGCCGAGGGCGTGCAAGGCGTGCAGTTCATCTGCGCCAACACCGACCAGCAAGCGCTCAACCGCTCCAGCGCCGAGCTTCAGCTGCAGCTGGGCAACTCGGGTCTGGGCGCTGGCGCCAAGCCCGAAGCCGGTCGCGCCGCCGCCGAAGAAGCCGTGGACCAGATCCGCTCGTCGCTGGAAGGCGCGCACATGGTGTTCATCACCGCCGGCATGGGCGGTGGCACCGGCACGGGCGCTGCACCGGTGATCGCGCGCGTCGCCAAGGAAATGGGCATCCTGACCGTGGGCGTGGTCACCAAGCCGTTCGAATTCGAAGGCAACCGCCGCCTCAAGCAAGCCGATGCCGGCCTGGCCGAACTCGAGGCCAACGTCGACTCGCTGATCGTCGTGCTCAACGAGAAGCTGCTCGAGGTGCTGGGTGACGACGTGACCCAGGAAGAAGCCTTCGCCAAGGCCAACGACGTGCTCAAGAACGCCGTGGGTGGCATCTCCGACATCATCCACATCCCGGGCCTGGTCAACGTCGACTTCGAAGACGTCAAGACCGTGATGAGCGAGCCCGGCAAGGCCATGATGGGCACCGCCACCGCTGGCGGACCGGACCGCGCCACCAAGGCCGCCGAAGCCGCCGTGGCCTGCCCGCTGCTCGAAGGCATCGACCTGTCGGGCGCGCGTGGCGTGCTGGTGCTGATCGCCGCTGGCAAGGCCAACTTCAAGCTCAGCGAGTCGCGCAACGCGATGAACACCATCCGCCGCTACGCCGCCGAAGACGCCCACGTCATCTACGGCACGGCCTACGATGAGTCCCTGGGTGACCAGCTGCGCGTGACCGTGATCGCCACCGGCCTGTGCGGCTCCAAGCGCCAGCAGGCCCCGATGACCGTGGTGCACAGCGCCCCGCAGGTCTTCGCTCGCACCGGCACCGACAACATCCCGGTGCTGACCCAGCCGGTCGGCCACGCCGCCCTGCACGGCGGCCCCGCCATGGGCCACAGCAACGACTTCAGCGGCATGAACACGCCCAGCGTCTGGCGCTCGGGCCGCACGCAGGCCGCTGCCAAGGTCGATGCGCTGGCCAGCAACGGCATGGACGAAATCGAGATCCCGGCCTTCCTGCGTAAGCAGGCGGACTGAACGATCGCTGACCTGTCTCTTGCCTGAAACGGCGATGCGGTTTGCCTGCCGCATCGCCGTCTGAAACCTCTCTCTTTGATCCCCCTGTCCCGCGCGGGCAGGGGGCTTTTTGCCATCCGAGGCCGATGCCCGGCCGGATCGCGCTTTGCACGTCGTCGTTGGCACTGCGCTAGAGTGCACGCATGCACCGCCTGCCTGACGAAGACCTCCCGCATTCTTGGCGCCAGCGCGTGCTCCGCTGGGCGCTCATCGGGGCCGTGACCCTGGTCCTTGCCGCCTGCAGCGTCTTGCAGCTCGTGTACGACCAGGCTCCCCGTTACGTGCAGTGGCGCACCAACGTTGCCCACCACTTCACCGAAGACCAGCAGGAGCTGGTCCGCCCCAGCATCCGGCGTTGGTTCGAATGGCACCGCCGTGAGCAGATGCCTCAGGTGGCCCGCTTGCTGCAGCAGGCCGCACTCGATGTGCGCGACCCGATCAGCCCCGAGCTGGCCTGCGAGCGGCGCGACGCCTACCTCGCGATGAGCAAGCAAGCCTTTGCTGCGGCGACCCCGCTGGCGGCCGCCGTCATGGTGCACCTGGGGCCGCCCCAGGTCAGCCGGGTGCAGGCCTTCTTCGAAGACCTCAACGACGAGCACCGCGACAAGTACATCTCGGACGATCCGCGCGAGCAGGCGGGTCTGGCCGTCGATTTCATCGAAGAGTGGGGTGGCCTGGTGTACGGTGACTTCTCTGCCGCACAACGTGAACACCTGGTGCGCAAGGTGATGGACCTGCCCTTCAGCGCCCGAACGGTGCTGCAGGAGCTGCAGCGCTTTCAGGGGCGTTACGTGCAACTGCTCCAGGACACGCAAGCCCAGAAGTTGCCCGCCGACCAAGTCAGCCAGCGCCTGCTGGCCATGTTGCTCGACGGTGTCGACCCGCAAGAGCCGGCGCGAAAGGCGCAGATGCAGCGCTGGGTCAAGGCCGGTTGCGCCTTCGCTTCCGACCTGCATGCGCAGACCACCTTGGCCCAGCGAGAACGCGCCGAGCGCACGCTCACGGCCTGGCGAGAGGACGTGCGGGAGATCGCGGGCCAGCGCTAGCGCCGGTGCCGGCCAGCGCACCGACCCGGCAGCAAGCGGTCACGTCACTTCAACTCGGCCGACGATTTGCCCAGCAGCCTTCGCGCAATGATCAGCAGCTGGATCTGCTGCGTGCCCTCGAAGATGTCGAGGATCTTGGCATCGCGGGCCCACTTCTCCAGCATCGAGACCTCGCTGTAGCCCACGGCGCCTGCAAGCTCCACGCACTTGAGTGCGATGTCGACGCAGGTGCGCCCTGCCTTGGCCTTGGCCATCGAGGCCTCCAGCGAATTGGGGCGGCCGTTGTCGGCCATCCAGGCGGCCTGCAGCGTCAGCAGGCGCGCCGCGGCGTGGTCGGCGCGCAGGCGCACCAGCTCGGCCACGGCGCTGGGCTGGCGGTGCAGCGGCCGGTCGGCGTCCAGCGTCAGGCCGGCTTCGGCCAGCAGGGGCGTGATCTCGTCGAGGCAGGCCTGGGCCAGGCCCACGGCCATGGCGGCCACGAGTGGCCGCGTGTTGTCGAAGGTCTGCATGACCCCGGCAAAGCTCTTTTCGGGCTGGATCTCGGCATCGCCCAGCAGGTTGGCCTTGGGCACGCGGCAGTCCTTGAGCACGAAGGCGGCCGTGTCGCTGGCGCGGATGCCCAGCTTGTGCTCCAGGCGCACCAGCTCGAAGCCGGGCGTGCCTTTTTCGACCACGAAGGACTTGATGGCCGCGCGGCCCAGGCTGCGGTCGAGCGTGGCCCAGACCACCACCAGGTCGGCGCGGTCGCCGGAGGTGACGTAGATCTTCTCGCCGTTGAGCACGTAGTGGTCGCCATCGAGCCGCGCCGAGGTGCGGATGGCGGCCGAGTCGGAGCCGCAGCCCGGCTCGGTGATGGCCATGGCGGCCCAGCGGCCCTTGAAGCGCGCGAGCTGCTCTTCGTTGGCCACCGACGCGATGGCCGCGTTGCCCAGGCCTTGTCCGGGCATGGCCAGCAGCAGGCCGACGTCGCCCCAGCACAGCTCCATGATGCCCAGGCAGGTCGAGAGGTTGCTGCCGTTGGCGTTGTCGTTGGGGTTGCGCTCGCCGCTGCGGCGCACGCCGGCGGCGCCCGCGCCGTTTTCACCCAGGGCCGCGTTCATGCCGTGGATGGCGGCGGCGACCATGTCGAGCTCGACCGGGCGGGCGTGTTCGGCACGGTCGTAATCGCGGGAAATGGGGCGAAACACCTGGCGGGCGACCTCGCGGGCCTGCATGACCAGGGGTGCGAATTTCTTGGGGGTGTCGAGGTGGATCATGGTGGGGTCCTTCGAGGCTGGGGGTGTTGAGGGCGCGTGTTGCAAGGGTTGCAAAGGCTGCAAGAGGGCCGTCGCCTCACAGCAGCAGCCCGCCCTCCATCAGCGCCACCGCGCGCAGGTCGCGGTACCAGCGCTCGACCGGGTACTCCTTGACGAAGCCATGGCCACCCAGCAGTTGCACGCCATCGCTGCCGATCTGCATGCCCTTGTCGGCGCACAGGCGGCGCGCCAGCGTCACGGCGTCGGCGAAGGCGGCCAGCCCATCTGGGCGATCGGCCAGCTCTGCCGCGCGCCAGGTCAGCAGGCGCATGCCCTGCAGCTCGATGGCCACGTTCGAGACCGCGAAGGCCACCGACTGCCGGTGGCTGATGGGTTCGCCAAAGGCCTGGCGCTCGTTCACGTAGGGCACCAGCAGGTCGAGCACGGCCTGGGCGCAGCCCACGCTGAGCGCGCACCACGCCAGGCGCCCGAGCTGGATGCACTCGCGGTAGGCCTCGGGCTGGTCGACACCCAGTCGGGCCTCGGCGCCGAGCTTGACTTGATCGAGCTTCAGGCGGCCCGGGGCGGCGCTGCGCAGGCCCATGGTGGGCTCGGGTGCGTGGCTCAAGCCGGGGGTGTTGGCCTCGATCACAAAGAGCTGCGGTCCGTGTCCGGGCAACTCGGCGGCGACGACGAACAGCTCTGCCCGGGCCACGCCGGGCACCATGCACTTTTCACCGGTGAGCACGTAGCCGCCGCCAGGGGCGGGCTCGGCGCGGGTGCGCAGGCTCATGGGGTCGAACAGGGGCGTGGGCTCCATCAGGGCCAGGGCGGCGGGGGGCGGTTGCTCGCCCGCGAAGGCGCCCAGGTAGGTGGCCTGCTGCGAGGCGCTGCCCCAGCGCAGCAGGGCCTGGCTCACGGCCGCAGGAGCCAGGCAGGCCCAGGCCATGCCGAGGTCGCCGTGGGCCAGCTGCTCGGCGATCAGCGCCTGGGTCAGCACCTCGTTGGTGTCACCCGCGCCACCGAGTTCATCGGGCACCGACAAAGCCGCCACGCCCAACTCGGCGAAGGCCTGCAGCAGCTGGGGCGACACGCCACCCTCCGCATCGGCTTGCTGGGCATGCGGGCGCAGCTGCTCGTCGGCGAAGGCGCGCATGGCGTCCATCATCATGGTCTGGTCTTCGCTCGGGTTGAGGTCGAAGAGGTCGGTCGCTGCGCGCCGGGCCGGGCGGCTGGCCCCGGACAGCCGCTGCACCGCCTTGAACCCTCGGGTGGCGGTGTTGATCGACTGAAAGCCCAGCCGGGTGCCTTCGTAGATCAGGCGCTGGGTGGGCCCGCGCAGGCCCGATGCCTCCAGTTGTGGCGAGGCC
The DNA here is from genome assembly GCA_005502875.1 of Comamonadaceae bacterium 2PF. Lineage (GTDB taxonomy): Bacteria > Pseudomonadota > Gammaproteobacteria > Burkholderiales > Burkholderiaceae_C > Aquabacterium. The sequence goes on along the minus strand of SCMV01000056.1, from coordinate 9,593 downwards.
GCGATCTTGCGCAAGGCGCGCAGGCCGATGCGGACGAGTTGGCTCATGGTGGGGTCTCCAGGTGGGGGACAGGGCGGCAGTGGGTCATTCGAACTTGAAGTGGCCTGCGTCGATCGCGGCCTGTGCATCGCCGCTCAGGGGCACATAGCCCTGCGGGCTCAGCACCCAGATGGGCTCGCTCGCGTCGTTGGGCAAGAAGCCCTCTCGCTTGAGATCGACTTTGCGGTGCTTGAAGGTGCTGGTCAACTCATGCTGGCGGCGCAGGCGCAGGAACAGGGGCACGGCGTAGCGTGGCAAGGCCTGCCGCAGGCCCTGCATCAGGGATGCGCCATCGAGATCGGTGTCGGCATCGCTCAGCAGCAGGGCCGCCATGCCGGCGCGGCCATCGGCCTGCGGCACCTGCACCCCGTAGACCACCGCCTCTTCGATGCCGGGCTGGGCGCACAAGGCGGCCTCGACCTCGGTGGTGGCCACGTTCTCGCCCTTCCAGCGGAAGGTGTCGCCCACGCGGTCGATGAACTGGATGTGACTGAAGCCCTGGTCGCGCACGAGGTCGCCGGTGTTGAACCAGGCGTCGCCCTGCTGCAAGACGTCGCGCAGCACCTTCGAGGCGGTGGCGTGTTCGTCCGTGTAGCCGTCCATCGGCGCCTTGTGGGTGATCTCGGTCAGCAGCAGGCCGACCTGGCCCTTTTCAACCCTGCGCATCAGGCCCTGTGCCCCCTCGCGCACGGGGGCTTCCTCGGCCACGTCGAAGGCGACGATGGCGTGGGACAGCGGGCACATCCCGGCGCTGCCAGGCAGGTTCAGGGCGTTGACGAAAGCGAGGTTGCACTCGCTGGCGGCGTAGAACTCGGCGATGTGGTCGATGGCAAATCGCTGCTGGAAGGCGCCCCAGATGTCAGGGCGCAGGCCGTTGCCGATGATGGCGCGAACGCCGTGTTGAGCGTCGTCGGCCCGAGGTGCCTGGTTGAGCAGGTAGCGGCACAGCTCGCCGATGTAGGAAAAGGCCGTGGCGCGGTGGCGGCGGATGTCCTGCCAGAAGCCCGAAGCACTGAACTTGCGCCCCAAGGCCAGGCAGGCGCCCGCGCCCACGGTGGCGCCCCAGGACACGGTCAGCGCGTTGTTGTGATACAGCGGCAAGGCGCAGTAGAGCACGTCGTCCTGGCGCAGGCGCAGGCCCAGCTCGCCCATGCCCAGCATGCAGCGATGCCAGCGGTAGTGGCTCATCACCGAGGCCTTGGGCAAGCCGGTCGAGCCCGAGGTGAAGATGTGAAAGCAGGGCTGGCTCAGCGCGATGCCCGCGGTCTCGGGCAGGTTGGTGTCGGGCGCTTGCGCGCAGGCGTCCTGCAGGCGGGTCTCCGACCACCAGTCGATGTTCAGCTCGTCCAAGGCAGCCTGAGGCAGGGAGCGCACGACCGCTTCGCATTCCTGGCCCACCAGCACGATGCGGGGGCGGCTCAGGTGCAGGCTGTGGGCCTGAGCCTCGTCTCGCAGGTGGTGGTTGAGCAGCGTGGCGATGCCGCCGAGCTTGACGATGCCCAGGGCGCAGGCGATGACCTCGGGGCGGTTCTCCATCAGGATGCCAACGGCCTGCCCCGATCGCAAACCGGATCGTTTCAAGCTGTGCGCCACGCGGTTGGCCCAGGCGTTGAGCTCGCCATAGGTCCAGCTGCGGTCCTCGAATCGCAGGGCGATGCGCTGGGGATGGCCGCTGGCTCGGAGCTCGAAGGTGCGCCCGATCGAGCCCAGCTGGTGCGGTCGCAGCCAGGCCAGGCGCACCAGGCCAGGCAACAGCCGGGGCAGCTCGGGGGTGGCGCGCAACACGGCCCACGCCCAGTCTGCCCAGGAGATGGGGCCTGTGACGGCGGTGGTTTCTGGCGGCAGGGAGGGGGAGGGGGCGGCTCGGGTCACGTCTTGGCAGCACCTCGGTGAAGGAAAGACTGTCGATCATCCGCATGCTGCAGGCTTGTGCAGGGGGGCGGTTGCGTCACCGGGGGCGCTGGCAAGACAAACTGGGTTCGCCCGCTCGCTGCGCCGCCCCATGGGCTCAGGGTCAGCCCTTGGGTGGCAAGGTGGCGGCAACGGCCTGGGTGCGCGCCTGCTGGATGACGCGACCGATGTCCTTGCCCTGCCTGCCCTGAGCCATGGCCGCAGCCGACAGCTCGCTGGTGTCGACCGACAAGGCCGCTCGCAGCGCATGACGCAGGCGCTCGGCCTGGGGGTAGGGGCGCTCGGTCCAGCCGAGTCGACCTCGGGCGTCGCACTCGCAGGCTTGCAGCACGTCGTCAAATCGCTGCGGTTTGCGGATGGCGTCACAGCGTTCGAGCAACCTGAGCACGGACTCGGCGTTCAGCTCTTCGCTGCGGTGGATGTTGCCGTGCTCGCGCGCCACCACGTCGGCCAGTTCGCGGCAATCGTTGGGCACGCGCAGGCGTTGTCCCACCAGTTGCAGCAGTTTCGCGCTGCGGTCTTCGTGTCCCAGGTGGCGCGGCAGCACGTCGGCGGGCGTGGTGCCCTTGCCCAAATCGTGCCCCAGGCAGGCATAGCGCACCGGCAGCGAGCTGTGCAGGCGGGCGCTCATGTCCAGCACCATCATCAGGTGCACGCCGGTGTCGACCTCGGGGTAGTGCTCGGCGCGCTGGGGCACGCCCCACAGGCGATCGACCTCGGGCAGCAGGCGGGCCAGGGCGCCGCACTCGCGCAGCACCTCGAACATGCGCGAGGGGCGATCCTCCATCAGGCCACGGGCCAGCTCCTGCCAGACGCGTTCGGCCACGAGGTGGTCCACTTCGCCGTCGGCGACCATGCCCCTCATCAGCGCCAGGGTCTCGGGCGCGACGGTGAACTCGGGCAGGCGTGCGGCGAAGCGGGCCAGGCGCAGGATGCGAACCGGGTCTTCGGCGAAAGCGGGCGAGACGTGGCGCAGCACGCGCGTGGCCAGGTCTCGCTGGCCACCCCAAGGGTCGATCAGGCTGCCATCGTCGTCTTCGGCCATGGCGTTGATGGTCAGGTCGCGCCGGGTCAGGTCTTCTTCTAGGCTGACATCGGGCGAGGCATGGCATTCGAAGCCGTGGTAGCCCCGGCCGCTCTTGCGCTCGGTGCGGGCCAGGGCGTGTTCTTCACCCGTCTCGGGGTGCAGGAAAACCGGGAAGTCCTTGCCCACCGGGCGAAACCCGGCTTGCAGCATGGCCTCGGGGGTGGCACCCACGACCACCCAGTCCCGGTCGCCCTGGGGGCGGCCCAGGAGCCTGTCGCGCACGGCGCCGCCAACGAGGTATGTCTTCATGCAGGCAGTTTACGGGGCGGCAGGGCCTGGTTGGCCCCGCCCCGTGCGTCGGTGGCTCGCGGTTGCAGCTTCGCGCAGCGCCTGCTCGATCAGCCAGCCGCCGCGCGGCGTGCCAGGGCGATGTAATCGGCCACCGGCACTTCTTCGGCGCGACGCTGCAGGTCGAAGCCGCCTTCGAGGCCGCGCTCGGCCATCCAGGCGCCCAGCGTGTGGCGCAAGATCTTGCGGCGCTGCGAGAACGCCACGGCCACCATCTTCTCGAGCACCTGCACATCGACCGCCTCGGGCTGGGCCCAGGGCGTCATGCGCACCACGGCCGAGTCCACCTTCGGAGGCGGGTCGAACGATTCGGGCGGCACGTCCACCACGCAGGCCATGTCGTAGCGCCACTGCAGCATCACGCTCAGGCGGCTGTAGTCCTTGCAGCCAGGCTGGGCCACCATGCGGTCCACCACCTCTTTTTGCAGCATGAAGTGCTGGTCGACCACGTGTTCGGCCACTGGCAGCAGGTGAAAGAGGATGGGGCTGGAGATGTTGTAGGGCAGGTTGCCGATGACGCGCAGCTTCTGCCCGGCCTCGGCCGCCAGGGCGGCGAAGTCGACCTTGAGCACGTCCGACTCGACCACCTTGAGCTCTTGGCGCTTGCGAAGCCGGGCGGCCAGGTCGCGGTCGAGCTCGATCACGGTGAGCTTTTCGCTGCGCTCGACGACCGGGTTGGTCAGGGCACCCAGGCCGGGGCCGATTTCCACCAGCGCCTCGCCTGGCTTGGGGGCGATGGCGCGCACGATCTCGTCGATCACGCCATGGTCGACCAGGAAATTCTGGCCGAAGCGTTTGCGCGCCACATGGCCACCACCACCCGCCACGGGGCGACGCGTGCCCGAACGCGGCTGAGGGCGATCAGGGCGCATCGCGCATTTCCACGTAAGCGGCGGCGCGCAACTCGCGCGCCCAATCTTCGTAGGTGGCTTCGAAACGGCGCTCGCGCAGCACGCTGCGGGCGGCTTCGCGTCGCTGGGCGTCGCTGAGCTGCACCTCGCGGCGCTCGAGCAACTGGATCAGGTGCACGCCGTAGCGGCTGACCACGGGCTCCGAGATCTGGCCGGGTTGAAGCGCGAGCACCGCCTTTTCAAACTCGGGCACGAACTGGCCAGGAGAGCTCCAGCCCAGCTCGCCGCCCTTGGCGCCGCTGCCATCTTCGGAGTGCTGGCGAGCTTGCTGCGCAAAGCTGGCCTGGCCTTCCATGATCTGGCGGCGGATCTCCTGCATGCGGTTGACGAGCTCGCGGGTGTTCTGACCCGGGGCGCTGCGCAGCAGGATGTGACGTGCGCGTTGCTGGGTGTAGCTGGCCTGGGCGGCGTTCTCGCGCTCGACCAGCTTGATGACGTGAAAGCCGGCGCGCGATCGGATCAAGGGCGCGACCTGACCCACCTTGATGTTGGCCACGGCCTTGACGAAGACATCGGGCAAGGCGCTGACCTCGCGCAGCCCGAAGGCGCCGCCGCTGTCGTGCGTGCTGCGATCGTCCGAGAACTGCTTGACCAGCTGCGAGAAACTCACGCCCGCAGCGGCCTTGCGCTGGATGTCCTCGGCCTTGGCCTGGAGCTTTTGCACCTCTTGCGGGCTGGCTTGCTCAGGCACCTTGATGAGGACGTGCGCGAGGTTCAGCGCCGATTCGGTTTGCGCAGCCGGGTCGGAGGCCAGGAAGCCGTTGACCTCTTCTTCGCTGATCTGGATGCGCGGCGTGACTTCGCGCTCGCGGATGCGCTGGATCAGGATCTGCTCGCTCAGGCTGGCGCGGTAGCGCTCGAAGTCCAGCCCATCGTTGCGCATGCGCTCGCGCAGCTCGGCCATGGTCATCTGGTTCTGCGCTGCGATGTTTTCGATGGCGGTGTCGAGTTCGGCCTCGCTCACGCCCATGCCCAGGTTGCGCGCGTGGGACAGCTGCACCTTCTCGTCGATCAGGGCGTCGAGCACCTGGCGGCGCAGTTCGTCGGCGCCGGGCAGTCGGGCGTTGGCGGGTGCGCTTTCGATGACGCGCTGCACCCGCTTGTCGATCTCGGTGTGGGTGATGGGCTCCTGGTTGACCACGGCGACGATGTAGTCGCTGGTGCGTGGGGCCCCACTGAGTTGCAGGTCGGTGCTCAGCGAGCGGTCACCGGGGATGCGCGGTGACAAGCTGGGGCCATCGGGCCGACGCAGCTGAGCCCAGCCTGGCGTGACGGCGCCAACGAACAGGCTCAGGCAGATCAGCGGCAGCCAGCGGCGCGCGCCCGGGAAATTGCGGTCATTCATCTTGGGAACTCGTCGGGGTGCTTGGCACGTTCAGGGGCTGGCCCTCTTCACGCAGCAGGCGGTAACCAGGGACATTTTGCTGCAGCACGCGCAGCGGGTTGGCGCCCAGCGCCAGCTGCGACAGGCCCAGCAGTTCAAGCTGGAACATGATGCGGGTGTTGGCCTTGCTCTGGCCCAGCGCCACGCGCTCGGCGACCACGCGGCCGATCCAGCAGCCGGCGTCATATTCGAGGCCGATCAGGGAGTTGATCACGCGCTTGTCGCGCATGCTGTGGGTCACGCGGCCCACGGAGTACCAGGCGCCACCGCAAGCGTTGGTGCCTGCGCGCCGCGGGTTGACCTGCATGAGGTCGGGCGAGCTCGCCTGGGTCATCAGCTGTTGCAGCGGTGGGGTGCGGCCGGCCAGGGGCCATTGCCAGCCCAGCTCCACCTGCTCGCTCGCCTCGCGGGTGTAGCGGTAGGTGGCGCTGACGGTGCGCCAGGCGCCGGGCGAGTAGCGCACGCCCACGGTGCCTTGTTCGGTGCGCTTTTCTTGTGCGCCGTATTGCAGCGTGCTGTCGAGGTTCCAGTTCGGGATCACCGAGGTGGAAGCCAGCAACAGCAAGTCTGAGAGCTTCTGGGTGATCGGGCCTTCGCCTTGCGGGTTGATGCGCTGGTCCGCCAGCAGCACCTTCTGAGCGATGCCAAGGCGCAGGGCCTCGACGCCGGTGGCGCTGTCGATCAGGCGCGAGGTCACGCCCACCGTCACCTGGTTGGCGTCGGTGATGCGGTCGCCGCCAGTGAAGCCGTTGTCGTTGAAAACGGCGTACTGGTTGAAGTCGCGTGGGGCGCTGTCAAAGCGCGGCAAGTCGTCCTGGCGCCGGTAGGGCGTGTAGACGTACATCACGCGCGGCTCCAGCGTCTGCACCAGGTCGCGGCCGAAGAGTTGCGTGTCGCGCTCCATCGAAAAACCGCTGTCCAGGCTGAACGTGGGCACGGCGATCGAGGTGCTCGCGCGCGAGCCGCTGGCCGCCAGCGCGTTGTTGCGATCGAGGTCGTAGCTGATGCCGCGCACCGCCACCGCAGGCAGCACGGAGATGCCCAGCAGGTCGAAGCGGCGCTCCAGGCGGCCGTTGAGGTTCACCCGGTTGCCGGTGACCTTGGCGATGTCGGTGTGGGCGAAGCGGTTGAACTCGCCTTGCAGGTTGAACACCGTGCCCGCATCGGAGCTGCTGCGGCTGCGAAAGCCCAGTTGTGGCTCGCGCCGATACGGGGCCTCGATGCGGCTGAGTTCCGGGTCGGAGTCGGGGTCGAGGTCGCGCAGCGTTTGCCAGGACTGCACGGCCGCGTAGAAGTTGGTCTGGCTGTTGCCCAGGCCCCAGGTGCGGTCGTTCAGCGTGGAGTCGAACTTGACGTGGCTGTCGAACAGGCGCGGCGTGGGCGAAGGCAGGTTGTGCGAGAAGTCCTTCCAGTAGTCGTCATCCGAGGCGCGCAGCCACTTGATGTCGTACTGGTTCTGCGCCAGCGTGTTGCCGGTGCGGAAGCGCCCCTTGTGCGTGAAGTCGACCAGGCTGCGGCGGTCGCCCGTGAGGCGGTCGTTCGGCAGGCCGTACAAGTGCACCTTGCCGGTGTCGGTGGTCGTCAGGTAGCGGTACTCGAGGTCGAGCCCAACGCCGCGCCGGGCCGACAGGGTGGGCGCGATGGTGGCGTCCTGCTCGGGGGCGATGTTCCAGTAGTAGGGCGTCGAGAACTCGAAGCCGCTGTTGCTGTCGAAATAGAACGACGGCGGCAGCAAGCCGGACTTGCGTTGGTTGTCCAGCGGAAAGGTCAGCGTGGGCGCGGCCAGGATGGGCACGTCCATGAAGCGGATGACGGCATTCTTGGCGGTGCCTTCGCTGGCCGCGAAGTCAAGGTAGACCTCGCTGGTGCGCAGCTCCCAGTCGGGCTTGCCCGGGCTGCCGTCGGGCATGTCCTCGGGGCGGCAGCTGGAGTAGCTGGTCTGGTGGGCGCGCAGGCGGTCTTCGCCCAGGAACTCGACCAGCAGGGCGTCCCCGCCGGCTTGCGTGCGGGCGAGCCAGAACTCGGGTCGCACGAAGTTGCCTTCCAGCGTGTCCAGGCGCAGCGTCAGTTCGGGGCCGGTGAACAGGTTGCCCTTGCTGACGATGCGCACCTTGCCTTGCGCCTTGGCGGTGTTGTCGGCCTGGGTGTGGGTGATCTCGTCGGCGCGCATGGCCAGGTCACCCTGGCGCAACCGCACCGAGCCGGTGGCCCGCGTGAGGATGCTGGCTTCGCCGCCCAGCTGGTCGGCCTCGAAAAACAAGGGCTCCTTGGCGTCGCGGCGCTGCAGGCGCGGCGATGGCAGGGAAAAGCTCATGCGCGAGGCCGGGTCGGCGCTCGAGGCGGCGCTGGGCGCCTGTGACACCGGGCTGGCCGGCGACGAGGTGATGGGTGGCGGCTCGGCAACCTGGGCCTGCGAGGGCGCGTGCAGCGGACCCGCCAGGCAGGCTGCGGCCAGGGCCACAGGACGCCAGATGGGCGTCGCGGCCGCTGTGCGGCGTCGGATCGGGTGGTGCTGGGGCGAAGGGCGTCGGTTCAAGGAGGTGCTCACGGTCACGGGGCGCGTCGCAGTGGGGCTGCGGCAGCGGCTTCCTGATGGGTGAGCCGGCCTTGCCTAGAATCGCCGCATTATTTCACGAGCCAAGCCGCATGAGCCAAGTCGCCGCCGCCCCCATCTCCTGGACCGATCCCGCCCGCCAGCAGGCCTTTGACGCCTGGCTGCGCTCTCGGCCGGCCGACCTTGGCCTGCGCGCAGACAGCCTGCGTTCGGCCAGCGCCGACGCGAGCTTTCGCCGCTACTTCCGCATCGATGCGGCAGGCGGCCCGCTCATCATCATGGACGCCCCGCCCAGCCACGAAGACTGCCGACCCTTCGTCGCGGTCGACCGCCTGCTGGCCTCGGGCGACGTGAACGTGCCACGCATCCTGGACTGGGACGAGGCGCAAGGTTTCATGCTGCTGTCCGACCTGGGCGCCCACACCTTGCTGTCCACCCTTGACGTCGAGCATCCGCAGGATGCCGGCAACCGCGCCCGCTACAACGCCGCCCTGGACGAGCTGGTGCGCCTGCAGACCGTGTCGGCCGAAGGCCTGCCGCCCTACGACGACGCCCTTTTGCAGCGAGAGCTCGACCTGTTCCCCGACTGGTACTTCACCCAGCTGCGCGGTCAGGTGCTCGACGACAAGGCCCGGGAGGTGCTGAGTCGGGCCTTCGGTTTGATCAAGGCCCAGGTTCTGGCCCAGCCGGTGGTGCTGGTGCACCGCGATTACCACTCTCGCAACCTGATGGCCGACCCGGCTGATGCGCAGGCCCGCCCAGGCGTCATCGACTTCCAGGACGCCGTGCGCGGCCCCGTCACCTACGACCTGGTCTCGCTGCTGCGCGATGCCTACGTGATGTGGGACGAGGACGTGCAGCTCGATTACGCCGTGCGCCACTGGGAAAAGGCGCGCAAGGCCGGTCTGCCCGTGCCAGAGGACTTCGGTGACTTCTGGCGCGATTTCGAGTGGATGGGCCTGCAGCGCCACATCAAGGTGCTGGGCATCTTCGCTCGCCTGGCCATCCGCGACGGCAAACAGCAGTACCTGGCCGACATCCCCCGGGTGTGGACCTACGCCCACCGCGTGGCCTCTCGCTACCAGGGCCTGGGCCCGCTGGCGCACCTGCTTGAGCGCGCGGAGGCGGATCACGGCGGGCTCCGCACCGAGGTGGGCTTCACCTTCTGAGCTGTTCGCCCCCGGGTGGGCGACGCGCCGAAACAGGCGGATGGGGCCCCAAATGGCCCCGATTCCGCCGTTTTCCGTCCCCCGGACGGTGAAATGAGGGGCCGTTGGCCGCATTTGCTTGCGCAAAAAAGCAGCAATGGGCGGATAATTCGACCCCGATGAACGAACAAACCTCCCAGCCGGCCACCCTGGCCGCGCCCGAAGCCGCAACCGCTGCGCCCGTCACCCCCAAGACCGTGAACGCGACGCC
>SCMV01000055.1 GCA_005502875.1 Comamonadaceae bacterium 2PF | reverse complement strand
TTGACACTTCTATTTCCATGAGCGTTTGGTCCAAGGACCTAGCATCTTGCGACGCCAGCGCACCTCACAGAACCAAACACCCACGCTTATCGGCTGTTGATTTTTAAAGAACGTTTCTGACTTGTTGTCAGCACAGAAGCGAGATTATCACTCGCTTTCCACTGTGTTGTCAAGCACCTTGGCAAACTTTTTTGCTTCGCTTCGATTTTTTTGATCGAAGCGCGCTCAGCATGCTTGGTAGGAGCCTCACAACACAGCCCCCGTCGGGCGAGCAGCAGCCTTGCGGTGCGCTCACCTCTTGGAGAAACCAAAGCCCCTGCAGAGCAGGGGCTTTGTTGGAGTAAGTAGCCTGACGATGTCCTACTTTCACACGGGAATCCGCACTATCATCGGCGCTGAGTCGTTTCACTGTCCTGTTCGGGATGGGAAGGAGTGGGACCAACTCGCTATGGTCATCAGGCTTAAACTGTTCACTGCACGAGGCTTTGCCTGGTGCAGTTCATTCGCAGAGTCGAATTCGTATCTTGATTGCGTTGTCGCAGAGGGCTCGCTTCTTTGCAAGCGTACACCCATCGGTTCACGCGGCTGGCGATCATGCACAGCCTCACAGTCCTGACGACCTGGTATCAGATCATCAAAGTTATAGGGTCAAGCCTCACGGGCAATTAGTATTGGTTAGCTTAACGCATTACTGCGCTTCCACACCCAACCTATCAACGTCGTGGTCTACAACGACCCTTCAGGGGGCTCAAGGCCCCGGCAAGACTCATCTTGAGACGAGTTTCCCGCTTAGATGCTTTCAGCGGTTATCTCTTCCACACTTAGCTACTCGGCAATGCCACTGGCGTGACAACCGATACACCAGAGGTGTGTCCACTCCGGTCCTCTCGTACTAGGAGCAGGCTCTCTCAATCTTGCAGCGCCCACGGAAGATAGGGACCAAACTGTCTCACGACGTTTTAAACCCAGCTCACGTACCTCTTTAAATGGCGAACAGCCATACCCTTGGGACCGGCTACAGCCCCAGGATGAGATGAGCCGACATCGAGGTGCCAAACACCGCCGTCGATATGAACTCTTGGGCGGTATCAGCCTGTTATCCCCAGAGTACCTTTTATCCGTTGAGCGATGGCCCTTCCATACAGAACCACCGGATCACTTAGTCCTACTTTCGTACCTGCTCGACTTGTCAGTCTCGCAGTCAAGCACGCTTATGCCTATGCACTATCAGCACGATTTCCGACCGTGCCTAGCGTACCTTCGAACTCCTCCGTTACACTTTGGGAGGAGACCGCCCCAGTCAAACTGCCCACCATACACTGTCCCCAACCCGGATAACGGGCCAAGGTTAGAACCTCAAACACACCAGGGTGGTATTTCAACGTTGGCTCCACCAGAACTAGCGTCCTGGCTTCAAAGCCTCCCACCTATCCTACACAGATCTGTTCAAAGTCCAATGTAAAGCTACAGTAAAGGTTCATGGGGTCTTTCCGTCTTTCCGCGGGGAGATTGCATCATCACAAACATTTCAACTTCGCTGAGTCTCTGGAGGAGACAGTGTGGCCATCATTACGCCATTCGTGCAGGTCGGAACTTACCCGACAAGGAATTTCGCTACCTTAGGACCGTTATAGTTACGGCCGCCGTTTACTGGGACTTCGATCAAGAGCTTGCACCCCATCAATTAATCTTCCAGCACCGGGCAGGCGTCACACCCTATACGTCGACTTTCGTCTTTGCAGAGTGCTGTGTTTTTATTAAACAGTTGCAGCCACCGATTCTCTGCGACCTCATTGGGCTCCCCAAGTAAATGGTTCACCTACTAAAGGCACACCTTCTTCCGAAGTTACGGTGTCAATTTGCCGAGTTCCTTCTCCAGAGTTCTCTCAAGCGCCTTAGAATACTCATCTCGCGCACCAGTGTCGGTTTGCGGTACGGTCGTCTATGGCTGAAGCTTAGTGGCTTTTCCTGGAAGCAGGGTATCACTCACTTCGTCTGCAAGCAGACCCGTTATCACCCCTCATCTAAGCCCGGCGGATTTGCCTACCAGGCACGACTACAGGCTTGAACCAACTATTCCAACAGTTGGCTGAGCTAACCTTCTCCGTCCCCACATCGCACCATAGATCGGTACAGGAATATTGACCTGTTTCCCATCAGCTACGCATCTCTGCCTCGCCTTAGGGGCCGACTCACCCTACGCCGATGAACGTTGCGTAGGAAACCTTGCGCTTTCGGCGAGGGGGCTTTTCACCCCCTTTAACGCTACTCATGTCAGCATTCGCACTTCTGATACCTCCAGCATCCTTCTCAAGACACCTTCTCAGGCTTACAGAACGCTCTCCTACCACTCACAGTAAACTGTGAATCCGCAGCTTCGGTAACTGGCTTGAGCCCCGTTACATCTTCCGCGCAGGACGACTCGATCAGTGAGCTATTACGCTTTCTTTAAATGATGGCTGCTTCTAAGCCAACATCCTGACTGTTTTAGCCTTCCCACTTCGTTTCCCACTTAGCCAATTTTAGGGACCTTAGCTGGCGGTCTGGGTTGTTTCCCTCTTGTGTCCGGACGTTAGCACCCGGTGCACTGTCTCCCAAGCTGTACTCATCGGTATTCGGAGTTTGCATAGGTTTGGTAAGTCGCCATGACCCCCTAGCCTAAACAGTGCTCTACCCCCGACGGTAATACTTGAGGCACTACCTAAATAGTTTTCGGAGAGAACCAGCTATTTCCAAGTTTGTTTAGCCTTTCACCCCTATCCACAGCTCATCCGCTAGTTTTGCAACACTAGTCGGTTCGGACCTCCAGTGCGTGTTACCGCACCTTCATCCTGGCCATGGATAGATCACTTGGTTTCGGGTCTACACCCAGCGACTGAACGCCCTATTCGGACTCGATTTCTCTTCGGCTTCCCTATTCGGTTAACCTCGCCACTGAATGTAAGTCGCTGACCCATTATACAAAAGGTACGCCGTCACCTTGCGGCTCCGACTTTTTGTATGCATGCGGTTTCAGGATCTATTTCACTCCCCTCCCGGGGTTCTTTTCGCCTTTCCCTCACGGTACTTGTTCACTATCGGTCGATTACGAGTATTTAGCCTTGGAGGATGGTCCCCCCATCTTCAGACAGGATTTCACGTGTCCCGCCCTACTTATCGTGCACTCAGTTCCACAGAAGACTTTTCTCATACGGGGCTATCACCCACTATGGCCAGCGTTTCCAAGCTGTTTTGATAAGTCGACTGCTAAAGAGCACTAGGCTGTTCCGATTTCGCTCGCCACTACTTTCGGAATCTCGGTTGATGTCTTTTCCTCGAGTTACTTAGATGTTTCAGTTCACTCGGTTCGCCTCTGCAACCTATGTATTCAGTTGCAGATACCCTTGCGGGTGGGTTTCCCCATTCGGATATCTCCGGATCAAAGCTAATTTGCCAGCTCCCCGAAGCTTTTCGCAGGCTATCACGTCCTTCATCGCCTGTAATCGCCAAGGCATCCACCACATGCACTTAGTCACTTGACCCTATAACTTTGACGGCCTGACGGACCGTCGGTCAAGGACTGTTTGAGTGTCACATGCAGGTTTAAGCATGTGACTTACGCGTTTGCCGATCTTCAATGATTCACTTTCGTGTCTTTCACATTGAAGTCTGTTTTGACGCAATCAAGATGTTGCTGGCGGCACGGTGCGCCCAACCCTTTACGAATGGACGCTTTCCACCAGCAACGCTGATTTCGACTCTACGAATTTTTAAAGAACAAACAGCTTTTCAGCTGTAGACCTCAACACCAGCCGGAACAGATCCGATTGGCGCTCAGGTCTACAACCCCAAGCTCAAGAGCAAGATGATCACCAATGAATGGTGGAGGATGACGGGATCGAACCGACGACCCCCTGCTTGCAAAGCAGGTGCTCTCCCAGCTGAGCTAATCCCCCAGTGTGCTTGACCAGGTTGGTGGGTCTGGTTGGATTCGAACCAACGACCCCCGCCTTATCAAGACGGTGCTCTAACCGACTGAGCTACAGACCCAACTGTATTCACTCTTGCTCTTTGCTCAATCAACAACCGATAAGTGTGGGTGCCTGATTCCTCGAAGCACGCTTCTTTTGATGACTTCCATCTCTTGATCCACCCGAAGATGATTCAAGGACTTCAGTGTTTTCCAGAAAGGAGGTGATCCAGCCGCACCTTCCGATACGGCTACCTTGTTACGACTTCACCCCAGTCACGAACCCTGCCGTGGTAATCGCCCTCCTTGCGGTTAGGCTAACTACTTCTGGCAGAACCCGCTCCCATGGTGTGACGGGCGGTGTGTACAAGACCCGGGAACGTATTCACCGCGGCAAGCTGATCCGCGATTACTAGCGATTCCGACTTCACGCAGTCGAGTTGCAGACTGCGATCCGGACTACGACCGGTTTTCTGGGATTGGCTCCCCCTCGCGGGTTGGCAGCCCTCTGTACCGGCCATTGTATGACGTGTGTAGCCCTACCCATAAGGGCCATGAGGACCTGACGTCATCCCCACCTTCCTCCGGTTTGTCACCGGCAGTCTCATCAGAGTGCCCTTTCGTAGCAACTGATGACAAGGGTTGCGCTCGTTGCGGGACTTAACCCAACATCTCACGACACGAGCTGACGACGGCCATGCAGCACCTGTGTTCAAGTTCTCTTTCGAGCACTCTCACATCTCTGCAAGATTCTTGACATGTCAAGGGTAGGTAAGGTTTTTCGCGTTGCATCGAATTAAACCACATCATCCACCGCTTGTGCGGGTCCCCGTCAATTCCTTTGAGTTTCAACCTTGCGGCCGTACTCCCCAGGCGGTCAACTTCACGCGTTAGCTTCGTTACTGAACAGCAAGCCGTCCAACAACCAGTTGACATCGTTTAGGGCGTGGACTACCAGGGTATCTAATCCTGTTTGCTCCCCACGCTTTCGTGCATGAGCGTCAGTACAGGCCCAGGGGATTGCCTTCGCCATTGGTGTTCCTCCGCATATCTACGCATTTCACTGCTACACGCGGAATTCCATCCCCCTCTGCCGTACTCTAGCCTTGCAGTCACAAAGGCAGTTCCCAGGTTGAGCCCGGGGATTTCACCTCTGTCTTGCAAAGCCGCCTGCGCACGCTTTACGCCCAGTAATTCCGATTAACGCTCGCACCCTACGTATTACCGCGGCTGCTGGCACGTAGTTAGCCGGTGCTTATTCTTCAGGTACCGTCATCCTCCCGAGGTATTAACCCAGAAGATTTCTTCCCTGACAAAAGCAGTTTACAACCCGAAGGCCTTCTTCCTGCACGCGGCATTGCTGGATCAGGCTTGCGCCCATTGTCCAAAATTCCCCACTGCTGCCTCCCGTAGGAGTCTGGGCCGTGTCTCAGTCCCAGTGTGGCTGGTCGTCCTCTCAGACCAACTACAGATCGTTGCCTTGGTAGGCCTTTACCCCACCAACTAGCTAATCTGACATCGGCCGCTCCAATAGCGAGAGGTCTTGCGATCCCCCCCTTTCACCCTCAGGTCGTATGCGGTATTAATCCGGCTTTCGCCGGGCTATCCCCCACTACTGGGCACGTTCCGATGCATTACTCACCCGTTCGCCACTCGTCAGCATCCGAAGACCTGTTACCGTTCGACTTGCATGTGTAAGGCATGCCGCCAGCGTTCAATCTGAGCCAGGATCAAACTCTTCAGTTCAATCTCTGTAAACTCACTCTAGGAATTGAAGTGACATTTGACACTTCTATTTCCATGAGCGTTTGGTCCAAGGACCTAGCATCTTGCGACGCCAGCGCACCTCACAGAACCAAACACCCACGCTTATCGGCTGTTGATTTTTAAAGAACGATCGCTTGACTTGGTTGACTCAACTGCTGCAGCTGTTTGCTGCGTTGTTTTGTCTGCGTCATCAGCGAAGAATGCAATTATGGCACCCTTTTGACACCCTGCGCAAGCCCCTGCGCGAAAAATCTTCAACTTTCTGCATTCGGGGCGCTTCTGGGCGTCTCAAACGGGCCACTTGGGGGTCACTCTGGCGCTCGCCTAAGTGGGCGCGCCGAGGCGCGAGATCATACAGCGACTGTGGCGTGGCAGATGCACCACGTGGCAGACAATGCAACACAGCCGCCACAAAAGGGCTGTCACGACAAGATTCACCTCCTGGATGGATGGGCGAGCGAGGCGCAAGGCCGTCTGGCGGGGTGCGTCGATGCTCACCCAGCACAGGTGGGCGCAAGCTGGCTCTTTATTTAGAGTGGCTGCCCGTGTCAGCGCTCGCGGCCACCGGCCGAAGCAAGATGGCCCGGGTGCTCAGGCACCTCGCTCATGTGTGTCTATGTCAAACACCGCGCTCGTGGCGCAGGAGAAGCAGAACGTGTCAATGGGTCCTCGCTTGCATGTGAATGAACGGACGCTGGACGTCAGTGGGGCGGTGTTCGCCCTTGAAGAGGGGCCGTCGCGGCATGTGCAGGTGCTGCGCATGCAGCCGGGTGAAGGCCTGAGGGTCTTCGATGGCCTCGGGGCGGAGTGGCAGGCCGAGGTCACGGAGATGGGGCGCAAGGTCGTGCACGTGCGGGTGCTGCACCGCATTCAGAACGACCGAGAGTTGCCGGTTCGGGTGACAGTGGCCGTCGGGATGACGGCCAATGACCGGATGGACACACTGGTGGAAAAAGCAACGGAGCTGGGGGCGCACGCCATCCAGCCCTTGTTGTGCACGCGGTCGGTGCTGCGACTGGATGGTGAGCGAGCCGCCAAAAAGGTGGCTCACTGGCAGTCGGTGGCGATTGCGGCGAGCGAACAGTGCGGGCGGGCGGTGGTGCCGCAGGTGCTGCCGGTGGTGCCTTCGCTGGCTTGGCTTGAGCAGGCTGCGCAGGCCGAAGCTGTCGCATGCGTGGCGGAGACGGCGGGGGCGGCCAGGCCGACGGCCAGCGGCCGATCGATCGGGGCAAGCCGGACCGAGGGCGCCTGGCATGCGCGCGGGGTGCTGAGCCTGCGCGATGCAACGCCAGTGGGCCGCTGGCTCGATGGGCTGCTGGCTGATCGAGCGCGGCAGCCCACGGCCACCGAGGCAGGGGCGACGACGGCAGCCTGCGAGAACTGGTGTTTCCTCAGCGGGCCGGAAGGTGGGCTGACGCCGCAAGAAGAGGACTTGGCCCTGTCTGGCGGGTGGCAAGCGGTGAGCCTGGGTCGGCGGGTGCTGCGCGCAGACACGGCCCCATTGGCGGTGCTCAGCGTGATCGCAGCGACCATGGGGGCCTGAGCGCAGGTACAGCTCAGCCCTCGGGCGTGTCGGTCGGATCCGCCGTGTGGGGGTCCTTGGAAGCGGGACGGGGCTTGTTGCTGCCGGCGACCAGGTCGAATCGGAAGAGGCGGCACTCGATCGGGCCGTTGAACATGACGACGCGGCGGCTTTCCTTCAGGCGCATGGCACCGGGCAGCTTCATGTCGGGGCTGAGGATCCAGGCGGTCCAGCCGGTGTGGCTCTTCTTCCAGTGCGAGGACAGGCGCTGGAAGAACGTAGCGGCGGCTTCGTCTTCCTGGAAGTTCTCGCGGGCGATGCGCACACCTGGGCGAGCTCGGTCGTCAGGCTCGTCGGCATCGATGGCATAGCGATCGCCATGCTGGGCAGCACGCTGACCGTAGGCGTCGCGGACCGAACCTTTGGTGTCGATGCGCTCGCCGTAGGGTGGGTTGAACATCAGCACGCCTTTTTCGCAGGGCACGGGGCGCTGCAAGGCATCGGCCGTCTTGAACTCGATGGCGTGGCTCACGCCCGCGCGCTCGGCGTTGCGGGTGGCGAAGTCGGTCATCCGGAAGGCGACGTCGCCTGCGTAGATGGCCACTTGTGGCGGACGCTGACGGGCGCGCGCAGCCTGTTTGAGCTGTTGCCAGGCAGCCAGGTGCGGGCGGAACGGCAAGAGCCGCTCGAAGGCAAAGCGGCGCTGCAGGCCCGGGGCGATGTCGCAAGTGATTTGCGCGGCCTCGATGGGGATGGTGCCGGCACCGCAGCAGGGATCGAGCAAGGGGCCGTCTTCGGGGCGGCCTTGCCAGCCGGCGGCGGCGAGCATGGCGGCGGCGAGGGTTTCCTTCAGCGGGGCCTCGCCGGTGTCTTCGCGCCAGCCGCGTTTGAAGAGGGCCTCACCCGAGGTGTCGACATAGAGGATGGCGTCCATCTCGTCGAGGTAGAGGACCAGGCCCAGGTCGGGGTGACGGGTGTCGACGCTGGGGCGCTCGCCGGTGCGCTCGCGCAGGTCGTCGCAGACGGCGTCCTTGGTGCGCAGGCCGGCGAAGTTGAGGCTGCGCAGGTGGCTGCGGCGCGAGGTGACGTCGACGCGCAGGGTCTGCTCGGGGGTGATCCAGTCGGACCAGTTGACGGTGCGGCCGAGGGCGTAGATGTCGTCCTCGTGGCGGTAGACGCGGGTGGCAACGCGCCAGAGCACGCGCTGGGCCAGGCGGCTCTCGAGGTTCAGGCGCATGGCGCTGTCGATGAGGGCGGCCTGCCGCTCGGCGGGCGTGCGCAGGGTGAGTGCGGGCTGGACTTCGATGCCGCCACGGGAAGCCTGGATGACGGGCGCGGGGCCGAGGATGCGGCGGGCTTCTTCGAGCAGCAGCTCTTCGACGCCGGCGGGGCAGCTCAGGTAGAGGGCGGTGGGGCGGTCGGACGCGAGAACGGGGCCTGCTGGCTGCGGGCGCGAGCCGGCCGAGGGGCGCGCTGCCGCACGAGGACGGTCGAAGGACGCGCCGCGATGGCCGGCATCATGGCGTCCGCCATGGGGCGCCGCCTGACGCTGCGATGAAGGCGACTGCCCAGCGGACCCCGACGAGCGACGCACAGGAGCGCTGCCACGGTCATCGCCCCCAGCACCGCGCGCGGAGCCTTCCGGCTCGTTCGAAGGGCGGCCGGTGGAGGCGGAAACACGGGGACGACGAATCGGTTTGATCGGCATGGGGGCAGCAGGCGGTGGCGGCAGAGCGGGTGACGGAGGGTCAGGCGCGCAGGACGGCCAGCACGTCGGATCGGAATTCGCGACGATACAGCACCCACAGCACCGCCAGGGTGGCGATGGCGAACGCGGTCGGGGAAATGAACCAGCCGATCACGGCAAAGGACATGTAATAGGCGCGCAGCCCGTCGGCGAAGCTTTCAGCGGCCATGCCCATGAGCTTGCCGGCCCGCTCGGCGAAGGCTTCGCGGTTTGCCTCGCCCGAGTCGAAGACCTCGACGTTGGGGGCCGCGCCCACGAGGATCGCGCCGAACGAGTACACCCGCATCGACCAGGTGAAGCGGAAGAAGGCGTAGACGAAGACGCAGAGCATCACCACGATCTTGATGTCGAAGACCAGCATGGTGGTGGTCGCGGCGAAGGGCAGGTCCTTGACCAGCTCGGTGGCTTTCTCGGAGGTGCCCAGCACGGCCAACAGACCGCCGAGCACCAGGATGGTGGTTGAGGCCCAGAAGCTGGGGCTGCTGGCGAGGTTCTGGGTGACGGCGGCGTCAACGATGCGCTGGTCTCGGTAGGTGACCTGCATCATCCAGACCTTGCGGAAGTGGTTGGTGCTGGCCAGCAGGGTGCGCTCTCGCTTGGCCCGCCAGCTGGCGAACTGCGCATAGCCGACCCAGCCGAAAAAGAACAGCGCCAGCGCAGCCCAGTCTTGCCAGGGCAAGACATCGAGGATCTGGGTGATGGTGACTGAGGGGTTGATGAGGGCCATGGTCTGACTCGGTCAACAGGCGGTCGAAGGGGGCGCGAGGGTCAATCGGCGCACGTTCGCCGGGCCAGGCCGACGCATCTGTTCAGCGCCTCGCTCAGAGCGCCTTGCGCAGGTTGGCTGGCGCGATCTTCAGGGCTTCGCGGTACTTGGCCACCGTGCGACGCGCGACCTGGATGCCCTGCTCCTCGAGCATGCTGGCCAGCTGGCTGTCGGACAGCGGCTTCTTGGCGTCTTCGGCTGTGACCAGCTGCTTGATGAGCGCGCGCACCGCGGTGCTCGATGCGTTGCCGCCCGCCTCGGTGTTGAGCGACGAGCCGAAGAAGTACTTGAGCTCGAAGGTGCCGAACGGCGTGTTCATGTACTTGGCGGTGGTCACGCGCGAGATGGTGGACTCGTGCAGGCCGAGCTCGTCGGCGATTTCACGCAGCACCAGCGGCTTCATGGCGATCTCGCCGTGGGTGAAGAAGTTCTTTTGCCGGTCGACGATGGCTTGCGAGACGCGCAGGATGGTGTCAAAGCGCTGCTGGATGTTCTTGACGAACCAGCGGGCCTCTTGCAGGCGCGAGCTCAGCGCGGTGTGGCTTTCGCTGGCCGCCGTGCCACGCGGCGAGCGCGAGGCGCGCAAGGCCTGCGCGTAGAGGTCGTTGATGCGCAGCTTGGGCATCACGTCGGGGTTGAGCACGACCTTCCAGCCCCGGCCCGACTTCTGGATGATGACGTCGGGGATGATGATGTTGGCCTCGGCACGCGTGAAGGCGCGGCCCGGCTTGGGCTCGAGCTGAACGATCACGCCTTGCGCCTGCTTGACCTCGCCCTCGCTGGCGCCGGTGGCGGCCATGAGCTTCTTGGTGTCGCGGCGGGCGAGCAGTTCGAGGTGGTGAGCACAGATGTCGATGGCAACGTCGCGGATGCGGCCTTGCGGCTGCGTGCGCAACTGCAGCACCAGGCATTCGTTGAGGTTGGCCGCGCCCACGCCCACAGGCTCCATGTGCTGCAGCCAGCCCAGGGCGCACTTCAGGCGCGAGAGGACCTCGTCGCGCGTGTCCTCGTCGGCGTCCTCGGGCAGCAGGCTGTCGGCGATCTCTTCGAGCGAGTCGGCCAGGTAGCCGTCTTCGTTGAGGGACTCGATCAGCACCTCGACGGCGGCCATGTCTTCGGCGCCCAGGCGCATGCCCAGCAGCTGCTGCTTGAGGTGGTCCTGCAGGCTGACGCCGGCGGTGTTGCGCGACATCGGATCGAAGTCGTCGTCGCTGTCGTTGTTGCGCGAAGGCGCTTCGCTGATGCCGTCGAAGTCGTCGCGCTCGGTGCCGTTTTCCCAGTCGTCGCGCTCGGTGGTGCCCAGGTCGGCGTTGTCGATGCCGGCGGCTTCGCCATCGGACGAGCCGGCGTCGGACTCGGACGCGGTGGAAGCGGTCTCTTCGGTGTTGTTGCGGTCGTTGCGCTGGCGCTCGTATTCAGCGGCGGCGGCCAGGTCGAGCGCGGGCAGGTCGTCTTCGGGCTCCAGGAAGGGGTTCTGCTCGAGCATCTGCTCGATTTCCTGGTTGAGCTCGAGCGTCGACAGCTGCAGCAATCGGATGGACTGCTGCAGCTGTGGCGTGAGCGCCATGTGCTGCGAGAGCCGGAACTGCAAGGAGGGCTTCATGGACTGCTCCGGCGCCTCACATGCGGAAGTGCTCGCCGAGGTAGACCTTGCGGACGTCGGCGTTTTCGATGATGTCGGCGGGGCGGCCTTCGGCCAGCACCCGGCCCTCGCTGATGATGTAGGCGCGGTCGCAGATGCCCAGCGTTTCGCGCACGTTGTGGTCGGTGATGAGCACACCGATGCCGCGGGCCTTGAGGAAGCTGATGATGCGCTGGATCTCGATGACGGCGATCGGATCGACCCCGGCGAAGGGCTCGTCGAGCAGGATGAAGCGAGGCTGCGTGGCCAGGGCGCGGGCGATCTCGACGCGGCGGCGCTCGCCCCCCGAGAGCGCCATCGACGGGCTGGTGCGCAGCTTCTCGATGCTGAGGTCTTTGAGCAGCGCAGTCAGGCGTTGCTCGATGACGGCGGCTTTCAGGCGCTTGCCTTGTTCGTCGAGTTGCAGCTCCAGCACGGCGCGGATGTTGTCCTCGACGTTGAGCTGGCGGAAGATGGAAGCCTCTTGCGGCAGGTAGCTCAGGCCCATGCGCGAGCGCTCGTGCATGGGCAGGCGCTCGATGCGCTGGCCGTCGATCTCGATGGCACCGGCGTCGGCACGCACCAGGCCCACGATCATGTAGAAGCTGGTGGTCTTGCCTGCGCCGTTGGGGCCGAGCAGGCCGACGACCTCACCGGCCGAGACAGCCACGTGAACGTCCTGCACGACGGTGCGCGCGCCGTAGCGTTTTTTCAGGCTCTGGGCTTGCAGGCGGCTGCCGGAAGGCGCCGCGCCTGCGGCAGAAGCGGTGGGCGTCATGTCAGCGGCCACCTGGTTGAGCTGCGGGCGCAGGGGGCGCGACGGGCGCAGCAGCTGGCGCCGTGGCGCCGGTCGCACCACCACGCGGAGAGATCACGCCACGAACCCGCCCGGACGACGTGCCACCCAAGGGGCCGCCCCCCATCACCTGGTAGACGCCGGTCTTGTTGTCGTAACGGATGGCTTGGCCGTTGACCTCGTCGGAGGCCACGCCCGCCACGATGCGGCGCATGACGGCTCGGCCGGTGAAATGCACGGTGTCGTCGCGACCGTCGTAGAAGATCTTCTCGGATTCGCCTTCGATGAGTTCCTCGACGCCATCGCGCTTTTGCTTGAAGTAGCTGCGCCCGCCCTGGCCGCCAGTGGCGGTGGCCGACTGCGTGCCATCCGGGTTCTGCCTGATTTCAACGCGATCAGCGCGGATGGCCATCGTGCCTTTGGTGATGTCGACGTTGCCGGTGAGCACATTCAGCCGCTGACCCTCTTCGACGCGGGCGCTGTCGGCCGCGAAATGCAAAGGTTGCGTGCGGTCGGCCTTCTCGGCCCAGGCTGCCGGCGCGGACACCAGCCCGCAGACCAGCAGCGACGCGGCCAGGCCACGAACGAGCGGTCGCGCGAACGCGGAGGCGGGGGCAGGTGTGAGCATGTGTGACGTCTTCGGCATGAATTTTGCTTGATTCTAGCCCAAGGCGTCGCGCCGACGCCCCTGTTTCGCACAACACACAGTGCCGCAGCGGGGCATTCGATCACAGAAGGCGCGGGATGGCCCCGCGCGCGGCGGGCTGGTCAGCCCTTGCGCAGGCGATCGACCAGGAAATCAACCGTGGCCAGGGTGCGCGAGGCGTTGCCATTGAGGGACACCGAAGTGGTGAACTGCCCCCCGATGCCCAGGGTGGGCACGCCGTCGATGCGGTAGGCCTCGGCCAGCGAACGGGCCTGGCGGACCTTGGTCTGCACCGCAAAGGAGTCGTAGACCGAGCGGAACTTGTCCTTGTCAACGCCCTGCGTGGCCAGGAATGCACCGATCTGGTCCAGGTTGGCCGAAGCGCCCTGCAGCGCGCCGCCCGGCTGGTGCATGGCGTTGAACACCTTTTCATGCAAAGCACCGACCAAACCCATCGCTTCGAGGGCGTAGAACAAGCGCTGGTGCACGCCGAAGGGGTTCTCGCGGTAGGCCCAGGGCACGCGGCGGAAGGCCACATGGGCGGGCAGGCGCGCCACCCAGGCGGCCAGCGAAGGCTCGAAGTGGTAGCAATGCGGGCAGCCGTACCAGAAGAATTCGACGACTTCGACCTTGCCCGCCGGGGCCGACACGGGCGCGGCCTGGGCCAGGCGCGTGTAGTTCTGCCCTTCGACCGGGCCACCCTGGGCCGAGGCGATGAGCGGAGCGCCAGCCAACCCCAGACCCAGGGCCGAAGCAGCTTGCATCGAAAATTCGCGGCGGTTCATCAGGACAGTCCTTTCGGGGTAATCGGTCAATTCGCGGTCACTTCTGGATGCGCACCAAGGCGGAGTCGATGCCGGCGCCCTGCAGCTTGACGCGGACCTCGTCGGCCTGCTCCTTGCCTGCGTAAGGCCCCAGGCGCACGCGGTACATGGTGCGGCCATTGACCTCGCGCTCGGCAATCCGGGCCTCCAGACCCATCATGGCCAACTTGGCTTTTTGCTGCTCGGCCTCGGCCTGGCTGGCGTAGGCGCCCGCCTGCACCTGGTAGCTCAACGCGTCGGAAGGAGCGCTGGTGGACACGGACTCACCCGAGAGGATGGCCGCCGGGTTGCGCGCGGGCGCGGCAGCGGACGCCTTGGCAGACGGGGCGGCGGCCGAAGCGGCAGGCGGCGCCGAAGCGGCAGGCGCCGTGACAGGGGGCGCCACGACAGGCACCTCGACCACAGGGGCTTCACCACCGGTGGGGGCCGAAGAGGCCGCCGGCTCCACCTGCACGGGCTTGGGCTTGGCGGGGTTCTTGCCGTAGAGCGGGCTGTTGGGGTCCCAGTTCTTGTTCTTTTCGGCCTCGGCCGCGTCCTGCTCGGCGGTGCGTTGGGGCACCTTGTCGATGAAGGGCAGGGGCACCTTGGTGATGTAGAGCGCCACGCCCAGGGCGATGGCCAGCCCGATCAACATGCCGACGATCACGCCCAGGAAGAAGCCGCCGCGTTGGGATTTCATCAGGTCAAGTCCTTGGTGTTTTTCACATCTTGTCCGGAGCGCTCACGCCCAGCAGCGCCAGGCCACTGCGCAGCACCTGGGCGGTGGCAGCCAGCAGCGCGACACGGGCGCGGGTCAGTTCGACATCATCCACCAGGAATCGTTCCGCAGCGTAGTAGCTGTGGAAGGCCCCGGCCAGGTCGCGCAGGTAGAACGCCACGTCGTGCGGGGCCAGGCCAGAGGCGGCCTGGGAGAGCATGTCGGGGTATTCGGCCAGCTTGCTCATCAGGGTGAGCTCGCTGGGGGCGGTCAGCAGCGCCAGCTGGGCCTGGGGCAGACCGGACAGGTCGCCTCCGCGCTCGGCGGCCCAGTCGCGCATCACCTTGCTCATGCGGGCGTGGGCGTACTGGACGTAGAACACGGGGTTCTCGTCGTTGGTCTTGAGCGCCAAATCGACGTCGAAGACGAATTCGGTGTCGGCCTTGCGGCTGATCAGGAAGAAGCGCACCGCGTCCTTGCTGGTCCACTCGATGAGGTCGCGCAGGGTGACGTAGCTGCCAGCGCGCTTGGAGATCTTGACCTCCTCGCCGTTGCGCATCACGGTGACCATCTTGTGCAGGACGTAGTCGGGCCAGCCTTGCGGGATGCCGACGCCGGCGGCCTGCAGGCCGGCGCGCACGCGGGCGATGGTGCCGTGGTGGTCGGAGCCCTGGATGTTGACGACCTGTTCGAAGCCGCGCTCCCACTTGGCGATGTGGTAGGCCACATCGGGCACGAAGTAGGTGTAGCCGCCGTCGGACTTGCGCATGACGCGGTCTTTGTCGTCACCGTAGTCGGTCGAGCGCAGCCACAGGGCGCCGCCTTCTTCGAAGGTCTTGCCGGCGTCTTTCAACTTCTGCACGGCGGCCTCGACCCGGCCCGAGGTGTAGAGGCTGGACTCGAGGTAGTAGTTGTCGAAGCGGACGTCGAAGGCCTTGAGGTCCAGGTCCTGCTCGTGGCGCAGGTAGGCCACGGCGAACTGACGGATGCCATCGAGGTCGTTCGCGTCACCGCTGGCGGTGAACTCGCGGTCGTCGGCCTTGACCGTCTTTTTGGCCAGGAAGTCGGCGGCGATGTCGGCGATGTAGTCGCCGTTGTAGAACTTCTTGCTCTCCGGGTTGTCCGGGTCGGTCGGCCAGCACTCGTCGCCCGGCTTGAAGCCCTGGATGCGCAGGTGCGTGCTGTGGGTGAGCGTGTCGATCTGCACGCCGGCGTCGTTGTAATAGAACTCGCGGGTGACCTGCTGGCCTTGTGTCTCGAACAGGTTGCACAGCGCGTCGCCCAGTGCGCCCTGGCGACCATGGCCGACGTGCAGCGGGCCGGTTGGGTTGGCCGAGACGAACTCGACGAGCACCTTCTTGCCGGTGGCGGGCTGCCAGCCGAACCGATCGCCCGCGGTCAGCACGTCGGTGATGGTGCTCTGCTTGGCTTCGGGCTTGAGGCGCAGGTTGATGAAACCCGGGCCGGCGATTTCGATGGGCAACTGCACCCATTGCTGCACGGCAGGCTGGGCTTCGAGCGCGGCGACCAGGGCCGTGGCCAGCTCGCGGGGGTTCTTCTTGAGGGGCTTTGCCAGCTGCATGGCGGCCGTGACGGCGAGGTCACCGTGGGCGGCCTGCTTGGGCGCCTCGAAAACGGGCGCTGGCGGGGTGGCGGCGTCTGGGGCCACCTGCGAAAGGACTTGCGACAGGGCCTGGCCCAGGGCCGAAAGGAGGTCACGCTTGGCTTGGATCATGGGCGGGATTCTACGAGGCGGCGCCAGAACCCGCCTCAGTCAAGCCTGACCCGGGTCAAGCGAGAAGAAATGCACAGTTGGCAGCAGGCTTTTTGGCTGACGCAAGCCGGGGTGAACGTGACAAGATGCCTCACAGGATGAGCACAAGACCATGACAGGCATCGACATCGACCTGGCTGCCAGCACCGTCGGCAAGTACAGGGTGATCAAACGGCTGGGCGAAGGCGCCACCAGCGAGGTCTTCCTGTGCCGGGACGATTTCCACGAGCGCGACGTCGCCATCAAGCGCGTTCGGTCGTCGGCGCTGGGCGACGCGGTCGATGGACCGGTCTACGCACGCTTCTTCGCCGCCGAGGCCGCCCTGGTCGGGCGCCTGCAGCACCCCAACGTCGTGCAGATCTACGACGCCGTGGCCGACCCGTCCTCGCCCTACGTGGTCATGGAGTACGTGCCGGGCACGACCTTGCGCAGCTTCTGCCGCCCCGACAGCCTGCTGCCGCTGGAGCTGATCGTGGAAATCGGCTTCAAGTGCGCGATGGCGCTGGGGTATGTGTACCGCCAGGGCCTGATTCACCGCGACGTCAAGCCGGCCAACATCCTGGCGCTGACCAACGCGCAGGGCCTGGTCACCGATGTGAAGATCACCGACTTCGGCAGCGTGCTCAACATGACGGCCGACTCGACCCAGGTGCACCAGGTGGGCTCGCTGGCCTACATGGCGCCAGAGCAGCTCGATGGCCACACGCTGGACGCCCGCGCCGACATGTACGCGTTGGGCGCGGTGCTGTACCACCTCATCGCGGGGCGCCCGCCTTTCGACGCCCCCTCGCAGCCGGCGCTGATGAACCTGATCTACAACCAGGAGCCGACGCCGCTGTCGACGCTGCGCTCGGGTGTGCACCCGGCGGTGGACCAGGTCGTGCTGCGTGCGCTGGCCAAGTCACCCAACGACCGCTATGCCAACTGGGACGAGTTCGCCCAGGCGCTATCGAGCCTGGTGTCCGAGCACCAGGTGCCACGCGGCCACGTGCAGGGCGTGCTGGACTCGGAGCGCTTCAACCTGCTGCGCACGCTCGACTTCTTCTCGAACTTTGGCGACGTTGAGCTGTGGGAGGTGGTGCACCGCGCGCGGTGGCAGCGCTTCCCGTTCGGCCATGCGCTGTACCGGCGCGGCGAAGAGGGCAAGACCTTCCACATCATCGCGCAAGGCAGCGTGGAGGTGTACCGCAACAACAAGCGCGTGGCGCTGTTGGGCGCAGGCACCTCGGTGGGAGAGATGGCCTACCTGGCGCCCAGCCCGGAGCTGCGCAAACACAGCACCGACGTGGTGGTGACCGAACCCGCCACCACGATCTCGTTCACGCCGGACGCGATGCAGTCGCTCAGCCCGGCCAGCCGCCACCTGTTCGACGAATCCTTCATCCGGGTGCTGGTGCGGCGCCTGCATGCGGCGCACGAAGCGCTGGCGCACCCGCGGCGGATCATGTGAGCGTTGCACCCAGGCCTGGCCGGGTACCGGTGTCGCCCGCTGTCATCGACAGGCAGCTGTTCGGCGTTGACAATGCCTCAGGTGCCCCAAGACACCTGATTCCACCCACAACAGACCTTTCGATGGAGTGAAGACATGCGTGCACTGATCGCCACCCTTTCCCTGGCCTTGATGGCCAGCCTGGCCCACGCCAACCCCGAGTGCGAGGCCAAGGCCGTCGACAAGAACGGCAAGGCCCTGGCCGGCGCAGCCAAGAGCAGCTTCGTCAAGAAGTGCGTCAAGGAAACGACCGGCGCGGCCTGCTCGGCCAAGGCACTGGACAAGAACGGCAAGCCGCTGGCAGGTGCCGCCAAGAACAGCTTCATGAAGAAATGCGAGAAGGAAGCCGTGGCAGGCTGACACCGCGCTGCGCGCCGCAACCAGCCCGGCTCTGAGCCGGGCTTTTTTGTGGGCGATCACGCGGCCAACGAGACCGCCTGCTTCCAATAGCCTGGCTCGCGGTAAGTGGCCTGCAGGAAATCGAGCCACAAACTCAGGCGCAGGGGCCGATGCTTGCGCTGGGCAAACACCGCGTAGATGCCGGTGGGCGGCGCGGCGAACTCGTCGAGCACGGTCACGAGCTGGCCCGCGCGCACATCGGCCTCGACCTCCCACCACGAGCGCCAGGCCAGGCCCAAGCCCGCCAGGCACCAGGCGTGCAGCACCTGCCCGTCGGAGCAGTCGAAGCGCGAGGCGGGCCTCACGTGGGTGAGTTGCCCGTCCACGGTGAAAGCCCAGCCGCGCGTCTGGCTGGCCTCAGAACTCAGCGTGAGGCACTCATGGCGGGCGATGTCGCTTGGACGCTGCGGGCGCCCCCGCGCGACCAGGTAGGCCGGGCTGGCCACGCACAGGCGGCGGTTGTCGGCCAGGCGCACGCTGATCAGGCTGGAGTCAGGCATCTCGCCCACGCGCACGGCGCAGTCGAAGCCCTCGTGCACCAGGTCGACCAGCCGGTCGGACAAATCGAGCGAGACGGTCAGGCCGGGGTGGTCGGTCACGAAGCGCGGCACCAGGGGCGCCACGTGCCGCCGCCCGAAGCCCGCTGGCGCGGTGATGCGCAGGTGCCCCCTGGCCTGCAGGCCTCCGGCGCTGACCTCGGATTCGGCGTTGGCCAGGTCGCCCAGGATGCGCTGCGCGTCTTCCAGGAAGGCGCTGCCCTCGTGGGTCAGGCTGATGCGCCGGGTCGTGCGCACCAGCAGCTTGACGCCCAGGCGCTCTTCGAGCGCGTCGATGCGCCGGCCGATGACGGCGGGTGCCACACCTTCGGCCCCGGCCGCCGCCGTGAGGCTGCCCTTGGTGGCGACGGCGACGAAGGATTCCAGCTGCTTGAGTCGGTCCATGCTCCTGCCCTGTTGTCCTGAGGACGTCTTGGTGGGGACACCACGCGGGCCCGCCCATGCCGCGCTGGCACGCGCGAATGCGGCCGTCCGAAGGGGCATGTTGATCAGCCCCAAGTCAAAAAACAATGGGGGCGGCGCCCGGGAAGATCCGAGGGGATGCCTTCGATTTTTGCTTAAAAGTCATGAATCAATGGATTTTTGAGCTGGTAATGAACAAATGAGTATCGAATAAACTGCGAGGCTCCAAAAGAGGCGAGTTCCGCCTGCTGCACCACCCTGCGGCAGCCGCGAGATGGCCCGCCACCTTGCCTCCACCAGATTCCACTGACTCTTTTCAAGAGGTTCTCCATGACCGCACGCACCCAAGTCCACGGCCTGCAAGTGGCCACCGAGCTCTTCCGCTTCGTCGAAGACAAGGTCCTGCCGGGCACCGGCATCGACAGCGCCAAGTTCTGGGCTGGCTTTGACGCCATCGTCAACGACCTGGCCCCCAAGAACGCCGCCCTGCTGGCCGAGCGCGACCGCATCCAGACCGAGATGGACAAATGGCACGCCGCCAACCCCGGCCCCATCACGGAAGGGGCCGCCATGGCCGCCTACAAGGCCCACCTGGAAAAGATCGGCTACCTGGTGCCCGTGCCTGGTGACGTCAAGGCCACCACCGCCAACGTGGACGCCGAGCTGGCCCTGCAAGCCGGCCCGCAACTGGTCGTGCCCATCCTGAACGCCCGTTACGCGCTCAACGCCGCCAACGCCCGCTGGGGCAGCCTGTACGACGCCCTGTACGGCACCGACGCCATCTCCGAAGAAGGCGGCGCCGACAAGGGCAAGGGCTACAACCCGGTGCGCGGCGCCAAGGTGATCGCCTGGGCCCGCAACTTCCTGGACAAGGCCGCCCCGCTGGAAGGCGCTTCGCACAAGGAAGCCACCGGCTACAGCATCGCTGGCGGCAAGCTGGTCGTCGCCCTGAACGGCGGCAAGACCACCGGTCTGCAGAACCCCGAGCAACTGGTCGGCTTCCAGGGTGACGCCGCTGCACCGTCGAGCGTGCTGCTGGTCAACAACGGCATGCACGTCGACATCCAGATCAACCGCAGCACCCCGATCGGCCAGACCGACCCGGCCGGTGTCTCGGACCTGGTGCTGGAATCGGCTGTGTCCACCATCCTGGACCTGGAAGACTCGGTGGCCGCCGTGGACGCCGAAGACAAGGTGCTGGGCTACAGCAACTGGCTGGGCATCCAGCTGGGCACGCTGACCGAAGAAGTCGCCAAGGGCGGCAAGACCTTCACCCGCAAGCTCAATGGCGACCGCGTGTACACGGGTGCCAAGGGCGGTGAAGTCAAGCTGCACGGCCGCTCGCTCATGTTCGTGCGCAACGTGGGTCACCTGATGACCAACCCGGCCATCCTGTGGGGCGCTTCGGCACAAGAGATCCCCGAAGGCATCATGGACGCGGTCATCACCACGACCATCGCCCTGCACGACCTGCAAGGCCGCGGCCAGCTCGATGGCAAGGCCATCCGCAACTCGCGCACCGGCTCGGTCTACATCGTCAAGCCCAAGATGCACGGCCCCGCTGAAGTGGCCTTCGCCGCCGAGCTGTTCAGCCGTGTCGAGAAGCTGCTGGGCCTGGCCGACAGCACCGTCAAGCTGGGCATCATGGACGAAGAGCGCCGCACCTCGGTGAACCTCAAGGCCTGTATCGCTGCGGCATCCAGCCGCGTGGCCTTCATCAACACCGGCTTCCTGGACCGCACCGGCGACGAGATGCACACCGCCATGCTGGCCGGCCCGATGATGCGCAAGGGCGACATCAAGAACAGCGCCTGGATCGCCGCCTACGAGCGTCGCAACGTGCTGATCGGCCTGCAGATGGGCCTGCGTGGTCGCGCCCAGATCGGCAAGGGCATGTGGGCCATGCCCGACCTGATGGCCGGCATGCTCGAGCAGAAGATCGCCCACCCCAAGGCCGGTGCCAACACCGCCTGGACGCCTTCGCCCACCGCCGCCACGCTGCACGCCACCCACTATCACCAAGTGAGCGTCGCCGCCATCCAGCAAGACATCGAGAAGACTGGCGAAGACCCGCAATCGCTGCTCGACAAGCTGCTGACCATCCCCGTGGTGGCCCAGGCCAACTGGTCTGACGCCGAGAAGCAGCAAGAGCTGGACAACAACATCCAGGGCATCCTGGGTTACGTGGTGCGCTGGATCGACCAGGGCGTGGGTTGCTCGAAGGTGCCCGACATCCACAACGTCGGCCTGATGGAAGACCGCGCCACGCTGCGCATCTCCAGCCAGCACGTGGCCAACTGGCTGCACCACGGCGTGATCACCGAAGCGCAAGTGCGTGACAGCTTCAACCGCATGGCTGCCGTGGTGGACGGCCAGAACGCTGGTGATGCCGCTTACGAGAGCCTGGTGGGCAACCCCAACGGTGCCGCCTTCCAGGCCGCGCTGGACCTGGTCTTCAAGGGCAAGGAACAACCGAGTGGCTACACCGAGCCGCTGCTGCACGCCTGGCGTTTGAAGAAGAAGGCTCAGGCCTGATTCAGCCAAACGGCCGATAAGCAATGAGCGCGGCGCCCTGCGGGGCGCCGTTTTTCATGGTGCCCCGCACGACCGATCACCATCCCGGCGAGCGACGTTCAGTTACAGTCCTAGGCGCATTCCCCCTGATCAACCAGGGGCTGTTCAACCCAGGGAGACAACCATGAAGTCCTCACTTCGCCTGGCGGCGCTCAGCGTCGCCATCGCCGCACCCTTGCTCGTCACGGGCTGCGCCACCGAATCCTCGCAGGCTCTGGCCGTGCAGAAAACCCAGGCCGCCACGCGCGCCTACGTTGGCGCTCGCGCACCCATCGCCGTCGGCAAGTTCGACAACCGCTCCAGCTACCTGCGGGGCGTGTTCTCCGATGGCGTGGACCGCCTCGGCAGCCAGGCCAAGACCATCCTGATCGGTCACCTGCAGCAGACCAATCGCTTCAACGTGCTCGACCGCGACAACATGGCCGAGATCAAGCAAGAAGCCAGTATCCAAGGCACCGCCCAGCAACTCAAGGGCGCTGACTTTGTCGTCACCGGCGATGTGACGGAGTTCGGTCGCAAGGAAGTGGGTGACCACCAGTTGTTCGGCATCCTGGGCAAAGGCAAGACCCAGGTGGCCTACGCCAAGGTGACCCTCAATGTGGTCAACATCCGCACTTCCGAGGTGGTGTATTCGGTTCAGGGCGCCGGTGAATACCAGCTGTCCAACCGCGAGATCATTGGCTTTGGCGGCACGGCCAGCTACGACTCGACGCTCAACGGCAAGGTTCTGGACCTGGCCATTCGCGAGGCCGTCGATCGCCTGGGCGAGGGCATTGACGCCGGTGCGTTCAAGCCTGTTTCGCGTTAAGCCTCGGGGAGAAATCAAACCATGATGCATCGCCCCGTCACTCGGGGGTTGGCAGCGCTTTGCCTGCTGACCAGCCTGGCCGGTTGCGCCGGCCCCAAGCAGCTCTACAGTTGGAACAGCTACCAGCCACAGGTCTACGCCCACCTCAAGAACGACGGCAAGTCGTCGGCCGAAGAGCAGATCATCGAGCTGGAAAAAGGCATTCAGCAAGCCGCAGCCAAGGGTGCACAAGTGCCCCCGGGCTACCACGCGCACCTCGGCCTGTTGTACTTGAACACCGGCCGCACCGATCAAGCCCTCGCGGCGTGGAACCAGGAGAAGGCCTTGTTTCCTGAGTCCACGAAGTACATCGACTTCCTGATCGGCAACATGAAGAGGAGCCGGAGCTGACCATGAGCACGCCTACCATCCACCGCACGTTCTTGTGCGCCGTACTTGCCACCGCAGCGCTGCTCGCCGGTTGCGCTGCGCCGGTCAAGACCGACTACACCGCCTTCCGTGCGGCCAAGCCAGCGTCCATCTTGGTATTGCCCCCGGTCAACGAAAGCACGGAGGTCAACGCCACGTTCAGCATGCTGGCGCAAGCCACCTACCCGCTGGCCGAAGGTGGCTACTACGTCATGCCAGTGACGCTAGTCAACGAAACCTTCCATCAAAACGGGCTGACTGTTGCCACGGACATGCATGAAGTGCCCGTCACCAAGCTCAAGGAGATTTTCGGTGCCGACGCGGCGCTGTACATGAAGATCACCAAGTACGGCAGCACTTACACCATTCTGAGCAGCGCGGCCATCGTGAGCGCCGAGGCACGGCTGGTCGATCTGTCCACGGGCACGCTGTTGTGGAGCGGACGAGCCAGTGCGTCCAGCGATGAAAACAACAACAACAGCGGAGGCGGATTGGCCGGCTTGCTTGTTGCGGCCATCGTCAAGCAGATCATGAACAATGTGACCGATGCATCTCACAACGTCGCCGGGGTCACCAGTGCTCGCCTGCTGTCGTCCGGCACTCCGAATGGCCTGTTGTACGGCCCTCGTTCGCCTCTCTACGGCAAGGACAACACGAACTGAGAACTGCCTCGCCCTGGTTCGATGAAGCGCCCGCATGGGCGCTTTTTCTTTGGCGACACGCTACGATCAGCCCTCCCTCGAGCCACCCCAGCACATGACC
>SCMV01000054.1 GCA_005502875.1 Comamonadaceae bacterium 2PF | reverse complement strand
CCCCGAGACGTGCCCCCGCGCACCGCCTGGTCCCTGGAGCAGGCCGGTGTGCCGCCATTGCTGGCCCGCCTGTACGCCGCGCGCGGCATCCGCCTGCCCGAAGACCTCGACGACAGCCCGGCCCGCCTGCTGCCGCCTTCGCAGCTGCAAGGCACCCAGGAAGCGGCCCGCCTGCTCGCCGACGCCATCGAGCTGGGCCAGCGCATCTGCATCGTGGCCGACTACGACTGCGACGGTGCCACCGCCTGCGCAACGGGCCTGCGCGGCCTGATGATGCTGGGCGCCCGGCCCGACCAGGTGGGCTACGTGGTGCCCGACCGCGCCTTGCATGGCTACGGCCTGACGCCGCCCATCGTCGAGATGGTGAAACAGCGCGGTGCCGACGTGCTGGTGACCGTGGACAACGGCATGGCCAGCCACGAAGCCGTGACGCTGGCGCGCGCCCAGGGCATGAGGGTGCTCATCACCGACCATCACCTGCCCGTGGTGCTGGACGACGGCACGGAGAGCCTGCCCGAGGCCGACGTGATCGTGAACCCCAACCAGCCAGGCTGCCCCTTCCCCAGCAAGGCCATGGTCGGCGTGGGCGTGATGTTCTACGTGCTGCTGGCCCTGCGCGCCGAGCTGCGCCAGCGTGGCCGCTTCGACGCCGCCAGCCAGCCCCGCATCGACGCCCTGCTCGACCTGGTGGCCCTGGGCACCATCGCCGACGTGGGCCGGCTCGACGAGAACAACCGGCGCCTGGTCAGCCAGGGGCTCAAGCGCATCCGTTCGGGGCGCATGCAGCCGGGCATCGCCGCGCTGTTCAGCGCCGCAGGCCGCGACGCCTCGCGCGCGACCAGCCAGGACTTCGGCTTCGCCCTGGGCCCGCGCGTGAACGCCGCTGGCCGGCTGGCCGAGATGGGCCTGGGCATCGAGTGCCTGCTGACCGACGACCGCAGACGCGCCACGGAGTTGGCCCAGCAGCTCGACGCCATCAACCGCGAGAGGCGCGAGCTGGAGTCGGGCATGCGCGAGCAGGCCGAGCTGCGGCTCGATTCATTGATGCCCGAGGGGGAGCCGCCTGCGGCCATCGCCCTGTTCGACCCCGAGTTTCACGAGGGCGTGGTGGGCATCGTGGCCTCGCGCCTGAAGGACCGCCTGCACCGCCCCACCTTCGTCTTCGCGATGGGCCAGGACGGGCTGCTCAAGGGCTCGGGGCGCTCCATCGCGGGCTTTCACCTGCGCGACGCGCTCGATTTGATCGGCAAGCGCCACCCCGGCCTGCTGCGCAAGTTCGGTGGCCACGCCATGGCGGCGGGCTGCACCATTTCAGAAGGTGATTTCGACGTCTTCGAGCAGGCCCTGGTGCGCGTGGCCGAGGCCGGGCTGGACGCCAGCTTGCTGGCCCGCCAGTTGCCCACCGACGGTCCGCTGCCCCCCGAGTGCTTCACGCCCGAGGCCGTGGCCCAGCTGGACGAGGCCGTCTGGGGACCGGGCTTCGAAGCGCCCGTTTTCAGCGACGAGGTGGAGGTGATCAGCCAGCGCCTGGTGGGCACGCGCCACCTCAAGCTCGCGTTGCGCATGCAGGGCACGGTGCGCGATGGGATCTGGTTCGGGCGCAGCGAGCCGCTGCCCGCTCGGGCGCAACTGGCCTATCGCTTGAGCCTGGACGAGTTCCAGGGACGGCAGCGGGTGCAGATGGTGGTGGAAGGCATGGCCGACTGACGTCGGCGGCGACACCGGCGCGCAAGGCGCCTTCACCGAGGCATCGGCGAGGCATCGGCAAGCCCCGAGGCTTCAGCGGTAGGCCTGCAGGGCGCGGGCCGTGGCGTTGGTGGCCGGGGGCGCGAACGAGGTGCTTTCACCCGGGAACAGCATCCCCAGGGTGCGACCAAACGAGGCCGTGGCGCGGTGCACCGCCTGTTGCTGCTGCATGCAGCGGGTGCGCGCCAGCATCAGGCGCTGCACCAGCTGTGGCGACAAGGATTCGCCGCCGCCTTGGCGCAAGGCGGCCAGCGAAGCCGCCAGGCATTGCTGCAACAGCTGAGCCTGCCCGTCGATGCGCTCGGCATCGCCCGACGCCAGGGCCTCGTCCAGGGCGGACAGGTGGGCGTCGACCTCGGCCAGGCAGACCGGGGTGTCGAAAGCAGCCACAGCGTTGCGAGCCATGTCGTCAGGCCTGACCGCGTTGCAGCAGTTCCTTGGCGTTGCTGATCAGCTTGTCAGCGATCACCTCGGCGTCGACCTGGTAGCTGCCATCGTCGATGGCCTGCTTGACCTTGGAGACCTTCTCCATGTCAACGACGCCATCTCCGCCAGCCATCAGACCCGTCGCGGAAGTGGACAGCGTGACTTTTGCACTCTGAGTGACGGGCCCATCGGTGGATGATGCTCGTCCGGAAGCATTGGTCGATGCGGCGCCTTCCGTGCGGCCGTTGACGGCGCCAAGCGCCTTGTCAAGGGGATTGCCGATTTTCATGATGTACTCCTAAGACCCGGCGTTTGCCGAGTGGTCACATCCGCGATATCGACGCGGCCTCGGAAAGACTTTAGCCTCGAATGAGGTTTCCCCCCGACCAAGGGGGGGCAATTTGAAAGATTTTGTCTCCGGCGGGGGGTCAAAGTGTCACCTCCACGAGTCGCTCGCCCACCGGCTGACCGCAGACAACGCGGCCTTGTTCGGTTCGCACGCGGGTGCAACGCCCCTCGTCGCCCGGCGCCAGGGCCACCCCTTCGGCCACCACCATGAAGCCCGGGCCCTTGACGTTCAGGCGGACCGGGTCGCCGGCAGCGAACCATCGACGGGACCGCACGTCCGCCTGGCGCAGGCTCTGCCCAGGTGAAATCGACCGCTGAACGGCACGCCCGACGATGTCGGAGGCGCGGGTCAGCGCGGGAGAGTCCGATGCGGCCAGATCGACCTCGGCCTGCGCCACGTCTGACGCCGCCACGATGCTGCCAGCGCGCAAGGGAACGGTCGCGACGAGCGCCTGCCCCCAGACCTTGACCTGCACCGGCCAGTAGACGTTCCAGCGCACCTGTCCCTGCTCGCAGCGCAGGCCCACCCGGGTGCGGCCCCAGAGTTGGGCGCCGCCCGGCAGGTAGGCCTTGACGCGGTCACAAGGGGCCAGGCGGATGCGCGGATCCAGTTGACCCAGGCTGACCTCGACCCGCCATGGGACGGGCTTTTCGGCCTGATCGGTCTTGGCGTGCGCAGGCTCAACACCGACCGACCCGGCCATCCGAGGCAGTGGTTGCTGCCTCAGCAAGCTTTCAACCTGGGCCTGCAGGCCCTGGCCGGCTGCGTTGCCAGGCTCGGCCATCGCAGGGGTCACCACCACCGCGCAAGCCGCCAACAAGGCGGTCAACCGCGCCATCAGGCGGACCAGGCCGCGACCCAGCCCTCGGGGGCTGCGCGCGCGGGGCTGGCTGGCGGTGTGGGTGGAGGTGGGGTGCATGCCGCCAATTTAGACAGCACGCGCATCGCGCAAGGGCGGGAAATGAGGCCCGTTTGGCGCGCTATTTCGGCTCATGTTCCGGCACGCAAGGATCAACATCCCCCTCAAGCTGCGTCGACCTGCATCCCGCCCCTCGGGAAGCAGCCCGCCGGAGGGATCCCACCATGCTGAACAGACTGACCGATTCGCTGAACTTCCAAGCCACCGCGCTCACGCTGCGGTCCGAGCGCCAGCGCCTGATCGCCAGCAACATCGCCAACGCCGACACACCCGGCTACGTGGCGCGCGAATTCGACTTCTCGCAGGCGCTGAGCCAGGCCACCGGCCAGCGCTCGGCGGGCACCAGCCCCCTGGCCCCCACCGCCGTGCGCTTGAGCAGTGGCCACGCGGGCCACATGGGCCTGGATGGCAAGCCGGCCGGCGCCAACGCCGCCCCCGCCCTGACTTACGCGACCAACGCCCAGACCAACCTCGACAGCAACACCGTGGACATGAACCGCGAACGCGCCAGCTTCGTGGACAACACCGTGCGCTACGAGGCCACCTTGCGGTTCATCAACGGCACGGTGCGCACGCTCAACACGGCCATCACCGGCCAGTGAGGCCCTGAGAGGAGTCCAGCATGTCGATGTTCAAGATCTTCAACGTGGCAGGCAGCGCGGTCAGCGCGCAAAGCCAGCGCCTCAACGTCGTGGCCTCGAACCTGGCCAACGCCGACACGGTGGCTGGCCCCGACCGCCAGGCCTACAAGGCCCGCCAGGTGGTCTTCAGCACCACGCCCATGGGCGACGTGGGCACCGCCGGTGTCAACGTCTCGCAGGTCACCGAGGACCAGACCCCGGGCCGCCGCCAGTTCGACCCCAAGCACCCGCAGGCCGACGCCGAGGGCTACGTCACCTACAGCAACGTCAACGCCGTGGAAGAGATGGTCAACATGATCTCCGCCTCGCGTTCCTATCAAAACAACATCGAGGTCATGAACACGGCGAAGTCGCTGTTGAGCAAGACGCTGCAGATGGGACAAGGTAACTGATCATGACCACCGCCGTCACCAACAACACCGCCGTCAGCGGCACCTCTGCGGCCACCACGGCCAACAAGTCGACCTCGAACGCCGACGCGCAAGACCGCTTCCTCAAGCTCCTGGTCACGCAGATGCAGAACCAGGACCCGCTCAACCCCATGGACAACGCCCAGGTGACGAGCCAGATGGCCCAGATCAACACGGTCACGGGCATCGAAAAGCTCAACACCACCATGAGCGGCATGAGCACCAGCATGGCCAGCATGCAGATGCTGCAGGGCTCGTCGCTGGTGGGCCATGGCGTGCTGTTCGAAGGCAACCAGCTCTTCGTCAACGAAGGCAAGGCCTCTGCCGGGTACGACCTGGCCGCCGCAGCCACCTCGGTGCGCATCGACGTGCTGAACTCGTCGGGCACGGTGATCGACTCGTTCACGCAGACCGGCAAAGGCGCCGGTCGGCAAGGCTTTGACTGGACGCCGCCGGCTGGCGTGTCCACCAGCGGCCTGAAGTTCCAGGTGACCGCCACCAGCAACAACAAGCCCGTGACGGCGACGCCGATGATGGGCGCGGCCGTGACAGCGGTCAACACCAACAACGGAACGCTCAACCTCGAGCTGGCCAACGGGCTCACCATCCCGTACACCCAGGTCAAGGCCGTTTCCTGATCCCCCGCCCACCTCCCAGCAGCACCCCCGAAAGGACACGATCATGGGCTTCCAGCAAGGTCTCTCCGGTCTGAACATCTCCAGCAAGGCGCTGGAGGTCATCGGCAACAACGTGGCCAACGCCAACACCTTTGGCGCCAAGGCCTCGCGCGCCGAGTTCGCCGACATGTACGCGGCTTCCCTGGGCGGTGCGGGCAACAACGGCATCGGCATCGGCGCCCGCGTGGCGGCCGTGGCCCAGCAGTTCACGCAGGGCAACATCTCGACCACCTCCAACAACCTGGACCTGGCCATCAACGGCCGGGGCTTCTTCGCGCTGTCCACCGACCAGGGTGAGACCGTCTATTCGCGCAATGGCCAGTTCAAGCGCGACGCAGAGGGCTTCATCATCAACAACGAGAAGCACAAGCTGCTGGGCCAGGCCCTGGACGAAACCGGCGCCCCGGCAGGCCCCGCTGGCTCGCCGATCCAGCTGAGCAACGACGGCTCTGCGCCCGAACCCGCCGAGGCCATCACCATGACGGCCAACCTGGACGCCCGCGCCACGACGATCGACTCGGCCATCGGCATCGACTTCGAGAACTCCAAGAGCTACAACTTCGTGACATCGCAGACGGTCTATGGCGACAACGGCGCCCCGATCGCGATGAACTACTACTTCCGCAAGGTGGCCGATGCCGTGGCCGAAGACCTCTCGGCCACGCCGCCCGTGGCCGCACAAGGCGCCACCTGGGACATCTACGTGACCGCCGACGGCAACACCAATGCCGCGTCGATCAACCCGCCAGGCGCGGCCACCGCCGTGCCCACGCCCACGCCGCTGCCCATTGGCCAGGTCATCTTCAACCCCGATGGGTCGCTGCCGGCCAACACGGTCATCACGCTGCCGGACATCCCCGGCGGCAACAACGGCCAGCCGCTGACGGGTGTGACCTTCGACATGTCGGCCTCGACCGAGTACTCGGGCAACTACGCCGTCACCAACCTGATCGGCGGTGGCTACGGCGCGGGCAACCTGTCGGACTTCATCATCGAGTCGGACGGCACCGTCAAGGCCCGCTACACCAACGGCCAGTCCAAGGCCCTGGCCCGCGTGCAACTGGCCGACTTCCGCAACCTCAACGGCCTGCAGCCCATTGGCGCCAACGAGTGGAAGGCCACCAACACCTCCGGCGAGCCCCTGCCGCTGGGCGCGCCCGGCAGCGGCGTCTACGGCCTGCTGCAGTCGGGTGCGCTGGAAGAGTCCAACGTCGACCTGACCGGCGAGCTG
Source organism: Comamonadaceae bacterium 2PF (assembly GCA_005502875.1). Classification (GTDB taxonomy): domain Bacteria; phylum Pseudomonadota; class Gammaproteobacteria; order Burkholderiales; family Burkholderiaceae_C; genus Aquabacterium. Next base: position 17,212 of record SCMV01000054.1, on the reverse strand, counting down.
GTCAACATGATCGTGGCGCAGCGCACCTACCAGGCCAACGCCCAGACCATCAAGACCGAAGACCAGGTGCTGCAGACGCTGGTGAACCTGCGTTGATGACGGGCTGAGCCCAGCGATCAGAGCACACGGAGCACACCATGGACCGCATGATCTACCTCAGCATGGCTGGCGCGAAGGCCAACTTCGCCCAGCAGGAGGTGCTGGCCAACAACCTGGCCAACGTCAGCACCACGGGCTTTCGCGCCGAGCTGCATGCGCTGCGCGCTGTGCCCGTGCGCGGCGACGGGGCCTCGACCCGCGTCTACTCGCTGGAGACCACCGTGGGCTACGACGAGAGCGCGGGCACCATCACCCCCACCAACCGGCCGCTCGACGTGGCCGTGATGGGCAAGTCGTGGATGGCGGTTCAAGGGCTCGACGGCACCGAAGCCTATTCTCGTGCCGGCCACCTGATGACCGACAACCAGGGCACCCTGGTGACGGCCGAGGGCCTGCAGGTGCTGGGCGACGGCGGCCCGATCACCATCCCGGTGGGCACCGAGCCCAGCATCGCGCCCGACGGCACCGTGAGTGCGCGCGCCCGCAACGGCACCAGCCAGAACGTGGGCCGCATCAAGCTGGTGACGCCCGAGACCAAGCTGCAACGCAGCGAAGACGGCCTGTTCCGGGCTGCCGATGGCGCCCAACTGCCGCTGGACGAAACCGCCCGGCTGCAGGACGGCGCGCTCGAAGGCTCCAACGTGAACCCCATCGAGACAACGGTTCAGATGATCGCCTCGCAGCGGCAGTACGAGACGCAGATGCGCCTGATGCAGACCGCCGAGCAAAACGAGAAGTCCGCAGCGCAGCTGCTGTCGGCCAACGGCTGACCCTGAAGAACGGCACCGCGCCGAAGGAGTATCACCATGATGCGTTCCCTGTGGGTATCGAAGTCCGGCATGGAAGCCCAGCAAACCCAGCTGGACCACATCTCCAACAACCTGGCCAACAGCGGCACCAACGGCTTCAAGCAGACGCACGCGGTCTTCGAAGACCTGATGTACCAGAACCTGCGACAAAGCGGCGCCAGCAGCTCGGACCAGACCACGCTGCCGACAGGTCTGCAAGCGGGCCTGGGCGTGCGCGCCGTGGCGTCTTCCCGCCAGTTCACGCAGGGCAACCTGCAGCAAACGGGCAACAACATGGACGTGGCCATCCAGGGCAAGGGCTTCTTCGAGGTCACCCTGCCCGACGGCACCATTGGCTACACCCGTGACGGCGCCTTCCAGATCGACAACCAGGGCCGCTTCGTCACCAACAACGGCTACCCGGTCAACATCGGGGGCGGCGCCATCCCGGCCGAAGCGACCCAGGTGACCATCGGCACCGACGGCGTGATCACGGCCACCGTGCCGGGCACGACCACGCCGCAACGCATCGGCCAGTTCCAGCTCTCGACCTTCATCAACCCCAACGGGCTGGACCCCAAGGGGCAGAACTACTTCCAGGAGACCGTGGCCTCGGGCACGCCCCAATCGGGCAACCCGGCCGCCGACGAGCGCGGCAGCCTGGCCCAAGGCTTCGTGGAAACCTCGAACGTCAACGTGGTGCAGGAGCTGGTGATGATGATCCAGACCCAGCGCGCCTACGAGCTCAACTCCAAGGCCATCCAGACCTCGGACCAGATGCTGCAAAAGCTGGGGCAACTGTGATGACCGCCGCTCGCCTCGCACGACGCGCCACGCGCCGGGTCATTCACCGCCTGGCGCTGGGCGCCGCCGCGCTGGCCCTGGCCGGCTGCGAGGTGCTCAACCCCCGCGTCGACGTGATGCAACCCACCCAGGTTCGCCCGGTGGCAGGTGCCTACACGCCGGTCAACAACGGCTCGCTGTTTCAGCAGGCGGGATACCGGCCGCTGTACGAGAGCCACCGCGCGCGCATGGTGGGCGACATCATCACCATCCAGATCAGCGAGACAGTCTCGGCCAAGCAGGAAACCACCAGCTCGGTCGAGAAAAAGGGCTCGGTCGACAGCACCATCACGGCCGTGCCGATCGCCAACATCACCCAGGTGGCCAAGCTGGGCGCCGAAGGCAGCAGCAACAACAAGTTCGACGGCAAGGGCAGCAGCGAGGCCACGGGCACGTTCACCGGCTCGATCACCACCACGGTGGTCGAGGTGCTGCCCAACGGGCACCTGATTGTGTCGGGTGAAAAGCAAATCGGCGTGGCGAAAAACGTCGACGTCCTGCGCTTTTCAGGGCAGATCGACCCCTACACCATCCAGCCGGGCAACCTCGTGAAGTCCAGCCAGGTGGCCAATGTGCGCGTCGAGCAGATGGGCCGAGGCCAGCAGCACGAAGCGCAAGGAATAGGCTGGTTGGCGCGGTTCTTTTTGAGCGTCTCGCCCTTCTAAAGGTCCGGAAAATGGAGCCGAGTCCCCCCTGGAACCGGCGCCATGAACCACACTGACCGCATCCTCAAACTGCTGATCGCCCTGGCCTTCCTGGCCGCATCCGCAGCCCTGTGGTGGCCCGTTCAGGCCCAGGCCGTGCGGCTCAAGGAAATCGCCGCCGTGCAAGGCGTGCGCCCCAACCAGCTGATGGGCTACGGCCTGGTCGTCGGCCTCGACGGCACGGGCGACCAGACCACGCAGACCCCCTTCACCGCCCAGAGCATCAACGCGATGCTCCAGCAAATGGGCATCACGGTGCCCGCTGGCACCGCCATGCAGCTCAAGAACGTGGCGGCCGTGCTGGTGACCGCCACCCTGCCCCCCTTCGCCCAACCCGGCCAGCCGCTGGACATCAACGTCTCGTCGCTGGGCAACGCCAAGTCGCTGCGCGGCGGCACCCTGATCGCCACCCCGCTCAAGGGCGCCGACGGCCAGATCTACGCGCTCGCGCAGGGCAACGTGGTCGTGGTCGGCGCAGGCGCCGCCGCCGGGGGCTCCAAGGTCACGGTCAACCACCTGAGCGCCGGCCGCATCCCGGCTGGGGCCACCGTCGAGCGCTCGGTGCCCACGCCCTGGATGCAGGGCAGCGCCATCCAGTACGACCTGCAGTCCGACGACTTCAACACCGCCCGCGAAGTGGTCAACGCGATCAACAAGGCCAAGGGCCCCGGCACCGCCGAAGCCCTGAGCGGGCGCAGCGTGATGGTTCGCCTGCCCCAGCAAAGTGGCGAGCGCGTGGCCTTCATGGCCGACCTGGAGAACCTCTCCATCGACCGCGCCACGCCCTCGGCCAAGATCATCGTCAACGCGCGCACCGGCTCCATCGTCATGAACCAGGCCGTGACCATCGGCCCCTGTGCGGTCGCCCACGGCAACCTGTCGGTGACCATCAGCTCCACCCCGGTGGTCAGCCAGCCCAATGCGTTCTCGCAGGGCCAGACGGTGGTGACCGAGAAGGCCGACATCCAGATCAACCAGGAGCCCGGCAACATCATCCAGATGCCTGCCGGCAGCAAGCTCACCGACGTTGTCAAGGCGCTCAACACCCTGGGCGCCAACCCGCAGGACCTGCTGGCCATCCTGCAAGCCATGAAGGCGGCCGGCGCGCTACAAGCCGAGCTGGAGGTGATCTGACATGAGCGTGAACAACCCCGCCGCCCCCAATGGCCTGACCATGGACCTGCGGTCGCTGGACCGCCTCAAAGGCACCTCCGGCACCAACCCGCGCGCCGCGGTGCGCGAGACCGCCAAACAGCTCGAAAGCCTGTTCATGGGCGAGCTGATGAAGAGCATGCGCGCCTCGACCATGTCCACGGGCATGTTCGACAACAGCGGCTCCGAGATGGCCACCGGCATGCTCGACACCCAGTTCGCCGGGCAGATGACCGGGCGACCAGGCGGCCTGGCCGACGCCATCACCCGCCAACTCGAGCGCCAGATGGGCCTCAAGCCGGAGGTCCAGGACAAGGCCGCCGCCAGCGCTGGCACCACGGCCGCTGCGAGCCCCCTGCGTCGCATGGCCAGCGAGGGCTCCTTCAAGGGCCTGGGCCAGCTCGGCGACCTGGGAGACCTCAGCGACCTCGACGCGGGGGGCTTTCCAGGCAGCAACAGCACCGGCCTGGACGAGATCCTGCGCCGGGCCCAGAGCCTGGATCGGGGCAACGCCCGCACGAACACCGCGAACAGCGCCAGCAGCCCCACCGACGGCAAGCGCCTGAGCCACAGCGAGCAGTTCATCCGCAAACACCACGAAGCGGCCAAGGCCGCCGAGGCCGCCACCGGCATCGCCTCGGGGCACATCCTGGGCCAGGCCGCGCTGGAATCCGGCTGGGGCAAGCACGAGATCAAGATGAAGGACGGCACGCCCAGCCACAACCTCTTCGGCATCAAGGCCACCGCCAACTGGACGGGCAAGGTCGCCGAGGTGACCACCACCGAGTACATCGGCGGCGTCGCCCGCAAGGTGACGGCCAAATTCCGTGCGTATGACTCCTACGAGGACGCTTTCAAGGACCACGCCCGCCTGCTCACGCAGAGCCCGCGCTACAGTCAAACGGTCGCCAAGGCCGACACGGCGCAGGGCTACGCCCAGGGCCTGCAAAAGGCAGGCTACGCCACCGACCCGGCTTACGCGAACAAGCTGACCCAGGTCATCAACACCGCCCTGCGCGTCCAGCGCAGCATGGCGTGACGACCTGATCGGAGGACACCATGGGATCAGGCATCTTCGGTCTGGGCACGCGGGCCATGTCGGCCGCCCAGGTCAACCTGGACACCATCAGCCACAACATCAGCAACGCCAACACGCCCGGCTACTCACGCCAGAAGGTGGAGCTGGCGACCGAGAGCGGGCTCTACACCGGCGCGGGCTTTTTCGGTCGCGGCGTCAAGGTCAACACCATCTCGCGCCAGACCAACGAATTCCTGATCAAGGAAAACAACCTGAACCAGTCCATGGCGGCGGCCGACCAGACCCGCCTGGAAAAGCTCAACCAGATCGAAAAAGTGCTGCCCACCGGCGAGACCGGCCTGGGCTACGCCGCCAGCCAGCTGCTCAACGCCTTCGTCGACGTCGCCAACCAGCCGCAGGACATGTCTGCCCGCCAGGTCGTGCTCTCGCGCGCCAAGGAATGGGTCAGCCGCGTCAACACCGCCGCCGACCAGCTCAACCAGCTGCAACTCGGCGTGGTCAGCGACATGGAGACCTCGGTCGCGCGCATCAACTCGCTGACACAGCAGATCGCCAAGGCCAACCAGGCGATCGCCTCATTCAGCGGCATCGGCCACACGCCCAACGACCTGCTCGACCAGCGCGACCAGCTCGTGCAAGACCTCAACAAGCTGGTGCAGGTCAACACGGTCGAAGCCGACGACGGCTCGCTCAACGTCTTCATGGGCGGCGGCCAGCTGCTCGTGCTCAGCAACAGCGCCGAGACGCTTTCGGTGGTGCGCGACCCGCTCGACAGCACCCTGGCCCGGGTGGCGCTGCGCACCAATGGCTCGGACCGCATCCTGGACTCGGACCAGATGGTGGGCGGCGCGATCAGAGGGCTGCTGACCTTCCAGGACACCGACATCGCGCAAACACGCGACAACCTGGACACCTTCGTTCAGCAGTTCGCCGACGCCATCAACGACCAGCAGGCGCTGGGGGTGGACCTCGAAGGCAACCCGCAGACGACCTTCGATGCAACGGGCGCCCCCGTCGGCACCCCCATCTTCCTGAACACCACCTCGGCGGCCACCGTCAGCCTGGCGCTGAACCAACCCAAGGGCCTGGCTGCCGCATCACCGCTGACCGCCGCGGTGGCACCTGCCAACCAGGGCACGCTGGCCATCGAGTCGCTGGTGATGAACCGCGCCCTGCCCGGCGTCAACGCGCTGGACTTCGGCTCGTCCCTGCCCACCAACGGCCAACCGCTGACCGTCATCTTCGAGCAGCCCAACCCGCTGGACCCGACCCTGACCTACCGCTTCGTCGACGCCAGCGGCGTGCCCTACAAAGACGTGACGCCCGCCCGCATCTGGTCGGCCGGCACGCCCATCAGCGACGCCGACGCAGGCTCGACGCCGCCCGAAGCCCTGTTCATGGTCAACGTCACCGGCGTGCCCCGCCCGGGCGACCAGATCACCGTGGCCATCACGCAAAACCCCAGCGCCAACAACGGCAACGCCCGCGCCTTGCTCAAGCTGCGCGACCAGACCATCATCTCGCTGGACGGCAGCACCCAGGCCACCGTGACCGACGCCTACTCCCAGATGATCGGCAACCTCGGCGTGCTGGTGCAAAGCGGCAAGACCTCGGCCAGCATCTCCGCCACCCTCGCCGACACGAGCCAGCAGACCCTGACCAGCGTCACCGGCGTCAACCTCGACGAGGAAGCCGCCAAGTTGATCCAGTTCCAGCAGAGCTACCAGGCTGCGGCCAAGGTCCTGCAGATCGCCCAGTCCCTGTTCGACACCTTGCTGCAGACCGCTCGCGGTTGAGGAGCCTGATCATGCGCATCGTCACCGCCTACGCTTACGACACGGCCATCGCCAACCTGCAAAAGCGGCAGCAAGACCTCTCCGAGACGCAGACACAGCTGACATCGGGCAAACGCGTCAACCGGGCCAGCGACGACCCCACCGCCGCCGCCCGCGCCGAACGCGCCCTGGCCAGCATCGCTCGCTCCGAGGCCAACAAGCGCGCACTGGACGCCAGCGCCAACGTGATGGGCATCGCCGAATCCGCCCTGGGTGACTCGGTCGAGCTCTTGCAGTCGGCACGCGAAACCCTGGTGGCCGCCGGCAACGGCAGCTACAGCGACGGCGAGCGCAAGGCACTGGCCATCAAGCTGCGCGAGATCCGCAACCAGTTGCTCAACGTCGCCAACCGCCCTGATGGCGGCGGCGGCTACGTCTTCGGCGGCCAAGGCTCGTCGCAGCCCCCCTTCGTCGACAACACCACCGGCGTCAGCTTCGAAGCACAGGGCGGCGAGATGCTGGCCTCGTCGAGCGAGAAGCTCAACCTGACCGTCGATGGTGAACAGATCTTCCTGAAATCCAAGACCGGCAACGGCATCTTCACCACCGGGCCGCTGGCTGGCAGCAACAGCGGCAAGGCCTGGATCAACTCCGGCACCGTGACCGACCCGTCTGCCCTGCCCTACCCCTCTGGCGGCGGCACCTCGGCCACCTACGAGCTGCGCTTTGCCACCAGCGGCAGCACCCGCACCTACGACATCGTTGACACCAGCACCGTGCCGGAAACCCCGCTGAGCACGGGCAACTCGTTCACCTCCGGCAAGGCCATCCAGATCCCCGGCCTGGGCATGGCGGTGGCGGTGTCGGGCGAGCCGGCCAACGGCGACGTCTTCACCATCGGCGAGTCGACCAACAGCCAGAGCATCTTCAAGACGCTGGACGACACCATCGCCGCGCTCAGCCAGGACAACGTGCTGGGCCCCACTGTGCAGCAGATCACCACCACCGGCATCACCGGGCTCGACAGCGTGCTCAACAACATCCAGGGAGCGCGCTCTGCGGTGGGCGAATCCCTGAACCGGATGGACGGCATCGACAACCGCATCAGCGCCTTGAAGCTGGCGGCACAGCAGGAAAAGTCTGCGGCGGAAGACCTGGACCTGACCGAAGCCATCTCCAAGTTCCAAGGCCAGCAAACCGGCTACCAGGTCGCCTTGCAGAGCTACGCGGCCGTGCAACAACTCTCGCTGTTCAATTACATCAACGGCTGACCCCCACCTCACCGCCCCGCCGACACCATGGACCACCCCATCCTCGGGCAAATCGCCCTGTCCTACAGCCCGGTCATCGACCGCAACCGGGCCGTCACCGCCACCCGGCTGACGGTCTGGCCCATCAACCCCAGCCAGAAGCTGGACGCGCCCTCCCTGTTGAGCGCCTTGAGCGAGGTCTGGCCCGTCGGCGGCCCCGGCCTGTGGCTCAACGTCGCCAACGAAAGCCTGCTGCAGGACCTGATGGTCGCCCAGCCCGGCACGCACATCTTCATCGAGGTGCCAGCCTTCATGGCCTGCGACCGCGCCAACATCGATGCGCTGTGCACGCTGCACGCCAACGGCAGCACGCTGCTGCTCAAGGGCCGCCCCCTGGGCGAGCTGCCGAAAGAGGTGCTGCCCTGCTTCAAGCAGTCGATCATCGACTTCGAGAACGATAGGCGCAACGACGGCGCCCCCGCGCCACAGGCCGCCCCCGGTGCCGGCAATGGCCGCAGCATCAGCCACATCCAGGCGGGCGTGGGCAACGTCGCCGAGATGGAGACCGCCTTTCGCCACGGCGCCACGGCCGTGCTCGGCTGGCCCATCGACGACGTCACCCAGGGTGCCAGCAAACCGGCCGACCAGCCGGCGCTGCAAGTGATCGTGCAACTCATCGACCAGGTGCACCGCCAGGAAGAAATCGACGTGCTCGAGAACACCCTCAAGCACGACCCGCCCCTGGCCTACAAGCTGATGCGCTACATCAACTCGCCGGCGTTCGGCCTGTCGGTCGAGATCAGCTCCTTTCGCCACGCCATCATGATCCTGGGCTACCAACGCCTCAAGCGCTGGCTGGCGCTGCTGCTGGCCACCGCCTCCAAGGACCCGAACATGAAGCCGGTGATGTTTGCCGCCGTGCGCCGGGGCCTGGTCATGGAAGAGCTGGCCAAAATCAGCGGCAGCGACGAGATGCGCAACGAGCTGTTCATCTGCGGCGTGTTCTCGCTGCTCGACCGCATGTTCCGCCAGCCCTTCAGCGAGCTGCTCAAGACCATCCCCGTGCCCGAGCGCGTCTACCAGGCCCTGGCCGACCACACCGGCCCCTACGAGCCCTACTTCAAGCTGGTTCAGGCCATGGAGGGCAGCGACGTCTTCGACATCAAGGACGCCGCCGACCAGCTGATGATGGGCTTTGACGACATCAACCGCGCCTTGCTGGCCGCCATGGGATCGGCCTCGCAACTGGACTGAGCCCACCGCGAATGCAGGGGCGCTGCCGAGCCATCCGGCGCCCCTCAAACAAAGGGTAAACCCTTGCGCAAAAATCGCCGCTCGATATCCTCGACGGCATGGATGCGCTGGCCCCCCTCATCGGTGTTCTCATCATGTCGATCGCCCTGATCGTCAACTTCTTTTTCACCGCGTGGAAGCTGGGCATCCTGCGCGCCTTCGGGCGCCGGCGCGTGTTGAGCTGGCGCGTGCTGGCCGCCGGCGCCTTCTCGGCCTGCCTGCCCTTCGCTGGCGCCATGATCACCCTGTCGGCCATCCCGGCCGATGACGGCGTCAAGGTCGCCATGAACGCCGCGCAACTGGCCATCGAGCTGGGCCTGACCGGGCTGGTGCTGCACCTCGTCAACGACCAGGTCGTGAACTGGGCGGGGGCCATGCGCCAGGCGTGAGCCCGAGGCGCTCGGCTGCCCGACGCTCCCCCTGCAACGCCCTTTCGAGCTGACCCGCCCACGGACAGGGCCACACCCGCGCCGTAAGATGCGGCATGCACGCGGACACCCCCTACGACGACCTCACCCCCGACCTCATCCTCGACGCCCTGGAAGCCTGCGGGCAGCGCGTCGATGGCCGCCTGCTGACCCTGAACTCCTACGAGAACCGCGTCTTCCAGGTCGGGCTCGACAGCGGCCACATGGTGGTGGCCAAGTTCTACCGACCAGGCCGCTGGACGGACGATCAGATCCTGGAAGAACACGCCTTCGCGCTCGAGTTGGCCGAAGCCGAAGTGCCCGCCGTGCCCCCCATGGCGCTGACGCATGAGCTGCCTCACGCACGTGACACCGCGCGCGTGACGGGCACCCCGCCCACGCTGGCCCACTTCAAAGGCCACCGCATCGCCGTCGCCCACCGCCGGGGCGGGCGCCCCCCCGAGCTCGAAGACCCCGAGGTGCTGCGCTGGATCGGCCGCTTCCTGGCGCGCCTGCACCAGGTCGGCGCTCGCCAGCCCTTCGCCCACCGACTGCGCCTGGACGCCGACACCCTGGGCTGGCAGGCCCACCAGTGGCTGTCCGAGCACGACACCATCCCACCCGAGGTGCGCGAGCCCTGGCTGGACACAGCCCGCCAGGCCCTGGAGCTGGTGGAAGCGGCCTTCGCCAGCATCGACGGCCTGCGCTGGCTGCGCGTGCACGGCGACTGCCACCCCGGCAACGTGCTGTGGACCCCGCAAGGCCCGCACTTCGTCGACCTCGACGACGCCGGCATGGGCCCCGCCGTGCAGGACCTGTGGATGCTGGTCAGCGGCGAGCCCGACGAGCGCCGCCGCCAGCTCGACGCCCTGCTCGAAGGCTACGAGTCGATCGCCGAGTTCGACTGGCGCGAGCTCAAGCTGATCGAGCCCCTGCGCACGCTGCGCCTGATCCACCACAGCGCCTGGCTGGCGCGCCGCTGGCACGACCCCGCCTTCCCCGCCGCCTTCCCCTGGTTCGAATCGGGCACCTACTGGCAGCAGCAACGCGACCAGCTGCGCCAACAGATCGACCTGATGGCCACGGCGGCCCCGGAACACGCCAGCCAGCTCGGCATCGCCAACTGGGGCCAGCAAGACGATGGCGACGCCGATGCCGACCTGAACTGGGACCGCTGACGGCGACCGTTCGCCTGGCCCGCCGACGCACCACCGACTCACCCATCCATCGCCCTCACCTCGCCAACCACTGCCCTGCAAACGCTCAACCCAGGAGACCGCATGCCCGAGACGACGCCACCGCCGATCGCCCCAGCCCCGCTGCCCGTGCTGCACGACTTCAGGATGGCCCCCAGCCCCCGCAGGGCCCGCATCCTGCTGGCCGAAAAGGGCATCGCGCACGAAACGGTGAACGTCGACCTGGCTGCGGGCGAACACCTCGGCGAGGCTTACCGCGCCATCAACCCGCAATGCACCGTGCCCGCGCTGAAGCTGCCGGACGGCACGCTGCTGCCAGACAACCAGGCGATTGCCGCCTGGGCCGAGGCCGCGCACCCGGAGGTGCCGCTGCTGGGCCGCACCCCGGTGGAAAAGGGGCTCGTCGCCAGCTTCGTCGCGCGCATCGAGTTCGAAGGCCTGCTGGCCGTGGCCGAGGCCTTTCGCAACACCCACCCGGCCATGAAGGACCGGGCGCTCACCGGCGCGGCCAACGTGCCGCAAATCCCCGAGCTGGGCAGCCGCGGCCAGGCCAGGGCCATGCGCTTCTTCGAAGAACTCAACGCCCACCTGGCTGGCCGCGAATTCATCTGTTGCGACCACTTCACCTGGGCCGACATCACGGCCGTGGTGCTGACCGACTTCGCCCGCGTCATCGGGTTCAAACCTGGCGAACAACACCCGCACCTGCTGCGCTGGCGCACCGCGCTGGCCGACCGTCCCTCGCTCAAGGCCTGACTGAGCCCCCCAGGTCATCCCGACCAGCCACAGAAGGAACCACGATGATCGACCTCTACACCGCCGCCACGCCCAACGGCCACAAGGCCTCTGTCGCGCTCGAAGAGCTGGGCCTGCCCTACACCGTGCACCCCATCAACCTGGCCAGCAACGAACAGAAGCAACCCTGGTTCCTGGCCATCAACCCCAACGGTCGCATCCCCGCGATCATCGACCGCGAAGCCGACGACTTCGCCGTTTTTGAATCAGGCGCCATCCTCATCTACCTGGCCGAGAAAACCGGCCGCCTGATGCCCAGCGATGCCAAAGGCCGCTCACGCGTGATCCAGTGGCTGATGTTCCAGATGGGCGGCGTGGGCCCGATGATGGGCCAGGCCAATGTGTTCTATCGCTACTTCCCGGAGAAGATCCAGCCCGCCATCGACCGCTACCAGAACGAGTCGCGCCGGCTCTTCGAGGTGCTGGACAGCCAATTGGCCCGCGAGGAGTGGCTGGCCGGTGACTACTCCATCGCCGACATCGCCAACTGGTGCTGGGCCCGAACGCACAAGTGGTCGGGCGTGTCGGTGGATGGCCTGCCTCACCTGCAGCGCTGGCTGGACGCCATGAAGGCCCGACCGGCGTGCCAGCGTGGCATCGAGGTGCCCGTGAAGGTCGACAGCCTCGTCTCACCCGACAAGGAAAAGGACGCGCAAGCGTTCATCGAGGCGGCGCGGGGGATGGTGCAGCGCTGATCGGCACGGCTGGGCCTCGGCGGCACAGCTCAGCTCGGCTCGGTTCCTCCACCTTCGCTGCGCGTGCGTGCTGGCTACAGCTTGTCAAACGGGCTGAGCACACCGCGCCCACCCCGGTTCATCACGTGGGTGTAAATCTGCGTGGTCTTGACATCGGCGTGGCCCAACAACTCCTGCACGGTGCGGATGTCGTAGCCGGCCTGCAGCATGTGCGTGGCGAAGCTGTGGCGCAGCACATGGGGGGTGCAAGGCTTGTCCAGGCCCGCGCGACGCGCCGCCCCCGCCACCGCCCGCTGAACGGCCTGCTCCGTCAGGTGATGCCGCCGCTGCGCACCCGAGCGCGGGTCCACCGAGATGCCCGGGCTGGGGAACACGAACTGCCAGCCCGTCGCTTTGGCGGCCTGCGGGTACTTCGTGGCCAGCGCGTTGGGCAGCCAGACCTCGCCCAGGCCCGCCCGCAAGTCCTGCAGGTGCTGCGCACGGGCCAAAGCGACCTGCTGCTGAAGCGGCAAAACGAGGTTCTCGGGCAACACGGTCACCCTGTCCTTGGCGCCCTTGCCGCAGCGCACCACCACCTCGCGACGCTCGAAGTCAAGGTCTTTGATGCGCAGGCGCAAACCCTCCAGCAAGCGCATGCCCGTGCCGTACAACAGCGAAGCGACCAGCGCTTGCGTGCCGCAGAGTTCGTCAAGCAAGGCCTTGACCTCGCGGTGCGTGAGCACCACTGGCAAGTGCTGCGAAGCCTTGGCCCGCACCACCTCGTTCAACCAGGGCAGCTGCATGTTCAGCACGTGGCGGTACATGAACAGCACCGCCGACCGAGCCTGGTTTTGCGTGCCCGCCGACACATGGCGTTGCACAGCCAGGTGGGTGAGAAAGGCTTCGAGCTCGGGCGAGCCCATTTCGGCCGGGTGGCGCTTGCCATGGAACAGGATGAAGCGCTTGCACCAGTCAACGTAGACCTGCTCGGTTCGAATGGAGAAATTGCGCAGGCGGATTTGGTCTCGCACCGCGTCAAGCAGCCGAGGCGGCCTTTTGGGGGATGCGGCAGACGCCTGCATCGTTGACGCCCCGCGAGGCTCGGATAGGATGGACGCCATCAGCATTTAGGTTGCCTATTTCTTTTAGGCCAACGCCACAACGAGGGAGATGGGGTCATGCTGGCAGAGGCGCTCGCGCTTGTCTTCCCGCTTTGGGACGACCTGTTAGACCAACCCACGCGCCTGAGTGGGTGGTTGGCTATTTCCAGTTAGGCCACTGCAAATGAGCTACGCGCAAAAGGTCATCGTCCATAGCAAGTCCGGCGCAAGAAACGCGCTGGAGTCGTTGGTCGCACAGTTCATTTCCGACGGCGTTCGCTTCGTTGCTGTTGTCGGCAAGGACTGCGCGTTGATCGAAGGCATCATCGATGAAATCGTTATCGGCGACGGTAGCGACAGCACGCGCTTCATCCTTACCTCATCACATCCAGGCGAGTCCTTGGAGGAAGTTATGCAGTTCGCACGCATCGTCGCTGAAGGCACTGGCGAGCCCCAGCTCGTGGAACTATGAGCACCCAGCCCTTCGCCGCTCACAAAATCCGTGGCCTAACTGGGCGGTCAAGCGGACGCCAACACAGGCCATGCCTTCGGCATTCTCATGGCCTGTGTTGGTGCCCTACGCACCTTCGGTGCTCCGGCGCCGCTTACCTTGGGCGTTAGACATACAAAACCTACGCGACTATGAATCTTCTTGAAGCACTGTTTTCAGGCGCACGAGCACTCGTACGCGAGGTCGTCTCTATTGGACGCGCTGCGGTCCGAGAAATCCTCAAGGAGGTAGATAACTCCAGTTTTGGTAGGGCTGCAACAAAGCTTGTAGAGGGCGTCACTCAGAAATATTTCAACACGGCTCAAAATCTAGCCGAGGAGGAGCGTTACCTTGCTGAAAAAGCACAACGAGACGGTCGGCGGTCCTCGAACGACGCAGAGCGGCTAAGAGAAATCGAGCTTGAAAGAAAGGTCTTGCGAGCCAAGCTAGAAGAAGCAAACGCACAAGCAGCTGCGGAGGAGCTACGGGCAAGGGCAGACGAGACTCTGATAGCGCGCCTCGACGACGACGAATTGAGTTCAAACACAGGCATCATTTCCATGAAAATCTGTGAGAACTGCGGTGGAACGATGCGCATTTGCCAAGGCGGCCTTGACAACGCTACTAATAAGCGAAAGTTTTACTGGCAATGCACTGAGCCTCATAAAACGCCCTGCCCAACCGTCAAGCTTGACCCTGACCGGGAAAGAGCAAACGTCATTCGGCCACCCGACCATGACCTAGACACACCCAAAGAAGAGCGACGGGCAATATGGAGCAGCACTGAAGTCATCGCAGAAACACACGGGCGCGTGCGGCAGCACCTTGGCGACGATGATACACAGTTAATCTGCCCACACCATTTACTACCGCTAAAACTGCTTCCACGCGCTAAGCAGGGCGGGAGAGTTCTTGATAGCTACGAGTACGTATGCTTTGGCGTCACCCCTGACGGATTGGCATGTCAACACAAAGTAGAACTTAAGACAATGCCACAGGTAGCTTCAATGCTTCGAAGAACAGAAGGCGAAGGAATTATCCGCCATTGATTCAAATTTCAAAAAGTATGTCTAACTGTCGGTTCAACGCGGACGCCAACACTGGCCATGGCTTCGCCATTTTCATGGCCAGTGTTGGTGCCCTGCGCGCTTCGCGCTCCGGCGCCGGTTAACCTGGGCGTTAGGCCTTCGTTTTCCAAACTCTCTGGAAGTCGAATGAGCAATTTTCGGAAGGCTCTGGAATCTTGGTTTGATGCCCAAGGCATGGGCATTTTGAGCGGTTTCAACGCGCACCGAACCAACAGCACGGCACGCATGGGGTCTTACTCTGGCCGCTCTGGTTGGCTGTCTGTCCTTCGGCAGCCTGCTCACCACCGCGCAGCGCCAAAGTGCCACACGCCATCGGCCTCGTGGGCTGTCTGTCCTGCGGCAGTCAGCGCAACATCCAGGGGCGCCAAAGTGCCACTCGCCATCAGCCTTTTGGCTGAGCAAGCTCGGCGGTCTTCCACCAAGCCGGGGCGTCTGGCACACTGTTTTCAAACATCAAAGGGAGCGTCTGTGCAGCATCACTGTTCATCGAACCACGGCCAGGTTGCGGTGTGCTCCACGCCCTCTACTCCGCGCCCCAGCCTAACTGTCAGGTCAAGGGGACGCTTACATCACCGAGCGTCTTGCCTGCGCCAAACGGGCGCCCCTTACCTTTGTAGTTAGGCTCTCATGTCTGAAGCCATGCGTGTCGCCGTCATTTGAAGGCAGCGCATGTGCAAGGCTGGTGTTCATCGCAAGGCTGCATGCACACCATCAGCAAGTGGGCTGCCTGTCCTTGAAGGCAGTCAGCAAACCATCCGGGCATGCGCAACAGCCGCTTGCCATCGCATTGGCGGGCTGTCCGTCCTCAAGGCAGCCAGCTCACCAGCGGCGCACTTCAACCAGGCCCGCGCATCTGGCAAACTCTGTGCAAATAACAAAGGGAGCGCCAATGAATGTCAGTGGCACATCGGCCTGCAGCACGCTCATCGCGGGCTCCGCGTCCTCTCCTTCGCTCACCAGCCTAACTGGTCGGTCAAGGGGACGCCAATACGTCTGCTCGCCTCGCGATCGCCAAGCGCGCGCCCCTTACCTTTGGCGTTAGGCCTCATGAAAAAGCAGCTCATCCGATCGAACGAAGACGCATCCGCGCTCATCGGATCCATCACCGCCTCAGCAGCAAAAGCTCTTAAGCAACTTCGCTCTGCACAAACAACGGGCGATGCACTGCGGGATTTGTGGTCGCTTAAATTCAGTCCTTCCGGGTGCGATCCGCTGGACACGGAACGCCCCTTAAACTTAATCGAGCAACTTAATCAAACTTTCACCTACCTCGCCTCTCTGCGGGCATGTCTACTTCTTCTGCGCCTCCACCCAGAACTGGCACCCTTTAGGCTCAACCTTGGCACAACTGCCGGTTGGGATATTGAGTCATCTAATCCTGGGGAGCTTGTGGCAGAAGTCTTTGCTGCGGTTAACACCTCGAACAATAGGAAGCTTGCAAAGGATCGAGCCCGCGTTGCAGAAGCGCCAGCCCGTCTGAAGTACGTGTTCTTCATGTGCCCGGGGTACGATGAATCACGTCAACCTCGACTGGAAGTCGAAGGTGTTCAAGTATGGTCACTCTCCGGTGCCGCATGAGCGCGGTTTCACACATGAAGAGCAAGACCCAAGACCAATATCCGTGGCGCCTAACTGGGCGGTCAAGCGGACGCCAACAAGGCCCATGGCTTCGCCATTTTCATGGGCCTTGTTGGTGCCCTCCACTCGCTTCGCTCCTTCCGGCGCCGCTTACCGCGGGCGTTAGGCCCTCGCGTAAATGCACCGCGTGCGCGGGCCAAGCGAGCCACCTCCTCGGTGGCTACTCGCAGCCAGGCATGCGCCTCTTGGTTCGCGCAAGGTCTCATGGCATGCTTGCATTCAAGCTGGCATCAGCCCAGCAATCAACACACGGGGAATCATGCACATGCCGCCTCATGCCACCATCGGCCTAACTGTGCGTTGCAGGGGACGCCTCCACCAGTGCACGCTTCGGCCACGCCAAGCGGGCGCCCCTGAACTAGGGCGTTAGGCCCTCATGTCTGAAGCCTTGCGTGTCGCCATCCTTTGAAGGCCGCGCATGTGCAAGGCTGGTGTTCATCGTAAGGCTGCATGCACGCCACCAGCAAGTGGGCTGCCTGTCCTTGAAGGCAGTCAGCAAACCACCCGGGCATGCGCAACAGCCGCTTGCCACCGCATGGGCGGGCTGCCCGTCCTCAAGGCGGCCAGCTCACCAGCGGCGCACTTCAACCAGGTCCGAGCATCTGGCAAACTCTGTGCACATCACAAAGGGAGCGCCAATGAATGTCAGTGGCACATCGGCCTGCAGCACGCTCGTCGCGGGCTCTGCGCCCTCTGCTTCGCTCACCAGCCTAACTGGGCGTTGCAGGGGACGCCAATACGTCGCATCGCTTCGGCCACGCCAGGCGCGCGCCCCTGAACTTGGGCGTTAGGCCCTCGCGTAAATACGCCGCTTGCCCAGGTCAAGCGAGCCACCTGCTCGGTGGCTACAGGCGTCCAGGTCCGCGCTTCCTGGTTCGCGC
>SCMV01000053.1 GCA_005502875.1 Comamonadaceae bacterium 2PF | reverse complement strand
GATGGGGCGGTGGCGGCGGAGGCTGGTCTTCCGGGGGCGGTGGCGACTTCGGAGGCGGCGGCGCATCGGGCCGCTGGTGAGACGGGACACACATGGCTGAAACTTCAAGCGCCTTCACACGACCGCTGTCCACCTGGCTGCGCCACCTCTGGCTGGACGCCGCCGACAGCCGCCGTCAGTTGCCAGGCGATGCCCTGCAACGCCTGGAGGCGCAGGTGCGCGCCAGCGAAGCCCGCCACCTGGGCGAGCTGCGCATCTGCGTGGAAGCAGGGCTGGGTCTGCCACAACTGTGGCGCGCTCAAAGCCCACGCCAGCGCGCCATCGAGTGCTTCGGCCTGCTGCGCGTGTGGGACACCGAACACAACAACGGCGTGCTCATCCACCTGCTGCTGGCAGACCGCCGCATCGAGGTCGTTGCAGACCGGGGCCTGAGCCAGCGCGTGCCGCCAGAGACCTGGCAGGCGATGGCCGACCGCTTGGGCCAGGCCTTGGCACAAGGCCAGGTCGAAGCCGGCCTTCAGCAGGCCATCGCCCAAGTTGGCGACCTGCTGCACGCGCACTTTCCCGCCCCGGCCCATGCGCCCAACCCCAACGAATTGCCCGACGCCATCGTCCTGATCTGAAGCAACCTGACGTGACCAGCCCCAGCACCCTGATGAAACCGGCCGAGATCGAGGCGTTCTTTCAAACGCTCCAGGCCGCCAACCCCCACCCCGAGACCGAGCTGCACTACAGCACGCCCTTCGAGCTGCTGACCGCCGTGTTGCTCTCGGCCCAGGCCACCGACGTGGGCGTCAACAAGGCCACGGCCAAGCTCTTTCCGGTGGCGAACACCCCAGAAGCCATCCTGGCGCTGGGCGAAGAAGGCCTGTGCGAACACATCCGCACCATCGGCCTGTACAAAAGCAAGGCGCGGCACCTGCTCGAGACCTGCCGCATCCTCATCGAACAACACGGCAGCGAAGTGCCCCGCAGCCGCGAGGCCCTGGAGGCGCTGCCGGGCGTCGGGCGCAAAACCGCCAACGTCGTGCTCAACGTGGCGTTCGGCGAGCCCACCATGGCGGTGGACACGCACATCTTCCGGATGGGCAACCGCACCGGCCTGGCCCCTGGCAAGACCCCGCTGGCGGTGGAACTCAAGCTGCTCAAGCGCATCCCTGCGCCCTACCTGCAGCACGCGCACCACTGGTTGATCCTGCATGGGCGCTACGTGTGCCAGGCGCGCAAGCCGCGCTGCTGGGAATGCAGCGTGGCCGCGCCCTGTCACTTCAAGAGCAAGACGCCGGCGCCGACTTGACGGCCGCCTGCTGGCGACGGCGGACCAGCGCGCCCACGGCCAGCAGGCCGGTGAAGCTCAGCGCCCAGGTGCCAGGCTCGGGCACGGCGGCGGCCATCTGCTGGCCCAGGAAATTGTGCACGTAGGCCGTGGGGTGCACTTTGTCAAACAGCACGTGCTGGTCAGGGTCGGCGCACAGCGTGCCGCCGGTGCCGCTGTAGTTGCCCGTCCAGCAAGGCAGGCTGGCGGTGCCGCCCGCGCCGACGATCTGCTTGGTCACGGCCAGGAACGAGGGGTAGACGTCAAACAAGGTGATGTCCACGCCCAGCTCGGCTTCCAGCTTGTTGGCGGTGTAGGTCAGCCCCTGGTTGAAGCCCACGCTGATCTGATGCAGGGCATTTTGCAGTTGCGTGCCACCCGCAAAGCCCAGGCCGCTGGCGCCCAGGTCGGGCAGCGTCGGCAGGAAGAAGTGCTGCGCACCACCCGCGTCCAGCGAGCGGATCATTCCTTCGTAGTTGCTGCGGGCCTGAGCCAGCAACTGCGTGACCGTCTCCGTCGTGACCGGCGTGGCGCTGTCGAGCAGCTTGAAAACGTCATTGCCGCCGCCCCAAACGAAGTACAGGGCCTCGGCATCCACCGTGTTCGACTTCTCACCGAGGTACTGCTTGACCTGAGAGGTCATGCCGGTGGCGTCCAGGATGGGGGTGGCCGTCTTGTTGCCCGTGCCGGTGGTGGCGCCACCGTAGGCGCGGTCATCGAGCACCAGGCCCAGTTGTTTGGCCATCACTTCCACCGCCACGGGGCCGTCGCTGAACCGGCCTTCGAAATAAGGCGAGGCAGGCGTGTCCACACCGAACTTCGCCATCAGGGCGTGCAGGTTGCCGTTGTCGGACAGGCTGTCGCCAAAGGCGACGATCTGGGAGTAAGCCTGGGCAGACGACGCTGCGGCCAAGGCGGCGGCGGTCAGGGCCAGTCGGACGCTGGTGTGCAAGCTGATGCGCATGGTGGGGACCCCTCTGGTGGTGCGTGTTGAACTCGGATGGCTGGCGAGTCTGCCCCCGAAGTTCGCCTCACCCGATCGGGGTTGCCCCCATGTCCAGGGGGGAAGGCACCAGCGAAAGCCCCGGGTGGCGCAGCACCAGGCCAAGTTCGTGTTTCATCCGGACATTGCTCAGCCGCCTCGACTCGCACAGGAAGCTCCACTGCATCGCACTGACCTGCGCGCGCAACTCGTCGCGAGCCAGCCTGGGCGGGCGAGGCAGGCCGCTGAGGTCGGCCACCCGGTCGAAATGATCGCCCATCAGGTGTTGGGTGTCGTCGCACACATGCACCACGCGCTGCGGCCTGAGCCGCCACAAGGCCAGCATGCAGGCGCGCGCCAGGTCATCGGCATGGATGTGATTGGTGTAGACGTCGTGCTCGCGCGCCAGCACCGGCGAGCCGCGGCGCACACGGTCACGCGGGTCCCCGCCTTCGCGACCCACGGCGTAGATGCCCGGGATGCGCAGGATGCCCACGCTCGTGGCCCCCTCCACGCGCCCCACCCAGCCGCCCGACCTGCGAAGGGCGAGCGCCTGCCTGCGCCCGAACGCCCTCAGGTGCTGCTCGGCGTCCACGCGCCTGCGAGCCCGGTCGGACTGCGGCGCCACCGAGCGCGTCTCGTCGAACAACGCGCCAGCCGCATCGCCGTACACACCGGTGGTGCTGCCGTAAACCAGGCCACGCAAACCTCCGTGCTGCGCCAGCGCCCGCAGCAAGGCCGCCGTGCGCGGGTCACGCGTGCCGCTGCCAGGTGGGGGCGCCAGGTGCAGCACACGCGGGGCCAGCCCCGCCAACCTGGTCAACGAACCTGGCTCATCGAGGGAGCCCACCAAGGGTGTGACGCCCCATTGCCGCAGGGCCGGCACGCGCGACGCAGACGAGGTCAGCACGCGCACGCGAAGCCTGCCGCCGAGTTCGCGCAACACGCGCTGCCCCACGTCGCCGCAGCCCACGATCAGCAAGCGAGCCTGGCGAAAAGCCCGGGGCCTGTGCACCCTCGGCGAAGCACGGGGACACCAGGTGGCGGGAGCGACAGCGGGGGACGACCTGAAAAGGGACATGGGAGAATCATGCCTGTTTCCAATCGCCTTGCCGTGCGCCCTCTTTCTTCGCCTCGATCATGAGTTTCACCGTCTCGATCCAGCCCAGCGGGCGTTCTTTTTCCATGCAGCGCGATGAGACCGTGCTGAGCGCCGCCATCGGCTCCGGTGTCGGCCTGCCCTACGGCTGCAAGGACGGCGCCTGTGGCTCCTGCAAGTGCAAGCTGCTGGAGGGCCGCGTCATCCACGGCGCCCACCAGGCCAAGGCCCTGAGTGAGGCCGAAGAAGCCGCCGGCTGGATGCTGAGCTGCTGCGCCACGCCTCAGACCGACCTCGTCATCGAGTCGCGTCAGGTGGTGGGCCTGGGCGATCACCCGGTCATCAAGATGCCCACCCGCGTGACCAGCCTGACGCCGGTCGCGCCCGATGTGATGGTGATCCGGCTGCAGCTGCCCGCCACCCATCAATTCGGCTTTCGTGCCGGCCAGTACATCGAGTTCATCCTCAAAGACGGCGTGCGGCGCAGCTACTCCATGGCCAACGCCCCGCACACCGCCAAAGAGCCGGGCGCTGCGGGTGGCATCGAGCTGCACATCCGCCACATGCCGGGTGGCCTGTTCACGGACCACGTTTTCGGTGGCATGAGGGAAAAGGAAATCCTGCGTGTCGAAGGCCCGCACGGCACCTTCTTCCTGCGCGACGACTCCGACCGCCCCATCGTGCTGCTGGCCTCGGGCACCGGCTTTGCCCCCATCAAGGCCATCGTCGAGCACATGCGCCACGAGGGCATCGAACGCCCGACCACGCTGTATTGGGGCTGCCGCAGCCGAGCCGACCTCTACCTGCACGACTGGGCCACGCAGCAAGCCGCAGAGCTGCCCTGGTTGAACTACGTGCCCGTGCTCTCCGACGCCCACCCCGAAGACGGCTGGCAGGGCCGCACCGGCTTCGTGCACCAGGCCGTGCTGGCCGACCTGCCAGACCTGTCTGCCCACGAGGTCTATGCCTGCGGCGCCCCGATCATGGTCAGCAGCGCCCGCAGTGACTTCACCACCCGGGCAGGCCTGCCTGACGAATTCTTCTACGCCGACGCTTTCACCAGCGAAGCCGACAAGCACGGCGGCTGAACCCCACACCTTCAACAGGAACAGGAGATGACCATGGCCTACGACACGAACAACATCTTTGCCAAGATCCTGCGCGGCGAGATCCCGTGCATCAAGCTCTTCGAGGATGAGCACACGCTGGCCTTCATGGACATCATGCCGCAGGCCGAAGGCCACGCGCTGGTCATCCCCAAGGAGGCGGCCACCACGCTGTTCGAGCTGTCCGACGCCGCTGCGGCCGCCTGCATGGCCACCGTGCGCCGCATCGGCAACGCGCAAAACAAGGGCCTGGGTGCCCAAGGCATCGTGCTGATGCAACTCAATGGTGAGGCCGCCGGCCAGACCGTGCCGCACTTTCACATCCACGTGATCCCTGGCTCGATCGCCGACCTGCGCAGGCCGCACGCCGCCGTGATGGCGGACATGGCACACCTGAAGTCCGTCGCGGATCGCATCGCAGCGGCTCTCTGACGTCGCCCTGCGCACCACCATCCTTTCGGATGGTGTGGGGCGGAGGCCCGGTTCGTACACTGGGCTGGCTCAGGCCCATTAGTGCAAAAATACCGGTCAGCTCCCCCCTTTTTCGAGGGAACCCTCTCTTTTCGCGCCTCTGCCCCCCCAAGGCGCAGGGGGGAGCCATGCCCCCAAGATGGGTCAAACCGCCCATACTGGATCACTTACAAAATTTACATGTGGGTTCCAGGCCCACACGGAGATTTCCATGCCTCAGATCCTCGGACGATCCGGCCTCAAAGGCCTGACCGCCTGTGTGCTCCTCGCCCTGTCCACCGCCAGCCTGGCGCAATCCAGCGTGGACGATCAGTACCGCCTCGGTCTGTATCAGCGCGAGACGGGGCTGCCCTACGCCTCGATCGAGACGCTGGAGTCGCTGCTGGCGGCCAACCCGACGCTCAACCGCGCACGCCTCGAGCTCGCCGTCGCCTACCACCGCACCCTGGACTACGCCCGTGCCCGCGCCGAGGCCGAGCGCGTGCTCAAGGACCCGACCACCCCCGAAACCGTTCGCTTGTCGATCAGCAGCTTCCTCAAGCAGATCGAGCTGGAAGAGCGCGCCAACTTCGGTCAACCCCACCGCTTTGAAGCCAACGTCTCGCTCGGCCTGATCTACGACAGCAACGTCAACGCCGGCCCCGACTCGACCCTGCTGGGCTCGTTCAACGGCGGTGACCTGCTCCTGAACTCCGAGTTCACCAACAAGTCCGACTGGGGCAGCATCGCCCAGGCCGAGTTGCGCCACACCTGGCAGCGCCCGGGCCCCGTGCGCGTGCTCGACCAGCCCTCTCGCCTGCTGTGGACCAGCTCGCTGGGCCTCTATCACAAGGGCTACAAGCAGTTCAACGAATACGACCTGGGTGTTGTGACCCTGGCCACCGGCCCGGGCCTGATCGTCGGCAACAGCTGGCGCGGCAACCTGAACTTCCAGCTCGACGACCTGCACTTCGGTGGCGAGCACCTGGGCCTCTACACCTCCATCAGCCCCTCGGGCACCTGGAAGGTCGGCCGCAGCGGCGAGCTCACGCTTGACGCGCAGTGGGTCAAGCGCGACTTCCACCGCGCCGGTGACTCGGCCCGCGAAGGCCAGTACCGCAGCGTCGGCGCCAGCTACGGCCGCATGATGGGCAACCAGACCTGGTCGCTGCAAGGCGGCGTTCGGCTGTTTGAAGAGTCGGCCCGCGAAGACCGCTTCAGCTACACCGGCGAAGAATGGTTCGTCGGCGCCCGCACCCAGCTGGCAGGCGTCGACCTCTTCGCCCGCGCTGCGTGGCGCAACGCTCGCCACATCGGCATCGAGCCGGTCTTCGCCGTCAGTCGCCGTGAAAGCGAGCGCCGTGTTGAAGTGGGCGCCGCCTACACCTTCGAAGCCGGCCTGATGGAGAAGTGGCAGCTCGCCGCCACCCTCGCCAACGTCCACAACAAGGCCAACCTGACCTTGTACGGCTACGACCGCGACACCGTCACGATCAACCTCAATCGCAGTTTCTGAAAGCAGGAGCACCACCATGGCAAACCGCGTCCCGACCCTCCTGGCCACCGCAGTGGCCGCCGCATGCAGCCTGAGCGCGCATGCCAATGGCCCGACCCAGGCCGATTTCGCCAAGGTCGTGCTCTATTCGAACGTGACCATTGCGCAGGATTCGTCCAGCCAATGGGGCATCTGGGAAGAGCTTGAGCCGACGGCCGCCGGCCCGCAAACACCGCTGCCGCTGCTGGTGGGCACCACCGAGCTCTACCGCCCAGTGGGTGCCGTGACACCGTCCACGCCCGTGCAGCCCCCCGTGCAACCCCCCGTGGTCAGCGCCTGCACCAGCGGTGGCCTGTGTGGCTTCGGCGTGATGGCCCTGTCGACCTACTCCTGGGACAGGGACCAGCTCGAAGTGGCAGCGATCTCTGAAGGGGAGTCAAACGACCTGCGCGTTGGCTTCCAGCTCTTCCCCCAAACCACGGCTGCACCCACCTGGCTGCCTGAGTCGATGTCGATCAGCACACAGCCGATTCGCTCCGACGAAGCCGCGACCGTGCCGAGCTTCAATGTTCAAGGACCTCTGGTTTTTGATGGCCTCAACAGCCACGACCACGAAACGCCCTTCGCCGACTTGCCCGCTGGTACAGAAGGCAACTACGAGCGCGTGAGCATCGAAACCGACCTTGAATCGTCTCCTTCTGGCGCTCCAGTGGGCAAGTTCCAAGGTGGCCTGATGATCGTGCGGTACGTGTCTGGTGGCGCTGACTCGCCGCCGTTGTCCGGAACTCAGCAATCCGGTGAGATGTACGGCGTCTGGGGCATCACGACCTCGGCACAGGACATGGACAACCTGCGCCTGAGCAACGCCCAGGCCAACTACTACGGCAGCACGTTCAATGGCGCTGGCAACGCGACCGGCTCGGTTCTGATGAGCGTGAACTTCGGCACCAGCACCTTCAAGGCCGATTTCAACGGCGGCTCCGGTGTGTCGAACCCCCTCATGGGTGGTCAGTTGCAGCAGACCGCCAGCGGTGGCTACCAGGTCAACGGTGCCCTGAGCTTCAGCGCGGCTGGCACCATCAGCGGCAGCCAGTTCAGTGCCAAGTCGCTGGACATCGGGGGCCCCTACAAGACCATCACCGGCAAGGTGGAAGGCGCTTTCTTCGGCCAAAACGCTGCCGTGGCAGGCGGTGTGGCCGACGTGTCCGCCGTGGTCACCGCCCCGGGTTTCACCAGCCCGGTGTACGCTCGTTACGCTTCGCCATTCATCGCCGTCAAGGGCGAACTCAAGGGCGAAAAATAAGCTCGACGGGATCCCCGGCTCACGCATCAACGCCCCTTCGGGGGCGTTTTTCATGGGTGCTCAGGGCCCCGCCAGGCAGGTCACGCCCCCAGGTAAGCCGCCTGCACCCGCGCATCACCCAACAGCTCTGCCGCCGCGCCACTGAGCGCCAGCTCGCCTGACTCCAGCACGTAAGCACGGTCGGCCATCTGCAAGGCGCGCTGCGCGTTCTGCTCCACCAGCAGCACCGTCACGCCCTGGGCGTGCACATCGCGCACCACCTCGAAGATCTGGTCGACGATGATGGGCGCCAGGCCCATGGTGGGCTCGTCCAGCAGCAGCAGCTTGGGGCGGGCCAGCAGCGCGCGGCCCATGGCCAGCATCTGCTGCTCGCCACCCGAGAGCGTGCCGGCCAACTGGCGGTGACGCTCCTTCAGGCGCGGAAAGCGCCGGTACACCGCGTCGATGTCGGCATCGACCTCGCCATCGCGGCGCAGGTAGGCGCCCATGCGCAGGTTCTCCTCGATGCTCATGCGCGCGAAGATGCCGCGCCCTTCGGGCACCATCACCAGCCCTTGCGCGACCAGGTCCCACGGACCTTGTGCGCCGATGGCTCGGCCTTGGTAGCGCACCTCGCCGCCCTGGGGCTTGAGCAAGCCGCAGATGGCCTTGAGCGTCGTCGACTTGCCAGCGCCATTGGCGCCGATCAGGCTGACCAACTCTCCCTCACGCAGCTCGAGGTTCAGGCCCTTGACGGCCTGGATGCCGCCATAGGCCACGCGCAGGTCGCGCAACTCCAGCAGCTTGTTCGATGGGTTCGTCATCGGGCGCCCTCCCCCTGCTGGGCATCGCCCTTGGCCGCCACGGGCGCGTGCGAGGCGCCCAGGTAGGCTGCGATCACCGCCGGGTGTCGCTGCACCTCGGCGGGCGAACCACTGGCGATCAGCCTGCCCTGGTCCAGCACCGTCACGTGGTCGCACAGGCCCATGACCAGCTTCACATCGTGCTCGATCAGCAGCACGGCTCGGCCCTGTTGCCGGATGCGCTCGATCAACTCACGCAGTTGCACCTTCTCGGTGGCGTTCATGCCGGCGGCGGGCTCGTCCAGCGCCAGCAGCTTGGGCTCGGTGGCCAGCGCACGGGCGATCTCCAGCCGGCGCTGGTCGCCATAGCTCAGGGTTCGCGCGGTCTGCTGCGCCCGGCCTTCAAGCCCGACAAAAGCCAGCAGCTCGCGGGCCTTGTCGGTGATGAGTTGCTCTTCGTGCAGGAAGGCTCGCGTGCGCAGCACCGCCTGCCACCAGCCCACGCGGCTGCGCACATGGCGTCCCACGCGCACGTTGTCGATAGCGGTCATGTCGGCGAACAAGCGGATGTTCTGGAAGGTGCGCGCGATGCCGGCCTTGGCCACCAGGTGCACGGCACTGGGCTTGTAAGCCCGGCCATCCAGCTCGAAGCGGCCCGCATCCACTGGCACCAGGCCGGTGATGGTGTTGAAGAAAGTGGTTTTGCCCGCGCCATTGGGGCCGATCAGCCCGTGCACCTGGCCCGGCAACACGTCAAGGCCGACCTCGCTGAGGGCCTGAACGCCACCAAAGCGCTTGCTCACGCCTTGCACCTGAAGCAAAGGACGGCTCATGCTTGGCCTCCCTTCGCACTCACGCTCTCGTTCACGCTGGCACCGCCCGCCCCCCCCTCATCGGGGATGAGCCGATCTTCGTGGCGCGGAGAGGGCCACAGCCCGCGCGGGCGCAGCAACATGATGCCGATCATGGCCAGGGCCACCAGCAGCTGACGCAAGATGGCCGCATCCAGCCGCCCATCGGTCATGGCCTGCAGGGGGCCAGCGACATGGCGCAGCACCTCGGGCAGCGCCGCCAGCAAAAAGGCCCCGAGGATCACGCCGGGGATGTGCCCCAGCCCGCCCAGCACCACCATGGCCACCACCAGCACCGATTCCTGCAGGCTGAACGACTCGGGCGAGACGAAGCCCTGAAAGCTCGCGAACAGCACACCGGCCACGCCACCAAAGGTGGCGCCCAGCCCGAAGGCCAGCAGCTTGAGGTTGCGCACGTTCAGGCCCATGGCCTTGGCAGCGATCTCGTCCTCTCGGATGGCCATCCAGGCGCGGCCCAGCCGCGAGTCGTGCAACCGGCTGCACACCACCACGGCGATCACCACGATGAAGAGGAAGAGGTAGTAGTTGAGCGTGACCGGGGCCAGCGTGAGGCCGAAGACGTGCAAGGGCTCGCCCAGGCTGACGCCGCCGATGGTGATCGGGTCGATGCTGCTGATGCCCATTGGCCCGTTGGTGACGTTGACCGGCGCATCCAGGTTGTTGAGGAAGACGCGGATGATCTCGCCAAAACCCAGCGTCACGATGGCCAGGTAGTCGCCGCGCAAGCGCAAGGTGGGCGCGCCCAGCAGCACACCCACCATGGCCGCCACGCCCGCGCCCAGCGGGATCACGGCCCACACCGGCATGTGCAGGCCATCGGGGAAGGCCGCCGCGACCACCGGGAAGTGCTCCAGCAAATGCGGCGACGCCAGCAGCGCGAACAGGTAAGAACCCACCGCGTAAAAAGCGATGTAGCCCAAGTCGAGCAGGCCGGCAAAGCCGACAACGATGTTCAGGCCCAGCGCCAGCAGGATGTAGAGCAGCGCGGTGTCGAGGATGCGCACCCAGGCCTCGCCCAGCGGCTGCAGGGCAACCGGCAACACCAGCAGGGCCACGGCGCAAACGAGGAAGGCCGCAACCCGACCTTGAAGTCGCGCCTGGACGCGGCCCGGCACACGAGCGCGCAACAGCTTGTTCACGGAAGACGAGACGGGCTTCATGGCAGGCATGGCATCGAGCTCCCGGCCTCAGGCGCGGTCGGCCACGCGCTCGCCCAGCAGCCCCTGCGGGCGCAGCGTCAGCACGAGGATGAGCACGGTGAAGGCGAAGATGTCCTGGTAGTGGCTGCCCAGCACGCCGCCGGTCAGGTCGCCGATGTAGCCGGCGCCCATGGCCTCGATCACCCCCAGCAGGATGCCGCCCACCATCGCGCCCCCCAGGTTGCCGATGCCGCCGAACACCGCCGCCGTGAAGGCCTTGAGGCCCGGCAAGAAACCCATGGTGTGCTGCACCGAGCCGTAGTTGGCCGCCCACATCACACCGGCCAAAGCGGCCAGCGCGGCCCCGATGATGAAGGTGGCCGAGATGACGCGGTCGGGCCTCACGCCCATGAGCTGCGCCACGCGCGGGTTCTCGGCCGTGGCGCGCATGGCCCGGCCCAGCTGCGTGCCATGGATGAGCGCCATCAGGCCCGCCAGCGTCAGCGCCGTCACCACCAAGATCAGGATCTGCACCAGGTTGATGGTCGCGCCCATGAACTCATACGGCTCATCGGGCAACAGGATGGGATAGGGCTTGTAGTCCGGCTTCCACAGGATCATGGCCAGTGTCTGCAGCAGCAGCGACATGCCCATGGCCGTGATCAGCGGTGCCAGGCGCGGCGCGTTGCGCAGCGGCCGGTAGGCGAGCTTTTCGATGGCGAAGTTCAGCCCCATGCACACCAGCATGGCCGCCACCAGCGAGATCGACAACAGCACCCAGCCGGGCAAACCGCTGTCGGCCAGCAGCGTGACCACCGTCCAGCTCACCAGGGCCCCCACCATCAGCACCTCGCCATGCGCGAAGTTGATGAGGTTGATGATGCCGTACACCATCGTGTAGCCCAGCGCGACCAGGGCGTACATGCTGCCCAGCACCAGGCCGTTGATCAGTTGCTGAATGAAGATGTCCACGGGTGTTTTGGATGCAAAAAGCCCGCCAGGTAGGCGGGCCGTTGACCATTGGGATGCCGGGATTATCGGTCAGATGGGCCCCGGGCTCGTCACAGCGAGGGCAGCCGCAGCGAGTCCACCGTCCAGCGGATGAGCTTTTGCTTGAAGCCGGTGTAGGGCGGGAAGAACAGCTTGGCCATCATGATGGGGCCCGACTTGAGCACCGCGCGCTCGTGCGAGAAGGCCTTGAAGCCGTACTCGCCGTGGGCGTTGCCGATGCCCGAGTTGTTCACGCCGCCGAACGGCAGGTTGCCGTGGGCGTAGTGCAACACGCAGTGGTTGATGGCCACGCCGCCGGAGCTGGTCTGGGCGATCAGCTCGCGGGTGCGGGCCTTGTCGGTGCTGAAGATGTACAGCGCCAGCGGCTTGGGGTTGGCGTTGATCTCGCGCACGACCTTGTCCAGGCTGGTGAAGCCGATGATGGGCAGCACCGGGCCGAAGATTTCTTCGGACATGATCGAAGCGTCCTGGGGGATCTGCTCGAGCAGCGTCGGCGCGATGAAGCACTGCGACACATCGACCTCGCCACCCACGGCCACCTTGGCGCCACGGCTGACGGCATCCTGCAGCAGGCCGGCGATGCGCTGGGTGTGGCGCTGGTTGATGACGCGCGTCAGGTCGGGGCTGTTGCGCTGCGCGTCGGCCGTGGCGCCGTAGCGCTGGGCGATGACGGTGCGGCAGGCAGCCACGAAGCGCTCGCGGATCGACTCGTGCACGAAGACGTGGTCGGGCGCCACGCAGATCTGGCCGCAGTTGGTCAGCTTGCCCCACATCAGGGTTTCAGCCGCCAGCTTGATGTCGGCGGTCTCGTCGACGATGACGGGCGACTTGCCGCCCAGCTCCAGCGTGACGCTGGTCAGGTGCTTGGCGGCAGCGGCCATCACGACCTTGCCCACTGCGGGCGAGCCGGTGAAGAAGATGTGGTCAAACGGCAGCTCGAGCAGGGCTTGCGAGGTGGGCAGGCTGCCTTCGAACAGCGCCACTTCATTGGGCTGGAAGGTGGCGGCGATGACCTCGGCCATCACGGTGCTGACGGCGGGCGTCATCTCGGAGGGCTTGAGGATGACGGTGTTGCCGGCGGCCAGGGCCGAGACCAGCGGGCCGAAGCACAGGTTGAGCGGGAAGTTCCAGGGCGCGACGATGAGCACGCGGCCGCGCGGCTGCACCTCGACCCAGGCCTGGGTGCCCATGGTGGTCATGGTGGGCCACACGCGCTTGGGCTGGGCCCACTTCTTGAGGTTGCCGATGGCGTGGCGGATCTCGTCGAGCACCGGCATGAACTCGGTGCCTTCGACTTCGGCGGAAGGCTTGTGGTAGTCCTTCTGGAAGGCCGCGTAGAAGTCCTCGCGGCGCGCCAGCATGGCTTCGCGCAGCTTCTTCAAGCGCGCGATGCGCTCGGCGATGGTGGACTCACGCCAGGCGATGGCCGTGGCCTCTTGTGAGGCGAAGACGCGGCGAATGTCCTCGGGGTTGGATTCGCCGGTCTGGGGGTCAACGAGGTGCATCATGGGTCGGTTCATGGCGGTCTCCATCGGTCTGGCGTGGCTGGGGGTCAGCGGGCCGCCTTCTTGGCGGTCTTGGTGGTCTTGGCAGCGGCCTTTTGGGCTGCAGCCTTCTTTGCAGGGGCCTTGTCCTGCGCGGCGGCCTTCCCTGCTGCCTTCTTGGCGGCAGCCTTGGGTGCGGCAGGCGGCTTCTCGGCAACGGGCTTGCTCGTCTTTTTCGGGACCGCGGGCGCTGCCGCCGCCGCCGCGGCAGGCAACTGCGCCAGGCCAGCACGCAGCACCTCGTCCACCAGCGCATTGAGCGTCACCTGGCGGGCCGTGGCCAGCTCACCCAATCGGGCCACCAGCTCCTTTTTGAGCTTGACGGCGAACGGCACGAGGCCGGCCGCCTGGTCCAGCTTGCGCTGCTCACGGCGGTCGGGCAAGGCCGCCGCCTGGGCAAAACGGCTGGGAACGGCAGCGTGCTGCATCTGACCCTGGATCTTGAGATTCAGGCTCTTGGCGAGGTCGGTTCGTTTCAGGCTCATGCGAAAACAGGGGGCGTCGTGGCCCCAGGGGCGACAATGTCACAAACGTGGTGGGCGCGCATCTGAAGACGTCGCTCACCAAATCATGACATTGTGCCTGCAGCCGTCACCCGGCGCAGCATGGCGCGACGCCGGTTTTCCCTGAGGCAAGCGCCAGTTTCCCCCCCGCACCTCCCTCCCCATGACCCGTCTCCAGCAGATCACCTTCCCGCTTCGCGGCGAATTCATCACCCTCGACAGCCTGATCAAGGCCTGTGGCCTGGCCAACAGTGGCGGGCAGGCCAAGGCCATGGTGGCCGACGGCCTGGTGCAGGTCGATGGCCAGCAAGAGTTGCGCAAAACGGCCAAGATCCGCTCGGGCCAGGTGGTGAGCATGCCGGGTGGTCGCATCCGGGTCGAGGCGATCGCAGCGGACGAGCCGGGCGAAGCGGGCGCCAGCGGCGCTGGCTGAGCCCCTCCCGCACCGCGTTACACGCCCCCTGGTGTCCCCAATTGGCACAGGGGAATGGCCCGATGCGGACCAGGGTTTACCTGGGGCAGGATGTTCGGCGGCCCTCACAAGGGGCCTGAACCAACGGAGAACCCCATGTCCAAGACGACATCCCGCATCCACGAGCAAGACCTGCCCAAGACCCCGGCCAACCACGCCCCTTTCACCCCGCTGAGCTTCCTGGAGCGCACCGCGGCCGTCTACCCGGACCGCCTCGCCATCGTCCACGGCAGCCTGCGTCAGACCTGGTCGCAAACCCACGACCGCTGTCGGCAACTCGCCAGCGCCTTGCGCCAACGCGGCATCGCCATCGGCGACACGGTGGCCGTGATGCTGCCCAACACGCCCCCCATGGTCGAAGCCCACTTCGGCATCCCCATGGCCGGCGCGGTGCTCAACACCCTCAACACCCGGCTCGACCCCGAAGCCATCGCCTTCATGCTCGACCACGGCGAGGCCCGCGCCATCGTGGTCGACCCCGAGTTCAGCGGCACCATCGCTGCGGCGCTCAAGCTGCGCACCCGCACCGAACCCATCCTGGTGGTCGACACCGAGGACGCGCTGTTCACCGGCAAGGCCGAGCGCATCGGCAGCCTGACGTACGAGCAACTGCTGGCCGAGGGCGACGCGAACTTCGACTGGCACATGCCTGAAGACGAGTGGAACGCCATCAGCCTGAACTACACCTCGGGCACCACGGGCAACCCCAAGGGCGTGGTCTACCACCACCGGGGCGCGGCCATGAACGCCGTCTCCAACATCCTCGAATGGGACATGCCCAAGCACGCCACCTACCTGTGGACGCTGCCCATGTTCCATTGCAATGGCTGGTGCTTCCCCTGGACGGTGGCGGCCCGCGCGGCCGTCAACGTCTGCCTGCGCCGCGTGGACCCCAAGGCCATCTTCGACGCCATCCGCACGCATGGCGTGACGCACTACTGCGGCGCGCCCATCGTGCACGCGGCCATGGTGGCGGCGCCGGCGGAGCTCAAGCAGGGCATCGCCCACCAGGTCAAGGCCATGGTCGCCGGCGCAGCGCCCCCCGCCGCCATGATCGAAGGCATGGAGCAGATGGGGTTCGATCTCACCCACGTCTACGGCCTGACCGAGATCTACGGGCCTGCGGCGGTGTGCGTCAAGCACGCCGAGTGGGACGAGCTCGACGTGGGCGAACGCGCCCGCCTGAACGCACGCCAGGGCGTCAACTACCACCTGCAGCGCGGCATCGCCGTGATGGACCCGCTCACCATGCAGAGCGTGCCCGCCGACGGCGAGACCATGGGCGAGATCATGTTCCGCGGCAACATCACCATGAAGGGCTACCTCAAGAACCCCAAGGCCACCGAAGAGGCCTTTCGTGGTGGCTGGTTCCACACCGGTGACCTGGCCGTGATGTACCCCGACGGCTACGTCAAGATCAAGGACCGCAGCAAGGACATCATCATCTCGGGCGGCGAGAACATCTCGTCCATCGAGGTCGAAGACGTGCTCTACCGCCACCCCGCCGTGATGGCCGCCGCCGTGGTCGCCAAGCCCGACGAGAAGTGGGGCGAAACGCCTTGCGCCTTCATCGAGCTCAAGGCGGGCGCGCAGGTCACCGCCGAAGACATCGTCCAGCACTGCCGCCAGCACCTCGCGGGCTTCAAGGTGCCGCGCGCGGTCGTGTTCGGCGAGCTGCCCAAGACGTCCACCGGCAAGATCCAGAAGTTCGAGCTGCGCAAGCAGGCCGGCTCGGCCACCGCGATCAACGTCTGAGCCAGGGGCGGCGCGTTCAGCCCGACATGACAAGGGCGTGACTGCAGCGTCAGCGCCACGCCCTGTCGCCGCTCGTCAACAAAACGGGCGGCCATCGTTCACCCCCTGAAATCACCGTCTTTTGTGCCCCTTGCAGCGCAGAAAACCCGTGATGACCCTCACGAAGCGCCGCCGGCACTTGTAACATGATGTTGGTTTCACGGGAGGTTGCAGGTCTGGGCCTGGGCGCGACCGTGCCACCGCTCACGCTCACCCCAGACGGAGTCACGTTGCATGCCCGCTGCCGCCCTGCCCCGGGACGAAGACCTGAGATTGGCTGTGCTCGACAGCCTGGGTCTGCTGGAGATCGGCCAGGACGACGCCCTGCAACGCCTGAGCGCGACCATCGCCGAAGTGCTCGATGTGCCGGTGTGCGTGGTCACCCTGCTCGACCGCGACACGCTGTGGTTCAAAGCCCACCATGGCACCCGCCACACGCATTGGCCAAGGCAGCAAAGCCTGTGCGCGCACGTCATCGCCAGCGGCCGCCCCATCCTCGCGCACGACCTGCGCCTTGACGAGCGCTTCGCGGACCTCGAACTCGTCACCCAGCGCGTGCCGCCCCTGCGCTTTTACGCTGGCATGCCCCTGGTGTTTGACGACCAGGTGGTGGGCACCGTGGCCGTGCTCGACCAGCGCCCACGCCACGACTTCGACGAACGCAAGCTGGCCCAACTGGCGCGCTTCACCGAACTCGCGCATGACCAATTGCACCAGCGTCGCGAAGGTCAGCTCAGTCGCCAGGAACGCACCCTGTTCGCCGAAGGGCCCGTCGGCGCGGTGGTGTGGGACACCGGCACGCCACCGCGCGCCACCTACCTGTCTGCCAACCTCGATGCGCTGCTCGGTGACCACCTGGCGCGCGAGTTGCGCAGCGGCCGCCCCTTCGAGACCATCGTTCACCCCGACGACCAGGAGCTGTGGCGCACCGGCCTGAGCAGTCACCAGGTCGGCGAGCTGCCCGAACTCGAGATCAGCTACAGGCTGCAGACCAGCGGCCGGCACCCACGCTGGATCAACCAGGTCACACAGGCCGACCGCGACGAGCACGGCCGGCTGCGTCGCATCCGAGGCTACCTGTTCGACCTCACGCGCCAAAAGCAGCTAGAAGCCTCGATCGAATCCACGAAAGAGCGGCTCTACCTCGCGCTCGAATCGGCCCGCATCGGCACCTGGGACCTCAACCTCGCCACGCAGGAGCGCCTGCTCAACACGCGCGCCGCCGCCATGCTGGGCTACCGGGAAGACGAGCTCGAGCACAGCCAGCTGGCCTGGATGGACCTGGTGCACCCGCACGACCGCATGGCCATCGAACGCGCCAGCGAGCGCTACCGCGACCGCGACAACGACGTCGTCATGGTCGAGTACCGCATCCGCCACAAGCGCGGCCACCACGTCTGGGTGCGCAGCCACGGCCGCGTCGTCGAGCACGACCGCCGAGGCGATCCGCGCCGCGTGGTCGGCACCCTCATCGACATCACCGAAGACAAGCAGAAGGAGGGCCTGCGCAACCGCCAGCGCCAGCTGCTCGACCTGCTCAACCAGGCGCAGACCTCCTTCCTGCTCAACCGCAGCGTGCAAGAGGCCTGCGAGGCGTTGTTCGAGCCCCTGCTGCGCATCAGCGACTGCCACTTCGGCTTCATCGGCGTCGTCCAGCGCGACACGCAAGGCCGGCCTTACCTGCGCATCCCCACGCTGTCCGACAACGAATGGCGCGACACGCTCACCGACCCGCTGGTGGACACGCCTCGGCGCGAATCGGCCGTGCTGCGTGCGCTCGACAGCTGCTTCGGCCAGGCGGTCACGACCAACGAAGTCGTGCTCATCAACCACCCGGTGCGCCACCCGCTGGCCGGCGAGCTGCCCCAACACCGCGCCGAGCTGCGCAACTTCCTGGGCCTGCCCATCCGCTTCGACCACCAGGTGGTGGGCATGATCGGCCTGGGCAACCGCCCTGAAGACTTCGACGAGACCCTGGTGCAGTTGCTTGAACCGCTGGTGGTGACGCTGGGCACGCTCTTTCATGCCCGCGAGCAGGAAACCGCTCGCGAAGCCGCAGAAGCAGAGCTCATGCGCCTGGCCAGCCGCGACACGCTCACCGGCCTGGCCAACCGCCGCCAGTTCTTCGATGTGGCCGATGCAGGCCTGGCGCAAACCCGCCGCTACGGCAGCCCGCTGACCGTGGCCCTGATGGACCTCGACCACTTCAAGCAGATCAACGACACCCACGGCCACGCGGCCGGCGACGCCGTGCTCAAGGTCTTTGCCGAGGTGCTGCGCGAATCGCTGCGCGACAGCGACACGGCCGCGCGCATCGGCGGCGAGGAGTTCGCGGTGCTGCTGAGCAACACGCCACAGGACGAGGCCATGAACGCGCTGGAGCGCGTGCGCGCCTCGCTGGACCTGCGCCCCATCGAGGTTGGCGCGCACACCATCCGCGCCACCGTGAGCATCGGTGCCGTGCAGTGGCGCCCCGAGCACCACGGCATCGACGCCATGATGGCCCAGGCCGACGAAGCCCTCTACACCGCCAAGCGCCTGGGCCGCAACCGCATCCACCTGCATCGCCACGACCTGGACCCCGGCACCACCCCACCCGCACCGCGCGCGGCGAACGACGCGGCTTGAGTTACCGTAACGGCCTGGCGCAACCCGCGCCGGCCCAGCCTCGGAAACGACCATGAACCTGTTCACCGCGCTGCACAGCGCCTGGCCCGTCACGCGCCAGGACGCCGCCATCCTGACCGACCAAGGCACCTGGAGCTGGGACGACCTGGACCGCGCCACGGCCATGGTGGCCAACCTGCTGCAGAGCCTGCACCTGCCGCAGCGCAACGGTCACCCGCCCATCGTGGCCGCGCACGTGGACAAGTCGGTCGAGGCCCTGGTGCTGTACCTGGCCACTTTGCGCTGCGGCGCCGTCTTCCTGCCGCTGAACCCGGCCTACCGCAGCGCCGAGCTGGGCTACTTCCTCGAAGACGCCCGACCGGCCGTGCTGGTGTGCCGCCCGGAAGATCAGGAATGGGTGATCCCGCTGGCCGCGCATGGGCAGGTCGGCCACCTCTTCACCTTGGGCACACAAGGCAACGGCAGCTTGCTGACCCACGCCAGCCTGCACAGCGATGTGCACGAACCTGCGTCCCGTCATGACGGCGACCTGGCCGCCATCCTCTACACCTCGGGCACCACCGGCCGCAGCAAGGGCGCCATGCTCACGCACGGCAACCTGCTGAGCAACGCGCGCACCCTGCTTCGCCACTGGGACTGGCGCCACGACGACTGCCTGGTGCACGCCCTGCCCATCTTCCACATCCACGGCCTGTTCGTGGCCTGCCATTGCGCACTGCTGTCGGGCACCCCCATGCGCTGGCTCGATGCCTTCCAGCCGGCCGCCGTCATGCAGCACATCGCCGATCGCAATGCGCCACAAGCCACGCTGTTCATGGGTGTGCCCACCATGTACGGTCGCCTGCTCGCGCAGCCGCAACTCAAGCGCGAAGTGGTGCAGGGCATGCGCCTGTTCATCAGCGGATCGGCGCCCTTGCTGCCCTCGGCCTTCGAAGCCTTCCAGGCCCGCACCGGCCACACCATCCTTGAGCGCTACGGCATGAGCGAGACCGGCATGCTGTGCTCCAACCCCTGTCGCAGCCGCGAGGGCACGCGCGTGGCAGGCAGCGTCGGCAAGCCCTTGCCCGGCACCCAGCTGCGCATCGTCGATGACGAGGGTGTGCCGCTGGCCGTCGGCGAGACGGGCCATGTCGAGGTGCACGGCCCCAACGTCTTCGTCGGCTACCTCGGCATGCCCGAGAAAACGGCCGAGGCCTTCACGCCCGACGGCTGGTTCCGCACCGGTGATGTCGGCCGCATCGACGGCGACGGCCGCGTGCACCTGGTCGGCCGCGCCAAAGACCTCGTCATCACCGGAGGCCTCAACGTGTACCCGGCCGAAGTCGAAAGCCTGCTCGACCGCCTGCCCGGCGTGACGGAGTCGGCCGTCATCGGCGTGCCCCACCCCGACTTTGGCGAAGGCGTGGTGGCCGTGCTCACCACCCAGCCTGGCCACGTGCTCGACGAGGCCGAGGTCATTCGGGCGATGCGCGAGCAGCTGTCGGCCTACAAGTGCCCCAAGCGCGTCTTCGTGGTCGACGAGCTGCCACGCAACGCCATGGGCAAGGTGCAAAAGAACCTGCTGCGCCAAAGGCATGCCGATGCGTTCGCAGACGCTGCCGAGCACGAGTCCGATTTCGATTCGCAGCAGCCACAAGCACGCACCGGCTCCTGACACCAGGCCTGCCAGAATCCCCAGCACCACCGAGCCAGGCCCTCGCCACGAGAAGGGCCGGCCACCATGAGGAGAACACCTTGAACACCCCATCGCTGCAAGCGCACGTCAGCCCCGAAGAGTGGCAACTGCGCCTGGACCTCGCCGCCGCCTACCGCCTGGTGGCCCTGTACGGCTGGAGCGACCTCGTCTTCACGCACATCTCGGCGCGCATCCCTGGCCCCGAGCACCACTTCCTCATCAACCCCTACGGGCTGATGTTCGACGAGATCACCGCCTCCAGCCTGGTCAAGGTTGACCAGGACTGCAACAAGCTCAGCGACTCGCCCTTCCCCGTCAACCCGGCCGGCTTCACCATCCACAGCGCCATCCACGCCGTGCGCGAGGACGCGGGCTGCGTCCTGCACACCCACACGCGCGCCGGCGTGGGCGTCTCGGCCCAGCAGGCTGGCGTGCTGCCCATCTCTCAGCAAAGCACCTTCGTGCTGGCCTCGCTGGCCTACCACGGCTACGAAGGCGTGGCCTTCCGCGAAGACGAAAAGCCCCGCCTGCAGGCCGACCTGGGTGACAAGAACTTCCTCATGCTGCGCAACCATGGCCTGCTGACCGTGGGCCGCAGCATCGCCGACGCCTTCCTCAACATGTACATCTTCGAGAGCACCTGCCAGATCCAGCTGGCTGCGCAAAGCGGCGGCGCTGCGCTCACCGAAGTCAACCCGCAAATCGTGCAGGGCGTGGCCCACGCGATGAAGGTGCAGACCGGCGGCATGGGCGGCGCCTTCGTGTGGCCCGCTCTGATCCGCAAGCTCGACCGCGTCGACACGGGCTGGCGCGCATGAACAAGGTCGCCATCCTCGCTGGCATGGTCGCCGGCTCGCTGTTGCTGGGCACACTCGTGGTGGTCGGCGGTGACCGAATGAAGGCGCCGGCTCCTGAGGCCAGCCAGGCCGCGGGCACCGAACCTGCGCCGGGCCTGCCCTGGCAGATCGAGGCGCGCCCCGATGGCAGCAGCCGCGTCATGGGACTGACGCTGTCCACCGGGCCAGGCGCCAGCACCTTGGCCGACGTGCGACGCCTCTTCGGTGCCGAAGTGCAGGTCGCCATCATCGCGGCGCCGGGTGAGGCCGGCTCGCTCGAAGCCTTCGTGGACCCGGCCCAACTCGGCTTCGTCAGCGGCAAGCTGGTGGTCACGGCCAAGCTCGACGACGCCACGCTGAAAGGCCTGCGCGAGCGCGCCATCAAGAGCGACTTCATGGAAAGCGCCACCCGCAAGTACACGCTGGCGCCTGAGGACGAGGCCCTGGCCCTGAGGGCCCCGATCGCCGCCTTGAGCTTCATCCCGCAGGCCCGCCTCGACGTCGACGCGATCCTGGCCCGCTTCGGCCAGCCGGCCCGGCGCGTGAAAAGCAACGGTCACCTGGAGCACTTCCTCTACCCAGACAAGGGCCTGGACGTGATCCTCGATTCAGAAGGCAAGGAGCTGCTGCAATACGTGGCCCCAGCGGCTTTCGAGCAACTGAGCGCACCGCTGGCCGCCAGCCAGCCTCCCGGCTGATTGGGGGCCAAACCCGCGAGTCAAACGGGCGTTCGGTCTGCCCCCTGCGTGAGAAGCATCACGCCGCCCGCCGCGCCCGCCTGGCGGGCACCGACACGCCTGGGCAGGCTTGCCTTATCGTCGTGCCATCACCCCGATGGAGACACCCCGTGCAGGCACAGCCCCTCCTGTCGCCGACGTCCGACGAGCCGGCGCCCCTGACCCAGGCCCTGGTCTGCTGGCAAGGCTGGCAAGACCTCACCGATCGGCTCGAGCCGGTGCTGGCCGAGCCCTTTGATCAATCCCATTTCGGCCAAGCCATCGAAGGCTGCGCGCGCACGGTGCTCAACCTGTGCCAGCAAGACGCCGACGTCGCCATCGCGTTCATGGTGCACGACACCCCCGACAAGCTGCAACGCTATGGCGTGCTGCACGCGGTGCACACGGCCATGCTGCTGGCGCTGGTCGCCCGTCGCCGCGACTGGAGCCCGACGCTGTCCTTCAGCGCCGTGCAGGCCGGCTTGACGATGAACCTGTCCATCACCGCCCTGCAATCGGCCCTGGCGCTGCAAACCGAGCCCCTGAGCCTCATCCAGCGCGCCGACATCCATGCCCACCCGCAAGCCAGCGTTCAACGCCTGCGCGAACTGGGGATCACCGACGAAGACTGGCTGCAAGCCGTGCTGCAACACCACGAACAGGCCGACGGCAAGGGCTACCCCGCCGGCATGACCCAGGTCAGCCTGCTGGCCGATGCCTTGCGAACCTGCGACGTCTACAGCGCCAAGATGGCGCCGCGCGTGGGCCGCAGCGTGATGCAGTCGCCCCAGGCGGCCACACAGATCTTCCGCGAGCGCAGCGCCAACTACTTTGGCGCCACGTTGACACGCGAGATGGGCCTTTACCCACCCGGCACCCTGGTGCACCTGTCAAGCGGTCAGGAAGCGGTGGCCGTGCGACGCGGCACGGACCTCGGGTTGCCCGTGGTCGTCACCTTGAAAGACAGCGGCGACGGACGGTGGATGCCGGTGGCGCGCGCTCAAACGCACGACAGCAACCTGGCCATCACCATGGTGCACGAGGCCAACGAGTGGGCCCATCGCCTGGACATGAGGCAGGTGCTGGCGCTTTGCTGAAAAACGCCGCAGGGGGCAGCCGTGTGTCGCCTGCCTCCCTCCAGTCCTCAGCGTGACTTCAAGCCCGCCTTGACCTGAGCGATCTCGGCGTCCTTGTGTTCCCACAGGCCATTGATCCAGCGCTGCAGCGCCGCACGGTCGGCAGCCCGCCCCTGCTCGTCCACCAGCAGTTCCTTGGGGATCGGTCGGGGCTGAACCTGAACGATCACCTCGTCGATGCGGCCCGTCATCAGGTCCATGAAGGTCGGCACCCCACCCGGGTACACGATGGTCACGTCCACCATGCAATCGAACAGCTCGCCCATGGTTTCCAAGGCCATGCCCACGCCGCCCGTCTTGGGCTTGAGCAGGTGCTGGTAGGGCGATTTCTGCTGCGCGTGCTTGGCCGGCGTGAAGCGCGTGCCCTCCATGAAGCTGATCACCGAGGTCGGGATCACCTTGAACTTCTCGCAGGCCTTGCGCGCGGTCTCCAGGTCCTTCTGCGCCGAGGCCCCGCCACGGCGCTTCATGAAAGGGAAGTCCAGCGCCCACCAGGCCAGCCCCATGATCGGCACGTAGATCAGCTCGTGCTTGATGAAGAACTTCAGCAGCGGGATCTTGCGGTTGAACACCCATTGCAGCACCAGGATGTCGACCCAGCTCTGGTGGTTGCAGCTCACCAGGTACCAGCCCCGGTAGCGCAGGCCGTCGACGCCCGAGACCTGCCAGCGCGTGCGCCCCACCGCGCCCATCCAGAACTTGTTGACCGCGATCCAGCTCTCGGCGATGGCGCTGAGCACCGCATCGATCACGCGGCGCACAAATCGAAAGGGCAGCACCAGCTTGACCAGCGCCAGCGGCAGCAGGAAAGAGATGTGGAACAGCGTGTTGATCAGCAGCACCAGGCTGGCGAACAGGGCCTTGAGGGCATTCATGGGCGACAGGGACAGCAGGCCCCTCGGTTGAAACACCCGGATTATGTGCACAGATGTGCAGCAATTCGCAGGATGCACCCTGTCGCCGGGCTGTCACACACACCTGTCAAGC
The DNA here is from genome assembly GCA_005502875.1 of Comamonadaceae bacterium 2PF. GTDB lineage: Bacteria > Pseudomonadota > Gammaproteobacteria > Burkholderiales > Burkholderiaceae_C > Aquabacterium. Next base: position 1,103 of record SCMV01000053.1, on the reverse strand, counting down.
TCGCAAGTTGCGTTGCCGACACCCGAAATCCGCCATGGACCAGCCCCTGCCCCCCCTTGACCCAGAACTGCTGCGCCGCCTGCAGGACGACATCCTCGACAGCTACGACGAGGAGCTGGAGCAGGAACTCGACGACCGCTTCATCGACCAACAAGCCGGCCGCCCCGCCGAGCAGCAGGAACTGCGCCGGCTCTACTTCCGCGAACTCTTTCGCCTGCAGGGCGAGCTGGTCAAGCTGCAGGACTGGGTGGTGCACACCGGCGAGCGCGTGGTGGTGCTCTTCGAAGGCCGGGACGCGGCCGGCAAGGGCGGCGCCATCAAGCGCATCACCCAGCGCCTGAACCCGCGCGTGTGCCGCGTCGCCGCCCTGCCCGCGCCCAACGACCGCGAAAAAACCCAGTGGTACTTCCAGCGCTACGTGGCGCACCTGCCCGCCGCCGGCGAGATCGTGCTGTTCGACCGCAGCTGGTACAACCGCGCCGGCGTCGAGCGCGTCATGGGCTTTTGCTCCGACGAAGACCTCGAGGAGTTCTTCCGCTCCGTGCCCGAGTTCGAGAAGATGCTCGTGCGCAGCGGCATCCGCGTCATCAAGTACTGGTTCTCCATCTCCGACGAAGAGCAGAGCGCGCGCTTCATCGCCCGCATCAACGACCCGCTCAAGCAGTGGAAGCTCAGCCCCATGGACCTGGAGAGCCGCCGCCGCTGGGAGGACTACACCCGGGCCAAAGAGGTGATGCTCGAGCGCACCCACATCCCCGAGGCGCCCTGGTGGGTCGTGCAGGCCGTGGACAAGAAGCGCGCACGCCTGAACTGCATCCACCACCTGCTGCAGCAATTCGACTACCACGAGGTCGAACACGAACCGGTGCACCTGCCCCCGCGCGAGCGCCGCGAGGACTACATCCGCAACCCGGTGCCAGCCTCGATGCACGTGCCGGACGTCTACTGAGCCCACGCATCGCCGGCCACCTTCACGAGGCGTTCGCCTGAAGCCAGCGCGCGAACGCCAAACGGGTTACGCTGGCGGGTTCCACGCCCCTTTCCGGAGCCCCCTGTGCTGAGCTGGTTCGAAACCCGAGTCGACCCCTACCCCGAGACACCCC
>SCMV01000052.1 GCA_005502875.1 Comamonadaceae bacterium 2PF | reverse complement strand
CTCCCCCAACTTCGGCCCCCGCCCACCTGGCGCCGTCATCGACCTGGCCATCGTTCATTCGATCAGCCTGCCGCCTGGCGTGTACGGTGGCGACGAAGTCGAGCGGCTGTTCACCAACACGCTCGACTGGGACGCGCACCCCTACTTCGATCAGATCCGGGGCGCCGAGGTGTCCTCTCACTTTTTCATCCGGCGGGATGGCGAGCTGGTTCAGTTCGTCAGCGTCGATGACCGAGCCTGGCACGCGGGCAAATCCTCGTGGCAAGGTCGAGACAATTGCAACGACTTCAGCGTGGGAATCGAGCTGGAAGGCCTGGAACATCACCCCTTCGAAGACGCCCAGTACGAGGCCCTCGCCAGCCTGCTCACTGAACTGAGCGGGGCCAGGCCCATCGGCCACACGGTGGGCCATGAACACGTGGCTCCCGGGCGAAAACAAGACCCCGGCAAGGCCTTCGAATGGGCTCGCCTGGCCGCACTGACAGGCTGGCAAAGCGAGCGCCTGCCCCCCCTCGCCATGCCACCACTTCAGGCCTGAATCAGCGCTTTCCCGAGTTTTTGCAACAGCCTGATGCACGCCCCCAAAAAGGCGCTATAGTCGGCTCCGAACACTACAGGTAGCGTCCAAAAACAAGTTGGACACCATATCTAGTGCTCCAGCAGTCGGCGCCCGGTCACCCCGCGGCGCCTCCCATCTTCAGGCCCGCAAGCCCCATCACAAGGGGCTTTGGCCCTGTGCCCACCGAAGGGAATCCCATGCAAACGTCCACGCCCAGCACCCAGTCGTCCCCCCAATCTGCTTTCCCTGGCGCCGCTGCCGAAGCCGGCCAGCAGCCCCGTCAGTCGGCCTACGCCGCCTACCAGATCATCCGACGCAACGGTGCGGTCGTCTCGTTTGAACCCAGCAAGATCGCCGTGGCCCTGATGAAGGCCTTCCTGGCCGTTCACGGCACGCAAGGCGCGGCCTCCGCATCGGTGCGCGAAACGGTGGATGGCCTGACCGAAGCCGTGGTGCGCGGCCTGCTGCGCTCGCGTCCGAGCGGTGGCACCTTCCACATCGAAGACATCCAGGACCAGGTCGAACTCGGCCTGATGCGCGGCGGCCACCACGAGATCGCCCGCGCCTACGTGCTCTACCGCGAACGCCGCGCCCAAGAGCGCGCCAAGCAAGCCAGCGAGCAACAAGTCGCCGCCCCGACGCTGCACGTCATCGACCGCGGCCAGCGCGTGCCGCTCGACACCGCCGCCCTCAAGGCCTTGATCGAGACCTCGTGCGCCGGACTGGGTGAAGACGTCAAGGCCGCCCCGATCTACGCCGAAACCCAGCGCAACCTGTACGACGGCGTTTCCATCGACGAGGTCTACAAGGCCGCCATCCTGGCCGCCCGCACCCGCATCGAACACGACCCGGCCTACACCCGAGCCACCTCGCGCCTGCTGATGCACACCATCCGCCGCGAGATCCTGGGCGAAGAAGTCACGCACGCCGAAATGGCCACGCGTTACGCCGACTACTTCCCCGGCTTCATCAAGAAGGGCATCGAAGCCGAGCTGCTGGACGAAAAGCTCGGTCAGTTCGACCTGGCCCGCCTGGGCGCCGCGCTGAAGTACGAGCGCGACCTGAACTTCGACTACCTCGGCCTGCAGACCCTGTACGACCGCTACTTCCTGCACACCGAAGGCAAGCGCATCGAAATGCCGCAGGCCTTCTTCATGCGCGTGGCCATGGGCCTGGCCCTCAATGAAATCGACCGCGAAGCCCGCGCCATCGAGTTCTACGAGCTGCTGTCGTCCTTCGACTTCATGTCGTCCACCCCGACGCTGTTCAACGCCGGCACCCGCCGCTCGCAGCTGTCGTCGTGCTACCTGACCACCGTCCCCGACGACCTCGACGGCATCTACGAAGCCATCAAGGAAAACGCGCTGCTCTCGAAGTTCGCCGGCGGCCTGGGCAACGACTGGACCCCGGTGCGTGCCCTGGGCTCGCACATCAAGGGCACCAACGGCAAGTCGCAAGGCGTGGTCCCCTTCCTGAAGGTCGTCAACGACACGGCCGTGGCCGTCAACCAGGGCGGCAAGCGCAAGGGCGCCGTCTGCGCCTACCTGGAATCGTGGCACCTGGACGTCGAAGAATTCCTGGAGCTGCGCAAGAACACCGGTGACGACCGCCGTCGCACCCACGACATGAACACGGCCAACTGGATCCCCGACCTGTTCATGAAGCGCGTCATGGAAGGCGGCGACTGGACCCTGTTCTCGCCCGCCTCCTGCCCTGACCTGCACGACAAGTTCGGCATCGCCTTCGAAGAGGCCTACACCGCCTACGAAGCCCGCGCCGACCGTGGCGAGGTCAAGCCCTTCAAGCGCGTCAAGGCCACCGACCTGTGGCGCCGCATGCTGTCGATGCTGTTCGAAACCGGCCACCCCTGGATCACCTTCAAGGACGCCTGCAACGTGCGTTCGCCCCAACAGCACGTCGGCGTGGTGCACTCGTCCAACCTGTGCACCGAGATCACCCTGAACACCAACGGTGGCGAAATCGCGGTGTGCAACCTAGGCTCGGTCAACCTGGCCCAGCACATCAAGGACGGCGGCATCGATCACGACAAGCTCAAGAAGACCGTGCGCACCGCCATGCGCATGCTCGACAACGTCATCGACATCAACTACTACGCCGTCAAGAAGGCCCGCGACTCCAACCTGCGCCACCGCCCGGTCGGCCTGGGCATCATGGGCTTCCAGGACGCGCTGTACCAACTGCGCACGCCTTACGCCAGCCAGGCTGCTGTCGAGTTCGCCGACCGCTCGATGGAAGCCGTCTGCTACCAGGCCTACTGGGCCTCGACCGAGCTTGCGGAAGAGCGTGGCCGCTACAGCAGCTACCGTGGCTCGCTGTGGGACCGCGGCATCCTGCCGATCGACTCGCTCAAGCTGTTGCTGGAGCAACGCGGCGGCTACGTCGACGTCGACAGCACCACCACGCTGGACTGGGACACGCTGCGCGGCCGCATCGCCCAACACGGCATGCGCAACTCCAACTGCGTCGCCATCGCGCCCACGGCCACCATCTCCAACATCATCGGCGTGGACGCCTCCATCGAGCCTTGCTTCGGCAACCTGTCGGTCAAGTCCAACCTGTCGGGCGAGTTCACCGTCATCAACGAGTACCTCGTGCGTGACCTGAAAAAACTGGGCCTGTGGGACGACGTGATGGTCATGGACCTCAAGCACTTCGACGGCTCGCTGCGCCGCATCGACCGCGTGCCCGAAGACCTCAAGGCCCTGTACGCAACGGCCTTCGAAGTCGAACCGGTGTGGCTGGTCGAAGCCGCATCGCGTCGCCAGAAGTGGATCGACCAGGCCCAATCGCTCAACATCTACATGGCCGGCGCATCGGGCAAGAAGCTCGATGAAACCTACAAGCTCGCATGGGTGCGTGGCCTCAAGACCACTTACTACCTGCGCACTGTCGGTGCCACGCATGCAGAGAAGTCGACCGTCTCGCGCGGTCAGCTCAACGCGGTGTCGAGCAACGCTGGTGGTGGCCTGAGTGCAGCACCCGAAGTGGCCGCACCCGTGCAAGCAAGCGCTGCGCAAGACGACATGACGCCGGCCACCGACATCAAGTTCTGCTCGATCGACAACCCCGACTGCGAAGCCTGCCAGTGATGCAGTCATGAAAGAGGCATGGGGCCGCAAAGCCCCATGTCATCGGCCCTTCAAGGCGATGACATGCGGGAAGCCCCTTGCTTTCGACATCACGAGATGGGCCTCATTCGATGCGATCCCGCAACAAACATGAGGTCACTTGGCTCGTCGATGTCAAGAAGTGCTTGGTGTTTTTCACAACACCCTTCCATAATCCGATCCCATAGGAAGTCAACCATGCTGGTCTGGGAAGACGATTCGTCCAACTCCTCATCCAAGTCTCCTGCTTCCGTGTCGAACGCCTCCGGCGCAGCACGGGACACGGCCTCGTCGCCTCTCGCTTCGTCGATGAACAGCGCGACCCAGGCCACCAGCGCATCCAACGCGTCGAACACGGGCGGCTCCACCCGCCGCGTCAACGTTGCCGACAAGCGCATCATCAACGGCCAGACCGACGTCAACCAACTGGTGCCGTTCAAGTACAAGTGGGCCTGGGAAAAGTACCTCGCCACTTGCGCCAATCACTGGATGCCGCAAGAGGTCAACATGTCGCGGGACATCGCGCTGTGGAAAGACCCGAACGGCCTGAGCGAAGACGAGCGCCGCATCATCAAGCGCAACCTCGGCTTCTTCGTCACCGCCGACTCGCTGGCCGCCAACAACATCGTGCTGGGCACCTATCGCCACATCACGGCGCCCGAGTGCCGCCAGTTCCTGCTGCGCCAGGCTTTTGAAGAAGCCATCCACACCCACGCTTACCAATACATCGTTGAAAGCCTGGGTCTTGATGAGTCCGAGATCTTCAACGCCTACAACGAAGTCCAGTCGATCCGCGACAAGGACGAGTTCCTGATCCCCTTCATCGAAGCGATCATGGACCCCGACTTCAAGACGGGCACGACCGAGAACGACCAGACGCTGCTGAAGTCGCTGATCGTTTTCGCATGCCTGATGGAAGGCCTGTTTTTCTACGTCGGCTTCACGCAGATCCTGGCCCTGGGTCGTCAGAACAAGATGACCGGCGCTGCCGAGCAGTACCAATACATCCTGCGCGACGAGTCGATGCACTGCAATTTCGGCATCGACCTCATCAACCAGCTCAAACTTGAAAACCCGCACCTCTGGACTGCGCAATTCAAGGCCGAAATCAAGGCGCTGTTCATCAAAGCAGTTGAACTCGAATACCGATACGCTGAAGACACCATGCCCCGTGGTGTGCTGGGACTCAACGCATCGATGTTCAAGGGCTACCTGCGCTACATCGCCAACCGCCGTGCCACCCAGATCGGACTGGAGGAACTCTTCCCCAATGAAGAGAACCCTTTCCCCTGGATGAGCGAAATGATCGACCTGAAGAAGGAACGCAACTTCTTCGAAACCCGCGTCATCGAATACCAGTCGGGCGGAGCCCTGTCCTGGGACTGATCCGCGATCTGCCGCAAAGAGCAGACGCAAGTCCCGAGGGCGCCGACCTGGCGTACCCCGTTCATCACACCGCGTCCAGATCCTAGGGGGCGTCGGGTGATGGATGCCTGAGTCGCACTCCTGCGGCCCAGTGCTCTTTGCAACTTGATCAAGGAGATACGTATGGCAACTGCGAAAAAAGTGGCACCCAAGAAGGCTGCCGCCCCCAAGAAGGCCGCTGTGAAGAAGGCCCCCGCCAAGAAGGCTGCTGTCAAGAAGCCCGCCGCCAAGAAGGTCGCCGTGAAGAAGGCTGCACCCGCCAAGAAGGTGGCAGTCAAGAAGGCAGCCGTGAAGAAGGCCGCGGTCAAGAAGGCTGCCGTCAAGAAGCCCGCAGCCAAGAAGGTTGCAGTGAAGAAGGCCGCCGCTCCCAAGAAGGCTGCTGCTCCGAAGAAGGCTGCTGCGCCCAAGAAGGCCGCAGTGAAGAAGGCCGCTGCCCCCAAGAAGGCTGCTGCCAAGCCCGCCGCGAAGCCGGCCGCCAAGAAGGCTGCTGCGAAGAAGCCTGCCGCCAAGCCTGCCCCTGCGAAAAAGGCTGCTGCTGCCCCTGCTGCCAAGACCACGCTGAGCCCCCAGGCTGCTTGGCCTTTCCCCACCGGCAACAAGCCCTGATCCAGGGCGGCACCCTGAGGCTTCAGGGTGCCTTGTCGGATGAGCCCGGCTTCGGCCGGGCTTTTTCTTTGCGCGCCTCCTTTGTGCCCGCCCCTTTGCCTTCACGAACATGAGCCAGACCAGCCCATGGCCCTGCCTGCGCATCGAAACAACGGGCAAGGGCAAACAACTCAGCACGCGCGTCATCCTCGACATCAGCGTCTCGCCCAATGCACCGCGCACCGAGGTGACGGGCTGGCACGACGGCGCCCTGCGCCTGCGACTGTCCGCTCCACCCGTGGACGGCGCCGCCAACGACGCCATTCGAAAATGGCTAGCACAGCAACTGGGCGTCGCCCAATCCCAGGCCGAGTTGCTGAGGGGTCAAACGTCGCGCCGCAAACAATGGGCGGTGAGCATCGATGAGGCAAGCGCCTGCCGTTGGCTGGCATCCCTGCCCGCATTGCAAAACTGAGCCCCACATCCCGCAAGGTGCAAGCAGAACCCCTCAATCAGGCGCTACCTCCGTCACGACGGCATCTCCAGAATCAAGCCGTGGTCGAACAATGGCCATGTCACAGGAGAAGCAACATGTCGAGCGAACACCATTTCGAACCCAGCCCCGCTCAGGTGGCCGAGATGCAGGAAGCGCTCTTCAGCCTGCGTGACGGCCTGATGCGCCTGAAAATGTCGCTGTTGGAACTCGCCGAAATGACCGACGAAGGTGGTCAGCGCTTCGCCGCAGCCGAGACCGACGCCCTGCTCAAGCGCCTGCGCGCCTGAAGCCCCACCGCCAGCAACACCACCGCTCAGGCGCCATGCGACCTGGCGCCCTGAGCTGAGCCTCCACTTGAACGCGCCCTCCAGGGCGCGTTTTGATTCGTGGAATCCCGCGCATGCCTTAAGCTACGCGGTTTGACGAAAGACACTCGCTTTTCGCGAGCCTGCCATGGCCCAGTACGTTTTCACCATGAACCGCGTCGGGAAGATCGTTCCCCCGAAGCGGCAGATCCTCAAAGACATCACCCTGAGCTTTTTCCCCGGCGCCAAGATCGGCGTGCTGGGTGTGAACGGCTCCGGCAAGTCCACCTTCCTCAAGATCATGGCAGGCGTGGACAAGGACATCGAGGGCGAAGCCGTCCCGATGCCCGGCATCAAGATCGGCTACCTGCCCCAAGAGCCGCAGATGAACCCCGAGCAGACGGTTCGCGAAGCCGTTGAAGAGGGCATCGGCGGCGTGCTGGCCGCCAAGAAGCGCCTCGACGAGGTCTACGCGGCCTACGCCGATGAAAACGCCGACTTCGACGCCCTGGCCGCCGAGCAAGGCGAGCTGGAAGCCATCATCGCCGCAGGCGGCTCCGAGAACACCGACCTGCAACTGGAGCTGGCCGCCGACGCCCTGCGCCTGCCCGCCTGGGACGCCATCATCGGCAACCTCTCCGGCGGTGAAAAGCGCCGCGTGGCGCTGTGCCGCCTGCTGCTGTCCAAGCCCGACATGCTGCTGCTCGACGAGCCCACCAACCACTTGGACGCCGAGTCCGTGGACTGGCTGGAGCAGTTCCTCAGCCGCTTCAGTGGCACCGTGGTGGCCATCACCCACGATCGCTACTTCCTGGACAACGCCGCCGAGTGGATCCTCGAACTCGACCGTGGTGCTGGCCACCCCTACAAGGGCAACTACTCCGACTGGCTCGACGCCAAGGGCAAGCGCCTGGAGCAGGAACAAAAGACCGAAGACGCCCGCGCCAAGGCCTTGAAGGTCGAACTGGAATGGGTGCGCAAGAACGCCAAGGGCCGCCAGGCCAAGAGCAAGGCCCGCCTGGCCCGCTTCGAAGAGCTGAGCGACGTCGAATACCAAAAGCGCAACGAGACGAACGAGATCTTCATCCCCGTGGCCGAACGCCTGGGCAACGAGGTCATCGAGTTCAAGAACGTCACCAAGTCCTTCGGCGACCGCATGCTGATCGACAACCTGTCGTTCAAGGTGCCGGCTGGCGCCATCGTCGGCATCATCGGCCCCAACGGCGCCGGCAAATCGACGCTGTTCCGCATGATCCAGGGCGTCGAGCAACCCGACAGCGGCGAAGTCGCCATCGGCAAGACCGCGCAACTGGCCTTCGTCGATCAGAGTCGCGAAGGCCTGGCTGCGGACAAGACCGTGTGGCAGGACGTCTCCGGCGGGCTGGACAACATCATCGTCGGCAAGTTCGTGATGCCCTCGCGCGCCTACATCGGCCGCTTCAACTTCAAGGGCAACGACCAGCAAAAGCTGGTGGGCAACCTGTCGGGCGGTGAACGCGGCCGCCTGCACCTGGCCAAGACCCTGGCCCAGGGCGGCAACGTGCTGATGCTCGACGAACCGTCGAACGACCTGGATGTCGAAACCCTGCGCGCGCTGGAAGACGCCCTGCTGGAGTTCGCCGGCAGCGCCATGATCATCTCCCACGATCGCTGGTTCCTCGACCGCATCTGCACGCACATCCTGGCGTGCGAAGGCGACTCGCAGTGGTTCTTCTTCGACGGCAACTACCAGGAGTACGAAGCCGACAAGAAGAAGCGCCTGGGTGAAGAAGGCGCGCGCCCCAAGCGCGTTCGCTTCAAGCCCATCCGCTGAACGCGATCAGGTCAATCCGACACCACCCCGACAAGCCCGCAATCCTGCGGGCTTTTTTTGTGCCTGAATGAAAGGAGCCGGCACGCACCCAAAGGGGTATCGGGGGCTTTCCCTGATGCGACAACGCCGGCCGCACGGAGATGCACAGATAGAATTTCCAGGACTTTTTTGGCACCTGCCGCCAACCCGCGAGATCACGGAAATGCGCCCGCGCACCACCCTCGAACGCGGGCCGCCAACACGACGAATCTTGCTGGAGACCCCTGATGACCGCACGGATCACACGCCTGCTGACCACCACTGCCCTGGCCATCTCGGCCCTCACCATGGGCGGTTGCGCCCTGATCGAATCGAATGTCAGCAGCACCACGCTGTCCATCATCGAAGACGGATTCACCCCACCCACGCTCAAGATGGGCGACGTCGAGATGGCCTGCAACTTCTCGGTGGTCAACACGCCGCTGGTGGGTGCCGCGCGCAACTTCTACGGTGACCCGTCCCTGATCGAAACCGTCATGCTGTCCTCGGCTGGCGTGTGCTCCGAGAACCAGGCCATGACCGACGAGATGCGCTACCTGCGCGCCTCGCGTGACAAGCGCGCTGACGAGGCCCTGGACGCCCGCATCGCTCAGAAGCGTCACCTGACCACCGCCGCCCACCGCCAGTACGCCGCCTTCACCCGCATGCGCGACAAGCTGGAGCAAAAGTACTTCTTCAAGTACGGCAGCAACTGCCCTGCCTTCAAGCGTGACTTCGACGAGTTGGTGTACCTGCTGGGCTCGGTCGCCGGTCTGCAAGCCATGCAGAACGACATCGCCGCGCAGCAAGCCGTTGGCGTGCCCACCGACACCGCACCCATCGTCGAGCGCGCCCTGGGCTGCTTGGACAACAACAAGTGGTGGGGCGCGCCTCAAGCCGCCCGCGCCACGGTCTGGAGCATCATCCCCGGTGGCGGTGAAGGCAAGGACATCAAGGGCACCTTCGAAGCCAGCATGAAGCTGGGCGAAGCCAAGGGTGTGCGCCTGGCGCACGTGATGGCCGCCGTGGCCGCGCAATCGACCGACGACAACGCGCGCCTGCGTGAACTCATCAAGCGCTTCTCTTCGGCCCCGGGCTTCACCCCCAACAAGGACTACCGCCTGATCGACGCCATCGCCGAATCCCAGATCCAGAACATCTCGGACCGCATGTGGACGCAAAACGCCGGCACCCGCACCCCGATCGCCGCGCTGGGCAAGTTCTGGGACGACAAGGCCGGTGGCGACATCGACGCCGACAGCTTCCTGAAGTGATCTGACACGCTGACGCAGCAGATCCGGGTATTCCCTTCCCTCGCTCAGGCGGGGCAGGGTTTACCTCGGGAAACGATCTGCCCGATATAGTTACAAAACAAGATGTCAGATCACGACAGTGGTCATGACACCGCCTGATGCGCAGGCACACAGCCGAGGGCCCTCAGAGATGAGGCCCTCTGTTTTTTGCACCGAGGAGACTTCATGAAGTTGGTCAATACGACGAGCAAGATGGGCATGGCTGCGCTGATGGCGTGCGCCATGGCTGCCCCGGCCCAGGCGGGCCAGAAGATTTGTGTTTACGACCTGCTGGGCACCTCAGGCGACCTGTTCAACATGGCCAAGGATTACGCCGTGGCCATGCAAAAGCACGGCGCGGCCCTCGAGCTCAAGGGCTACACCGACGAGCGCGTGGCCTCCGAGGACTACCGCACCGGTCAGTGCGACGCTTTCATCGCCACCGCCTTCCGCACACGCCAGTTCAATGCCGTGGCCGGCGCGGTGGACACCCTGGGCGCCACCACCATCGTTCGCGACGGCAAGATCAACATCGCCGACAGCTACGAAGTCGTGCGCAAGGTCATCCAGACCTACAGCGCACCGCAAGCCAGCAAGCTGATGGTCGAAGGCATCCACGAAGTCGGCGGCATCCTGCCCCTGGGCGCGGCCTACCCCGTGGTCAACGATCGCAAGATCAACACCGTCGAAGCCCTGGCTGGCAAGCGCATCGCCTCGTTCGACTACGACAAGGCCCAGGCCGTGATGATCCAGCGCATCGGCGCGCAGCCGGTGTCGGCTGACATCACCAACTTCTCGACCAAGTTCAACAACGGCTCGGTGGACATGATCGCCGCGCCGACGCTGGCGTACAAGCCGCTGGAGCTGCACAAAGGCATCGGCAAGAACGGCGCCATCGCCCGCTTCCCGATCCTGATCCTGTCCTACCAGGTCATCCTCAACAAGACCAAGTTCCCCGAAGGCTTTGGCCTGCACTCGCGTCAGTACTGGCTGGGCCAGTTCGACCGCGCCCTGCAACTCATCAAGCAGGCCGATGCTGGCATCCCGCCGGGCACCTGGATGGACCTCACCCCCGAGAACTCCTACAAGTACACGCTGATGCTGCGTGAGTCGCGCATCGACATCGCCGAAAAAGGCCTGTACGACAAGCGGGGCCTGAAGGTGATCAAGAAAATCCGCTGCAACGTGAACCCGGGAGACCCGGAGTGCGCGACCAAGTCTGAAGAAGACTGGAAGTGAGCAACTGACCCACGGGGGCCTCGTGCTTTGGCACCGGGCCCCTGACGCCATCCTGCCTACATGACCGAGGGCGCCGAGCCCGACGCCCTCACCGCTGCGCGCCTTGCGCGGCCTGCACCAGCTCCCCATGAACACTCCTGCTTCTCGTTCTCTCCTGGGCCGCAGCCCCCTGGAGTGGCTCTCCAGCCTGCCCGTCTTCATCCTGCTGCTCCTGACCCTGATCATCGGCACCGGTGAAATGGTGCACGGCCAGTTGCTGCGCCTGGGTGAATCCATGTTCGGTGACCCCCAGGCCCACGTGCAGTACTTCATGCTGCGCGCCGAGCCCACCAAGCCCGAATGCGATGCCAACGTCGACATCGACGCCGAGTTGGCTCGCCAGTCCGCAGCCCCGACCAGTGGTGGCGACGACATCGACGACCTGTTCGGTGACAAGCCCGCGGCCGACCCGGCCATGATGCGCAAGTCCATCGAGCAGGCTCGGGAGATCTGCCGCCTCAAGCACGAGATCTACACCAAGGTCGCCGAGCGCCAGACCCCCCAGGTCAAGATCTACCGCACGATCGAAACCAGCTTCTTCGGCCTGTTCCAGATCGGCACCGAGAACCGCCCGCTGATCCTGCTGTTGATGGTGGCCATCTCGGCCATCACCACCACGCTGGGCTTTCACCACATCGGCATCCGCACCGGTCACTACACGCGCGACTACATCGCCCAGACCTGGTCTCAGCTCGCCGCCTGCGGCCTGTTGCTGCTGTCTTGTGTGCGCTACTACCAGATCCTGCAAGCCAGCGGAGGCACCATCGAAGACGAGATCCTGCATTTCGTCTGGATCGGGCTGTTCAGCGTCCTGCTGCTGATCAACCTGTGGCGCGTGGTGCGCATGCCCAAATCGCCCAATGGCGATGGTGACTGGGGTACGGCGCTGCTGTCGATCCCCTTGTATGCCAACATGGCGATCATCGCGGGCGTGTACTTCCTGATCGAAGGCCACGAAGCCGGTCTGGCGATCTACATCAGCCAGATGATGGCCCTGCCCAGCATCTTCATGAACTTGGCGCTGTTCATCTGGGCGGGCATGCTGCTCAAGCAGAGCCGCATCGTCGACCTGGTGCTGGACGTCATCCGCCCCTGGAACCTGTCGCCACAGCTGCTGACCTACCTCATCCTGATCGGCGCATCGTACGGCACGGCTTACACCGGCGCCTCGGGCATCTTCGTGATCGCCGCTGGCGGCGTGATTTACCACGAGATCCGTGCATCCGGTGGCTCCAAGCAATTCGCCCTGGCGGCCACCGCCATGTCGGGCTCGCTGGGCGTGGTGCTGCGCCCCTGCCTGCTCATCGTGCTGATCGCCGCGCTGAACAAGCAGGTGACCACCAACGGCCTGTACCACTGGGGCTTCTACGTCTTCCTGACCACCTCGACGCTGTTCTTCATCGTCTCGCAGTTGCTGCGCACCGAGCGCGCCGCCATCGAGTCGCCGCGCGTGGCCATCCCGGCCATGTTCAGCAAGATGGTTCCCGTGCTGCCTTACGCGGCAGTGGCCGTGGTCATCGTGTTCATCTACGAGTTCGGCCTGGACACCAAGCTCAACGAGATCACGGCCCCGACCATCGTGCCGGTGATGCTGATGCTGATCCTCGTCTTCGACAAGGTGCTCAACAAGGGCAAGAGCGAGCTCACGCCTGACTACGCCAGCCACCGCCAGGAAGGTGTCGAAAAGTCGGTGCGCTACGCCACCACCGAGACCATCGGTCACGTGGGCGCGCTGCTCAGCCTGATGATGCTCTCCCTGGCCATCGGCGGTGTCATCGAGCGTTCGGACGTCATGCACCTGTTCCCGCAGGTCTTTGACAGCCACTGGACGGCGATGGTCTTCCTGGTGCTGGTGATGGTCTTCCTGGGCATGGTGATGGACCCCTTCGGCGCGGCCGTGCTGGTGTCCGGCACGCTGGCACCGGTGGCCTACGCCAACGGCATCGACCCGCTGCACTTCTGGATGATGGTGCTCGTGGCCTTCGAGCTCGGTTACCTGACGCCGCCCGTGGCGCTCAACCAGCTGCTGACCCGCCAGGTCATTGGCGAAGAAGAGGTCTCGGGTGCGGACGCAGAGGTGCGCCACCTTGGCTTCTTCCGCCGCTACGAGCGCTGGATCCTGCCGCTGATCGTGATGGCAACGGGCCTGAGCCTGGTCGCCTTCGGCCCGCTGGCGGTGCAGGACTTCCCGGTCCTGGCTCCGCTGGTCGATTGGCTGCCACACCCAGCACAATGACCCAGGCCGTGAGGGCCTGACGAGTCACCGATGAGGCCGGCGCTGTCCAAGGGACACGCCGGCTTTTCTGTTGGAGGGCCACCCACAAGCCGGTGTTATGGTTTCAAGATGAGCCACCGCCGCCCCGACACCGCGCCCTCGATCCACCTCAGCGCACAGCCTTGGCGGCTGCCAAGCTTGGTGGGCCTGCTGGCCCTGAGCGCCTGCGCCACGACGACCTCACCGCCGAGCGCGCCACCGAGCGCGCCAACGTCAGTGCATGCGGTGAGCCCCGCCCCATCGGGCGCACCTGCCAGCTTCGAGTCCCTGACCCGAGGTGCCACGCGAAGCGATGGCCTGCTGCCCATCTGGCGCAAGCAGGACAAGGTGTGGGTCGAGATCCCGGCCAAACTGATCGGCCAGCCCCTGTTCCTGTCACCCAAGATCGCCAACGGCATCGGTGAAGGGGGTGTGCTCGGCGGCCTGATGCAAAGCCGCTGGGCCCAGGTCGGTCGGCCGCAATGGGTGACGTTCCGGCGCGTGCAGCAGCAGGTGCAGTTGCTGGCCGTGAACGCCAGCTACACCGCCGCCGCCGGCACACCACAAGCCCGTGCGGTGGAAGCCGCTTTCTCCCCCAGCCTCATCGTCGCGGCCCCCCTGGCCAGCGCCGCCGACCCGGCCACCGGTGCCGTGCTCGTGGACGCGTCGGCCCTTTGGCTCAACGACTGGTTGGGCATCGGCCCACACCTGCAGCGTCAGTACCGGCAGGGGCACGCGTTCGACGCGCGTCAGTCACAGGTCGTCCAGGCCCGACAGGTGGACGGCACAACGGTGTTCGAGGTGCAACAGCATTTCGCCACCGCGTCCATCAACACCACGCCTGGCACCGTGGCCCCCGGCATGCCCGCGCCCGCCTTGCCCCGCACCCTGCCCGACCCGCGCAGCCTGTTCGTGCAGGTTCACCACAGCCTGAGCGCCCTGCCCGAGCAGCCCATGCGCAAGCGCCCCGCCGATGCACGCGTGGGCTACTTCTCGACCACCGTGGTGGACTTCACGGACGACGTCTCGCGCACGCCGCGCAAGCAGTACATCAGCCGCTGGCGCCTTCAAAAACAGGACCCGGCTGCCGTGCGCTCCAAGCCCGTGCAGCCCATCGTGTTCTGGCTCGACGCCAGCATCCCCGAGGCTTATCGCGCCACCATCCGAGACGGTGTGCTGGCCTGGAACCAGGCCTTCGATGCCATCGGTTATGAGGGGGCCATCGAGGTGCGCCAGGCCACCCCCGTGCAATCCGCCGACAACCTGGCCACCGGCCGCGCCTCCATCCGCTGGATGACCAACGCCCAGGCCCAGTTCGGTGCCATCGGGCCCAGCCATGTCGACCCTCGCAGCGGTGAAATCCTGGACGCCGACATCGCCATCGAAAGCCTGACGGTGCGTGGCATGCGCCGATTGCGCAGCCAGTTCATGACCGACGATGGCGACGGCGCCCCGGCGTCACCAGCGAGCGCGAAACACCACGCTGGCGATGCTTGCGAACATGGCCTGCACGCGGCAGAGCAGTTGGGCACCTGGCTGAGCCTGATTGAAGCCGATCGCCCCATCGACCCTGACAGCCCCGAGGTGCAGGCCTTCGTGCACGCATACCTCAAGGACGTCGTGATGCACGAGGTGGGCCACGCGCTGGGTCTGCGGCACAATTTCCGGGCATCGCGCTGGCGCAGCCCCGCCCAACTGCTGGACAAGGCGCTGACCACGCGCGAAGGCAACAGCGCCTCGGTGATGGACTACGCGGCCGTCAACCTTGCGCCGCCCGGACACGGTGGTGGCGCCCCCTTTCAGACCACGCTCGGCCCCTACGATTTCTGGGCCATCGAATACGGCTACGGTGAGCTGCCCGAGTCCAACGCAGAAGCCGAACGCCAGCTGCGCGACATCGCCCGCCGCAGCGCCGATCCGCAGTGGGCTGGGGCCCTGTCTTACGGCAGCGACGAAGACGAGGCCCTGGGCATCGACCCGCACGCCTTGACCTTTGACCTGGGCAACGACCCCCTCGCCTTCGCACGCAACCGATTCGCGCTGGCGCAAGACCTCATCGAACGCACCGAGCGACGCCAGGCCACGCCCTTGGACGACGTGGACCGACCTCGCCGGGCCGTGGCCCATGCGCTGAGGGAAGCGGCGCGGGGTGCGCAGGTGCTGATCCGGCAAGTGGGGGGCGTCGTGATCCGGCGGCAGGGGCCCGAGGCCAGGACCGATCCGATTGACCCGCTGCCTGCGGCACAGCAGCGCGAAGCGCTGTCCCTGCTGCTGCAAACCTGGCTGCGACCGCAACCTTTGCGCATCCCGCCCTCGCTGATGCGCCGCATGGGGCCCGACACGCTCGACTGGGGCCCCAGCGACTTCGGCTCGATCGGCAAGCCTGATGTGTCCATCGCGGAGCAGCAGTTGCAGGTTCAACGTTCGGTGCTGAACCAGCTGATGGCCGACGGCCTGGCCGAGCGGCTGCTGGACAACCGGGACCGCACGCAGGACCGGGAAGCACGCCCCCTGCTGCCCGATGAATTGCTGCTGCGATTGCAGGAGCGCATCTGGGCCCAGGTCTCGGCCGCCGAGGCGAAATCGGCCAGTTTCCAGCGAAACCTGCAACGCGAGCACGTGCAGCGCCTGGCCGCCTCCGTGCTGCGCCCCGCCAGCGCACGCGCCGACGTGCGTGCAGCCCAACGCACCGCCGCGAGGCAGTTGCTCGGCTTGCTGCAGCGAGAACCCGGCGGCACGCCAGACGACCGCGCGCACCGCCAAGCCTGCCTCGAAACGCTGCGCACCGCCTTGGCCGCGCCGCTGGTGCAGCAAGGGCTGTGAGCGCGTGACCTCGGCAACAAGCTGCCGAGCGAGCCTCACCCCGTCCCGCACGCCGATCCAGCCCCTCGCTCAGGGGCCCACCGCCAGGGGAGATGCCTCGCGCTCGCCGCATCTCCTGCGCCATTGCCCCGACAATGGCAGGCTGAGCGCGCGACCATGGACCCCAACGAACTCCCCCACCTCTTTTCAGCCACCGGCCCCCTGGCCCGGGCGTTCGACGGCTACTGCGAGCGCCGCGAGCAGATCGAAATGGCCCAGGCCGTGCAGGCCGCCATCCGAGATGCCAGCACCGTCGTGCTCGAAGCCGGCACCGGCGTCGGCAAGACGGCGGCCTACCTCGTGCCGGCCCTGGTCGAAGGTGGCAAGGTCATCGTCTCGACCGGCACCAAGGCCCTGCAGGACCAGCTCTTTCACCGCGACCTGCCTGCCGTGCGTGACGCCCTCGGCATCCCCGTCAAGGTGGCCTTGCTCAAGGGGCGCAGCAACTACCTGTGCTGGCACCACCTCGACCGCAGCAACCAGGACGCCACCTTGCTGGGCAGCAAGCAGGAGGTGCGTGACCTCTCTGCCATCAACCGCTTCGCACCGCTGAGCAGCACGGGCGACAAGGCCGAGTGCACCAGCGTGCCCGAGCACGCACCCATCTGGTCGCGGGTCACGTCCACCCGCGAGAACTGCCTGGGCAGCGACTGCCCCCGCTACGCCGACTGCTTCGTCGTCAAGGCCCGCCGCGAAGCGCAGGACGCCGACGTCGTCGTGGTCAACCACCACCTCTTCTTCGCCGACCTGATGCTGCGCGAAGAAGGCGTGCCCGAGCTGCTGCCCAACGCCCAGACCATCGTCTTCGACGAGGCCCACCAGTTGCCCGACACGGCCACGCTCTTCTTCGGCGAAACGGTGTCGACCGCGCAGGTGCTGGACCTGGTGCGCGACACGCTCGCCATCGGCCAGGCGCAGGCGCGGGACGCGGCCAAATGGAACGACATGCTGGCGCCGGTCGAGCGCGCCGCGCGAGACCTGCGCCTGTGCTTTGGGCCGCAGCTGCAGCGGCTCTCACTGCAACAGCTGAGCGCGGACAACCTGCTGATGCCCACACTGGGCCAGTTGCAGGACGCGCTGCTGGCCCTGCGCGAAGTGCTCGAAGAAGCCGCCCAGCGCGGCCCGGACCTGGCCAACCTCCATCGCCGCTGCAACGACCTGCTGCAGCGCCTCAAAGCCTGGGGCGCCCCCGAGCGCGCCAGCGAACCTGAGCTCTGCTGGGTCGATGTGGCCAGCCATGGCGTTCAACTGCACCGAACGCCGATCTCCGTGGCCGATGTCTTCCGCCGACAACGCCTGGGCATGGACCCGAACGCCGTGGACACGGACAAGGCGAGCCCCGAACCCGATGCCGATGACGACGCCGATGACGAGGCAGAGATGGTGGACGCGTTTGCCCGGACCCCATCGGGTGATGACGACGAGGACGACCTCCAGGCGCTGATGTCGGGTCGCTCCGATGTGGCGGACAACACCGACGACGCCTCGCCCCCGGCACCTCCGCCCCGCCGCGCCTGGGTCTTCACCTCCGCCACCCTGGCCGTCAAAAGCGACTTCCGGCACTTCACCGAAGCCTTGGGCCTGGAGGACGCCACCTGCGCCTCCTGGGCCAGCCCCTACGACTACCCATCGCAAGCGATGTTGTACGTCCCGGCCGGCCTGCCCCTGCCCAACGACCCCACGCACACCGATGCCGTCGTGGACGCCGCCTTGCCACTCATCCGCGCCAACCGCGGTCGCGCCTTCGTGCTGTGCACCAGCCTGCGCGCCGTGGCCCGTGCGGCCGAGCGGCTCAAGCAGGCATTTCAGGCCGCAGGCGACCCCTTCCCCGTGCTGCAACAAGGCGAGGCGCCGCGCCCCACGCTGCTCGATGACTTCCGACGCACGGGCAACGCCGTGCTGGTGGGCAGCCACAGCTTCTGGGAGGGCATCGACGTCAAGGGCGATGCCCTGACCCTGGTCGTCATCGACAAACTGCCCTTCGCGCCCCCCGACGACCCGGTGCTGGCCAAGCGCCTGGAGATGCTCACCCAGTCGGGCGGCAACGCCTTCATGTCGCACCAGGTGCCGCAGGCCATCATCGCGCTCAAGCAGGGCGCGGGCCGACTGATCCGCTCGGAAACCGACCGGGGCGTGCTCATGATCTGCGACACCCGCCTGATCGACAAGCCCTACGGCCGCCGCATCTGGCAGAGCCTGCCCCCCATGAAACGCACCCGCGCCGAAGCCGACGTCGTCGCCTTCCTGGAGACGCTGTGAGCACCCCAGCCGTCGCCGCACCGGCCCACGTCCCGGCGGACGAGTGGCAGGCGTTCGTTGCCGGCATGAACGCGCTGTCGGACCTGAGCGATGCGGACCTCACCGAAGCCGCCGGCCTGTGTCAGCGCCTGAGCCTGGACAAGGGCGAAGCCTTGCTCAGGGCCGGCGAGCAAGCTCAGTGGGTGGGCTTCGTGGTCTCGGGCGGCCTGCGCGAGCACTACGTGCTGGCAGACGGCGGTGAGCGCACCAAAGGTTTCAGCCTGCCGGGCTGGTTCGCAGGTTCGCTGTCCGACCTCATCAGCGGCGAGGTCTCGAAGGTCTGGATCGAGGCGGCGGTGCCATCCGTGCTGCTCACCCTGCCCTGGCAGCAGGTTCGCCACTGGCAGGAGACCCGCCCGGCCTGGACGCGTTTTGCCTGGCGGGTGGCCGAGCGCCTCTACATGATGAAGGTCGAGCGCGAGTACGAACTGCTCGCGATGGACGCCGCCGCGCGCCTGGATGCCACCCTGGCGCGCTGGCCCATGCTGGAGCAGGTGTTCTCGCAGCGCGACATCGCCTCCTACGTGGGCGTCACACCCGTGCACCTGAGCCGTCTGCGCTCGTCGCGGGCGTCGCCAGGGACGTCGGCGGCCAAGGCAGGGTCGCCAAAGCCAGGAAACCCCCCATCACGTTGAGCAACTTGAGCCAGCCCAGCGCTTCGCCCACCTCAGGCGATGCCGCCAGGGCCAGCGCCGCCGCGCCAACTGGCAGTTGCCAGCCGATCAGGCTGATTCGAAACAGCTTCCAGGGCAAGGCATCGAACCACAGCGCCACGCCCATCAGGAAAAAGGCGACGTGACCCAGCAACCACTTCACCGAGCTCAGCCATTCGCGCGAAACCATGGTGTCGTAGGAGATGGCCTGGCCCTGTTCGACCGCGTGCAGCAGGCTGAGCACGTGGTGGTTCTCCATCACATCCAGCAGGCCCACGGCCACGCCCATCCCCACCACCCAGGGCCCGAGCGCGTGGATGCGCGCACCCGCTGGCGCCAGCGCGCGAAGGCGTTGAACCAGCAGCAGCGTCGTCGTCACGTAGCAGGCCACGAAGACATCGTCGAACACGGTCAACCAGCGCAGGTACTGGGCGTGAGCCAGGAAGGATTCGGCCCAGAACCCAGGTGTCGACACGCGCTCGAAGTGCTGCACGTTCAAGCCCGTGGCCCACGACAGGCTGAGCATGGCCAGCAGGCACAGTGCGCTGGCTGCGGCGAAGGCGCGCATCAGGCCAAGCGAGGGCGATGCGGCGTCGGCATGGGCCGAAACCAGCGACCGGTCACGCTCGAGAGGCGGGTTGTGCAAAGCAAGGGAAGGCATGCGAGGCTCCTGTTCAAGTTGGAGCCCGCAGTCTGGCCACCCAGGCGCGGCAGCGCATTAACCCATGTTCACGCCGATCAGACTTCCAGGTTGTCGATCAGGCGGGTGGTGCCCAGCTTGGCGGCCACCAGCGTGACCAGCGGCGTGGCGGCGAGGCCCGAGGCCAGCTCATCGGCGGTGGCAGGGTGCAGGTCTTTCCGACGGCGCACCATGACGTAGTCAGGCGACCAGCCTCGCTCTCGCAACCCATCCATCGAAGCCTGCTCCCATTGAGACAGCAACTCGGGCGTGAGCACCGCCGCGCCACGGGCCTTCGACTGGATGTCGCGCAGCAAGCCGATCAAGGCCAGCGCCTCGGTGCGTTGATCGTCGCTGAGGTAACCGTTGCGCGAAGACAGCGCCAGGCCTTCGGCCGAGCGCAGGGTCTCGCCACCCACGATGTCGATGGGCAGCCCCATCTGCGCCACCATGCGGCGGATCACCATCAGCTGCTGGTAGTCCTTCTTGCCGAAGACGGCCAGGCGCGGCTGCACGATGTTGAAGAGCTTGTGCACCACGGTGCAAACGCCCGTGAAGAAGCCCGGTCGGAACGCGCCTTCGAGGATGTTGGCCAGCTCGTCGGGCGGCAGCACCTTGTAGCCCTGGGGCTCGGGGTAGAGCTCTTCCTCGGCGGGCGCGAAGAGGATGTCGCAGCCCGCGCCGGTCAGCAGCTCGGCGTCGCGCGCCAGGGTGCGCGGGTAGCGGTCGAAGTCTTCATTCGGGCCGAACTGCAGCCGGTTGACGAAGATGCTGGCCACCACCGGGCTGCCGCTGCCAGCCACGCGCTCGCGGGCCTGGCGGATGAGCGCCAGGTGCCCGTCGTGCAAGTTGCCCATGGTGGGCACGAAAGCAGGGCGAGACGGGGCGCGGTCGAGCTCGGCGCGCAGCTCGGCGATGGTGTGGATGGTTTTCATCGTGGGCAACCTGGGGCTCAGTAGCTGTGCACGGCTTCGTCGGGGAAGCTGCCGTCCTTGACGGCGGCCACGTAGCGGCGCACGGCGTCATCGGCCGTGCCGCCTTCTGCGGCGAAGTTGCGCACGAAGCGCGGCAGCTTGCCACGCGTGAAATGCAGCATGTCGTGCAACACCAGCACCTGGCCGGCCGTGGCGCTGCCCGCACCGATGCCGATCGTCATCAGGCCCGGGTTGTCCGCCTGCACCTGAGCGGCCACGGCGGAAGGCATCAACTCCAGCACCATCATCGCGGCTCCGGCCTCGGTCAGCTCTTTGGCGTGGCGGCGCATGGTGTCGGCGCCGGCCTGATCGCGGCCCTGGATGCGATACCCACCCAGCGCATGAACGCTTTGTGGGGTCAAGCCGAGGTGCGCACAAACGGGGATGCCGCGCTCGGTCAGGAAGTGAACGGTCTCGGCTGTCCAGCCGCCACCTTCGAGCTTGACCATGTGCGCGCCCGCCTGCATGAGGGCCACGCTGCTGCGCAGGGCCTGCTCGCGGCTTTCCTGGTAGCTGCCGAATGGCAGGTCACCGATGACCCAGGCCGTGCGGTTGCCGCGCACCACGCAACGCGTGTGATAGGCCATCTCGTCGATGCTCACGGGCACGGTGCTGGCGTGGCCCTGAACGAGCATGCCCAGCGAGTCACCCACCAGGATGCAATCAACCCCCGCCTCGTCGACCAGGCGAGCGAAGGTGGCGTCATAGGCCGTGAGCATGGTGATCTTCTCGCCCTTGGCGTGCATCTCGCGCAAGCGATGCAGCGTGATGGGTTTGCGAGCGGACTCGGCAGCGGTGTTCATCTCATGTCTCCTCAGCGGGTACAAGCAGCAGGGACGGCCGGCGGATGCGGCAAGCCTCTGCCGGAAGTGGCGCCGATTCTAAGGTGGCGAACGTCACCACGCTGACGCCAGCGTCATGTGTCCGATCCGCCTATCATGAGGGCACCCTGGCGCCCCTTTGGCCTGCATCACCGCCATGATTCGACGCTTTCTCACCATCCCCCTCGTCTTGACCACCGCCCTGCTCGCAGGGGCCACGGGGTGTGCGCTCACCGGCAGTTGCCGCAGCGTCTCGGACGTGCAGGCACGCATCCTCGATGGGCTCAAGGTGGTCACCGTTGCGCGCGACCTCGATCACCCCTGGGGCCTGGCCTTCCTGCCCGATGGTCGGGTGCTGGTGACGGAAAAGCGCGGCCGCATGCGCCTGATCGACCCGAACAGCGGCCAGCCACCCCGGGTGGTTGAAGGCTTGCCTCAAGTGCGAGACGAAGGTCAAGGCGGCCTGCTCGACCTGGCCCTGGACCCGGACTACGCGAGCGAGCCTTGGGTGTACTGGAGCTACAGCGAAGCGGGCAGCGGGCCCGAGGCACGGCTGAGCGGCACGGCCGTGGCGCGGGGCCAGCTCAAGGGCGATCGCATGGCGCAGATCGAGGTGATCTACCGCCAGCGCCCGAAGGTGGAGGGCAGCGGGCACTTCGGCTCGCGCCTGGTGTTCGCGCGGGACAAGACGCTGTTCATCACCCTGGGCGAGCGGCAGAAGGACCAGCCCTCCAAACCGGGCCGCGATCACGCCCAGAACGTCGCCTCCGCGCTGGGCAAGGTGGTGCGCATCCAGCGCGACGGCAGCATCCCGGCAGACAACCCGCGCTTCGCCGGCTCGGGTGCCTTGCCCGAACTCTGGAGCATCGGCCACCGCAACCCGCAAGGCGCCGCGCTTCACCCGGTCACGGGCGAGCTGTGGATCACGGAGCACGGCCCACAAGGCGGCGACGAGGTCAACCGCGTGCTGCCAGGGCGCAACCACGGCTGGCCGCTGGCGAGCGACGGCTGTCCCTACGGCAGCCTGCCGACCGAGTCCTGCCGCGTCAACGGCGGGCGCCATGCGCCTGACTTCGAGCCCCCCCTGACCACCTGGGTGCCCTGGTCCATCGCCCCCAGCGGGCTGGCCTTCAACACAGGCAAGCGCTATGCGGGCTGGGAAGGGCAGCTGTTCAGCGGTTCGCTCAAGGGCGAAGCTTTGTGGCGCATGACGCTGGACGGCAACCGCATCGTTGACCGAGAGCCCTTGCTCAAGGGCCGCATCGGCCGCATCCGCGATGTGCGCATGGGCCCGGATGGCTGGCTCTATGTGCTGACCGACGGCGATGGTGGACGGCTGATCAGGCTGGAGCGCTGAGCGGCGCCTGCGTTGCGCTGCTCAGGCGGCTGCGGGCTCGTACGCCAGGCGCACGTACACCGGAGCGAAGGCCTCGGCCTGGGTGATCTCGATGAGGCGCTCGCGTGCGAGCTCGAGCATGGCGATGAAGGTCACCACCATGACGGGCGCACCGCGCGTGACGTCGAAGAGGTGCTCGAACTCGACGAAGCGCTTGCCCTGCAGCCCACGCAACACGATGCTCATGTGCTCGCGCACCGACAGCTCTTCGCGCGTGATGGTGTGGTGGGTGTGCAGCTTGGCGCGCTTGAGGATGTCCATCCAGGCTTCGCGCAGGTCCACCAGCGTGACATCGGGGTGGCGCACGACGATGGACGGGTCGGCATGCACCTGCACGCGCAAGAAATCGCGGCCCAGCAAGGGCAGCTGATCCAGGCGAGCGCCTGCCAGCTTCATCTGCTCGTACTCGATCAGGCGGCGCACCAGCTCGGCACGAGGGTCTTCCGGCTCGTCGCTGCCCTCGACCTTTTTGGGCGGCAGCAGCATGCGCGACTTGATCTCGATGAGCATCGCCGCCATCAGCAGGTACTCCGAGGCGAGCTCGAGGTTGCTCTTGCGGATCTGCTCGACGTAGGCCAGGTACTGGCGCGTCAGGTCGGCCAGCGGGATGTCGAGGATGTTGAAGTTCTGCTTGCGGATCAGGTAGAGCAGCAAGTCCAGCGGGCCCTGGAAGGCTTCCAGGAAGACCTCGAGCGCATCCGGTGGGATGTAGAGGTCGGTGGGCAGGTCGAACAGGGGCTCGCCATACAGGCGCGCAACGGCCACGTGGTCAACGACCTTCGGCTGGCCGTGCTCATCGAGGACGGCCGAGGGCTCGGCGTCGGCCTCGTCAAGCCCTGAGACCTGCATCCGGCGTCAGCCCTTGGTTTGGTAGACGTAGGCCTGCTGGGCCACGCGGGACTCGTTGAAGTCCTGCTGGGCCTGGCGGTCCTGCGGGCGGTCCCACAACAGGTTGCGGCCCTGGCGTTGACGCTCTTCGAGCTGCGGGTCGCGCTGCTTGAGGCTGTCGATGAACTGGGTCGCGTCGGACTTGTAGGGCTTCCAGAAGAGCGGCATGGTGGGCGTCACATCGGAGGGGGAACAACCCGCCATTTTAAGGGAGGCTGACACATCCCGGCCCCCACTGGGCTCGACAATGCGCGCCATGCACGAAATAGAGCTCAAATTCCAGATCCCGGCCGAGCAACTCGCTGCCGTGCGAGCCGAGCTGGGTCGCCTGGGCGCAGACCTGTCTGACCCGTTGATCCTGCAGGCCGCCTACTTCGACACCACCGACCGCAAGCTGGCTCAGGCCCGCTCGGCGCTGCGCGTGCGCCGCGAAGGCGACGAGTGGGTGCAGACGCTCAAGGCCGCTGGCAGCCACACCATGGTGCGGGTGGAAGACAACCAGCCCGCCCTGCCCCCGGCCACCGGGCAGGCGCTGCACCCGGACCTGAGCCGCCACGGCGAAGCCGCCCGCCAGGCCCTGGTCCACAGCCTGGGCTGGCAACCCCAGGTCGACCCGAGCGGTGAGCGCTGCGGCCTGGTCGAGCTCTACCGCACCGACATGCGCCGCACCCGCGCCCGCCTGAAGGTGGCCGAGGGCACGCCCCACGCGGGCGTGGTCGAGCTGGCGCTGGACGAAGGCGCCATCCTGGCCGGGGCCCTGCAAGAGCCTGTGCGAGAGCTTGAAATCGAGCTGCTGAGCGGCCACCCGCAGGCCGTCATCCTGGCCGGACGTGATTGGGTGCACCGATTCGGCCTCTGGCTGGACACCCAGACCAAGGCGCACCGGGGCGACCGCCTGGCGCGCCTGGCCGCCACCGTGCCCGCAGGCGAGCGCCAAGGCGCCCACGCCCCGCCCCAGGTGACGTCCCCGCAGGTTGCCAAGTTGCGCGCAAGCGCCAGCCTCGATCAGGCCTGGCGCGCCGGCCTGGAGGCCTGCCTGGCCCACCTGAGCGCCAACATGAGCGAGCTGGCCACCCTGCCATCGGGGCAAGGCAGCGAAGTCGCCTACGAGTGGCGGCGCGGCCTGCGACGCCTGAAAGCCTTTGCCCAATTGATGGGCCACACCTCCCAGGCCTGGCCCGTCGAGGTCACCTCGCGCGCCAACTTGCTGATCCGCCAACTCGGCCACTGGCGCGACGACGAGGCCCTGAACTGGATCCCATCGCAACTGCAGGAAGCCGGCGGCCCCAGCGTGCCGATCC
>SCMV01000051.1 GCA_005502875.1 Comamonadaceae bacterium 2PF | reverse complement strand
GCCGTCTCCGGCACCGTCAAGGCCAAGGATGCCGATGGCGACGCCCTGACCTTCGCCAAGGGCACCAACCCCGCACACGGCACCGTCACCGTCGACGCCCAGGGCAACTGGACTTACACGCCATCCAAGGACTACAACGGCTCCGACAGCTTCACCATCACCGTCTCCGACGGCAAGGGCGGCACCGCCACCTCCACCGTCAACATCAGCGTCACGCCGGTCAACGATGCCCCCGTCATCGGCGCCACAGGCTCAGCCTCCATCGACGAAGCCAACCTGATTTCCGCCACCGCCGGCACCAGCACCACAGGCAAGCTGGCCATCACCGACGTGGACACCAGCCGCTTCGACATCCAGCTGAGCGCCCCCGCAGGCAACTGGACATCCAAGGGCGCTGCGATCACCTGGAGCGGTGGCAGCGCAGGCTCGCCGCTGGTCGGCTCCGCTGGTGGCAAGGAAGTGGTCCGCGTGGCCATCGACGACCAAGGTCAGTACAAGGTGACGCTGTCGCAATCGATCGACCACCCCACCGCGAGCGGCGCCAACACCTCCACCCTGTCGTTCGGCGTCAAGGTGGGTGATGGCAGCAGCACCGCCTCCACCTCGCTGAACGTCAACGTGGTCGACGACGTGCCGAACACCACCAGCAGCACCGCGCACGTTGCGGTTCAGCATGACGTCATCCGAGTGCAGGGCCTGCAAGTCAGCTTCGCCAACGACACCTACGCGAACGGCACAAGCACCGTCAGCCGCACCAACACCGACGCCGACGCCGGCATCGACCGCCTGCGCTGGGGCTCTGGTGTGACCACCGGCCAGCAATCGGGCTACGACCTGGTCGACAACAGCACGCTGTCCTCATCCAGCGGCACCGTGGTCGAAGCCAGCCAGGTCTTCAAGCTGGCCGACTTCACCCACAGCAACTACGGCATCTACAGCAACTCGTCGACCCTGACGGGCACCGACATCAACATGTCCCTGGTGGTCAACATCAATGGCGTCGCGACCACGGTGACCTTCAAGACCAAGCTCACCCACACCGAGACCGCCAACTCCAACGACGCCGCCGCATCGGCCGACATCATCACCCTGCAATCGCAGACCGCCACGGTCACGGTGGACGGCACGCAGTACAAGATCAACCTGCTCGGCTTCCAGGACGCAAGCGGCCAACTCGTCAACACCATCTACACCAACGAGCAAGCCTCCAACACCTTTGGCATCTACGGCAGCATCGTGTCGGCCGACGCCTTGCCCACCGTGCAAGGCAAGCTCGACACATCGGACGTCAGCGCCGACGGCATCAGCCAGGTGATCTGGGACACCGTGAGCAGTCCCTACGGTACCTTCGTGGGCAAGTCCGATGGCAGCTACACCTTCGAAGTCAACCGCGCCACACGCGACCAGCTCGATCCGGGCGAAACACGCACCCAGAAGGTCACCTACACGCTGGTCGACGGCGATGGTGACCGCGTCACCGGCGAGCTGAACATCGCGATGGACGGCTACAACCACATCGAGGGCACCAACAGCGCCAACACACTCACCGGCACCACCGGCAACGACCACATCGATGGCATGGCCGGCAACGACACCCTCTCGGGCGGCGGCGGCCAGGACATCCTGTTGGGCGGCAAAGGCGACGACCGCCTCACTGGCGGCGATGGCTCCGACGTGTTCGCCTGGCACCTGGGCGACGCCGGCGCCAAGGGGCAACCTGCTGTCGATGTCATCACCGACTTCAACACGGCCGCAGCCTCGAACAACGGCGACGTGCTGGACCTGCGCGACTTGCTGCAAGGCGAGACCCACGACAACCTGCTGCAGTACCTGGACTTCGACACCACCTCCACACCGGGCAGCACCCACATCCGCATCAGCACCACCGGCGCGTTCACCGACACCGCCAGTGACGCGGGCGCCGAAGATCAGCGCATCACGCTGTCCAACGTCGACCTGCGCGCCTCGCTGGGCCTCGACGCACAAGCCAGTGATCACCAGATCATCAGCGAGCTGATGCAGCGCGGCAAGCTGCTGGTGGACCAGGGTTGAGCCAAGGGGCTTCGGCCCCGATGCACGCCCTGACGACGGGCACGCGGCCCGCCAGCAGCCCAAAGCAAAACACCGCCTTCGTGGCGGTGTTTTTTTGTTGGGTCAAGGGGCAATTCGCGTGGCCCAACAACCCTGGGGCGACGGCCAATCAGGTCGGCATGCGCACCGCCGGCCCCGTGACGCCGTCCATGCCACCCTGGCGAAGCGCCAGCAGATCGGCCGGGTCGCTCACGCCCTCCGCGTACACCTGCAGACCCAGGCCGTGCAGCATGTTGACGGTGCCAGACACGAAAGCCGCACGGGCTGGCTCGGTGGCCACACCCTGCACCACCGACGCATCCAGCTTGACATAGTCCAGCCCGGCTTCGAACAGCGAATCGATGCGCGTCAGGCGCTCGCCCGCGTGCTCCAGGCCGATGCGCACACCCAGCGGACGCAGCTGCTTGCACAGCTCGCGCACCAGCTCGAAACGCTCCACCGCCGCGATCTCGGCCACCTCCAGCCACAACAGCCGCGCCGCTTGCGGCCGCGCAGAGATGCGTGCGCGCAACCTGGGCACGAATCCGCTGTCCATCAGCGAAGCGGGCGACAGGTTCACCCCGCGCGGCTGCAGGTCGTCGAGGATCTGGTCCAACGCCTGGGCCACGGCCACCTCGTCGATGCGCGAGATCAAGCCGGTTCTCATCGCCATGGGCAGCCAGTTGGCCGCCGACTCGAAGGCACCACCAGGCTCGAGCTGAAGGCGCATCGGGCACTCGTGGTGCACCAGCCTGAGCTGGCGATCGACCACCGGGTACTTGACCAGCTGCACGCGCCCTTGCCTGAGCGCCTCGTCGATACGACGGCGCCATTCGTCCTCGCCCAGCACCACCGCTTCGGGGCTGTGGGTGTCGGCCACCTCAACCGAGAAGGCCCCGCGGCTTTCCGCCAGGGCCAGCGCCGAGTCTGCAGAGGCCAGAACGGCCTGCAAGGCATCGCCCCGGCGCCAGGGCGTGCCGCCCATCACCACCGTCGCGGCCACGCCTTGCTCGGAAAAAGCCCTGCGCAAGGCATCGGCGTAATGCTGAGGCTCGGGCAAGGGCACCTCGCCGCCCACCAGGCAGATGGCGAAGTCGCCCCCGTTGAGGCGACCGATGGCCGCACCCGGCACCCCGACCGAGACTTCACGGAGCACCTCGGCCAGCCTTTGCAGCAGCACGTCCGTCTGGCGGTGGCCAAGCAAGCGATTCACGCCCGCCAGGTCGATCACCCGCACCAGGTGGATGACGCCCACACCAGAGCCTTCCTCGCGCGTGAGGGCGGCGCTCAGCTGAGCCATGAAATGCCGCCGCTGAGACAAACCCGTCAGTGCATCGCAATGGGCCTGCTGGCGCAATTGCTCGACCTGTTGCGATTGCTCGTCGAACACCGACTTCAACCTCATCACCACCGCGTTCATCGCCTGGCTCAGGCGGGCCAACTCGGGCACGCGAGGCTCCTCGACCGTCACGAACCGGCGCTCCATCAAAGCCTGGGCCTGGCTCACCGTGGCCTCCAGCGGCCGGCGGATGCCATTGACCCCGAAGGTCGCCACCAGGCAAGACAACGCACCCAAGGCGGCCAGCCAGCCGGCGGTCTTGAGCGAGCCCTGCCAAAGCTGTGCGTGGGCAAAAGCCGAGTGGCTGACCACCTCGACCGAGCCCACCGCGCGCCAGCCATCCGACACCTGGGCGACGCCAGCCACCGACTCGACCGGCACCAGGCGCACGAACCAGGCAGGCGCCTGCTCGCGCGCGGCCGCCGGGTCAGCCTGGTGGTCAAACAGCTCGCGCCCCGCCGCGTCCTTGAGCGTGATGCGCTGGTAAAAGCCCGTGTCGAACATGGCCGCCACCGTCAGCTCCATGCCGGTGCGATCGCCGCGCTGCTGCGACAGGTTCAGGGCCAGCGACTGGGCGTTGTCGGCGTTCTTCAGGCGCAACTGCGTCTCCAGGTAACCCCGGGACGAGACCATCCAGACCACGAAGCTGCCGATGAAAGCCATCAGCAACGTCGTCAGCAGCAGCAACCAGATTTGTCGAATCAAAGACATGTTGTCATCTCTTTCGTGGCGGCTTCACCACCACCCCTCGGCTTTCGCCTTGGCCAGCACCTCGCGCCAGCGAGACAGCCGGGCCACGGGGTCCCCCGCACTGGCTCCCGTCACACCTTGCCACAAACCTTCCGCGTTGAAGCTGAAAACAGGGGCCAGATCCGGGCGCCTGGACGCGGGGCGGATGTCCGTGATCAGGTTGTCCAGGATCAGGGGCTCGGCGTCAGGCTGCGGGTAATAAGCCAGCACCATGTGCGCCTGGATGCTGCCGGCGAGTTGCGCCCGCACGTACACCAGTCGCATCTTCACACCTGGCACGCCCGAGGCAAGCAAGGAGAAATACTTGGCGATGGCGTAGTCCTCGCAGTCGGCCTGCCCCCGCGCCAAGGATTCCAAGGGCGAGGCCCAGTAATCGACCTGACCCCAGATTTCACGGTCGTCGCGGTACTGCACCGAACGGTTGAAAAATCCGTTGATCGCCCGCAGGCGGCTTTCCTCGTCCTGGGCAGCCGCCTCACCGATGAGCTGCACCAGCACCTGGGCACGCTGCGGGGTGTTGCCTCCCTGGCGCTGGGCAGCCTGCATCACGCGCGGGGCGTCCCAGGCCTGGCTCAGCCCCCAGCCCAGCACCGCCAGCAAGGCGACGGCGCGCAGCCACCACCCTGACCGGGCGGCCAGGCGAGAAGGCGAGCGGCAAGCTGGAAAACGGGCTTCTTGGACCACCTTTGCTTATCGGCGATGGCCCGCCAGGACTTGACCGGGAAACCCCAGATTGCGACATCGGCGCCACTCCCCCGTGAATACAGGCGTTTTCAGAAGACGGAAGCCCCTTCATTGATGCCAAAATCAGCCGATTAACCCCCCGTTACAGGGCTTGCTGCCCTGCCCTGCCAACGCCCCACACGACGAGGTTCAGCGTGAAGAACAAAGCCCTGAAGTCCGGACTGCATGCCCTGGCCCTGGCCGCCCTGACATTCACTGCCCAGGCGGCCCTGGCCCAGGCGCAACCCACCGGCGCCGCCACCGGCCTGGCGGGCGCGGTCCAAAAGGCCATCGATTCCAACCCCGACGTGACCGCCCGCCTGAACGCCCTGCGCGCCGCCTCCAAGGAAGTGGACGTGGCCAAGGGGGGTTACCTGCCCACGGTCGACCTGTCCGCCGACGTCGGCCGCGACCGCGACAAGGTCGACCAACGCAACCCCGAGTCGCGCAGCTTCAGCCGCAGCGGCCTGGCCCTGACCGCCAACCAGGTGCTCTGGGACGGCCGCTTCACCGCCAACGAAGTCGACCGCCTGGGCCACGCCCGCAAGGTCCGTTACTTCGAATTCCTGGCTGCCAGCGAAGACACCGCCCTCGAAGCCGCGCGCGCCTACATCGACGTGCTGCGCTTTCGCAAGCTCGTGGGCCTGGCCGAAGACAACTACGTCCAGCACAAATACGTGTTCGACCAGCTGCAGTCCAAGTTCAAGGCCGGCGTCGGTCGTGGCGTGGACACCGAGCAGGCCAACGCCCGCCTGGCATTGGCTGACTCCAACCTGACCACCGAGAACGCCAACCTGCACGACGTGGCCTCGCGCTACCTGCGTGTCGTCGGCGAGGCCCCGGCCAACGGCCTGGCCGCCCTGCCCCGCATCGACAGCAGCCTGGCCGGCGACAACACCCAGGTCATCAGCCAGGCCCTGGCCCGCAACGCCAGCGTCAGCGCCGCCGTCGAGAACCTGCGCGCCGTCGAGTCCGAAGCCAAAACCAAGGACAGCCCCTTCCAGCCACGCGTCGAGGCGCGCCTGCGCAGCGGCCTGGGCAACAACTTCGACGGCCTGATCGACCGCAAGAGCGCCACCTCGGCCCAGATCCTGCTGAACTGGAACCTCTACAACGGTGGCTCCGACCAGGCCCGCACCAAGCAGTTCGCCGACCTGATCAACCAGGCCGCCGACCAGCGCGACAAGGCCTGCCGCGACGTTCGCCAGACCATCGGCATCGCCTACAACGACATCACCCGCGCCCGCACCCAGCTGGCAGCGCTCGACCGCAACGTGCTGGCCATCGAGAAGGCGCGCGACGCCTACCGCCAGCAGTTCGACATCGGCCAGCGCAGCCTGCTGGACCTGCTCAACGCCGAGAACGAGCTCTACACCGCCAAGCGCGCCTACGCCAACGCCGAGCACGACCTGCTGCTGGCCCAGGTGCGCACCCATGCCGCGCGCAACACCCTGCTGTCGACCCTGGGCCTGCGCCCGGCCGATGACAACCAGGGCGAGCTGGTCAAGGACTGGCAGGCCTCCGACGACGCCGCCCAGCGTTGCCCCGTGACCTCGGTGGCCGCCGCCTCGACCTCGCGCGACGAACTCGACGCCCGCGCCCGTAAGCTGAGCACGCAAGTGGGCGTCACGGCCGTCAAGCCTCCCGCTGACGAGCCCAAGCCCGTTGTTGCCAACGCCGAAGCCGTTCAAACCGTGGCACAGCGCCTGACCGACTGGGCCGCAGCCTGGTCTGCCAAGGACATCGAGACCTACCTGGGCTTCTACAGCAAGGACTTCACCGCCAAGGGCACCCGCGCCCAATGGGAAGCCAAGCGCCGCCAGCTGGTCGGCAAGCCCGGCCCGATCTCGCTGAAGATCGACTCGATCAAGGCCAGCCCGCAAGGCAGCGACGTGGTCACCAGCTTCGAGCAGGCCTACACCTCCAGCAACTACAAGGACAAGGGCCCCAAGACCCTGACCTGGCGCATGCAGGAAGGCCGCTGGGTCATCGTCAAGGAAAGCAACCGCTGACCTTTGCCGTGCAGGCGAAACAAAGGGCACCCTCGGGTGCCCTTTTTCATGGCCGATCGAAGCCTGCGTCAGGCTGGCAACCTGACCTCGTAGGTGATGCCCAGGCCAGCGCCATGACGCCCGCCGCGCTGCGAGTTGAAATACAGCCGCGTGCCATCGGGCGAAAAGGCCGGCCCGGTGATCTCGGACTCGTCCTGGCCATGCAGGCGCAACAGCACCTTCACGCTGCGGTCGGGCAGGATCACGCACAGCTCCATGTTGCCGCCATCTTCGGCCACCAGCACGTCGCCACGGCGGCTGACGGTCAGGTTGTCGACACCCGAGAGCACGCGGTCGGCCGGGCTGGCCGTGGCGAAGTCGTAGATCACCTGCAGCTGCTGCGTGGCGGGCTCGAACGCCCAGATGCGGTTGTCGCCCTTGGTCGAGAAGTAGACGATGCCGTTGAAGTACCAAAGCCCTTCGCCGCCACGGAACACCGTGCCTGGGGCCTTGCTGCCCAGCACGCCGCGCACGACGCCTTGAGGCAGGCTCGGGCTGCTCACGTCCACCCAGGTGACCCGGTGCGGGCGCGCCAGGTCCATCTCATCGGGTGGCACCTGGTTGGCCGGCACCCCTTCGATCTGGAGCACCTGCAAGCGCCCCGATCGCAGGGCAGGACGAGCGGCCGAAGCAGGCCAGTCCGACTCGCTGCAAACGAAACGATAGAAGCGCCCCTGGCCCTCGTCCTCGGTGAGGTAGAGCGTGCGATTCAGCGGATCGACGGCCACGGCCTCGTGCTTGAATGTGCCGAGCGCCGGCCTGACTCTCGCCTGCGAGGCCGAGCCAAAAGGCAGGCACTCCCAAACGCGCCCAAGGCTGCTCTCTTCGGCAGACAGCCACGTGCCCCAGGGGGTCGCGCCGCCTGCGCAATTGGTGCTCGTGCCGCCGAGGATGCGGTGCGCACCCACGACCTGGCCATGGCGGTCAAAGCGCAAGGCGCTCGCGCCGCCTGCGCCCACAGGCACCTCGCTGTTGTTCGCGTAGGCCCAACCGCCATCTGGCGCGGCAAAGGTGGCGCCGCCATCCGGGTAGGTGTGCCAGATGGAGGCGCCCGGAG
This sequence comes from Comamonadaceae bacterium 2PF, assembly GCA_005502875.1. Taxonomy (GTDB): domain Bacteria; phylum Pseudomonadota; class Gammaproteobacteria; order Burkholderiales; family Burkholderiaceae_C; genus Aquabacterium. Next base: position 17,865 of record SCMV01000051.1, on the reverse strand, counting down.
TCGGCCGCTCGCCGGACACCGCCACGACGCGGGCCGAGAACCCGGCCGGCAAGGCCAGCCCCAGGGCATCGGGCTCGCGCAGGGCCCCCAGGGTCGAGAAGTCAAAACCTGCTGTGGAAGAGGCCTCATGCGCAGCTTGGGCCTTTCCCAAGCCTGAAGCGGCCTGTGCCAGACCAGGCCACGACAGGCCCGAAGCGGCCAGCCCACCGGCCGACCAGAACAGCTTGAGCAGGAATTCGCGGCGCCTTGCAAGGTCTGCGGGCAAAGCGGATTCAGGACGCGAGTCAGGCATGGTGAGAAGGCTCCGGGGCCGCCCAACCAGCCGGGCGGGCCATCTCCAGCATCGTACCCATTGGTGACAGCGCCAAGAAAAAACCCGACCGGTTTTCACCGATCGGGTTTTTTGTTTTCTGTCATCTTGGCGGAGAGGGCGGGATTCGAACCCGCGGTGGGCTATTAACCCACACACGCTTTCCAGGCGTGCGACTTAAACCGCTCATCCACCTCTCCGTGAAGCCCGCAAGTATAGCCCAGGTTTCGTCAGTTGATCGACAGCTTCTTGCCATCCTTGTAGGTGTAGAGCGTCATGGCAGGGTTCTTCAGTTCGCCGTTGGGCTCGAACGACACCTTGGCCGTCACGCCCGCATAAGCCGCCTCGGCGATCTTGGGGCCATACACCTTCGGGTCGGTCGAGTTGGCGCGCTTCATGGCGTCCACCAGCACCATCGTGGCGTCGTAGGTGTAGGGCGAATAGACCTGGTACTGCTTGGGGAACATGGCTTCGTACTTGTCGCGCCAGGCCTTGCCCTGGGGCAGCTTGTCCAGCGAGGCGCCACCCACCGCACACACCACGTTGCCCAGCGTGCGCGCGCCACTGGAGAGCTTGACCAACTGGTCGGTGCAGATGCCGTCGCCGCCAAACAGGTAGACCTTGGTCAGGCCCAGCTGCTGCATCTGGCGCAGCATGGGGCCTGCCTGCGGGTCCATGCCACCAAAGAAGATGCCGTCCGGCTTCTTGTTCTTGATGGCGGTGAGGATGGACATGAAGTCAACCGCTTTGTCATTCGTGTATTGCTGGCTCACCACTTCCATGCCCAGCTTCTGAGCCGTGCGCGCGAAGACCTCGGCCACGCCTTTGCCATACGCCGTGCGGTCATCGATGATCGCGACCTTCTTGAGCTTGAGCACCTGCTGCGCATGGCGGGCCAGGCCGGCGCCCAGCTCGTTGTCGTTGGCCAGCAGGCGGAAAACGTTCTTGTAGCCCAGTTGCGTCAGCTCGGGGTTGGTGGCCGAGGGCGAGATCATCGGCAGGCCACACTGGCTGTAGACCTTGGACGCCGGGATGGTGGTGCCCGAGTTCAGGTGCCCGACCACGCCGTTGACCTTGGCGTCGCACAGCTTCTGCGCTGCAGCGGTGCCCTGCTTGGGGTCGGCGGCATCGTCTTCGGCGACCAATTCGAACTTGACCTTCTTGCCACCGATGCTCAGGCCTTGCGAGTTGAGCTCGGCCACCGCCATGCGGGCGCCATTTTCGTTGTCGCGGCCGTAGTGCGCCTGCGGGCCAGACACCGGACCGACGTGGCCGATGCGCACCACGGTCTGGGCGTGGGCCTGCGTGAACGACAGACCGGCGAAAATCAGGCCGGCAGCAGCCAGCAGAGAAGACGGGATCGGACGCAATTTCATCAGGACCTCGTTGACGGTTTGTGGGGTTGGGTTGGATCGTTGCTTGGGATGCGGCTGCGGTCAGCGTTGGCGGAGCTTGGCCAGCTCCTGGGCCACGGAGCGTGCCACCACATCCTTGAGGGTTCGGTTGAGCTCATCGCGCAGGTCGCGCGCGATGGCCTCGGTGTGACGCGCAAGCAAAGGCGCCATCGCCTCTTTCAAGCGGAACTCCAGCATGCTGTCGATCTGGCGCTGCACGTCAGACAGCACCCGGTGCGCCAATTGGGCCTCGCTCACGGCGGGCGGCGCGTCCTGCGGCGCTGGGGGCGTTGCTTGCGGCAGCGGCTGGGGCTGTTGAGACAAAGGCAAAGGCTGTTGCTGAGGTGGCGCCGACACGACCTCGCCCAGCACCGGCAGGGCATCCAGCGGCACAGGAGGCCTGACGGCCGACACCGGAGTTGCCGCAACGGAAGAGGCCGCAGGCACCTGCCCCTGCACATCGATGACTTCCGTCAAGGTGGGCACGTGCGCGGGATGGGGGCGGGTGATGCCATTCATCAGCGAGCCTCGTCCTTGACTTCGTGGGGCTGGACGTCCCAGCCCTGGGCGGCATAGGCCTTCCAGCGCTGACGGCCCTCTTGGCGGTCGTCGGGCTCGCTGGAGACGAGGTCGAACAGGCGCTCGAATCGGTCCATGCCGGCAGGCACGTCGCGCCCGACGTTGACGAGGATGCTGCGCTCTCCTGGCGCCGAAGCCACATCGGGCGAGAGCCAGATGGGGGTGGCGTGCATGCGCTCGGGCAAAGGTGCGCCCGCCGCCAGCACGTGGGGCAGGAACTCCTGATCGTCGAAGGTCCAGAGCTCGCGGTCAAGGGCCTGCAGCGTGGCGAGGTCGCCGGTCACGGCGACCTTGGCCCCGGCCCGGTGTGCCTTGCGAAGCAGGCGGCAGGCGTAGGCCAGCTTGTTGCCGATGCCGTGGTGAAACTCAACCCTGCGCATGGAACTTCCTTGGCCTCGCCGCTTGATCGATCAGGCCTTGGCCGCTTTGGGCGCAGGCTTTGCAGCGACCTTCACGGCCTTCTTGGCTGCGGGTTTCACCGTGGCCTTGCTCACCTTCTCTGCCTTGGCCGGCTTGGCAGCACGAGGCGCCAAGGCATCCTTGCCTGCGGCCGCCTGGTCCAGCAGGAACTGGGTCAGCAGGCCCACCGGGCGGCCCGTGCCGCCCTTGGCCCCGCCCGACTTCCAGGCCGTGCCGGCGATGTCAAGGTGGGCCCAGCGGTAAGCCTGGGTGAACTTGCTGAGGAACCAGGCCGCTGTGATGGAGCCGCCTTCGCGGCCGCCCACGTTGGCCAGGTCGGCGAAATTGCTCTTGAGGCCTTCGCCGTATTCGTCGTCCAGGGGCATGCGCCAGGCGGTGTCCTGCGCTGCCTGACCGGCTTTGAGCAAGGCTCCCGCCAGTTCGTCGTCCTTGGAGAACAGGCCGCTGTGCAGGTGACCCAGGGCGATCACGCAGGCGCCGGTCAGCGTGGCGATGTCGACCACCACCGCGGGCTTGAAGCGCTCGGCGTAGGTCAGGGCGTCACACAGGATCAGGCGACCTTCGGCGTCGGTGTTGAGGATCTCGATGGTCTGGCCCGACATGCTGGTGACCACGTCGCCCGGCTTGGTGGCCGTGCCGCTGGGCATGTTCTCGCAGGTGGGGATCAGGCCCACCACGTTGACCTTGGGGGCCAGCAGCGCCAGGCTCTGGAAGGTGCCCAGCACGCTGGCGGCGCCACCCATGTCGAACTTCATCTCGTCCATGCCTGCGCCGGGCTTGAGCGAGATGCCGCCGGTGTCAAACGTGATGCCCTTGCCCACCAGCACGATGGGGGCCTGGCTGGCGGCCGCGCCCTGGTATCGCAGCACGATGAACTTCGGGGGTTGGGCCGAGCCGTTGGTGACCGACAGGAAGGAGCCCATGCCGAGCTTCTCGAGCGCCGGGCGCTCCAGCACCTCGGCCTTGATCAGCTTGCTGGCCTTGGCCAGGCGGCGGGCCTCGGTGGCCAGGTCGGTGGGCGTGCAGTGGTTGGCCGGGCGGTTGCCCAGCTCGCGCGCCAGGGTCACGCCCTCGGCGATGCCCTGGCCTTGCTGGATGCCAGCCTTGACGGCGGCGGCCTGCTCGGCCGGGCTCAACAGCGTGACCTTCTTGAGCGCCCCGGCCTTGGGGGCGCTGGGCTTGGTCAGGCGGAACACATAGGTGGCGTCGGCCACGGTCAGCACGGCACAGCGGGCGTGGTCGGCGTCGAGCGTCAGGCCCTCGGCTGCGGCGATGGCCACGTGGCTCGATCCGCCATCCTTGAGCAGCGCCAGGCCCTTGGCCACAGCAGACTTGAACGATTTGGCCTTGGCATCGGCCGCCACGGCCAGCACCAAGCGAGCGGCCTGCACGCCACGCGGGCGATGCAGGTACAGCGCACGGCCGGCCTTGAGCGCCAGGTCATCGGCCTTGACGGCGTCCTGGATCAGGGCGTCGAGCACCGGATCGGCCGCCTGGCTGTGCTCGGGCGTGAGCACCAGCAGCAGCGCATCGGCGTTGACTTGAGAGAGGGCCGAACCCTGGGCGACGGAAGAACGGTAGTCCATGCGGTGCAAGTCCATAATGCGCGGGTTGATCGATCCATCCGATGTTATTCGATTCCTCCATCCGCCGAGAGCTCTGGCGCAGCTTCAGTGGCACGCTGGTCGTGCTGTTGACCGTGCTGCTGACCATGGTGCTCATCCGCATCCTCAGCCAGGCCACCAAAGGCAACCTCGCGCCGACCGACGTGGGCCTGGTGCTGAGCTACACCATCATCGGGCAGTTGCCCATCGTGCTGGCGCTGGCGCTGTTCGTCTCGGTGGTGGCCACGCTCAGCCGCATCTGGCGAGACAGCGAGATGGTGGTCTGGCAGGCCAGCGGTGCGCGGCAGTTTCACTTCCTCAAGCCGCTGCTGCGCATGGCCTGGCCGGTGCTGCTGCTGGTGGCTGCGGCCTCGCTGGTGGCGCGTCCGTGGGCGCAGAGCCAGACGCAAATCCTCAAGGTGCGCTACGAGCAGCGCTCCGACATGGCCCGGGTGGCGCCAGGCCAGTTCCAGGTCTCGGCCGATGGCAAACGCGTGTTTTTCATCGACAGCCACAGCGACGGCCTCACCTCAGGTCGCAACGTCTTCATGGTGACCACAGACGGCGACCAGGAGTCGGTGGTGACCGCACGCCAGGGGCAGATCGAGGTGGTGGATGGGCAACGCTTCCTGGTGCTCAACCAGGGTGAGCGCACCCAGACCGACCTGGCCACGGGTGAAAAAGCCTTGTCTCGCTTCGAGACCGCACGCATCCGCGTGGGCGAAAAAATCACCCCGCCCGACGTGAGCCCCGACCTTCGCTCGATGTCCACCCCTGCGCTGGCCCTGCTCAGCCACCCCAAGGCGCAAGGTGAAATGGTCTGGCGCGTGGGCCTGATCTGGGCGGCGTTCAACATGGTGCTGGCCGGCTTGAGCCTGGCCGCAGGCAACACCCGCCGCAACAGCAACTGGAACCTGGTCTACGCCCTGCTGGTCTTCGTCGTCTACTTCAACCTGCTCAGCCTGAGCCAGAACTGGGTGGCCCGCGAGCGCATGGACCCCATCACAGCGCTGCTGGCGGTGCACGGCACGCTCACGCTGTTGAGCCTGGCGGTCATCGGGTGGCGCGATGGCGGCTGGTCGATGCGACGGGGTCGAGCCACACCCCCAACCGCTTCGGCGGGCTCAGGCGAGGTCAAGGCATGAAAACCGTTCGCCGACTCATATTCCGTGCCGTGGCCTGGCGCACGATGCTGGTTGCCCTGGCCTTCTCAGGCTTGGCCTTTTTCATCGACTTCGTCGAGGCATCGGAGGACATCGGGCAAAACGGCTACACCCTGCTGGACGCCGTGATCACCTGCCTGCTGATGCTGGTGCGCCATGTGCATGACCTGATGCCCATCGCCGTGCTGATTGGCGGCATCCTGGCGCTGGCGCGCATGGCGCAGACCTCGGAGTTCACCATCTTGCGCACCGGTGGGCTGAGCCCGGCGCGGGCCTTGAGGCTGCTGGCCATGCTGGGCTTGATGGCCGCCTTGCTGGTGGCCGCCATCGGAAACTGGCTGGTGCCCATGGCCGAGCAGCAACTCACCCGGCAACGCGCCACCTTCAGCACCGATCAGCAGGTCACCCTGGGTCGCGCCGGCACCTGGCTACGCGAAAAACGCGAGGTGCCCGGCCAGGGCACACACACCTTCACCGTGAACGTGGGCAGCGCCATCAACGAGGGCGAATTTGGCCAGGTGCGCATCTTCGAGTTCGACGCCAACGGCCAGCTCAAGCGCCGGCTGTCGGCCAACTCGGCCCGCGTGATCCCCAACCCGGCGCCGGGCGTGGACGATGGCTCGGTCTGGCAACTCAAGGACGTGGTCGACACGCGCTGGCTCTCGCACGAGCGGCTCACCCAGGACGCGGCCCTGGCCGGCACCAAGGTGATCGACGAACGCAAGCAGGGCACCATGGAATGGGCCAGCAGCCTGACCCCGGTGGTGGTGACGGCCTCGGTGCTGCCCCCGGAGAGCATGTCGGTGCTGGCGCTGTGGCGCTACACCCGCCACCTCGACCTCAACGCCCAGGCCGCCCAGCGCTACGAGATGCAGTTCTGGAAGAAGTCGGTCTACCCCTTCGTCTGCTTCGTGATGATCGCCCTGGCTTTGCCCTTCGCCTACCTGCACGCACGCAGCGGCGGCATGAGCCTGAAGATCTTTGGCGGCATCATGCTGGGCATCAGCTTCATCCTCGTCAACCACATCGCCAGCCACCTCGGCCAGTTGCAGAACTGGCAGCCCTGGCTGGCCGCGATGGCCCCCAGCCTGCTCTACACGCTGCTGTCCATGAGCGTGTTCGCCTGGTTGGTGCGCCGACAATGACCTCACCGGAGCCCGCCCCCATGTCCCGCACTGGCATCTTGCTGTTCGCCCACGGGGCGCGTGACCCGAACTGGGCCCTGCCCTTCGAGGCGGTGGCCAAGCGGCTGCTCGCGCGCACGCAGGATCAAGCCAGCCAGGCACCCGGCGCTGCCCCCGAGGTGACGCTGGCATTCCTGGAGTTCATGAGCCCCGACATCGCCGCAGCGGGCGATGACCTGGCGGCACGCGGCTGCACCAACGTCTCGGTGGTGCCGCTGTTCCTGGGGGCCGGCGGACACGTGCGCAAGGACCTGCCCAGGCTCATGGGCGAGCTGGCTGAACGCCACCCCGAGGTCAGTTGGCGCCTGTGCCCCGCCGTGGGTGAAACCGACATCCTCATCCAGGGCATGGCCGATGCCGCCTGGGCCCTTGCCGAGTCTGCGTCGCCACCATCGACTCAGGGCTGAAGCCAACCGGAGCCCGCATGAACCTGCACCAGTTCCGCTTCGTCCACGAGGCCGCGCGCCGCAACCTCAACCTGACCGAGACGGCCAAGGCCCTGCACACCTCGCAGCCCGGCATCTCCAAGGCCATCATGGAGCTGGAAGAAGAGCTGGGCGTGGACATCTTCGTTCGCCACGGCAAGCGCCTCAAGCGCATCACGGAGCCGGGCCTGGAGGTGCTCAAGTCGGTGGACGTGATCCTGCGCGAGCTGGGCAACCTCAAGCGCATCGGCGAGGAATACGCCATGCAGGACGCGGGCACGCTGTCGATCGCGACCACGCACACGCAGGCGCGCTACGTGCTGCCCGAGCCCGTGGCGCAGTTGCGCCGCAAGTACCCGAAGGTGGCCGTGAGCCTGCACCAGGGCACGCCCGAACAGGTGGCGCGCATGGTGCTCGACGAGGTGGCCGACATCGGCCTGGCCACCGAGTCGCTCAGCGACTTCCCCGAGCTGGTCACCCTGCCCTGCTACGAGTGGCAGCACGTGGTGGTCATGCCGCCTTCGCACCCGCTGGCCTCGGTGCCGCGCCTGACGCTGGAGCAGCTCGCGGCCGAACCCCTGATCTCGTACCACCCGTCGTTCACGGGCCGCAAGCGCATCGACCAGGCCTTCCTGCAGCGGGGCCTGACGCCCAACGTCGTGCTAGAAGCCATCGACGCCGACGTCATCAAGACCTACACGCGCCTGGGCCTGGGCATCGGGCTGGTGGCCGAGATGGCTGTCAAGGACGACCCGACCATGGCGGCGGCGGGCAGCGACCTGGTCTGGCGACCGGTGGGCCACCTGTTCGGGCCCAACATGGCGAGGCTGGCGTTCAAGCGCGGCGCCTACCTGCGGCAGTTCGTGCTGGCTTTTGCCGAGCTGATTTCAGACCGATTGAGCCGGGCCCTCATCCTGCAGGCGATGCAGTCGCCAACGGGTCCGGCCTCGGAGATGAGCCAGGACCACGGGCTCTGAGCAGGCACGGCCCGATCAGGGCCTGTCGTCCAGCCGGTCGAGGTCCAAATCAACGGACAGCGGCTCGACCGCCGGCACGTCGAGGTTGGCAGAGCGCACCGGCTGGGTGGCCGTCAGCGGCGCGATCTCGGTCGAGGCCGGACGCTTGCGCTCGGCGCGGTCGGACAGGTCACGCGCGACGGCGTAGAGGAACAGCAGTTCGCGGTAAGCCGGCAGGTCAAAGGCATCGGCCTCGGGCCCCAGGTGCACCAGGGACATCTCGAGCACGTCCATCGCACGCGCGGGCTCGCCCCACAGGGCCTGCAGTCGCTCGACCACGCCGGGGTAGTCAACCAGGCTGCGCCCCTGTTCCATGTCGGACGCCCAGGTGGGCGCGCGACCGTTGAAGTGCGCGTTGAAGCGCTCCTGCACGCGCTCGTAATCGGCGCGGCGGCCCAGGCGGCGGTAGATCTCCAGGAGCTTGAGGAAGGGCCACGGGATCTCTTGCGTGTGCCCGCCCAGGTGCGCCTCCAGCAATTCGATCGCCGCGTCGTCCTGCCCCAGCACGATGAAAAACTCGGCCTGCTGTTCCAGGTCGATCAGCTCTTCCACGGACACGGCCTTGAGCGGCTCCGGCGAGATCAAAGGCGGCCTGGGCGCAGGCGAGCCGACGGTCGCCGAAGCGGCGAAACGATGGGCCGCAACGCCCCCCCCCACCGCAGCAGGCACCGGCGGCAGGCGATCGTCCTCGTGAGGCTCGGGGATCGGGCCCAACAGGTCGTCGCCCTGGTCATCGGTGTCGTCAAGGTGCGGCTTGCTGTGCGTGTCTTCGCTCTCGGGCAGGTTCAGCGGGGGCTGCCCCGTTTCCGGACTCCACCAGGCAGCGGCCTGCTGACGACCACGGCGAACGCCCCAACCGTGCAGAAGCCATGCACCCAACCCCGCCCCGGCCACCAAGGCCAGCACCGCGGGCCAACTCAGGCCCGAGCGCGCCGGCTTTTCAAGCGCCTGCATGCGCGACTGCAGCGCCGCCACGCTTTGCTGGGTCTGCTCACCCGCACGCTGAAGGCCCTGCAAACGCCGCTCGAGCTCTTCGACGTGCCGCTGTTGACGCAACATGGCTTCGGGCGTGGCGTTGAGCGCCCGCCACAACGCAGCTGCGGCCTCGCGACGGGCCTGCACGTCGGCACCGGCTTGTTCACCTTCAAGCGGCGAGGCCATTTGACCGGATGAGCGCAAGCTGGGCTGGACGAGGGCGTCCGCGTCAACCGGGTCGAGCGCCAGGCGCGGGGACTCCGCAGGCGGCGCGGGGCGCGGGGCTCGGCGAGCCTCTTTGCGCTTGGTGGCCGTGGGCGCACGATCGGTGACGGCGTCAGCGCTCGCAGCGACCCTTGCGGCCTTTCGCGGAGACGGGGTCAGCCGGGCCTTGCCGTCGATGCCGGCGGCTTGAGGCACCTCGCTGTCGCGCGACGGCTGCTCTGAGGCCGCGCTGACTTGCGCCGCGCGCAAACCAGGCGGATCGGCCAGGGCCACGAACTTGCGCGTGATGCGCGCCTGACACCCTGCGCTCAGCTGCACGTGGACCACCGGCTCGTTGATCAAAGCGGTGGTGCGCAACACCAGGCGTGCGCCCATCCCGGCGGTCACGGTTTCGGCAGGCTCCAGCTCCACCGACACCGCGCCCGGGGTGACTCGGTCATCACCAAAGAACACCTCGGCGGACACGCATTCTTGCGCGACGGTTTCGCCGACTTCCAGGCGCAGGGGCACGACGACACGCAAGGTGTCGCCCAGCACAGCCTGACTCTCAGGTCGGCCCAACCCCAGGGACCAAGCAGAAGACGACCATGCCCAACCAACGGTCAGCGTCAAGACTGCAGTCAGGAGCCGTCTAGATGAGTTCATTCGGTGCATGATGGGGGTTCAAGATGACTCTAGCACGCAGGCTGTGGCGTCAATCCACCGAATTGACGCCTTTGTCTCGCCCGCGCCAAACCCCTGCATGACCACCGAACTCCAGACCGAGCGCCACGGCAGCACCCTCGTTTTGCGCCTGCATGGCCCCGCCACACGCAACGCCTTGTCGCCCCAGGTTTACGCCGCGGGCGTGGAAACCCTGAACATGGCTGAAACCCACCCGGACGTGCGCGCGGTGGTGCTCACTGGCGCCAACGGGCATTTTTGTGGCGGAGGAGACCTGCAACGACTGGCTCACCAGCGCGTGCACGACATGGCCGCGCAGGCTCGCAACCTCGACGCCTTCCACCAATGGATTGAAGCGCTGCACAGCTTTCCCAAACCCGTGATCGCCGCCGTCGAGGGCGTGGCCGCTGGCGGTGGGGTGTCGCTGGCGCTGGCCTGTGACCTGCTCGTCGCAGCTGACAACGCACGCTTCGTGATGGCGTACAGCCAGGTTGGGCTGTCATCGGACGGCGGGGCCAGCTGGCACTTGCGCCGCGCGCTGGGTCGGCAACGTGCGCTGGCCTTGCTGTGGTTGGGCGACAGCCAATCCGCTCACGACTGGCACGAAGCCGGGCTGGTGCACACCGTTTGCGCCAACGGTCAGTCGATGGAGACCGCCCTGGCCCTGGCTGGCCGCCTGGCCGAGAGGCCTCAAACCGTGCTCGCCAGCCTCAAGGAATTGGTCAACGAGGCCGACCAGCCACTGCGCGCCCACCTTGAAGCAGAAAAGCAGCGCTTCCTGGCCAACCTCAGCGAGCCTGCAGCAGGGCAAGCCATCGAAGCCTTCCTGCAGCGACGCAACCGAGACTGATCAGTCGCCCAGGGCCACGGCTTTCAGACGCATGGCCAGGACGCGGTAAAGATCACCCACCAGCTTGAGTTGCAAGGGCTGCAGCTTGTCGCCGGACATGCGCAGGGTCAGCATGCCGCGGTTGATGGTCAGCACCATCACCAAGGTGTCCGTCCACCAATTGCCGGCTGCCTCTTCGAGGGGCAACAGGACCGAATCGTCCAGCCAACGGCGCGCAACCGCCTCCGCATTGCTGAACACCACCAGGCGGCGCGCCAGTGCCGCGTGATCGTTCAAGGGCACGCGAGGGTGCATGGCCAGCCAGCGCATTTCGTCCGGCAAGGTGTTGTCGATCTGGGTCTGCATGGCGTTGGTGAACCGGCTGAAAACGTCGGTTTCCAGCACCAGCGAAAGCGCCCGGCTGAGCATGATCAGCTGGACATCGGAGGCCACCCCCGTGTCGCAACGAAAGCGCAGCTCCTTGCCCGCGATGTAGCTGCGCTGGGAGGCACCCCACTCCACACGCCAGCCTTCAGGCGCTTCCACGACGAAGCCGGCACCGGTCTTGGCCTTGACACGCTTGAACGTGTGGCCCTCGGCCTTCGCCCAGGCCGCCAAAACCTGCCCCTCGTCTGCGGCCCCCGCCCCGGAGGGGGAGCCGATCATGCGCTTGATCGCGTCGAACATGCGGATTTCTTGCCCTTCCTGACGTGCCTCGCTCAGCATGAGGCGTGCATGCAGTATCGGCGATACCTGGCCTGCCTGGAGGGACTCGAACCCCCGACCTGCTGCTTAGAAGGCAGCTGCTCTATCCAGTTGAGCTACAGGCAGTCGTGACCGACGAGTTTACGCCATTGCCCCATTTCGGGGCTGCCAGCGAGACAACCACAGGGCGTTGAGCACCACGCTGACACTGCTCATGGCCATGGCCGCGCCGGCCACCATGGGGCTGAGCTCACCCATGGCCGCCAGCGGGATGCCGATGACGTTGTAGCCAAAGGCCCACACCAGGTTCTGCCGGATCTTGGTGGTGGTGAGTCGCGAGACCTCGATGGCCGAGGCCACCAGGCGCGGATCGCCGCGCATCAGGGTCACGCCAGCGGCCTGCATCGCAACGTCTGTGCCGCCCTGGGGGTTGGCCATGGCCATGCCCACGTCGGCAGCGGCCAGCGCGGGCGCGTCGTTGATGCCATCGCCCACCATGGCGACGATGCAACGCTTGCCGCCCTCGCCTTGTTGCAGGCGACGGATGTGATCGGCCTTGTCACCAGGCAGCACCTCGGCGATGACCTCGTCGATGCCCAGCGCGCAGGCCACGGCCTCGGCGGCACCACGGTTGTCGCCCGAAATCATCACCGTGCGCACGCCCATGGCCTGCAGGCGGGCCACGGCTTCCCTGGCCTCGGGCTTGGCCTCGTCACCGAAGCCGAAGGCGGCCACGGCCTGCCAGCCATCGCCTGCCCTGCGCATCAGCCAGGACACGGTTCTCCCCTGATGGGCCCACGTGGCGGCCAGCGCCTGCAAATCGGGGTCGACACCGCCCGGGATGAGCTCGCTCACCCAGCGCTGGCTGCCCAGTCGCCAAACTTCATTGAGCACGTCGCTCGCATGCCCCATTGGGTCGACCGCCGGTTCTTCGCCTGAGGCGAGCTGCGAGGCGCCAGCTCCCGTTGCTGGTTGCACCTCCAGGGCGCCTTCGATCCCCCGCCCCGCGTGCGCGGTGAGCTGGCTCATGCGTGGAACGCCCGACAGGCCGGCCGCAGCCTGCAACACGGCGCGCGCCAAAGGGTGCTCACTGCCGCCCTGCAGGGCAGCCGCCACGGCCAAGGCCTGATCGCGCGTCAGCGCAGGTGCGCCGTTGGCCGCAGCCACCTCCCATGCCACCACGCGCGGCTGACCGACGGTGAGCGTGCCCGTCTTGTCAAAAGCCACGACCTGCACGCGGTGGGTGATCTCCAGGGCCTGCGGGTCCTGAATGAGCACGCCATGGCGTGCCGCCACACCCGTGCCGGCCATGATCGCCGCGGGCGTGGCCAGGCCCAGCGCGCACGGACACGCGATGACCAGCACCGACACCGCCCGGATCAGTGCCACTTCGCCGCCCAGCCCCCCCCACCAGGCCCAGGCCCCAGCCATCACCGAGATGAGCGCCACCACCGGCACGAACACCGCCGACACGCGATCCACCAGTCGCTGGATGGGCGCCTTGCCTGCCTGCGCCTCGACCACACGGCGGATGATGGCCGACAGCATGGTCTGCCCCCCCACGGCGGTGACCTTCATCACCAGCCGTCCTTCTGCGTTGATGGCGCCGCCGCTGAGCCGCTCGCCCGGTCCTCGCGGTTGTGGCAGAGGCTCGCCCGTCAGCAGCGATTCATCAACGTGGCTTTGGCCCTCGGTGACCACCCCATCGGTCGGCACGCGTTCGCCTGGCCTGATCACCAGCACGTCATTGACCAGCGCCTGCGCCAGTGGAACCTCGACCTCGCCTTCAGGGCCCAGGCGACACACCGTCTCCGGCCTGAGTGCCTGCAAAGCGCGGATGGCCTGGGTGGTCTGGCGGCGAGCCCGCGCTTCCAGCGCCTTGCCCAGCAGAACCAGGGTGATCACCACGGCAGACGACTCGAAATACAGCGCCGGGGCGTGCTCGCCACCATGCCCGTCGTGCCGCCACCAAAGCCACACCGACAGCCCCCAGGCCGCCAGGGTGCCCAGGGCCACGAGCTGGTCCATGTTGCCGCTGCCAGCCCTCAGCGCAGCCCAACCCGCCTTGAAGAACCGCGCCCCCAGGATGAACTGCACCGGCGTGGCCAGTGCGAACTGAACCCACGCGGGCCAGAAATGATGATGGCCCCACAGCATGGGCAGCATCAGCGGCAAACTGGCCAACGCTCCCAGCGCCACCGGCCCCCACACCGACCAGGCCGACTCGACCGGCTCCTGAGCGGCCGCGTCGGGAGCCAGCCACTGGGCCAGGTAACCCGCGCGCTCAACCGCTGCCAGCAAGGCGTTCGCGGCTTCAGGTGACCCAACCTCGCTCACCCAGCTCACGGATGCGGTCTCGGTGGCAAAGTTGACCTGGGCATCGGCCACCCCGGGCACCTTTCGCAGGGCGCGCTCGACCCGCCCGACGCAGGCGGCACAGGTCATGCCGCGCACGGCCAGGTGGGTGCGTGCGCTGGCTTCGGCAGGTCGGGCCGCTGAAATGGATTCGGGTGTGGACATGGGGCAGCAGGCAAAAAGCCGTTTCGAACGCGATGATGCCAGTCTCGACCTTGACACCATGTCAAGGTCAAGCCGCCATTCATCAGGGCGCGAACAGGGCCGGTTTGCCACGAAAGCCTTGACCTTGACATGGTGTCAAGGTTTATCCTGAACCCGTCTGTCCTGCACGGGCAGGCCCGTCACATCGGGTGCAACACAGAAAGGATCCCCCTCCCATGAACGCCCCTCAACACGAACTTCAGGTCAAGGGCATGAGCTGCCAGCATTGCGTCAAAGGCGTGACCCGCGCCATCCAGGAACGAGACCCTCAGGCCGAGGTCCTGGTGGACCTGGCCAGCGGCCGCGTGCACGCACGCACCACCCTGTCCCATGAGGCACTCGTGCAGGCCATCACGGACGAAGGCTACGAGGTGACGTCCTGATGGGCGCAACGCGTGGCAGCCTCCTGCACATTGGAGACGCGTCCAAGCAGACCGGCGTGTCGCCAAAAATGATCCGGCATTACGAGGGGCTGGGTCTGCTGCCGCCTGCGCCAAGAACCGACAGCGGCTACCGCCTCTACGACGCGGATGCATTGCACACGCTGCACTTCGTGCGGCGCGCTCGCGACCTGGGCTTCGGCATGGCCGACATCGCGCAGTTGCTGGACCTGTGGCGCAATCGCCGACGCGCCAGCGCCACCGTCAAGAAGCTCGCGCTCAGCCACATCGATGCCCTGCAGCAACGCATCGATGAAATGGAGTCCATGAAACGCACGCTGGTGAAGTTGGCGTCCGAATGCCACGGCAACGATCGCCCGGCCTGTCCGATCCTGGACGACCTGGGCCGAAGCTGTGCATGATGTCGCTCAGGCTCCACACCACAACGAGGACGACATGCCCCTTCCCACCCTGCCCGGCTGGCCACTGCAGACCTCGACCCTGAGCGCCTGCGGCATCCAAACCCGCGTGCTGCAAGGTGGCGCCGACCTGAAGGCCACCGAAGCCGTGGTGTTCGTGCACGGCAACCCCGGCTCCGGCGAAGATTGGCGCGAGCTGATGCAGGTGACTTCGCCCGTGGCCCGCGTGATCGCGCTCGACATGCCGGGCTTCGGTCAGGCCGACAAGCCGGCGAACTACCCGTATTCGGTAGAAGGCGGTACGGCCTTCCTGACCGAGGCGCTCAAGCAACTGGGCGTGGTGCGGGCCCACCTGGTGCTGCACGACTTCGGCGGCCCCTGGGGCCTGATGTGGGCAGCCATGAACCCGCTTGGCGTGGCCAGCCTCACGCTGATCAACACCGGCGTGCTCAAAGGCTACCGCTGGCATTACATGGCGCGCATCTGGCGCACCCCCATCCTCGGTGAACTGCAGCAGCTGCTGACCAACGAAGCGGGCTTCCGATGGGCCATTCAGCACGGCTGCCCCAAAGGGCTGCCGCTGGCCTTCACTCGCCGCATGTACCAGGACATGGATTGGGGCACCAAACGCGCCATCCTCAAGCTCTACCGCGCCACCGGTGACCTCGATGGGCGCAGCCGGATGCTGGAGAAGCTGCTGTTGCCGATCAAACCACCCACGTTGGTGATCTGGGGCGCGGCAGACCCCTACCTGCCGGTGCGGTACGCGCATCAGCAGCAAGAGACCTTCCCGGGTGCCCAGGTGGTGGTGCTGCCCGAGAGCGGGCATTTCCCGTTCGCGGACGACCCACAAGGTGTGGCGCAGGCGTTGGTGCCCTTCCTGCAGGCGCAGGTGGGGCGCGGTCAGGGCATGGCGGCTTGAGGCCCTGCTGCTGGTCGGGGCGCAGCAGACAAGGAAAAAGCGCCTGACGGCCCAAACCGAAAAGGCGCTTTCCTCAAGATGGATTGGTCGGGGCGGTGAGATTCGAACTCACGCCCCTCTGCTCCCAAAGCAGGCAGAGAACTCAGCAATCAACGCCCCTCGCAGCTGATCCTTCTAACCAGACCCGGCAAACGGCCTCACGACGCCATCGAAGTTCTGGCAGAGGCGTTAGAAGAAACTTGACCGGCATCAGAACCGACATCAGCGGTGGAGAGCATGCCCAAAACTGCATAAGTTCTTGGGCCATCTGACCGATTCTTACCCTGCTCGTTTGGGTGAAAGCAGATCCCAGAGCCACGCGAATGAATCCTTGGCCCAGTTGTCACACCCGGGGCCGGCGCGAAGGATGGACTTGCCCGCCCACCAGGTCACGCAACTCAAGAGCACACCACCGAACAGCATGCTGGCCACCCCCAGCACCGCCACGTCAACCGAAGGCGCCGTCAACGCATGGTGTGTGCTGACCCGGCCGTAGATCACCCAAGGCTGCCGACCGACTTCCGCAACCATCCAACCTGTGAGGATCGCCACCCAGGGCAACGGCAGCGACCACTTCAGCAGGTGCAACACCCACCGCCGGTGGCCGAGGCGGATCTCCTTGATGGACGCCGCCGCCAGGAAACATGCTGCGCCGAGCAGCAAACCAAGCATCGCCATCACCCGGAAGCCGGCAAACAAGGGCGTGACGGGCGGCACGGTCTCTTGAGCCATCCACTGCGCCTGCTGCTGATCTGAGGCGTTGGCCCAGGCATCCGAGTCGCGTTGCTGAATCCGCTTGGCCAGCATGCTCCAGCCTTGCGACAACTGAGAGTCATCGGCCAGGCTCATTTTTAGCAGCGCCTGCCGATCTCGCTCAATCAAGTCTCTGACGCCCAAGGGGCCTTCTGGCATCTCGCTCAGCAACAGGCTCATCAGATACGGCACCTTGACCTCAAACTTGTTGAGCCCCCGGTCAGGGTCAGGCACGCCGAAGAGCACCAAACCGGCTGGCCCAGGCTCACGCGCCCACAACCCCTCCATCGCAGCGAACTTCATGGGCTGGTGCTGGGCCACCCCATGAGCGCTTTCGTGACCACTCCACGCCGTTGAAAGCACCCCCACCACCCCGATCCAACTGGCCGCTGCGAAGCTCGACAGCGCCACATCCATGTGCTGACGGCGGAGGATGAATCCAGCCGAAGTCGCCATGACGAACACGGCACCACACACGAAGGCCGCTGAGAGCGTGTGCCAGAGCTTGTGAAGGGTGGTGTCACTGAACAGCACCGCAGAGAGGGATTCGAGGCGCCAGCTGCCAGGCCCGAACTGCACCCCGACGGGGTTTTGCATCCATGCGTTCACAGACAAGATCGTCCATGCTTGCATGCACAGCAAACCCAGGAGGATCCAGCCTGAGGCCATGTGCAGGTGACGTCCAACCAACCGACGCCCGAGCAGCAACACCAGAACCGATGCGAGCATGAAGGGCGCGATCGCTCCCTCGATGGCAAAGATGCGCTCCAGCACGGGCATGGCCGACTCGGTGTAGTTGCCCCAGTTGTCCTGAAGCTGAAACCGAAGTGGGTACCCCGTGCACACCCCAATCACCCAAGACAGGGCAAAGAAGCGCCGCCAGAAGCGGGATGCGCGATCCAGATGAGCCCCACCGCGAAGACTGGCCTGCGTCTGCAGGACATTCACGCAAAGCAGCAACCCCAGCGACAAAGGGACGAACAGAAAGTGAAAGCTGGCGCTGACGCCAAACTGCAGACGCAGCAGGGCCAACAGGAAATCTGGTGTGGACATGGTTGGCTCCTGTGCATCAATGGGGTGTCACGCCGACAAGATGGGGGCCGCCAGGTAGGTGCGGATGCCCTCGAGGCCACGCACCTGATCCAGGGCACTCAGCGCTTGCACGCCAGGCGTCCACGGATAACTGAGTGAAGCGCCCCGGGTTTCGCGGAGGCCAGTTGGTTTAAGTCAGACGGTCGCGGCCTGACTAGCGCGTTGTTGGTGGTAGTTTGCCTCGAACTCGGCAGGCGGGACATTACCCA
>SCMV01000050.1 GCA_005502875.1 Comamonadaceae bacterium 2PF | reverse complement strand
ATCGACAACGGCATGCTGACCATGACCAAGTGCAACAAGTGCGGTGGCCACTTCGTCACCCACCCCCACGAAATCGCCCGCCACTTCACCTGCGGCCTGTGCAACCCCCCGGCACGCGCCGGCAAGGGCAAGGCCGCTGGCTCGCTGCAGCTTCATTGATTCACGCGGCCTTCGAAAAAAGGGCTCAAGTTGCGGCGCAGGTCGCCGATACAACACCTGAGCGTCTTTTTTGGAAGGAAGGCGTTCTTGCTTGTCTCCTCCTGGCACGAATCCGTGCTTTCCAGCGGACCCTGATCGGGTCCGCCTTTTTTTGGGGCGCCCGCTGGCCAGGGGATTCCATGTGCTGGAAGTTGATCCGAAATAGCGGCCTCTGTGCGGCGCTGTTCACGGGTTCCCGGCGGGGCAAGTGGGAACAAGATCACGCCATGACCCGCAACAGCACCTGAGCGAGACCCCATGTTCGTCGCAATCGGCTACATCCTTTGCCTTGGCTGCATCTTTGGCGCCTACGCCATCCACGGCGGCAACATGAGCGTGATCATCCACGCGCTGCCCACCGAGATGATGGCCATTGCCGGCGGGGCCGTCGGCGCCTTCCTGGTGAACAACCAGCCCAAGACCGTCAAGGCGGTGCTGCACAACTTCGGCCCGCTGTTCAAGGGCTCCAAGTACACGAAAGACCGGTACATGGAGCTGATGGCGATGATGTTCGAGATCCTGCAGAAGGTGCGCAAGGAAGGCCTGATGTCCATCGAAAAGGACGTCGAAGACCCGCACAACTCGGCCCTGTTCAAGAAGTACCCGACCATGGGCAGCGACCACCACGTCGTCGAGTTCATCACCGACTACCTGCGCATGATGGTCTCGGGCAACCTCAACGCCCACGAGATCGAGACCCTCATGGACAACGAGATCGACACCCACCACCACGAAGGGCACTCGGCCTGCGCCGCCGTGGCCCGCCTGGCCGGCGCCCTGCCCGCCTTCGGCATCGTGGCCGCGGTGCTGGGCGTGGTCAACACCATGGGCTCGGTGGGCCAGCCGCCCGCCGTGCTGGGCGGCATGATCGGCTCGGCCCTGGTCGGCACCTTCCTGGGCATCTTGCTGGCCTACGGCGTGGTCGAACCCCTGGGCGGCCTGATGGAGCAAAAGCTCGACGAAGGCACCAAGGAATTCCAGGTCGTCAAGACCGTGCTGCTGGCCTCGATGCAGGGCTACGCCCCGCAGGTGGCCATCGAGTTCGGCCGCAAGGTGCTGTACTCGACCGAACGACCGACCTTCGCCGAGCTCGAAGCTCACGTGAAGAAGAAGTGAGCGTTCGCTTGAACGCACACACCCGAGGAACCCGACATGGCCGGTGATTCGAAGAAGGTCCAGCCGATCATCATCAAGCGCATCAAGAAGGGCGGCCATGCCGCTCACGGTGGTGCGTGGAAGATCGCTTATGCCGACTTCGTGACGGCCATGATGGCCTTCTTCCTGCTGATGTGGCTGCTGGGCTCGACCACCGAAGGTGACAAGAAGGGCATCGCCGACTACTTCAACAGCCCGCTCAAAGTCGCCATGTTCGGCGGCTCCGGCGCGGGGGATGCCTCGTCCATCATCAAGGGCGGTGGCAACAGCCTGTCGGAGTCAACCGGTCAGGTCAAGAAAGGCCAGTCCGAAACCGCCGATGAAAAGCGCCGCAAAAAGGCGCTGAAGATGGAACAGGCCCGCGCCGAGGCCGAGCGACTGCGCGTGCTCAAGGCCAAGGTGGAAGAGGT
This sequence comes from Comamonadaceae bacterium 2PF, assembly GCA_005502875.1. Lineage (GTDB taxonomy): Bacteria > Pseudomonadota > Gammaproteobacteria > Burkholderiales > Burkholderiaceae_C > Aquabacterium. Next base: position 26,173 of record SCMV01000050.1, on the reverse strand, counting down.
GATCGCCAACGACGAACGGCTGGCCAAGTACAAAAGTCAGATCCAGCTCGACATGACGGCCGAGGGCCTGCGCATCCAGATCGTGGACGACCAACAAAGGCCCATGTTCGAGAGCGGCGACGCCCAGGTTCAGGGCTACATGCGCGACATCCTGCGGGCCATCGGCGGGGTGCTCGACGAAGTGCCCAACCGACTGACCATCGAGGGACACACCGACGCCAAACCCTTCAGCGCGGGTGAATTCGGCTACAGCAACTGGGAGCTGTCGGCCGACCGGGCCAATGCGTCTCGACGCGAGCTCATTGTTGGAGGCCTCAGCGGCAGCAAGGTCTTGCGCGTGCAAGGGCTGGCTGCGAGCATGCTGTTCGAGAAGGGCAACCCGGAAAGCCCCTTGAACCGGCGCATCAGCGTGATCGTGATGAACCGCGAGGCCGAGGACCGGTTCTTCCAGGCATCGAAGATCGAAGCGATCGACGAAGAAGATGACGAAGCACCGCCCGAAGAGGAGCCGGCGCCCGACATCAAACCCTCAAGGCCCAGCCTCACCGGCCGATAACCCTGTGTACCCGAGGGCAACCACACACAGCCCGCGTTTGAAAAAGGACGAGTCATGAGCAACCCCGCGGACATGAAATTTCTCATCGTGGACGACTTTTCCACCATGCGCCGGATCGTCCGGGGCCTGCTCAAGGAAAGCGGCTACAACAACGCAGAAGAGGCCGAAGACGGCGCCGTCGCCCTGAACATGCTCAAGAACGGCAAGTTCGACTTCGTGGTCAGCGACATCAACATGCCCAACATGAATGGCTTCGAGCTGCTCAAGGCCATCAAGGCCGACGACAGCCTCAAGCACCTGCCGGTGCTGATGGTGACCGCTGAAGCCCGCAAGGAAGACATCGTGCTGGCTGCCCAGACTGGCGCCGCCGGCTACATCGTCAAGCCCTTCACCAAGGCCACCTTGGAAGAGAAGGTCCAGAAGATCATGCAGAAACTGGCCGCCACGGCCTGAACCACTGGGAGCACGCCATGAAGGTGGATTTGCCAGACAACATGGTGATGCCAGCGGCCTCGCCCGAGATCTTCCAGCAACTGGGCACCCTGACGCGCCAGCTGCACGACACGATGAACATGCTGGGCGTGCTGCCCGGCCTGAAGCACACCGTCGACGACCTGCCCGACGCGCGCAGCCGGCTGACCTACATCGCGACCAAAACCGCCGATGCGGCCGAGAAGGTGCTCAACCTGGTGGACACCGCCAAGGCGGACCAGGAGCACATCGCGGACGAAACCCGCAAGCTGGCCGCCCTGATCACGGCGGACCCGGTGAAGGCCGTGGCCAGCGGCGCGGTGTTCAACTTCGTCCAAGACGTCGAAACCGTCACCAAGCGCGTGGACGGCCACCTGACCGACATCATGATGGCGCAGGACTTCCATGACCTCACCGGTCAGGTCGTGGCCAAGGTGGTGAAGCTGGCCAACGACCTCGAAGGTCAACTGGTCAAGCTGCTCGTGCAGGCCGCGCCGCCCGAGCAAGCTCAAAAGGTGGAAGCAGCGCTCACCGCACACCACCACCCTGACCCGGACAACATCGTGCTCGAGGGCCCGGTCGTCAATGCCGAAGGCCGATCAGACGTGGTCGCCAACCAGAGCGAGGTCGACGACCTGCTGGCCAGCCTGGGCTTCTGAGGCCCCTCCGCTCAGCCACACCAAACAGCGAGGCCGGTCACCTGGCTCGCCCCCAACAAGCCAGGCCAAGCGCCTGGCTTTTTCATGGGCAGATGACGCACCGAGCGCTCACTGCGCCATGGCCTCGCGCACCGCGCTGACCTGTCGGCGCGACACCGCCAGCCACTCCTGCGTGGGCAGCACCTGAACCGCCCAGGCCTCGCCACCATCGGGGTCGTCGGCGCGGCGCTCCAGCGCCTTCATCGCCTGGCGCGAGACCAGCGCGTTGCGGTGCACGCGGATGAAGCGCGCGCCGACGCGGCCTTCCAGCTCGGTCAGAGAGTCGTCGATCAGGCGGCTGTCGTTCAAGGTGCGCACCAGCACCTGCTTTTGCTCGGCCTTGAAGTACAGCACTTCGGCCAGGCGAATGCGCTCGACGCGGCCGCGCTCTTGCACCACCAGCACCTCGGTGTCATCCACCAACGGCTCGACAGCGGGCATCAGCGCGGCGCGCAGCTTGCGCACCCGCTCCAGCGAGGCCTCAAGCCGCTCCAGGCGAACGGGCTTGGTCAGGTAGTCGGCTGCGGCCAGGTCGAAGGCGCGCAGAGCATGTTCGGCGTGGGCCGTCACGAACACCACCGAAGGCGGGCGGCGCAGGTCGCGCAGGCGAGCGGCCAGCACCATGCCATCGAGCCCGGGCATCTGGATGTCGAGCACGACCAGGTCGGGCGAGCGGCCAGCCTGGTCCTGCTCCTGCAACCACATCAGGGCGCTGACCGACTCGCCGAACTCGCCCACCACCTCGTTGGGCGTGACTGCCTGGCCCAGCAGGGTGCGGATGCGCATGCGGGCCAGGGGCTCGTCATCGACGATGGCAACTTGCAAGGGCACGGTGGTCGCGTTCATGCGGCGGAGACTCCTTTGGACGATGCCGGCAGCGGCACGGCGATGCGCACCACGTAGACCAGCGGCTGGGCGCCCTCGCCCTTTTGCAGGCCGGCCTCGAAATCGGCCTCGACGTCGTGCATGAGTTTGAGGCGCTGGCGCACGTTGCGCAGCGCGATACCATGGCCAGCCGTCGCCGACGTGGGCCCTTGCGTGGGCACCGAGTTGCTGACGGTGAGCACCGCCTGGCCGGCCTGCACGCGGGTGCGCACCACGATCCAGCCGCCCAGCGGGTTGGCCTCGATGCCATGGCGCACGGCGTTTTCGACCAATGGCTGCAGGACCAGCGCCGGCACCTCGGCGCCGGCCACGGCCTCGTCCAGCTCCCAGCGCACCGTGATGCGATCGCCAAAGCGCAGCTGCTCGATGCTCAGGTAGCGGCGCGCCAGCTCGACCTCATCGGTCAGCGTGCTGCGCAGCGACGGTGAAGAAAGCGCCTGGCGAAACAGCTCGGCCAGGTCTTCGAGCACGGACTCGGCGCGCTGAGGGTCGATCTGCACCAGGGCGATCGCCGTGTTGAGCGTGTTGAACAAAAAGTGCGGCCGGATGCGCGCCTGCAACTCGGCCAGGCGGGCGGCGGCGTGGGCAGGCAGCTGGCTGTGCGCGCGTTGTTTGAGCCAAGCCAGCGTGGCGCCCGCCAGGGCCGCGCCCGTCAGCAGCGGCGGCACGAAGCTCCAGTCCAGGGCCATGGCCTGCCCGGTGACCCACTGCTCCAGCCAGCGCGCCTGCCAGTGCGCCAGGCCGCCGACGATGGCCCCCAGGCTGCAAGCGCCCAGCCACTGACCCCACTCGGGCGCCCGGCCCAGCGCCTGGCGCGCACCACAAGCCACCACCAGCCAGAGCAGGCTGGCCGGCAGCGACACCATCGCGGACTGGGCCCAGCGGTCGATCGCATCCGCAGGCCCTGCAGCCGCGAAACTCACACCCAACCCCACAACCACCTGCACGCCCAGTACCACGCGCAGCACCACGCCAACGTGGCAAACGTCGAAGGGAGACGGGGCCGCAGGCGCCTTCGCGGCCTGGGCCACACCCGCCATCGCATCCGCCTGCGGCAGCGCGAACTGGGTCGACACCGCCCAGGCCGGGGTGGACTGGGGCTGCGTGGAAGCGACAGGGTCTTTAGAATCCATGGTTTGCACATTCTGCGTGATGCCAGCCACCCGGCGGCCACCACCTCAGCGAACACCGCCATGAGCACCAATCAACTCGACAAGAAGTCCCAGGCCTGGTCGGCCCTGTTTTCAGAGCCCATGAGCGAGCTGGTCAAGCGCTACACGGCCAGCGTCTTCTTCGACAAGCGCCTGTGGCAGGCCGACATCCAGGGCTCGCTGGCCCACGCCGACATGCTCTGCGCCCAGGGCCTGATCTCGGCCGACGACCTGGCCGCCATCCAGAAGGGCATGGCGCAGATCACCTCCGAGATCGAGTCCGGCGCCTTCGAGTGGAAGCTCGACCTCGAAGACGTGCACCTGAACATCGAGGCCCGCCTGACCCAGCTGGTCGGCGACGCCGGCAAGCGCCTGCACACCGGCCGCTCGCGCAACGACCAGGTGGCCACCGACGTGCGCCTGTGGTTGCGCGGCGAGGTCGATGAAATCGGCGTGCTGCTCAATGAGCTGCAAAAGGCCTTGGTGAACGTGGCCGAGCAAAACGCCGACGTGATCCTGCCCGGCTTCACCCACCTGCAGGTGGCCCAGCCCGTGGCCTTCGGTCACCACCTGCTGGCCTACGTCGAGATGTTCGCCCGCGACGCCGAGCGCATGGGCGACCTGCGTCGCCGCATCAACCGCCTGCCGCTGGGCTCGGCCGCGCTGGCCGGCACCAGCTACCCGCTGGACCGCGAGCGCGTGGCCCGCACGCTGGGCTTCGAGGCCGTGTCGCAAAACAGCCTGGATGCCGTGAGCGACCGCGACTTCGCCATCGAGTTCACCGCCGCCGCCTCGCTCGTGATGGTGCACGTCTCACGCCTGTCCGAAGAGCTCATCCTGTGGATGAGCCAGAGCTTCGGCTTCATCGACCTGGCCGACCGCTTTTGCACCGGCTCGTCGATCATGCCGCAGAAGAAAAACCCGGACGTGCCCGAGCTGGCGCGCGGCAAGACCGGTCGCGTGGTGGGCCACCTGATGGGCCTGATCACCCTGATGAAGGGCCAGCCCCTGGCCTACAACAAGGACAACCAGGAAGACAAGGAACCCTTGTTCGACACGGTCGACACCTTGAAGGACACGCTGCGCATCTTTGCGGAGATGGCCGCCGGCATCACCGTCAAGCCCGAAGCCATGGAGCGTGCCGCCAAGAAGGGCTACGCCACCGCCACCGACCTGGCCGACTACCTGGTGAAAAAGGGCCTGCCCTTCCGTGACGCGCACGAGGTGGTGGCCCACGCCGTCAAGGACGCCATTGCCCAAGGCGTGGACCTGTCCGAGCTGACGCTGGCGCAGCTGCAGGCCTACAACCCGGCCATCGAGCAGGACGTGTTCGAGGTGCTGAGCCTGCGCGGCTCGCTCAACGCGCGCAACCTGCTGGGTGGCACCGCACCGGCCCAGGTGCGCGCCCAGGTGGCCCGCCACCGCGCCCGACTGGCCTGAGGAAGCTGCGCCGGACACGATCCCGGACGACACGCCATCGCCGCGCCCCGTGCAATGCGGGGCTGCGTGCAGCACGGCAACCACGGGCATCATCCCGAGCCGATCCCGCATCACCTTGCGCCACCGCAAGGTGCCTGCGCGGCATGACCGCTAACCTCGCGGCCATGCCTGAAGCCGCCACCGCCCCGACCACGTCCGCTTCCCCGGCCGCCCTGCCGCACACCACCCCGGTGGCGCCAGAGCTGGCCTGGTCCGACGCCCTGAGCCTGTCCATGCCCGCCATGGACCAGACCCATGTCGAGTTCGTCGACCTGCTGGCAGGGGTTCAGCAGGCCGAAGACGCCGAACTGGTTTCGCGTTGGCAAGCCCTGGTCGAGCACACCGAAGAACACTTCGCGCAGGAAGACCGCTGGATGCTGGCCACCGGCTTCGCGCCGGGCAGCTGCCACCTGACGCAGCACGCCGTCGTGCTGAAGGTGCTCAAGGAAGGCCTGGACCTGGGCCACCAAGGGCAGCTGCAACCCATCCGCCAGATGGCCCACGAGCTCACGATCTGGTTCCCGCACCACGCGCAGACCATGGACTCGGGCCTGGCACTGCACCTCAAGAGCGTGGGCCACGACCCGGTCACAGGCGAGATCGCCCAGCCCGAAGCCTTGCCCGCAGAGGCCATCAGCGGCTGCGGGGGGTCGTGCAGCAGCGACGACGGCACCAGCCCGTCAGGCGCCGACCGCCACGCACAAAAAGAAGCCGCCTGACCAGGCGGCCACGCCCCGTCATCGAGGCGGGGCACCGAAGAACGTCTCCAGGAACGTCATCGAAGAAGAAGGGGAGACGCGGCCCGGGCATCGGGCCCGACCACCCTCAACGGGTTCAGGCGGTCGCCGCCAGCCGGTTGCGGATGGCCTGCTCGATGCCTGCCGCGTCCAACCCGCACAGGCTCAGCAGCTTGGCCGGGTCCCCGTGCTCGATGAACTGATCCGGCAGGCCCAGCATCAGCACCGGCTTGGCCAGGCCCGCAGCGGCCAGCGCCTCGGCCACGGCCGAGCCAGCGCCGCCTTGCACGCAGCCTTCTTCGACCGTGACGATCAGGTCGTTGGACGCGGCCAGTTGCTTGACCAGGTCCACGTCCAGCGGCTTGACAAAGCGCATGTTGGCCACGGTGGCGTCCAGCGCCTCGCCTGCCTTCAAGGCCGGATGCAGCAAGGTGCCGAACGCCAGGATGGCCACGCGCTGGCCCGCCGGTTGAGCGTCAGACGCCTGGCGGCGCACCTCGCCCTTGCCCCAGGGCATCGGCTCGAGGTCGGTCGGCACCGGCACGCCCGCACCGGCGCCACGCGGGTAGCGCACGGCCACCGGGTGGTTCTGCGCATAGGCGGCGCTCAGGGCCTGGCGGGTCTCGGCCTCGTCGGCCGGGGTCAGCAGGCTCAGGTTGGGGATGCAGCGCACGAAGGCGATGTCGAAGGCGCCCATGTGCGTGGCGCCATCGGCCCCCACGATGCCGGCGCGGTCGAGCGCGAACACCACCGGCAGGTTCTGGATGGCGACGTCGTGGATGAGCTGGTCGTAGGCGCGCTGCAGGAAGGTGGAGTAGATGGCGACCACGGGCTTGAGGCCCTCGCAGGCCAGCCCCCCTGCGAAGGTGACGGCGTGCTGCTCGGCGATGCCGACGTCGAAGTAGCGCCCCGGGTACTTCTGGTGGAACTCGACCATGCCCGAGCCCTCGCGCATGGCGGGCGTGATGCCGATCAGGCGCGGGTCGGCGGCGGCCATGTCGCACAGCCACTGCCCGAACACCTGCGTGAACGTGGGCTTGGGTGGCGTGTCGGTCGGTGCGGGCTTCTTGAGGCCCACGGCGGGGTCGAACTTGCCCGGCCCGTGGTACGCGATGGGGTCGGCTTCGGCCAGCTTGTAGCCGTAGCCCTTCTTGGTGACCACGTGCAGGAACTGCGGGCCTTCGAGGTCGCGCAGGTTCTCCAGCGTGGGGATGAGGCTGTCGAGGTCGTGGCCGTCGATGGGGCCGACGTAGTTGAAGCCGAACTCCTCGAAGATGGTGGCCGGCACGACCAGGCCCTTGGCGTGCTCTTCGAGCTTCTTGGCCAGCTCGAACAGCGGCGGCACGTTGCTGAGCACGTGCTTGGCGCTTTCGCGGGCCGTCATGTAAAAGCGGCCCGACATCAGGCGAGCCAGGTAGCGGTTGAGCGCCCCCACCGGCGGCGAGATCGACATGTCGTTGTCGTTGAGCACCACCAGCACGTTGGGCATCTTGCCGGCGTGCGGCACGCCGGCGTTGTTCAGGGCCTCGAAGGCCATGCCGGCCGTCATGGCGCCGTCGCCGATGATGGCCACCGCGCGGCGCGACTCACCGCGGATCTGCGCGCCCTGGGCCATGCCGAGTGCCGCCGAGATCGAGGTCGACGAGTGGGCGGTGCCGAAGGTGTCGTACTCGCTCTCGTCGCGACGCGGGAAGCCGCTCATGCCGCCGAACTGGCGCAGCGTGGGCATGCGATCGCGCCGGCCGGTCAGGATCTTGTGCGGGTAGGTCTGGTGACCCACGTCCCAGACCAGGCGGTCGTGTGGCGTGTTGAAGACGTGGTGCAGCGCGATGGTCAGCTCGACCGTGCCGAGGTTCGACGACAGGTGCCCCCCGGTGCGCGCCACGCTTTCGAGCAGGTAGGACCGCAGCTCGGTCGCGAGCTGCTTGAGCTCCGTGCGCGACAGGTGCCGCAGGTCCGCGGGCGAGTCGACGCGCGACAGCAGGGGGTGGGTCATGTTGCTCATCCTGGTGGGGATTTGTTCTGATGTCAGTGGTCGCGGTGAACGATGCGGTGCGCCAGGGCCGCCAGGGCCCCGGTGGCATCGGCGCTCAAACCGCTGCGGCTCAGCGCCGCCAAGGCCTGTGCCAGCAATTCGTCGGCCTCGCGGCGGGCCCCGTCCAGGCCCAGCAGGCTCACGTAGGTGGGCTTGTTGGCGTCGGCGTCCTTGCCAGCCGTTTTGCCCAGGGTGCCTGAGGGCTGGGTGGCGTCCAGCACATCGTCGACGATCTGGAAGGCCAGGCCCATCGTGTGGCCATAGTCGGTCAGGGCCTGCCAGCAAGGCGCGTCCGAGCCCAGTTCCGCGCAGGCCGCGCCCATTTGCACGCTGGCGCGCAGCAGGGCACCCGTTTTGCGGCGATGCATGTCGCGCAAGGTCGCCTCGTCGAGCGCCTGGCCCACGCTGGCCAGGTCGATGGCCTGGCCGCCTGCCATGCCCGACTGCCCCGAAGCGCGCGCCAGCAGGCGCACCAGCCGGGCCTGCATGGCAGGCGGCACGCCGGCGCCCTCGCCCACATCGGGCGTGAGCACCTCGAAGGCCAAGGCCTGCATGGCGTCACCGGCCAGCATGGCCTGGGCTTCGCCAAAAGCGACGTGCACCGTGGGCTTGCCACGGCGCAACACGTCGTTGTCCATGCAAGGCATGTCGTCGTGCACCAGCGAGTAGGCGTGGATCAGCTCGACCGCGCAGGCTGCGCGCAAGGCGGCCTCGCGACCCGCCGCCGTCTCGAGCGCACCAACCGCCTGAGCCGCCGCCTCGACCAGCAATGCCCGCAGGCGCTTGCCGCCATCGAGCACGCCGTAGCGCATGGCATCGCCCAAACCAGCGGGCGCTGACCGAGGCACCCATTCGTCCAGGGCCGATTCCACCCGGGTCAGCACCTGTGCCGACCAGCCTTGCAGTTGTTCGGGGCTCATGCGGCGTCCCAGGGCTTGAGTTGCCCGCCCTCGAGCTGCTTGACCTGGTCCTCAACGGCCTGCAGGCGTTCGCGGCAAAAGCCCAGCAGCGAAGCACCGCGCTGGTAGGCCACCAGCAGTTGTTCCAAGGGCAAGGCCCCTGACTCCATGCGCGCCACGAGCCGCTCGAGCTCGGCCATCGCATCTTCGTAGCTGGCGGGCAAGGCCTCGGCGCCGGGGGCGCTCGACGCGGCCGTGGTGGAGGTCGCAGCGGGGGTGGAGGGTGGTCGGGCCATGGGAAGGATGGGAAATCCGGCTCTGCGGGCAAACGCGTATTCTATTTCGACTGCCCTGCCGCGAACGCCCCGCCCCTGAGGGAGGTCAGGCTTTGACATCGGGGCGAAACGCCCGTTTGCGCCGGCGCAAACCCACAGGCTTGCCCCACCCCACCCCCCCGGCTAGAATCTCGGGTTCCCCGGATTGCACCGGGGTGCCGTCCCCGGTTTGATTTTTGGTCTCAAGCCGGGTTTCACATGTCCTCGCAAAGCCTTTGCTTCGTTCGTGCCCTGTTCACGGAAGGCAGACAGCCCTTGCGAGGCGGGTTGACATTGGTTTTTGGAGATCCTGGGGATCATGTCCGACCTGAGTCCTGCGCTCAACGCCCTTTCCCGCAGCTGCGACACGCAGCTGCCAGTTCACGTCTACTTCGACGAACAGCTGTACAAGGAGGAGCAAGCGCGCATCTTTCAGTCAGGTCCCCGCTACCTTGGCCACGCCGTCAGCGTGCCCGAGGTGGGCGACTACCTCGCGCTGCCTCAAGAAAAAGAAGGCCGTGTGCTGGTGCGCACGAAAGACGGCATCGAGCTGATCTCCAACGTCTGCCGCCACCGCCAGGCGCTGATGCTGCGCGGGCGTGGCAACACCAAGCACAACATCGTCTGCCCGCTGCACCGCTGGACTTACTCTCACCAAGGTGAGCTGATCGGCGCACCCCACTTCGACCACGATCCCTGCCTGAACCTGAACAACTACAAGGTTCGCAACTGGAACGGGCTGCTGTTCGAGGACAACGGGCGCGACATCGCGGCCGACCTGGCCGGCCTGGACGCGCGCTTCAAGCCCGGCGGCGACCTCGACTTCACCGGCTACGTGCTCGACCACGTCGAGCTGCACGAGTGCAACTACAACTGGAAGACCTTCATCGAGGTCTACCTCGAGGACTACCACGTCGGCCCCTTCCACCCGGGCCTGGGCAACTTCGTGACCTGCGACGACCTGAGCTGGGACATGGCCGACGCCTACTCGGTGCAGACCGTGGGCGTCTCCAAGGGCTTCGACAAGCCCGGCTCGGACGTCTACAAGAAGTGGCGCGAGGTGCTGATGAATTACCGCGGAGGCGAAAAGCCGTCGCAAGGCGCCGTGTGGCTGACCTACTACCCGACCATGATGGTCGAGTGGTACCCGCACGTGCTGGTGGTCTCGAACATGTACCCGATGGGCCCGCAGAAAACGCTCAACGTGGTGGAGTTCTACTACCCCGAAGAGATCGCCGCCTTCGAGCGCGAGTTCATCGAGGCCCAGCGCGCCGCCTACATGGAGACCTGCATCGAGGACGACGAGATCGGCGAGCGCATGGACGCCGGCCGCCGCGCCCTGATGGAGCGCGGCGACAACGAGGTCGGCCCGTATCAAAGCCCGATGGAAGACGGCATGCAGCACTTCCACGAGTGGTACCGCCGGGTGATGGCCCACCCCCTGCAGGCTGCGCCTGCCCCCTCAAGGGGGCACCACCGGTAGCCCGGCAAAGCCGGATCTACGGTGGTCGCTGGATCATGGTGAGCCGTTGCACCGACAAGCATTGATGCCCGCCAAGGCCGGCGCCTCGCCCTACCTGCAGATGGTGCTGGCCACCGTCCTGTTCGCCTGCATGGGTGTGTGCGTGAAGCTGGCTTCGGCGCACTTCGGCACTGCGGCCGTGGTCAGCGCGCGTGGGCTGGTGGGCGCAATCATCATGGCTGGCATCGCCTGGCAGACGGCCACACCGCTGCGCACCACCATGCCCCGCCTGCACGTGCAGCGCGGCCTGGCGGGCGTGCTGGCGCTGTCGCTGTGGTTCTACTGCATCGGGCACCTGCCCCTGGCCACGGCCGTCACGCTGAACTACATGTCCTCGGTGTGGATCGCGGTGTTCCTGCTGTTGCGTGCGGCCTTGCAGCGCGGTGCGCGTGTTGACCTGCGCCTGGTGGGCGCCATCGCCGTCGGCTTCCTGGGCGTGGCCCTGGTGCTGCAACCGACCCTGGCGCAAGACCAGCTCTTCGCGGGGCTGCTGGGCGTGGGCTCGGGCATGCTGGCGGCCACGGCCTATGTGCAGGTCACGGCCTTGGGGCGCGCTGGCGAACCCGAGGTCCGGGTGGTGTTCTGGTTTTCGGTGATGGGCACGCTGCTGGGTGCCTTGATCTGGTTGATCCCCGGCCAGGGCAACCCCACGTCGCTGCCGGACATCCCCTGGCAGGCCTGGCTGCAGCTGATCGGCGTGGGCGCCTTCGCCACCATCGCGCAGCTGCTGATGACGCGGGCCTACGCGCGCGGCACCATGCTGGTCAACGCCAGCTTGCAGTACCTGGGCATCGTGCACGCCTTCGTCTTCGGCATCGTTTTGTTCGACGACCCTTTGATGGCGTCGGCGGTGACGGGGGCGGCGTTGATCGTGCTGTCGGGGCTGTACGCCACGCGGCACAACGCTTCGGCTGCGTCCGGCAGGCCAGCACGCTGAGCCAGCGGGGCGGTCAGCCGCGCGGGCGCCGCGCCGCACGGCCAAGGGGCCAGCGCCCTTCAGCGCAACTTGGCAAGCCCGTCCAACATGCCCAGCACCTGCTCGGGCGCGGGGAAGTCGACCGTCCTCAGGGCCAGGCGCCCCCGGCGGTCGAACAGGTAGACCTGACCGGTGTGCCGATCGGGCCCGGGTTGCGCCGACTTCAGGAAGTCAACCCAGGCGGTGAGCGATCGGATGTCCGGGCTGCCGGCCAGCCAACGGGCTCGCGCTTGCCCTTGGCCTTGGCCATGGCGCTTGAGCCATTCGCCCAGGGCCTTGGGGGTGTCCACCAGCGGCTCCAGGCTCAGCGAGATCAGCTGCGCATCGGGCTGTGCCGAACCCAGGCGGTCTCGCAGGGACGCGAACAAGGCGCCCTGGATGGGACAGGTCGCAGTGCAGGTCGTGAACATCATCTGCAAGGCGGTGACCCGGCCCTGCAGCACATCGGCCAGCCGACGCTGGCTGCCGTCGTGCCAGCGAACCGGCAAGGCGGGTGGTGGCAGGGGCGTCTCCAGCCGACCGGCCACCTGGTGAGCCGGGGCCAGCCCGCCCAACGTGGCGCCTGCGACCCCAGCGGCCAGTCCACGCATCAGCTGACGGCGCCCATGGTCCATGTCATCGCCTCGCATCGGGCCGACCAGCCTGGGTCAGGTGCATCCACAGGGCCCGACATTGCAGGTCGGTGACCTGGTAGCGCGGCATGGTCTGGTTGACGACGACCCAGGCCGGGTCGATGCCCTCGCGCAGCACACGGCAAAAGCTGGTCGCGTTGTAGCGAGACGAAGGCCCGCCGCGACGCGTTTGCGCCTGGGCCAGCCAGGCGCGGTCCAGGGCCACCGCAAAGCGCTCGTTGGATGCGCCCGCACCATGGCAGTTGATGCAGGCAGCGGCGGCAGCGGGCAGGTCTTGCGCATGGCCGACCATGCGTGCCTGCAGGGGCATCGAGCCGACGAACCAACGGGCGCCAAGGTCGCGCGCCTGCTCCTGAGGTCCCAGGCCACAGGCCGTCAACCCCGTGATCCCCGCAAGACCCGCGATGACCCAGGCCGCGCTCGGCCAGGGGTCTGGGCGAAGCCATTGAGCAAGGCGCACGCGAAGCCCCATCACGGCAGGTACAGCCGGTTGGTCGGGATGGCCGTGAAGCCCGTGGCGCCGGGCTTCTGCCAGCTCAGCCGCAGGACCGCTCCGCCCGTTTGCTCGTAGTAGTCGATGACGATGGTGTAGCGCTTGCCAGCCTCCAGGGTGATGGCGGCACTGGTGTCCGTCGTGGGCCCGTGCGCCGTCCAGTTGTTGATGAGCTGCTGGCCATTGACCGTCACGCGCACGCCGTCGTCGGACAGGGTCTGGAAGCGGTAGACACCCCCCTCTTCGGCCTGCACGGTGCCGGTCCACTTCACGACGAAGTTGTCGGCGTTGACGTTGCTGGCGGGGCGCGCGGTGCCCCAGTCGAAGTTGGGGTTCTCGGTGCGCGTGAGCACGAGCGAGGTGGTCCCGAACCAACCCTTGTTGTAGTACTGCCCGCGCAGGCCCACGCCGGTGCCCGCGGGCACCAGGGGTGTGACGGCTGGCTCGGTGCCGCCGATCTGGCGCACGAACTCGCTGACGTTGGCCAGGTCCGCCGCCGTGAGCGTCAGGCCCGAGTGGGCGCGCACCGCGTCGTCCACCGTCGCGGCAGAGCCATCGTGCAGGTAAGGCGCGGTGGCCCAGGCGTCACGCAGGGTGGGAGTGTCCAGGCCAGTGAGCGTGGCGTTCAGGCGTTTGCCGCTGCTGGGCTTGATCGTGCCGACGTTGCGCAACTGACCGGCCGCGCTGTCGGTGAAGTCGGCGCCCCCGTGGCAGCTCACGCACTGGGCAGCGAAGACCGTGCGACCCGCCGAGGCCGCTGTCGTCAGCTGTCCACCAGCTGCGCGCAAGGGACTGGCGTCGAAGGTGTTGAGCGATGACACGTAGGCCGCCAAGGCGTCCAGGTCGGTGCTGACGCCGCTCTTGCGATCGCCCAATGGCTGCGCGCGCGTGCCGGTGTTGAACTGCGCGTCGCTCATCAGGCCAGTGCCCTGCGCCAGCGAGCGGATCTGCCCCTCGAAGTCCTGCACCTCGTCGAAGTTGCCGCTCCAGTGCAAGCGCCCTTGCGCACCGGCGCGACCGCGCAGGCTGATGGTGTTGCGCAGGCCTTCGCCCTGACCGGTGAGGTCCCAGGTGCGGCCATCGTGCCCGCCATCGTTGTGGCAGCTTGCACAGCTCATGTAGGCATCGCGCGCCAGGCGAGGATCGCGTGCGTCGTAGAACAGCTGCTTGCCTTTGAGCACCGTGGCGCTGAGCTTTTCGGTGCCGACGGCTGCCAGCAAGGCAACCTGCTCCGCTGTCGACTCACCACGGCGCAGCAGGCCTTCCAGCGAATGCACGCCCACCGTGCGGTCCATGAAGTTGAGCACGAACAGGCGCAGGCCATCGGGCGAGAGCACCAGTGCCTGGGGTGCACGGCCGGTGTCGAAGCGGAACAGCTCGCGTCGGCCCACGGGGTCCAGCACGGCCACTTGGCGGCTCGTCTCCAGGGCCACGAAAACCAGGGCACCCGTCGGGTGATAGAGCGCCGCGCTGGCCACGGACGCGTTGTCGTGGTCCACCCGCGACGCAGCGTCTTCGGCCTGCGCCGTCAGGTCGATGCGCGACGAGATGGCGCGCACCGTGTTCTCGAAGTTCAGGTTCTGGCCATCGCGCAGGCTGCCACGCAGGATGTTGTCCTGCTTGGAGGGCACCCAGGCCGACCGACCATCGGGCGACATCGCGGGGGCGGCCAGGTAGTTGGGCACGCCTCGGGCCGACACGGTGGTGTCGGGCTTGTCGCTGTGCTGCAGCACGATGGTGCGCAGCACGCCCATCGATGCGGGCGACAGCACGTGCACCTCGGCGCCCTGCCGCACCCCACTGACCACGGTCTGAACCGCAGCGGTGCCTTCGCCAGGCTGGGCCCGGGTGATGAAGCGCGTGACCAGCAACTGCAAGCGATCGGCCGACAAGGCCAGGTGGCGGGGCGAGCCGCCCACGTTGGCCGTGGCCAGGGTGGCGCCCGTTGCCGAGAGCTTGAGCACCTGCCCCGTCGCCTCCAGGGTCACATAGGCCAGCCCGTCGTCATCGAACACGATGCCGTGGGGCGACGACGACGCAGGCAAGGCGATGGTGCGAACCAGCGCGCGGCTGCTGCCATCGAGCACGGTGATGCTGGCGCTGCCACGGTTGACGACCCACACTTGCCCCGATGGCGCGACGGCCAGCGCGCGGGGCTGTGCGCCCACGGCCACTTCGGCCAGTCGCGACCAGGTCGTGCCATCGAACACCGACACGCTGTCGTTGTCAGGGTTGACCGCCCACAGGCGGCCGTCGCGCGGCGCCCAGGCCAGCGCGCCAGAGCCCCTGGCTTGCGGCTGCGAGGCGTCGCCACCCACCACCTGCCAGAACTTCTTCCCGGCGGCCGACACGCCATCGCCGCCGAGCACCGTCAACGTCACCTCGTAGACGCCTGCTTCGGCATAACGGTGGCTGACGCTGGCCTGATCGTTGTAGGCGGTCTCGCCAGAGCCATCGCCGAACGACCACTTGTACTGGAAAGGCCCCTGCCCGCTCACGGAGGCGGTGAAGTCCGCCGAATTGCCAGAGACCACCGGCGCAACCGGCACCGAGGTGATCACGGGCGGCGCGCCCAGCACCGACCAGCTGAAGGAGACCTGGCTGCTGGCCCCACGGTTGTCCTGCGCCGTGACGGTCACCTCATAGCTGCCCAGGCGGCTGGCCACGCCACTGATCACACCGGAGTTGGCGTTGATGGACATGCCAGGCGGCAAACCACTGGCGCTGAAGGTGATGGCGTCGCCATCGGGGTCGGAGCCCGGCACGGTCAGCATCGCCGCGTCGCCTTCGCGCACGGGCGGTGCCACGGGCGCGACCAGCGTGGGCGCGCGGTTGACCGTGGACAAGGCATTGAACCTCAGCTCCTTGGTCGCGGCCCAGTCACCGAGGTCACCCAGGTTGCCTTCGGACACGGGCGAGCCCCAGTTCACGCCATCCTGACTCAGGTGCACGCGGTAGCGCGCGACGGTGCCGTTGCCCCCGCCCGAGCGAGGCGTGTAGCGCAAGCCCGTGACACGCTGAGCCGAGCCCATGTCGACCACGATCCAATGCGGGTGCACCGGGTTGGCGGCCTGCCATTGCGTGTGCCAGATGGTGCCCGCGTTGCCGTCGATGGCGTTGCCCACAGCCCCGTTTTCTCCAGCCAACTCCTGGCTGTCTGCCGACACCTTCCAGCCCGTGCGGGGCATGACTTGACCCGACTCGTTGAGCAAGTTGAGCTCGGCCATCGATGTCCAGGCGTTGCCATTGCGCTCCGACAAGGCTTCGAACTTGAGGTAGCGCGCGGCCTGGATGCTGCCCACGCTCCACAGGAACTCGGTGCTGACGCTCGCCGCACCTTTGCTGGCAAAGAACTTGACGTGCGAGCGCCCGACCGCCGTGGCCGTGCCGCTGATGCGACCGGTGGCTGCGTCGATGCTCACGCCCTCCGGCAAGCCCGTGGCGCGGTAGGTGACGGTGCCGCCGCCGGCCACCGTGACCGCCGGCTGCAGGCTCACCGCCTCGCCCAGCAAGGTGGTCTGGTCGGCGATCGGCGTGATCACCGGCGCACCGGTGCCGTGAACGCGAACGACCTTGGCCACCGATGGCACGCCGTCGTCGTTGAGCGCGAACAGCATCCAGTAACCGGGCAGTGCCCAGCCAGGGTTGGAGGGCACGTCCACCTCGTAGAGCTGCCCCCCCATGGGCCGGAAGTTCAGCGACAGGCGTCGCTGGTCGTTGTTGACCGTGTGCGTGGTCGAGCTCATGCGCACCAGGGCGAACGAGCTCACGTCGCTGTCGAGTTGCACCTGGATGCGCGTGCCATACACCACCTCGTCGGGCGCGCTGCGGATGACCGGGCGCACAGCGGGCTGGCCGTCGCGGGTGAACAGGTAATTGGGGCTGAGGATCTGGTAGTCGGCGTGGTTGGCCGCGCAGCCCTGACCGCACAGGCCACCACCGGCCGACAGCACGCGCGCGTCGGGCAGCAGCAAGGCCACGCTGTGGTAGTTGCGGGGCACGCTCATCGCCGGCAGCGGCGTGAAGGTCTCGGTGACCGGGTCGAACAGTTCAGGCACCAGCACCGAGTTGTTGTCCGAGAAACCCACCGCGTAGGTCTGACCGCCGATGATCACCACCTGCCCGTTGGGCAACACCACCGAGTTGTGGAAGGCCCGGCGATAGGCCATGGGCGCGAGCTTGCGCACCGACACACCCGCGTTGATGTCGATGACGTAGCTGTTGGCGTTGGCATTGACCGCGTCGTAGCCCGGCCCGCCGCCCACCTTGAGGATGCGGCCGGTGTCGAACATCACGGCGTTGCCGCTGACGCTGAACTCGTCATCGCCCCGGCGTGCGGCGAACGTCACGCTGCCATTGCCCTGGGTGTCGATCCAGTGCATGTCCACGCCCGTGCCGGCATGGAAGACCTTGCCATTGCCAGCCGGCAGCAGCCAGAAATGGCTGTCGCCGCCGAAAGCCCGCGACGCATCGTTCGACAGGAAGGGGTCGATCGGCACGCCCGTCAGGCGGCGCCAGCCCTGCCCGTCCTTCCAGACCTCGCCATGCTTGCCGCCCGTGCCGCCGCTCCAGGAGCCGCCCAGGGTCAGCACCGAGCCATCGGCCAGCAGCGTGTTGGCGTTGTAGCCGCGAGGGATGACCATCGCCGACCCACGCGTCCAGCTGTTGGTGCGGCTGTCGTAGATGCTGGTGGCCTGGGTGCTGATGCCACCGTTGATGAGCAAGCGCCCGTCGGCCAGGTTGGTGGTGCCCGGGCAGAACATGTCGTGCTGGGTTTCGGTGACCAGGCGCTCCGTGGCCTGCCCCGTCACCGGGTCCAGCAAAGCCGTGTACGTCTGCGAGCCGCTGGAGAAGCCAAAACGGTCTTCGGCCGACCACAGCAGCACCTTGCCGTCAGGCAGGTTGGCCGCCGACACCGGCACGATGGGCAGGGTCTGAACCGCATCCCAACGCGCCACCGACGCGGGCGAGACCGCCAGGATGGACGCGCGCTCTTTGGGCACCGCTTGCACCTGCCCGCCCGATTGAGCAGCCGGTGCGTCGCTGTTGCCACCACCACCACACCCTGCGAGCAACGCGACCAAAGCCACCGAGCCCAACTGCCATGCTGTTTTCATTTGCGATTTGCGGGCCCGCGCAAACCGCCGCGACCAAGCCCATGAGTCAACCAAGTTGCCGCATGGTAGGCATCGGTTCACAAATGGAAACACCCTTGCACCCCAGGTTCAAGGGGCGCGTCGCCCAAAACCCCTGCATGCCGGGGGGGCAAAATCAGTGTTCGTGATGGAGCCCGTTTACCAGCAAGGCGATCATGACTAGGCCCACGGCCAGCCAGACCAACTGCAGCACGGTGTCGCGCGCGGTCAATCGCTTTTGCAATTGCGGGATCAGGTCGGCCACCGCCACGTACACAAAGCTGCTCGCGGCGATCACCATCAGGTAAGGCAGCAGGTTTTGCCAGGGCTCGATCAGGAAGTAGCCCAGCACCCCACCCACCACGGCCGCCAGCCCGGACAACAGGTTGTAGACCAGCGCACGGGTGCGTGAGAAGCCCGCGTTGATCAGCACGATGTAGTCGCCCACCTCCTGCGGGATCTCGTGCGCGATGATCGCCATGGCCGTGACCGCGCCCACGTGCGTGTCGACCAGGAAGGCTGCGGCAATCAGCACGCCGTCGCAGAAGTTGTGGATGCTGTCGCCCACCAGCACGCTCCAGCCACCCCGCCCCGCCTGCTCGGCATCAAAACCGTGGTGATGGTGGTGATCGTCGTGCTCGTGGTGATGCCCATGGCGGTACAGCTCGGCCTTCTCCAGCAGGAAGAAGAACATCAGGCCGCCCAACAGGGTCAGGAACAGCGCATGCGGCTCGACGTGCGACTCGAAGGCCTCAGGCAGCACGTGCAACAAGGCCGTGCCCAGCAACACGCCGGTGGACAGGCTCACCAGGTGGCGAACGATCAGGCCCAGCAGGGGTGCCGACAGGGCCGCAGCGAGCAACACGGAAGTCAGGCCACCGAACAGCGTGGCGGCCATGATGTAGGTCAGGGTCATGTGTTCATCTTAGCAACCGTGTCAAACCCGCCCGGGCTGTCATCGGGCGACACGAGATAAGCGGCCACAATAGGGCCCCATGAACCTCGCACCGCGCAACGTGGCCAGCAAGAGCCAGGCCAAAGCCACCACCGGGGCCAGCCCGGTCGCCCGCCCCACCGACCTGCTCGCTGCCATCGACATGGGCTCGAACAGCTTCCGCCTGGAGATCGCCCAGGTCAGCAAAGGCAAGTACAAGCGCATCGACTACCTCAAGGAAACGGTGCGCCTGGGCGCCGGCCTCGACAGCCGGGGCATGCTGACCGAAGAAGCCACCCAGCGTGGCCTGGCCTGCCTGGCCACCTTCGCCCAGCGCCTCAAGGGGTTCGAACCCTGGCAGGTGCGTGCCGTGGCCACCCAGACCCTGCGCGAGGCCCGCAACCGCGACGCCTTCCTGCAGCGCGGCAACCGCGTGCTGGGCAGCCCGATCGAGGTCATCTCCGGCCGCGAAGAAGCCCGCCTGATCTACCAGGGCGTCTCGCGCCTGCAGCCCAGCGAGCTGCCGCGCCTGGTCATCGACATCGGCGGGCGCTCCACCGAGATGATCCTGGGCACGGGCCGCAGCGCACGCCAGGTCGAGTCCTTCGCGGTGGGCAGCGTCAGCCTGTCGATGCAGCACTTCCCGCAGGGCAACTACACCGCCGAGAACTTCCGCGCGGCGCAGATCGTCGCCGGCGCCGAGCTCGAAGAAGCGCTCACCCTCTTCCCGCGCGAAGCCTGGACCGAGGCCCTGGGCTCATCGGGCACGGTGGGCGCTGTGGCGCAGATCCTGGCGGCCAACGGCATCACCGACGGCAGCATCACCCCCGAAGGCCTGCGCTGGTGCATCGAGCGCTGCCTGGAAGCCGGCAACGCCGAAAGCCTCACCCTGCCCGGCCTCAAGCCCGAACGCAAGGCCGTGCTGGGCGGCGGCCTGAGCATCCTCTACACGCTGTCTCAGCACTTCGACATCGAGGTCATGCGCCCGGCACGCGGCGCCTTGCGCCAAGGCGTCATCTTCGACCTCGACGACCGCATCGAGGCCACTCGCGACCACCGGCAGCCCGATCCGCGCGACACCTCGGTGCGCGAGTTGCAGCGGCGCTTTCAGGTCGATGCAGCGCAAGCTGCGCGCGTGAGTCAGCGGGCGCTGTCCCTCTGGAGGGGCCTGGCCGAGCCACAAGCCAGCGCCGACGGCGAGCACACGCGCGAGCTGGGGTGGGCCGCTGCCCTGCACGAGATCGGCATGATGGTCTCGCACCACGACCACCACCGCCACAGCGCCTACCTGCTCGGTCACGTCGACGCGTCGGGCTACTCGCAGTCGCAGCTGCGCCGACTCGCCACCCTGGCCCTGGGGCAACGCGGTGAGCTGATCAAGCTGGCCGAGCACAAGCACGACACGGTGCTGATGTCTCAGGTGCTGTGCCTGCGCCTGGCCATCATCCTGCACCACGCGCGCATGGAGCTGCCCGAACAGGTGGCGTCGCTGCAACCGGCCCGATCCGGCAAAGTCAAGCTGGTGCTGGCACGCAGCTGGGCCCAGCAGCACCCGCGCACCTTGCACCTGCTCGACGACGAGGTCAGGCGCTGGGCCGGTCAGGGCGACCGCGCGCTGGAGGTGGCGCTGAGCAAGGGCTGAAGACGTTGAACCGCGGCCGAGGCTGGGCCGACATCCAGGCCAAGGCGCGCGCTCGATCGCGCCGTGCGCCCGCCGCCAAGCTCACTCAAGGCCCGCGCAAGCCCGTCAGGTACACACCGGCCAGCGCCACGACCAGGCCGATGAAGCTGACCGCCAGCAACCACACCAGGGGCTGGCGCCACAGCGGACGCTGACGAGACGAGGTGCGCGGCGCAGCCGGCTCGGAGGCGACAGGGCGATTGCCATCGATGCCATCCAGCCAATCGCGCAAGGCGTGCGACAAGCGCCGCGCCGAACGAAAACGCTGGTCGATGTCTCGGTGCATCGCGTGGGCCACGATGTCCGACAGCGCGCGCGGGATCTCGGGGTTGACCTCGTGCACGGGCTTGACCGGCTGGTGCAGCACCGCGTCGGCGATCTCGTCGAGCGAGCCTCCCGTGAAGGCTCGCCGCCCAGCCAGCAGCTCGTAGAGCACCACGCCCAAAGCGTAGACGTCCACGCGCTGATCACCTGGCTCGCGGCGCACCAGCTCGGGCGCCATGTAAAAGGGCGAGCCGCCGATCAGCTCCTGGAAGCGGCTGGTCTCGTCATCGCGCTGCGCCAAGGCCTCGACCTGGCGGATGCGCGCGATGCCGAAATCGAGCACGCGCGGCTGCGTGCGCCCGACCATGAAGATGTTGGCCGGCTTGATGTCGCGGTGGGTCACGCCCTTGTGGTGGGCGTAGGACAGCGCATCGGCCACGCGCCGCACGATCAGCGCGGCCTGCTCGGGCGTGGGCTTCCAGCCCATGGACAGCAGGTGGCGCAGGTCGCGCCCCTTGAGCAGCTCCATGGCGATGTAGCTGCCCTGCTCGCTCGTGCCCGCGTCGTGCACGGTGACGATGTAGGAGTGGTTCAGGCCCGCCGAGGCCCGCGCCTCGTGCAGCACCAGCTTGTCGAACTGCTCGCGCTCGGACGCGGGCAGGTTCACGTTCAGCGTCTTGATCGCGATCAGGCGCGACAACAAGGTGTCGTGCGCCGCATAAACGGTGCCCAGCCCGCCTTCACCGATGACGTATTTCAGCGCATAGCGGCCGATGTGCCCGATCGTGGGCAGCGACTCGGGCCGCACGCGGCGCAGCTCGGCTGGGTCGGGCTCGGGCAGTGGGCGCGTCTCGGAAATCGAGTCGATGTCATCGACCACGAGCCGATCCGCCTCCACCTCGTGAGGCTGGGTGACCGCAGGTTGCGTAGGAGGGGTGGACACGACAGCGAGAAAAGCTCAGCGCTGTTTCGAACGGTAGGCCTTGACTTCGTCGGGGCGCAAGCCGGGAGCCAGGTGGTCCAGCACACCGTTGACGAACTTGTGGCCATCGGTGCCACCAAAGGACTTGGCCAGCTCGACGGCTTCGTTGATCGCGACCTTGTAGGGCACGTCCAGGCAGTGGCTGAGCTCGTAAGCCCCGATCCACAGCACCGCGTGCTCGATGGGCGAGAGCTCTTGCACCGAGCGGTCCAGGTACTTCAGCAGCGCTGCGTCGAGCTGAGCGGCTTGTTCGATGCAGCCGTGCAGCAAAGCGTCGTAGTGGCCACGGTCACACTTGCTGAACTCGGGGGCATCGCGCAGGTCGGCGTCGATGGCGCCCGGCTCACGCGGGTTCAGTTGCCACTCGTAGAGGCCTTGCAGCGCGTATTCACGGGCGCGGCGGCGCGACGACTTGGCGCGATCGCGCGGCGGGGCAGAAGCTGCGCCTTGGCGCTCGGGAGGGGTGGAGGTCACGTCGCTCACAGCAGGTCGTCCAGCAGGTTGGCCATCTCGACGGCAACGCGGGCCGCGTCACGGCCCTTCTCTTCGACGCGGGCCTCGGCCTGCTCCTGGTTTTCAACCGTCAGGATGCAGTTGGCGATGGGCACGTGGTGATCGAGGCTGACGCGCGTCACGCCGGCGCCGCTTTCGTTGGCGACCAGTTCGAAATGGTAGGTCTCGCCGCGGATGATGCACCCCAGGGCCACCAGGGCGTCGTAGCGCTCGCTGTCGGCCATGGCCTGCAACGCCACGGGCACCTCGAGGGCGCCAGGCACGGTCACGTGGGTGATGTGCTTGCGTTGCACACCCAAGGCAACCAGTTCGTCGATGCAGACGGTGGCGAGGCGACCGGTGAGGTCGTCGTTGAAACGGGCCTGAACGAGCCCGACCCGCAGGTCGTTGCCGTCGAGGCGGTTGGCGGTACCTTTGTCAGCGCCTTGCATGGGACATCCAATCTAAAGAGCGAGGTGAAAAGAACAAATGAAAGAACGATGGGGCGGCGGGCAGGCCGCCCCTGGGGGGTCAGGCGTGGGGCACCGGCAGGCTCTGGCCGTCGGCGGTCAGGAAGCCGCTGACCTCCAGGCCGTAGCCGACCATGCTGGGCAGGCGTTGCTGGTTGCCCATCAGTCGCATGCGCTGCACGCCCAGGGTTTTGAGGATCTGGGCGCCCACGCCGTAGGTGCGCAGGTCAGCCGGGGTCTTGGGGACGGCTTGCGGATCGGCGGGCAGCACGCGGTCGAGCAGGCGCTCTGGGTCGTCGCCCACGTTGAGCAGCACCACCACGCCACGGCCGGCTTCGCGCACGGCGGCCAGGGCCTTGGGCAGCGGCCATGAGTGGCTGCGGCTGCCAGCGTCCAGCCAGTCGAGCACCGAGAAGGGCTCGTGCACGCGCACCAGCACCTCGTCCTCGCGACCCGGCTTGGCACCCTCGAGGCCCAGGCTCAGGGCCATGTGCACGGCACCCGTGCGGTCCTTGAAAACGCGGGTCTCGAACGGGCCCTCGGGCGTCTGCATGGTGCGGCGACCGACTTTCTCGATCAGGCTCTCGTTGCGGCTGCGGTACTGGATCAGGTCGGCGATGGTGCCGATCTTCAGGCCGTGCTCCTGCGCGAAGACCTCCAGATCGGGCAGGCGCGCCATGGTGCCGTCGTCGTTCATGATCTCGCAGATCACGGACGAGGGCGTCAGGCCCGCCATGCCGGCGAGGTCGCAACCGGCTTCGGTGTGGCCGGCGCGCATGAGCACGCCGCCGTCCTTGGCCTGCAACGGGAAGATGTGACCGGGCTGCACCAGGTCGGTGGGCTTGGCGTCGGCGGCGACGGCGGCCTGCACCGTGCGGGCGCGGTCGGCGGCCGAGATGCCGGTGGTCACCCCCTCGACGGCCTCGATGGACACCGTGAAAGCGGTGCCATGCTTGGTGCCATTGCGCGTGGCCATGGGCGGCAGCTGCAGGCGCTCGCAACGCTCGCGGTTGAGCGTCAGGCAGATCAGGCCACGGCCGTACTTGGCCATGAAGTTGATGGCTTCGGGCGTGACGTGGTCGGAGGCCAGCACGAGGTCGCCCTCGTTTTCGCGGTCTTCTTCGTCAACCAGGATGACCATGCGGCCAGCGGCCAGCTCGGCGATCAGCTCGGGGATGGGTGAAATCGGCATCCCGCGATTGTAGGCGGGCGGCGCACCCCAACGGGGGCAAACCCCAGCTTGAGCCCGCTTGGAGAGCGGAAATGCGCCGGGATTTCACCACGCAAGACAGCCAAAGGGTGCGCGGCGAGGCCAAGGGGTGGCTCAGCGGGTCGCTTGCTCGCCGCCACCGGGTCCACGCCTGCGCACCCAGCTTGCGTGTGCGCTGGTGCGCTGGTGCGATTCGCTCAGCCTGGCAGCCGCCCTTCGGCCGACAGCATGCGCTCGACATAACGAGCGATCAGGTCGACCTCGAGGTTGACGCTGGCGCCCGCCTTGAGCTCGCCCAGCGCCGTGTTTTCAATGGTGTGCGGGATGAGGTTGATGTCGAACTCGGTGCTGCCATCGCCGGCGTCCTGCACGCGGTTGACCGTCAGGCTCACGCCATTGACGGTGATCGAGCCCTTGTAGGCCAGGAAGCGCGCCAGGGCCTTCGGGGCGCGGATGCGCAACAGCCACGACTCGCCCACAGGCTCGAACACCACCACCTCGCCCACGCCATCGACGTGGCCGGTGACGATGTGGCCGCCCAGGCGGTCGTGCGAGCGCAGGGCCTGCTCCAGGTTGACGCGGTGGCCGCTGCCAACCAGGCCGACCGTGCGCGCCAGGCTCTCGGCCGAGACGTCGATGGTGAAACGGCTGGCTGCCACGTCGAAGGTGGTGACGGTCATGCAGGCGCCGTTGATGGCGATGCTGTCGCCCAGGCCAACGCCCTCGAGGTAGCCAGCCGGGGCCTGGATGGTCAGGCGGCGGCCGTGGGTGGGTTGATCGCCCAGGGGCTGGTTGTCGGTGACCTGGCCAACGCCAGTGATGATGCCGGTGAACATGGACTTCTCGACGACGTTGAAGGGTGGTGATGAAGGCAGAGGGAAAGCTGGGCACCGATCACCAGCACACAGGTGCAGGCACCAACCGATGCCACGGACCGGGACAGGCGCCCCAGCAGGCCTCAGAAACGTTCGCGACCGGGCGGGCGCACGATCAGGCGGGCATCCGGGCCGATCAGGCAGAGGTCCCGGACCTCGCCTTGCCAGCAGCCCTCCAGCCCCGTGAGCGGCGACAGCGCGGCCAGCGCCCGTCCAGGGCCCAGCAGCTTGGGCGCAAGATACACCAGGATCTCGTCGACCCACCCCTGCTCGATCAAATGACCATTCAGGCGCGCGCCGGCTTCGACGTGCAGTTCGTTGACGCCGCGGCGAGCGAGCTCGGGCAAGAGCCAGGTGATGTCGACTTGGGCAGGTACCGTGGTGGCGCCATTCAACAGATCGGCCGATCGCGCCTTCCCCGCGACAGCAACACTTGAGGCGCCCCGGGCATCAAGGGGTGCAGATGCCAAAGCGGCAGGCAGGTCTGCGACACTTGTTGGTGCCTCCAACACCTCGGCGCCCGCCGCCCGCAGCGCCGACTGCCGGTCTTTCGCGGCGCCATCGGCCGGCGGCAACCCCACCACCAGCACGCCACCCGGTGTGCCCAGCATGGCCGAATCGGGCGGCATGCGCCAGCGGCTGTCGAGCACCACGCGCAGGGGCTGACGAGGCACCTCGAAAGCACGCACATCGAGGCGAGGGTTGTCGTCCAGCACCGTGCCGATGCCGGTGAGCACGGCCGACGCACGGGCGCGCCAGTGCTGCCCGTCCTCGCGCGCGCCCGGTGAGGTGATCCACTGGCTGACACCGTTGTCCAGCGCCGTGCGGCCATCCAGCGAAGCGGCCACCTTCAGGCGCACCCAGGGGCGCTGGCGCACCATGCGAGACAGGAAGCCGATCTTGATCTCGCGCGCCTCGATCGCCGCGGGGTGATCAGGCTGCAGTTCGTCAACGGCGATGCCAGCAGCACGCAACCTGGCAACACCCTGCCCCGCCACCAGCGGATTGGGGTCGTGCAGGGCCACGACCACGCGGGCCAGGCCTTCCCTGATCAGGGCGTCGGCACAGGGCGGCGTGCGGCCATGGTGCGAGCAAGGCTCAAGGGTGACGTAAGCGGTGGCGCCCTGGAGGCTTTCGCCCCGCGCTTGCGCGTCACGCATGGCCATGACTTCGGCGTGAGGGCCGCCAGCTTGCTGGGTGTGCCCCTGCCCGATGAGGCGGTCGTCGCGCACGATCACGCAGCCGACCGGGGGGTTGGGGGGGGAGATGGGCAGGGCGAGGC